>NZ_JBVJKQ010000001.1:0-446205 GCF_055585205.1 Streptosporangium sp. NPDC053982
ATGAACGTCGGGCAGGTGCTGGAGACCCATCTGGGGTGGATCGCCGCCCGGGGCTGGGACATCTCCGGCGTCGAGGAGGCCTGGGCCGAACGGCTGCGCGACAAGGGCTTCGCCGAGGTCGAGCCGCGAACCAACATGGCCACCCCGGTGTTCGACGGCGCCAGCGAGGAAGAGATCGTCGGCCTGCTCGACAGCACCCTGGTCAACCGGGACGGCGGCCGCATGGTCGGCCCGAACGGCAAGGCCAAGCTGTTCGACGGCCGCTCCGGCGAGCCGTTCCCGCACCCGATCTCGGTCGGCTACATCTACATCCTGAAGCTGCTCCACCTGGTGGACGACAAGATCCACGCCCGGTCGACGGGCCCGTACTCCATGATCACCCAGCAGCCGCTCGGCGGTAAGGCCCAGTTCGGCGGCCAGCGCTTCGGTGAGATGGAGGTGTGGGCGCTGGAGGCCTACGGCGCGGCCTACGCGCTGCAGGAGCTGCTGACCATCAAGTCCGACGACGTGCTGGGCCGCGTGAAGGTCTACGAGGCCATCGTCAAGGGCGAGAACATCCCCGAGCCGGGCATCCCCGAGTCCTTCAAGGTGCTCATCAAGGAGATGCAGTCGCTGTGCCTGAACGTCGAGGTGCTCTCCAGCGACGGCATGTCGATCGAGATGCGCGACACCGACGAGGACGTCTTCCGCGCCGCGGAGGAGCTCGGCATCGACCTGTCCCGGCGCGAGCCGAGCAGTGTCGAAGAGGTCTGATCTAGAAGCTGAGGAGGGGATTACAAATGCTGGACGTCAACTTCTTCGATGAGCTTCGGATCGGACTGGCGACGGCGGACGACATCCGTCAGTGGTCGCACGGTGAGGTGAAGAAGCCGGAGACCATCAACTACCGGACCCTCAAGCCCGAGAAGGACGGCCTCTTCTGCGAGAAGATCTTCGGTCCCACCCGGGACTGGGAGTGCTACTGCGGCAAGTACAAGCGCGTCCGCTTCAAGGGCATCATCTGTGAGCGCTGCGGCGTCGAGGTGACCCGGGCCAAGGTGCGCCGTGAGCGGATGGGCCACATCGAGCTGGCCGCGCCGGTCACGCACATCTGGTACTTCAAGGGCGTGCCGTCCCGTCTGGGATACCTGCTCGACCTGGCCCCGAAGGACCTGGAGAAGGTCATCTACTTCGCGGCCTACATGATCACGCACGTGGACAAGGAACTGCGCGAGCGTGACCTGCCGTCGCTGGAGGCGAAGATCTCCGTCGAGCGGCAGCACATCGAGCAGCGCCGTGACGCCGACGTCGAGGCCCGCCAGAAGAAGCTCGAGGGCGACCTGGCCGAGCTGGAGGCCGCCGGCGCCAAGGGCGACCAGCGCCGCAAGGTCCGTGAGGGCGCCGAGCGCGAGATGCGTCAGCTCCGCGACCGGGCTCAGCGCGAGCTGGACCGCCTGGAGGAGGTCTGGAGCCGCTTCAAGAACCTCAAGGTCCAGGACCTCGAGGGCGACGAGCTGCTCTACCGCGAGATGCGCGACCGCTTCGGCCGCTACTTCCGCGGTGGCATGGGCGCCCAGGCCATCCAGGAGCGTCTGTCCAACTTCGACCTCGACGCCGAGGCCGAGAACCTCCGCGAGACGATCCGCAGCGGCAAGGGCCAGAAGAAGGCCCGCGCGCTCAAGCGTCTCAAGGTCGTGTCCGCGTTCCTGAACACGCGCAACTCGCCCAACGGCATGGTCCTCGACTGCATCCCGGTCATCCCGCCGGACCTGCGCCCGATGGTGCAGCTCGACGGTGGCCGGTTCGCGACCTCGGACCTGAACGACCTGTACCGCCGGGTGATCAACCGGAACAACCGCCTCAAGCGTCTTCTCGACCTCGGCGCGCCCGAGATCATCGTGAACAACGAGAAGCGGATGCTCCAGGAGGCCGTCGACGCGCTGTTCGACAACGGCCGCCGCGGCCGCCCGGTCACCGGCCCCGGCAACCGCCCGCTGAAGTCCCTCAGCGACATGCTGAAGGGCAAGCAGGGCCGGTTCCGCCAGAACCTCCTGGGCAAGCGCGTCGACTACTCCGGCCGTTCGGTCATCGTCGTCGGCCCGCAGCTGAAGCTGCACCAGTGCGGTCTGCCCAAGCAGATGGCGCTGGAGCTCTTCAAGCCGTTCGTGATGAAGCGCCTGGTCGACCTGAACCACGCGCAGAACATCAAGTCGGCCAAGCGGATGGTCGAGCGGGCCCGCCCGGTCGTGTGGGACGTCCTCGAAGAGGTCATCACCGAGCACCCCGTGCTGCTCAACCGCGCGCCCACCCTGCACCGCCTGGGCATCCAGGCCTTCGAGCCGCAGCTGGTCGAGGGCAAAGCCATCCAGATCCACCCGCTCGTCTGCACCGCGTTCAACGCGGACTTCGACGGTGACCAGATGGCCGTGCACCTGCCGCTGTCGGCCGAGGCGCAGGCCGAGGCCCGCATCCTGATGCTGTCCACCAACAACATCCTGAAGCCGGCCGACGGCAAGCCGGTCACCATGCCCACCCAGGACATGGTCATCGGCCTGTACTCGCTGACCACCGAGAAGGACGAGAGCGAGAACGCGCCGGGTCAGGGCCGGGTCTTCGGCTCGGTGTCGGAGGCGCTCATGGCCTTCGACCGCCGCGAGCTGGACATCCAGGCCACGATCCAGGTCCGGTTCGACGGGGACGTCCCGCCGCCGCGCGGCTGGCAGGGTCCCGAGGGCTGGGAGCCGGGCGACCCCTACCGCCTGGAGACCACGCTCGGCCGCTGCCTGTTCAACCAGACGCTCCCGGCGAACTACCCGTACGTCAACTTCCAGGTCGGCAAGAAGCAGCTCTCGGCCATCGTCAACGAGCTGGCCGAGAAGTACCCGAAGGTGGAGGTGGCGGCCGCGCTCGACGCGCTCAAGGACGCCGGCTTCTACTGGGCGACTCGGGCCGGTGTGACGATCTCCATCGAGGATGTCATCGCGCCGCCGAACAAGGCCACGATCATGGAGTCGTACGAGCGCCGGGCCGACAAGGTCCAGCGGGAGTACGAGCGCGGCCTGATCACCGACGAGGAGCGCCGCCAGGAGCTCATCGAGATCTGGACCCACGCCACCAGCGACGTGACCGACGACATGCAGCAGGCGTTCCCCAAGAGCAACCCGGTCTGGATGATGGTCCAGTCCGGCGCCCGTGGAAACCTGATGCAGGTCCGGCAGATCTCCGGCATCCGCGGTCTGGTGTCCAACACCAAGGGTGAGACGATCCCGCGTCCGATCAAGGCCTCGTTCCGCGAGGGCCTGTCGGTGCTGGAGTACTTCATCTCCACCCACGGACAGCGGAAGGGTCTGGCCGACACCGCGCTGCGGACCGCCGACTCCGGGTACCTCACCCGGCGTCTGGTGGACGTCGCCCAGGACGTCATCGTCCGCGAGATCGACTGCGGCACCGACCGTACGGTCCCGCTGCACGTCGCCGAGCGTGACGCGCAGGGCAACCTGGTCAAGCCCGAGAACGGCGAGAGCAACGTGCACGGCCGCATCCTGGCCGAGGACGTCGAGGTGGACGGCAAGGTCATCGTGAGTGCGGGTGTCGACATCAACGACATCCACGTCACCGCGCTGGTCGAGGCCGGGGTGGAGACCGTCAGGACCCGCAGCCCGCTGGTCTGCGAGGCCAAGATCGGTGTCTGCGCCACCTGCTACGGCCGTTCGCTGGCCACCGGCAAGCTCGTGGACGTCGGCGAGGCCGTCGGCATCATCGCCGCCCAGTCGATCGGCGAGCCCGGCACCCAGCTGACGATGCGTACCTTCCACACCGGTGGTGTGGCGGGTGCGGACATCACCCATGGTCTGCCCCGTGTCCAGGAGCTCTTCGAGGCGCGCGTCCCCAAGGGCGTCGCCCCGATCAGCGAGGCCGAGGGCCGGGTCCGCATCGACGAGACCGACAAGACCCGGAAGGTCGTCATCATTCCCGACGACGGTTCCGAAGAGGTCGCCTACCAGGTCTCGATGCGGTCGCGGATGCTGGTCTCGGAGGGTCAGCACGTCAAGGTGGGCCAGCAGCTGATCGCCGGTGCGGTCAACCCCAACGAGGTGCTGCGCATCCTCGGCCCGCGGGCCGTGCAGCTGCACCTGGTGGCCGAGGTCCAGCAGGTCTACCGCTCGCAGGGTGTGTCCATCCACGACAAGCACATCGAGATCATCGTTCGGCAGATGCTCAAGCGCGTGAACGTGCTGGAGTCGGGTGACACCGACATGCTGCCCGGTGAGCTCGTCGAGCGGCCCCGCTTCGAGCGGATGAACCGCGAGTGCGTGGCGGAGCAGGGCACGCCGGCCTCCGGCCGTCCGGTCCTCATGGGCATCACCAAGGCGTCGCTGGCCACCGAGTCCTGGCTGTCGGCGGCGTCCTTCCAGGAGACGACCAGGGTGCTCACGGACGCGGCGATCCACGCCAAGTCCGACTCCCTGCTCGGCCTCAAGGAGAACGTCATCATCGGAAAGCTCATCCCGGCCGGTACCGGCATGCCGCAGTACCGCAACGTCCGGGTCGAGCCGACCGAGGAGGCCAAGGCCGCGATGTACACGGTCGGCGGCTACGACGGCTCCGCGGCGGACTACACCTTCGGTTCGGGCTCCGGCGAGGCCGTTCCGCTGGAGGAGTACGACTTCGGTCAGTACAACCGCTGAGTGTGACGTCGACGGCGCCCGTCCCCTCCGGGGGCGGGCGCCGTCCGCTTTCCCGCTTCCCGCCGAATCCCTGTTGATCTCTCTTGACCGGAATGTTGCGGTGAAGTCCTGACGTTGAGAGGAAGAACGGCCGGAGAAGTCCCGCACGACCGGTAAACTCGTCATGGACCCAGCAGCGACCGGCGGTGAGCCGGCCGCGGGAGTCATGGCACGAATACGGGTGTTCACCGGGACGGCCGGCAGGCGCGATGGTTTTGACGTGTTGCGCTTGACTGGGTAGTCTTACCCACCGTGCCCGTGTCTTCATGGGCCCTCATGCGTGCGCGTCGACAGGTTCCCGCGAGGAGTCGGCAGAGGCGCCGCGTGGCCCCCTCCACCGGGCAGGCTCGGAGCTGGCGCGACAAGTGCGCGACACGCCCGACCGCGTGGGTCGGAGTGGGCGGCCACTTCGCAGGTCATGACACCGGCAGTACCTGCAAAGGCAACAACATTCGAATCACCGGCAAGCACGAACGGAGACGCGGTGCCTACGATTCAGCAGCTGGTCCGCAAGGGCCGCCAGGACAAGGTCACCAAGACCAAGACCCCGGCGCTCAAGGCCAGCCCCCAGCGACGCGGCACCTGCATGCGCGTTTACACCACGACCCCCAAGAAGCCGAACTCCGCCCTCCGCAAGGTCGCGCGTGTCCGGCTCACCAACGGCATCGAGGTCACGGCCTACATCCCGGGTGTCGGCCACAACCTTCAGGAGCACTCCATCGTGCTCGTCCGTGGCGGTCGTGTGAAGGACCTGCCGGGTGTTCGCTACAAGATCATCCGCGGCTCGCTCGACACCCAGGGTGTCCGCAACCGCAAGCAGGCCCGTAGCCGTTACGGCGCGAAGAAGGAGAAGTAAGAATGCCTCGCAAGGGTTCTCCTGGCCGTCGTCAGCTCATGGCTGACCCGGTCCACAACTCGCCGCTGGTCACCGCGCTCATCAACAAGGTGCTCCTGGACGGCAAGCGCTCCATCGCGCAGTCCATCGTCTACGGCGCCCTCGAAGGTGCTCGGGAGAAGACCGGCAACGACCCGGTCGTCACCCTGAAGCGCGCGCTGGACAACGTCAAGCCCACCCTCGAGGTCCGCAGCCGCCGCGTCGGCGGTGCGACCTACCAGGTCCCGGTCGAGGTGCGCGCCGCGCGCAGCACCACCCTGGCCCTGCGTTGGCTGGTGCAGTACTCCCGCGCCCGTCGCGAGAAGACCATGACCGAGCGCCTCATGAACGAGCTGCTCGACGCCAGCAATGGCCTCGGCGCCAGCGTCAAGAAGCGCGAGGACACCCACAAGATGGCCGAGTCCAACAAGGCCTTCGCCCACTACCGCTGGTAACAGCGGGTTCGACGAGACGACGAGGACGCGAGAGAAGTGGCCACCACGACCGCTCTTGACCTGGCCAAGGTGCGAAACATCGGCATCATGGCCCACATCGACGCGGGCAAGACCACCACGACCGAGCGCATCCTGTTCTACACCGGCATCAACTACAAGATCGGTGAAGTCCACGAGGGCGCAGCCACGATGGACTGGATGGAGCAGGAGCAGGAGCGTGGTATCACCATCACCTCCGCCGCTACGACCTGCGAGTGGCTCGGCCACACGATCAACATCATCGACACGCCGGGCCACGTCGACTTCACCATCGAGGTGGAGCGCTCGCTCCGCGTCCTCGACGGTGCCGTCGCCGTGTTCGACGGTGTGGCGGGTGTCGAGCCTCAGTCCGAGACGGTCTGGCGCCAGGCCGACGGTTACGGCGTGCCCCGCATCTGCTTCGTCAACAAGATGGACCGCGTCGGCGCGGAGTTCCACCGCTGCGTCGACATGATGGTCAGCCGGCTGAACGCCACCCCGGCGGTCATCCAGCTTCCCTGGGGCGTCGAGGCCGACTTCAAGGGCGTCATCGACCTGGTGAAGATGAAGGGCCTGCTCTGGAGCGCCGAGGCGGCCAAGGGCGAGATGTACGAGGTCGTCGACATCCCGGCCGAGTACGCCGACGCCGCCCGCGAGTGGCGTGACAAGCTCGTGGAGACCGTGGCCGAGAACGACGACGAGCTGATGGAGCTCTTCCTGGAGGGCGTCGAGCCCACCGAGGAGCAGCTGGTCGCGGCCATCCGCCGCGCGACGCTGTCCAGCGCCATCAACCCGGTCCTGACCGGTACCGCGTTCAAGAACAAGGGCGTCCAGCCCCTGCTCGACGCGATCGTCGCCTACCTCCCCGCGCCCACCGACATCCCGGCCTTCAAGGGCCACGCGGTCGGTGACGAGGAGGCGGTCGTGGAGCGTCACGCGGACGTGGACGAGCCGTTCTCCGCGCTCGCCTTCAAGATCGCGGCCGACCAGCACCTGGGTCGTCTCACCTACATCCGCATCTACTCGGGCACCCTCGAGTCCGGCTCCGGAGTCATCAACTCCGTGAAGGGCCGCAAGGAGCGGATCGGCAAGATCTACCAGATGCACGCGAACAAGCGCGAGGAGCGCCCGTCCGCGCACGCCGGTCAGATCGTCGCCGTGATGGGTCTGAAGGACACCACCACCGGTGACACCCTGTGCGACCCGGCCAACCAGGTCGTCCTGGAGTCGATGACGTTCCCGGCCCCGGTCATCAACGTCGCGATCGAGCCCAAGACCAAGGGCGACCAGGAGAAGCTCAGCACCGCGATCCAGCGGCTGGCCGAGGAGGACCCGTCCTTCCAGGTCCGCCGTGACGAGGAGACCGGCCAGACCGTCATCTGGGGTATGGGCGAGCTCCACCTGGAGATCCTCGTCGACCGGATGCGCCGCGAGTTCAAGGTCGAGGCCAACGTCGGCCGGCCGCAGGTCGCCTACCGGGAGACCATCCGCCGCAAGGTGGAGAAGGTCGACTACACCCACAAGAAGCAGACCGGTGGTTCCGGCCAGTTCGCCCGGGTCATCATCGACCTCGAGCCGCTCGGCGAAGGCAACGACGGCTACGAGTTCGCGAACAAGGTCTCCGGTGGCCGCATCCCCAGGGAGTACATCCCGTCGGTGGACGCGGGCGCCCAGGAGGCCGCCGAGTTCGGCGTTCTCGCCGGCTACCCCATGGTCGGGGTGAAGGTCACCCTGCAGGACGGCGCCTTCCACGAGGTCGACTCGTCCGAAATGGCCTTCAAGATCGCTGGATCGATGGCCTTCAAGGAGGCCGCGCGCAAGGCGGACGCCGTAATCCTGGAGCCGGTGATGGCTGTCGATGTCACCACCCCCGAGGACTACATGGGCGACGTCATCGGCGACCTCAACGGCCGCCGCGGGCAGATCCGGGCGATGGATGAGCGCGCCGGCGCGCGTGTCATCCAGGCGCTCGTGCCGCTCTCTGAGATGTTCGGCTACGTGGGTGACCTTCGTAGCAAGACGCAGGGGCGCGCCAGCTTCAGCATGCAGTTCGACTCCTACGCGGAAGTGCCTGCGCACATCGCCAAGGAGATCGTCGCGAAGGTGCGGGGCGAGTAGGTCCGGCATCCGTTCCGGTGGCGGAGGCGACCTGGTCGCCTCCTCATCGGGAGGGTGCGGGGAGAAAGACGGCTCGCCGGCCGGTCCCGTGAGGGACGGCCTCCCCAAGCCCGAGTGAAAAGACGAAAGTCAAGTCAGAATCTCTAAGGAGACAGACAGTGGCCAAGGCCAAGTTCGAGCGGACCAAGCCGCACGTAAACATCGGCACCATTGGGCACATCGACCACGGCAAGACCACTCTGACCGCGGCGATCACCAAGGTGCTCCACGAGCGTTTCCCTGAGCTCAACGAGGCGACCCCGTTCGACAAGATCGACAAGGCGCCCGAGGAGAAGGCTCGTGGTATCACGATCTCCATCGCGCACGTCGAGTACCAGACCGAGAAGCGCCACTACGCCCACGTGGACTGCCCCGGTCACGCCGACTACGTGAAGAACATGATCACCGGTGCGGCCCAGATGGACGGCGCGATCCTCGTGGTCGCCGCCACCGACGGCCCGATGCCGCAGACGAAGGAGCACGTCCTCCTGGCCCGCCAGGTCGGCGTCCCCTACATCGTCGTGGCCCTCAACAAGGCCGACATGGTCGACGACGAGGAGATCCTGGAGCTCGTCGAGCTCGAGGTCCGTGAGCTTCTCTCGGCTCAGGAGTTCCCCGGCGACGACCTGCCGGTCGTCCGCGTCTCCGCTCTGAAGGCCCTCGAGGGCGACCAGAAGTGGGGCGACAGCATCATCGAGCTCATGACCGCCGTGGACGAGAACGTCCCCGAGCCGACCCGTGAGACCGACAAGCCGTTCCTCATGCCGATCGAGGACGTGTTCTCGATCACCGGTCGCGGCACCGTCGTCACCGGCCGTATCGAGCGCGGTGTCGTCAAGGTCAACGAGACCGTCGACATCATCGGCATCAAGGACACCAAGACCACCACCACGGTCACCGGTGTCGAGATGTTCCGCAAGCTCCTCGACGAGGGCCAGGCCGGTGACAACGTCGGTCTGCTCCTCCGTGGCATCAAGCGCGAGGACGTCGAGCGCGGCCAGTGCATCATCAAGCCGGGCACCACGACTCCGCACACGGAGTTCGAGGGTCAGGTCTACATCCTCTCGAAGGACGAGGGCGGCCGCCACACGCCGTTCTTCAACAACTACCGTCCGCAGTTCTACTTCCGTACGACTGACGTGACCGGCGTTGTGAACCTGCCGGAGGGCACCGAGATGGTCATGCCCGGTGACAACACCGAGATGACCGTCCAGCTCATCCAGCCGATCGCGATGGAGGAGGGCCTCAAGTTCGCGATCCGCGAGGGTGGCCGCACCGTCGGCGCCGGCCGTGTGACGAAGATCCTCAAGTAGTACGCTCGCGGAGCGGCGGCCGGCCCTCGACCAAAGGGCCGGCCGCCGCACCACGAGGTGGCCGTGCCGTACGGCACGTGCCGCCGGGCACGACCCACGAACCGTGATCTCGCAGTTGGTTCGGCCGAAGTGACCGAAGTAACTGCCAGATCACGGAAGAAAGCGCAGACCGAAAGCGTCTGCTACGTGGGGCACGGACGAGGAAGCCATGCCGGAGACGGCACGGGCCACCAGGCCCGGCGGACTCGGCCATCACAGCGGCCACAGGCCGCACGCAACTTTTTCAGACGACAGCGAAGGACACCGAGGCCATTATGGCGGGACAGAAGATCCGCATCCGGCTCAAGGCCTATGACCACGAGGTCATCGACGTTTCGGCCAAGAAGATCGTCGAGACGGTGACGCGGACTGGCGCTAAGGTCGCGGGCCCGGTGCCGCTGCCGACCGAGAAGAACGTGTACTGCGTCATCCGTTCGCCGCACAAGTACAAGGACAGCCGCGAGCACTTCGAGATGCGCACGCACAAGCGGCTGATTGACATCATCGACCCGACGCCGAAGACGGTCGACTCGCTCATGCGACTCGACCTTCCCGCCGGCGTTGACATCTCGATCAAGCTCTGAGGGAACGCACTGACATGGCTAAGCAGATCAAGGGCGTCCTGGGCAAGAAGCTCGGCATGACCCAGGTCTTCGACGCGGACAACCGGATGGTCCCGGTGACCGTCGTCGAGGCCGGTCCGTGCGTGGTGACCCGCGTCCGCACCACCGAGAAGGACGGCTACTCCGCCATCCAGCTCGGCTTCGGACAGGTCGACCCCCGGAAGGTCAACAAGCCGCTCGGCGACTACCTCCGCAAGCACGACATCACCCCGCGCCGTTACTTCGCGGAGATCCGCACCGACGACGCGAACGACTACACCCTCGGCCAGGAGCTGCTGGCCGACACCTTCGAGGCCGGCCAGTTCGTCGACGTGACGGGCAAGAGCAAGGGCAAGGGCTTCGCCGGTGTCATGAAGCGGCACGGCTTCAAGGGTCTGGGCGCCTCGCACGGTACCCAGCGCAAGCACCGCTCGCCGGGTTCCATCGGCGGCTGCGCCACCCCGGGCCGCGTCTTCAAGGGCCTGCGCATGGCCGGTCGGATGGGCAACGTCCGCACCACCATCCAGAGCCTGAAGGTCCACGCCGTGGACGCCGAGAAGAATCTCATCCTGATCAAGGGTGCGATCCCCGGCGCCAACGGCAGCCTGGTCCTCGTCCGCACCTCTGCCAAGAAGGGGGCTGCCAAGTGAGCACCATTGACGTCCTCGACGTGCGCGGAGCCAAGTCGGGCACCGTCGACCTGCCCGAAGACATCTTCGGCGCCAAGGTCAACATTCCTCTGATCCACCAGGTCGTCGTGGCCCAGCTCGCCGCTCGCCGGCAGGGCACCCACAAGGCCAAGACCCGCGGTGAGGTCAGCGGCGGCGGCAAGAAGCCGTACCGCCAGAAGGGCACCGGCCGCGCCCGTCAGGGTTCGACCCGCGCCCCGCAGTTCGCCGGCGGCGGCACCGTTCACGGCCCGGTCCCGCGGGACTACAGCCAGAAGACGCCCAAGAAGATGAAGGCCGCCGCGCTGCGCGGCGCCCTGTCCGACCGGGCCAACGGCGGCCGCATTCACCTGGTCAGCGGCCTGGTCGAGGGTGAGACCCCGAAGACCAAGGCGGCCCTGGAGTCGCTGCGGAAGATCACGCAGGCTCGCAGCGTGCTCGTCGTCGTCGACGAGGGTGACGAGCTCACCTGGCTCAGCCTGCGCAACGCTCCCGAGGTCCACCTGCTGGACGCGGGGCAGCTGAACACCTACGACGTGCTCTGCTACGACGACGTCGTTTTCACCCAGGCTGCGTACGACCAGGTCGTGGAGCGTCTGGGCAAGAGCGGGAAGGAAGACGCCTGATGGAGAAGATCGCCGACCCGCGCGACATCATCATCAAGCCGGTTGTCTCCGAGAAGAGCTACGGCCTGATCGACGAGCACAACAAGTACACGTTCCTGGTGCGGAAGACGGCCAACAAGACGCAGGTCAAGATCGCCATTGAGCAGATCTTCGGCGTCAAGGTGGCCAGCGTCAACACCATCAACCGCCAGGGCAAGCGCAAGCGGACCAAGTTCGGCTACGGACAGCGTCCCAACACCAAGCGCGCGATCGTGAGCCTGGTCGAGGGCGACCGGATCGACATCTTCGGTCAGGTCGGCTGACCCGCTCGCACGTAAGTACCCGGCCGGAACGCCCCCCGTCCCACGACGGGGGGCCTTCGGCCGGATCAACCGACAAAGGATGAACGAAAAAGATGGGCATCCGTAAGCTCAAGCCGACGACCCCGGGTCGCCGCGGCGCCAGTGTCTCGGACTTCTCCGAGATCACGCGCAGCACGCCCGAGAAGTCGCTGCTGGCGCCCCTGCACAGCAAGGGCGGCCGCAACGTCCACGGCCGGGTCACCACCCGCCACCAGGGCGGCGGCCACAAGCGCGCCTACCGGATCATCGACTTCCGGCGCCACGACAAGGACGGGATCCCGGCCAAGGTCGCTCACATCGAGTACGACCCGAACCGCACCTCCCGCATCGCGCTGCTGCACTACGCCGACGGGGAGAAGCGCTACATCCTCTGCCCGACCGGCCTCAAGCAGGGCGACCTGATCGAGAACGGCCCCACGGCCGACATCAAGCCGGGTAACTGCCTCCCGCTGCGCAACATCCCGACCGGTACCTTCATCCACGCGGTGGAGCTCCGTCCGGGCGGTGGCGCCAAGCTGGGCCGGTCCGCCGGCGCGCAGATCCAGCTTCTCGCCAAGGAGGGCCAGTACGCCACGCTGCGCATGCCCTCCGGCGAAATGCGCCAGGTCGACGTCCGCTGCCGGGCCTCCATCGGTCAGGTCGGCAACGCCGAGCAGGGCAACATCAACTGGGGTAAGGCCGGCCGTATGCGGTGGAAGGGCAAGCGCCCCACCGTTCGCGGTGTCGCGATGAACCCGGTCGACCACCCGCACGGTGGTGGTGAGGGTAAGACCTCCGGCGGCCGTCACCCGGTGAACCCCAAGGGCAAGCCCGAGGGTCGTACTCGTGCGGCGAACAAGGCCAGCGACCGGCTGATCATCCGCCGTAGGACCAAGCGGAAGAAGCGGTAGGAGCAGCCAAAATGCCACGTAGCCTTAAGAAGGGTCCCTTCGTGGACGACCACCTTCAGAAGAAGGTGGACACGCAGAACGAAAAGGGCACCAAGAACGTCATCAAGACGTGGTCTCGGCGCTCCATGATCGTGCCCGACATGCTCGGCCACACGATCGCCGTCCACGACGGCCGCAAGCACGTCCCGGTGTTCGTCACCGAGTCGATGATCGGTCACAAGCTCGGTGAGTTCGCCCCCACGCGGACGTTCCGCAGCCACGTCAAGGAAGACCGCCGCAGCCGGCGGTAAGCGCCTCAGCGAAGCAGAAGTAAGAGGAGTAAGCGATGGAAGCCAGGGCTCAGGTGCGGTTCGCGCGCCACACGCCCATGAAGGCCCGCCGCGTGGTGGACCTCATTCGCGGGCTGCCCGCTTCGGAGGCGCAGGCCGTGCTGCAGTTCGCTCCCCAGGCGGCGAGCGAGACCGTGTACAAGGTGCTGTCGAGCGCCATTGCGAACGCGGAGCACAACTTCAAGCTCGACCCCGGCACGCTCTTCGTGAGCCGTGCGTGGGTCGACGAGGGCCCGACCCTGAAGCGGTTCCGTCCCCGCGCCCAGGGCCGTGCCTATCGGATCAACAAGCGGACGAGCCACATCACCGTGATCGTGGAGTCCCGCGAGCCGAAGGGGAGGACCCGCTAGTGGGTCAGAAGGTAAACCCGCACGGGTTCCGCCTCGGCATCACGACCGACTTCAAGAGCCGGTGGTATGCCGACAAGCTCTACAAGTCGTACGTTGCCGAGGATGTGGCGATCCGCCGCATGCTCAAGAAGGGCATGGAGCGGGCCGGCATCTCCAAGGTGGAGATCGAGCGGACCACCGACCGGGTACAGGTCGACATCCACACCGCCCGTCCGGGCATCGTCATCGGCCGCCGCGGCGCCGAGGCCGACCGGATCCGCGGTGACCTCGAGAAGCTGACCAAGAAGCAGGTCCAGCTGAACATCCTCGAGGTCAAGAACCCTGAGATCGACGCCCAGCTCGTCGCGCAGGGCGTGGCCGAGCAGCTGTCCAGCCGTGTCTCGTTCCGGCGGGCCATGCGCAAGGCGATGCAGTCGGCGATGAAGAGCGGCGCCAAGGGCATCCGGGTGCAGTGCTCCGGCCGTCTGGGCGGTGCCGAGATGTCGCGTTCGGAGTTCTACCGCGAGGGCCGCGTGCCCCTGCACACGCTCCGCGCCGACATCGACTACGGCCTCTACGAGGCCCGCACCACCTTCGGCCGCATCGGCGTGAAGGTGTGGATCTACAAGGGTGAGGCCCCGACGAGCCGCGCCGAGCGCGAGGCGGCCGCCGCCGGTGCCCGTGCCGGCCAGCGTCGTGACCGCGACGACCGTCGTGGCGGCGGCGCCGACCGTCCCCGCCGTGGCGCCGGTGACCGTCCGCGCCGCGGTGGCGCCGGTCGCGGTGACCGCGCCCCCAGGAACGAGGCGGCCTCGCAGGCCGCCCCCGAGACCGGCCCGGCTGCGCAGCCGGGTGCTGAAGGGAGCTGACCATGCTGATCCCTCGCAGGGTCAAGCACCGCAAGCAGCACCGGCCTGACCGTCACGGCGCCGCCAAGGGCGGCACCAGGGTCGTGTTCGGCGAGTTCGGCATCCAGGCGCTTGAGCACTCCTACGTGACCAACCGCCAGATCGAGTCGGCTCGTATCGCCATGACCCGGCACATCAAGCGTGGCGGCAAGGTCTGGATCAACATCTACCCGGACCGTCCGCTGACCAAGAAGCCGGCCGAGACCCGCATGGGTTCCGGTAAGGGTTCGCCGGAGTGGTGGATCGCCAACGTCAAGCCCGGCCGCATCATGTTCGAGCTGTCGGGTGTCGCCGAGCCGGTGGCCCGTGAGGCTCTGCGTCGTGCGATGCACAAGCTCCCGATGAAGTGCCGGTTCGTCAAGCGTGAAGTGGGTGAGGCGTGATGGCTAAGGGCCTGACCGCCGGTGAGCTGCGGGTGGAGGACCAGGACACCCTGGTCCAGAAGCTGAAGGAAGCCAAGGAGGAGCTGTTCAACCTCCGCTTCCAGGCCGCGACCGGCCAGTTGGAGAGCCACGGGCGGCTGCGCGCCGTCCGCCGCGAGATCGCCCGTATCTACACCGTGATGCGTGAGCGGGAGCTCGGCATCGTTACGGTTGAGAAGGAGTCGGTCGATGGCTGAGACCGCTGAGAGCACGACCCAGGCGCGGAACTACCGCAAGACCCGTGAGGGCCTGGTGGTCAGCGACAAGATGGACAAGACCGTCGTGGTCGCCGTTGAGGACCGCGTCAAGCACCCGCTGTACGGCAAGGTCATCCGCAGGACGACCAAGTACAAGGCGCACGACGAGGCCAACGCCTGCGGCGTCGGCGACCGCGTCCTTCTGATGGAGACCCGGCCGCTGTCGGCCAGCAAGCGCTGGCGGGTCGTCGAGATCCTCGAGAAGGCCAAGTAACGAACGCGCCCCGTGGGGAGTGACCCGTTCACTCCCCACGGTGGTGTCCAAGGGGGCGAAGAAGATCTTCGCCCCGCCTGCGGCGGCGGCCCGCGGGCGGGAGGACCCCGTCGCACCGCGTAGGCTGCGACGGGCGAACCCGTCAGCAGGGCTGTCCCGGGGGAAAAAGACCCAGCAGGTTCCGCAAGGCTCACCCGAGGGTGAGAACCGGCGAGACAAACAGGAGTACAAGTGATCCAGCAGGAGTCGCGGCTCAAGGTCGCCGACAACACGGGTGCCAAGGAGATCCTTTGCATCCGCGTGCTCGGTGGCTCGGGCCGGCGCTACGCGGGAATCGGCGACATCATCGTCGCCACGGTCAAGGACGCCATTCCGGGCGGCACCGTGAAGAAGGGCGACGTCGTCAAGGCGGTCGTCGTCCGCACTGTCAAGGAGCGCCGCCGGCCCGACGGCTCCTACATCCGCTTCGACGAGAACGCCGCCGTCATCATCAAGGACAGCGGTGACCCTCGTGGCACGCGTATCTTCGGTCCGGTCGGACGCGAGCTGCGTGACAAGAAGTTCATGCGCATCATCTCGCTCGCGCCGGAGGTGTTGTAAATGCCGAAGCTGCATGTGAAGAAGGGTGACCTGGTCCAGGTCATCGCCGGCAAGGACAAGGGTGCCAAGGGCCGGGTGATCGCCGCCTTCCCGCGCGAGGACCGCGTGGTGGTCGAGGGCGTCAACCTGATCAAGAAGCACTCCAAGGAGACCCACCAGGGCCCGCGCGGCGCCAAGACCGGCGGTGTGCAGACCATGGAGGCTCCCATCCACGTGAGCAACGTCAAGAAGCTCAAGGATGACGAGAAGCCTGCCAAGAAGGAGTCGGCCAAGTCCGCCTCCGACGAGTCGGGTGAGGACAACTGATGACCGCTGAGACCACCGAGACCGTCCAGGCCGCGCGGCCCGCCCCGCGCCTCAAGCAGCGCTACCGCGAGGAGATCATCGCGAAGCTGCGTGAGGAGTTCGGGATCGAGAACATCATGCTGGTGCCCACGATCACCAAGATCAAGGTGAACATGGGCGTCGGCGAGGCCGCTCGCGACTCGAAGCTCATCGAGGGCGCCGTCCGCGACCTCACCGCGATCACCGGTCAGAAGCCGGCCGTCGTCCGGGCCCGCAAGTCCATCGCCCAGTTCAAGCTGCGTGAGGGCATGCCGATCGGCGCCCACGTCACGCTGCGCGGCGACCGGATGTGGGAGTTCCTGGACCGGCTGCTGTCGCTGGCGCTGCCGCGTATCCGTGACTTCCGCGGTCTGTCGCCCAAGCAGTTCGACGGCAACGGCAACTACACCTTCGGCCTCACCGAGCAGGTCATGTTCCACGAGGTCGACCAGGACAGGATCGACCGCCAGCGGGGCATGGACATCACCGTCGTGACCACCGCTAAGTCCGACGACCAGGGCCGGGCGCTGCTCAAGCACCTCGGATTCCCCTTCAAGGAGGCCTGATCATGGCGAAGACGTCGCTCAAGGTCAAGGCTGCTCGCAAGGCCAAGTTCGAGGTCCGGGCGTACACTCGGTGCTCGCGCTGCGGTCGCCCGCGCGCCGTTTTCCGGAAGTTCGGCCTGTGCCGCATCTGCTTCCGCGAGATGGCGCACCGGGGCGAGCTGCCCGGCATCACCAAGTCGAGCTGGTAGCCGTCCGCGCGGCCGTACGGGTCCCGCAGGGGTCCGTGGAGCCGCGCGGCGCCGCCGGCCGCACCAGTAAGTCCATTCACCGGGCGCCGTCCCAGGCGCCCATGACCGCACCGCAGGTCCCCTGGGGAAACCGCGGTGAGGAAGGCCACCGGCCATGACGATGACCGACCCGATCGCAGACATGCTCACGCGTCTGCGAAACGCGAACTCGGCGTACCACGACACCGTGGCGATGCCGTACTCGAAGATCAAGGCGCACATCGCCGAGATCCTCCAGCAGGAGGGTTACATCCAGTCCTGGAGCGTCGAGGACGCCAAGGTTGGAAAGAACCTCGTGGTGGAGCTCAAGTTCGGGCAGAACCGTGAGCGTTCGCTCTCTGGCCTGCGCCGGGTCTCCAAGCCCGGCCTGCGGGTCTATGCGAAGAAGGACAACCTGCCTCGGGTCCTGGGCGGGCTGGGCGTCGCGATCATCTCGACGTCCGGCGGTCTCATGACCGACAAGCAGGCCGGCAAGCGTGGAGTGGGCGGGGAAGTCCTCGCCTTCGTTTGGTAGAAGGGAGAAGTCACAGCATGTCGCGAATCGGACGGCTGCCCATCCCTGTACCGAACGGAGTGGACATCGCCATCGATGGCCGGGACGTCACGGTCAAGGGCCCCAAGGGCACGCTTTCACACACGGTCGCTGAGCCGATCGAGGTCGCCAAGGGTGATGACGGCAATGTGACCGTCACGCGCCCCAGCGATGAGAACAAGATCCGTGCGCTGCACGGCCTGTCCCGCACGCTGATCGCCAACATGGTGACCGGTGTGACCCAGGGATACTCCAAGACCCTGGAGATCGTGGGCGTCGGTTACCGCGTCCAGGCCAAGGGCCCGAACCAGCTCGAGTTCTCCCTCGGCTTCAGTCACCCGGTGGTCATCGACGCTCCGGAGGGCATCACCTTCCGCGTCGAGAAGCCGACGCTGTTCCACGTGGACGGCATCGACAAGCAGAAGGTCGGCGAAATCGCCGCGAACATCCGCAAGTTGCGCAAGCCCGACCCGTACAAGGGCAAGGGTGTGCGTTACCAGGGCGAGGTTGTCCGCCGCAAGGTCGGAAAGGCTGGTAAGTAGGCATGGCTGGCAAGACTGCGTTCGGCAAGCACACGGCCGCTCGCGCCGTCTCGCGGGCCCGCCGCCACGGCCGAGTCCGCAAGAAGGTCGTCGGTACGGCTCAGCGTCCGCGCCTGGTCGTCAACCGCTCCACGCGGCACCTGTTCGTCCAGATCGTCGACGACGCTCAGGGCCACACGCTGGTGAGCGCCTCCACCATGGACGCCTCCCTGCGTTCGGCCGAGGGCGCCAAGACCGACAAGGCCAAGCAGGTCGGCGAGCTTCTCGCTCAGCGGGCCAAGGCCGCCGGGATCACCGCCGTCGTGTTCGACCGCGGTGGCAACCGCTACGCGGGCCGCATCGCGGCCCTCGCGGACAGCGCCCGCGAAGGCGGGCTGGAGTTCTGATGGCCCGTCTTACGAATGAGAAGAGGAACCACTAATGGCTGGAGCACCGCGTCGCGGTGGCGCCGCCGGTGGCGAGCGGCGTGATGGTCGTCGTGACGACCGCCGCGGTGGCAACGCCGACAAGGGCGTCTCGTACATCGAGCGCGTCGTGAAGATCAACCGAGTGGCCAAGGTCGTGAAGGGCGGTCGGCGCTTCAGCTTCACCGCCCTCGTCGTCGTCGGCGACGGCAACGGTCTGGTCGGCGTCGGCTACGGCAAGGCCAAGGAGGTGCCCGCGGCGATCGCCAAGGGCGTCGAGGAGGCCAAGAAGCACTTCTTCCGCGTGCCCCGCATCCAGGGCACCATCCCGCACATCGTGCAGGGTGAGGAGGCGGCCGGCGTCGTCTTCCTCCGTCCGGCCTCGCCCGGTACCGGTGTCATCGCCGGTGGCCCGGTGCGCGCCGTGCTGGAGTGCGCCGGCATCCACGACGTGCTGTCCAAGTCGCTCGGCTCGGACAACCCGATCAACATCGTGCACGCCACCGTGGCGGCTCTGAAGGGCCTCAGCAGGCCCGAGGAGATCGCCGCCCGCCGTGGCCTGCCGATCGAGGACGTCGCCCCCAAGGCCATGCTCAAGGCTCGCGCCGAGGGCATCGCCGAGGCGGCGGCGGCTAAGGCGGTGAGCTAGGCGATGGCACGCCTGAAGATCACCCAGGTTCGCTCGAAGATCGGCGGCAAGCAGAACCAGCGTGATTCGCTGCGCTCGCTCGGTCTGAAGCGCATCGGCGACGTCGTCGTCAAGGAGGACCGCCCGGAGATCCGCGGCATGGTCTCCGTGGTGACGCACCTCGTCACCGTGGAAGAGGTCGACTAGACATGGCAGAGAACACTCCGCTCCGTATTCACCACCTGCGGCCGGCCCCCGGCGCCAACAAGTCGAAGATCCGCAAGGGTCGCGGCGAGGCGTCCAAGGGCAAGACCGCGGGCCGTGGCACCAAGGGCACGCACGCCAGGACCACCAACACCCCCGGTTTCGAGGGTGGCAACGTTCCGCTCCAGCGTCGCCTGCCCAAGCTGAAGGGCTTCTCCAACGCCATGTTCAAGACGACCTACCAGGTCGTCAATCTGGACAGGCTCGGCGAGCTCTTCCCCGAGGGTGGCGACGTCACCGTCGAGGCGCTGGTCGCCAAGGGTGCGGTCCGCAAGAGGCAGCCGGTGAAGGTGCTCGGTACCGGCGACATCTCCGTGGCGTTGAACGTGCAGGCGCACGCCTTCTCCGCCAGCGCGAAGGAGAAGATCGCCGCTGCCGGTGGCTCCGTCTCCGAGCTGTAGGCATGGCATGACGTGGCGCGGGGGCTCATAATGGGCCCCCGCGCCCGTAGTGCGTTAGAGTTCGCTGGACAGTGGGCTTCGACTACTCATTTCCGCGGGCTCGTTGACTTGAGATAGTAAGATGCGCCACCCCCGCACCATCGTTGACCGACCTCGCCTTTCAGGCGCGCAGGAGGGACCGTGCTGACCGCGTTTACCCGAGCGTTCCGTACGCCGGACCTGCGCAAGAAGCTGCTCTTCACACTGGGCATCATCGCGCTTTTCCGACTCGGTTCGGTTCTTCCGACCCCGGGTGTAAACAACGAGAACATCGCCCGATGCCTCCAGCAGGCGCAGGCCGGCGATTCCGGAAACATCTACGGCATGGTGCAGCTGTTCAGCGGTGGCGCCCTGCTGAAACTTTCAGTGTTCGCGCTGGGCATCATGCCCTACATCACCGCGAGCATCATCCTCCAGCTCCTCGTTGTGGTCATCCCCCGGCTGGAGGCGCTGAAGAAGGAGGGGCAGGCGGGCCAGACGAAGATCACGCAGTACACGCGTTATCTGACGATCGGCCTGGCGATCCTGCAGTCCACCGCCTTCATCGCCCTCGCGCGCAGCGGGCAGCTGTTCCCGCAGTGCCGCGAAGAGATCCTCATCGACAAGAACAACATCTTCGCCATCGTCACGATGGTGCTGACGATGACCGCCGGCACCGGCGTCATCATGTGGCTGGGCGAGCTCGTCACCGACCGTGGCGTCGGCAACGGCATGTCCATCCTGATCTTCACCCAGGTGATCGCGGTCTTCCCGGCCGAGCTGCTGAACATCGCCCGCCAGAAGGGCGCCTTCGTCTTCGCGGTGGTGATCATCACCGGTATCGCGATGATCGCCCTGGTGGTCATGGTCGAGCAGGCGCAACGCCGGATCCCCGTGCAGTACGCCAAGCGCATGGTCGGCCGCCGGATGTACGGCGGGACCTCGACCTACATCCCCCTGAAGGTGAACCAGGCGGGCATCATCCCCGTCATCTTCGCCTCCTCGCTGCTGTATCTCCCGCAGCTGGTCACGACCCTCTTCAGCAACTCCGCGGAGGAGCCGAACCAGGTCGTCCAGTGGATCGACCAGAACCTGGTGCGGGGCGACACCCCGGCGTACATGGTCACTTTCTTCCTGCTCATCGTCTTCTTCACCTACTTCTACGTGTCCATCACCTTCAACCCCGTTGAAGTCGCCGACAACATGAAGAAGTACGGTGGGTTCATCCCGGGCATCCGCCCGGGCCGGCCGACGGCTGAGTACCTGAACTATGTGCTCACGAGGCTGACCGCTCCCGGCGCGCTGTATCTGGGCCTGATCGCCATGGTGCCGATCGTCGCGCTCGCGGTCGTCGGTGCGAGTCAGAACTTCCCGTTCGGAGGAACGAGCATTCTGATCATGGTTGGTGTCGGTCTCGACACCGTGAAGCAGATCGAGAGCCAGCTCCAGCAGCGCAACTACGAAGGCTTCCTGAAGTAGTGCGTCTCGTCCTGGTCGGGCCCCCCGGAGCGGGTAAGGGGACGCAGGCCCAGTTCATCGCATCGAACCTGTCCATCCCGAAGATCTCGACAGGTGACATCTTCCGTGCCAACGTCTCGGGCGGCACGGAGCTCGGCAGGATTGCCAAAGAGTACATGGACCGCGGCGACCTCGTGCCCGACGAGGTGACGATCGCGATGGTCCGCGACCGCCTCGCGGAGAGCGACGCGCAGGACGGTTTCCTGCTCGACGGTTTCCCCAGGAACGTGCCCCAGGCCGAGATCCTGAAGAAGATGCTCTCGGAGTTCGGCGCGGCCCTCGACGTCGTCCTCGAGCTCGTGGTCGACGACGAGGAGGTCGTGCGCAGGCTGGCGGGGCGCCGCACCTGCGGCCAGTGCGGCCGCATCTGGCACGTCGACTTCGACGACAAGAAGGACGACGTCTGCGACGTCTGCGGCGGTCGGCTGTACCAGCGTGACGACGACTCCGAGGAGACCGTCCGCCACCGACTGGAGGTCTACCAGGAGCAGACCGCCCCGCTCGTCTCCTTCTACGCCGACGAGGGCATCCTGATCGGTGTGGACGCCACCGGCCCGGTGGAGGAGATCACCCAGCGCGCGATGGAGGCTCTGCGCCCCTTCGCCGACTAGATCCCGGTCCGGAAGTGATCCGCCCGGGTCCCGGTTCGCGAGCGGCCCGTCCGGGTCCGGGAACGGCCCGGCGCGGGAACGGCCGGCTCGGGTCGGCTCCCGGGTCATGGCCCGGGGAACGGCCCGCGAGGCGGGCCGGCAGGCCGGAAATCTCATCCAGCACGCCACCCATGGGAACTCCACGGGTGGCGTGTTGTCATTTAGGGCAGAATCGGGGGAATTGGGCTCCTCGACCGCCCGTTGAACCACCCCAGGGGGTGCGCACGTGTTCAAGAAGAACAGGCACGGAATCCAGCTGAAGACGCCCGAACAGCTGGAGAAGATGCGGGCGGCGGGCCTGGTGGTCGGCCGGACGCTGCGACTGCTCCGCGAGAGCGTCCAGCCGGGGATGACCCCGCTGGACCTCGACGGCATCGCGGAGAAGGCCATCAGGGACGAGGGCGCGATCCCCTCCTTCAAGGGTTACCAGGGCTTCCCGGCGACGATCTGCGCGTCGGTGAACAACGAGGTCGTCCACGGGATTCCGAGTGACCGGCGCCCGCTGCGCGAGGGCGACGTCATCTCGATCGACTGCGGGGCCATTCTCGACGGCTGGCACGGCGACTCCGCGATCACGGTTCCGGTGGGCGAGGTGGATCCCAAGCTGACCGAGCTGATGCGGGTCACCGAGGAGGCCATGTGGCGGGGCATCGCCGCGCTCACCGTCGGCCGCCACCTCTCCGACATCGGCCACGAGATCGAGAGGTACGTCCGCTCCCAGGGCCGCTACGGCATCCCCCAGGAGTACGGCGGGCACGGCATCGGAACCGAGATGCACATGGACCCGTGGGTCGCCAACCACGGCCGCCCGGGCCGCGGGCCGCGCTTCGAGGCGGGCATGTGCTTCGCCGTCGAGCCGATGCTGAACCTCGGCACCGACCGGACCAGGGTGCTGGCCGACGACTGGACCGTCGTGACCGTCGACGGAAAGGCGTCCGCGCACTTCGAACACAGCGTCGCGGTGACCGATAATGGTCCGTGGGTACTGACCGCCCTTGACGGGGGGAAAGAGCGGCTTGCCGACCTGTTGGGAGACGCGGGCTAGGCGACCTGCCCGCCGGTGAGCGGATGTGATGCCGATGGCGGTTGGTCCGGAGATGCGTGCCTCTGACGGTGACCGTGACAGGGTCGCCGCGGCGCTGAGAGAGCACTACGCGCAGGGCCGGCTCAGCACGGAGGAGTTCGACGAGCGTCTGGAGCAGCTCTACACCAGCAAGACCTACGGTGAGCTGGCCCGGCTGACCTCCGACCTCCCCGACGTCGACCTGCGGAGCCTCCCCGAGCCCGCCTCCCGGCAGCCGGAGCGCCGTGCGAAGGCCAAGTCCGGCAAGAAGTCCGGCGACATCAGGGAGGCGTGGCAGGTCTGGGCGGTGGCCGTCGCGATCAACTGGGGGATCTGGTTCTTCGTCGGCCTGGTGAGCGGCCTCGACTTCCCCTATCCCTGGCCGCTGTGGGTGATGGGGCCGTGGGGCATGGTCCTGCTGGTCATCACGCTGCTCTCGGCGGGCCGCCGCGGGGACCGCTGACGACACCCCGCCGCCGGGGCCTTTCCGGCGTTGTGCGTGATCTTTACTCCCCGAGGGCCTTGCCCCGCGGGCGACCGGGTACATGATCGCCATCGGTGGGCCGTGAGGTGGGGGTGGGCGATGGGGCCTGGTCGCGACGTCGCGACGTGCGCGAGAGTCCTCGGGATGTGCGCGGCCGCGTTCGTGCTCGCCGGCGGCGCCGCAGCGGGGGACGACGTGAGCGTCACCCCGTCCACGGCCCGTCCGGGACAGCTCGTGATCGTCTCCGTCGACCCGTGCGTCGCCCCCGCGGTCGCCTACTCCGCCGCCTTCGACACCACCTCCGCCCGGCTCGGCGACCACGACGGCGCGATGTACGGCACCGCCCGCGTCAGCTTCGACGCCACCCCCGGCTCCTACGTCGTCACGGTCCGGTGCGTCAGGGGCGGGCCGTACAACGGCATGTTCACGGTGGGCGCGCCGCAGCCCGCCGGACACCCCGGAGGAGAGGCGGGGCGGGAGACGGGGGCGGCGTCCGTCGCCCGGACGCTGTGGCTGTTCGGGGCGCTCGCCATCGTGGTGACGGTGCTGGGAGCGGGGCTGACCCTGGCGAGCGGCCGCAGGGCGCGCGATGCCCGCGAGACCTCGCCGGCGCGTGAGGACGGCCTGATCTGAGGTATCCTGGATAGCGGTTGTGTCAAGGTACCGGCCGTCTGTTTCGCATTTCACCGCCCGGTGCCGTACACTCCTTCTTCGGTTCACTATGACCATTGCGTGTCGGCGGTTTCGCAACCGCCGCTCTCATCGAAGCGCGTGGTCGCGGCTGCTTAGTGTTCCGATGCCTCAGACGACCGATCAGTGAAACGCGAGGGCCATGGCCAAGAAAGACGGCGCCATCGAGATCGAGGGCACTGTGGTTGAGTCGCTCCCGAACGCGATGTTCCGGGTGCAACTCGACAACGGCCACAAGGTCCTGGCCCACATCAGCGGGCGGATGCGAATGCATTACATCCGGATCCTTCCCGACGACCGGGTTGTCGTCGAACTGAGCCCCTACGACCTCAGTCGTGGGCGGATCGTCTACCGATACAAGTAAGCGTCTGAGGGACGAATTAGGACTATGAAGGTCAAGCCGAGCGTCAAGAAGATCTGCGACAAGTGCAAGGTGATCCGCCGGCACGGTCGCGTCATGGTGATCTGCGACAACCTGCGCCACAAGCAGCGCCAGGGCTAGTCGCAGAACAAGGCCTTACATGAGTCCGCTCCACGTGGCGGACTCGTCCCATGTGGGGCCGTAAAACGCAAGCGCGTCTCACGCCCGCGCAGGCGGCCCGCATCGGGCCGGACCACGCGGGAGACCCCCGGTCGGAGGCCGGGGCCCTCGCCCCTGGGCATGGGGAGGGGCAGTGCGGCGCAGGACCTCCGCCACAACGAAGGAGAATGCCCGACCATGGCTCGCCTGGTTGGCGTCGACCTCCCCCGCGACAAGCGGCTGGAGATCGCTCTCACCTACATTTACGGAATCGGCCGCACCCGCGCGCTGGAGGCCCTCGCGGCCACCGGCGTGAACGGCGACCTTCGCGTTCACCAGCTCACGGACGACGAGCTCGTCCCGCTGCGTGACTACATCGAGGCCAACTTCAAGATCGAAGGTGACCTCCGCCGCGAGGTCCAGGCCGACATCCGCCGCAAGATCGAGATTCAGTGCTACCAGGGCATCCGGCACCGCCGCGGCCTTCCCGTGCACGGTCAGCGCACGCAGACCAACGCGCGTACCCGCAAGGGCAAGAAGAAGACCGTCGCCGGCAAGAAGAAGCCCGGTAAGAAGTAGTCCGCGTAGCCGCAGGACCGAAGACCTCAGGAGTGAAGGCAAGCTATGCCTCCTAAGAGCCGCCAGGGCGCGCCCAAGAAGGTGCGTCGCAAGGAAAAGAAGAACGTCGCTCATGGGCACGCCCACATCAAGAGCACGTTCAACAACACGATCGTTTCGATCACCGACCCGAACGGGAACGTGATCTCCTGGGCCAGCGCCGGCCACGTCGGGTTCAAGGGCTCTCGCAAGTCCACCCCGTTCGCCGCCCAGATGGCCGCCGAGAACGCCGCCCGCCGCGCCATGGAGCACGGCATGCGCAAGGTCGACGTCTTCGTCAAGGGCCCCGGCTCCGGCCGTGAGACCGCGATCCGCTCGCTGCAGGCGACCGGGCTCGAGGTCGGGTCCATCCAGGACGTCACCCCCGTGCCGCACAACGGCTGCCGTCCGCCCAAGCGCCGTCGCGTCTGACGCCCAGGAGAAGATAGAAAATGGCTCGTTACACGGGTGCGGACTGCAAGCTCTGCCGCAGGGAGAAGACCAAGCTCTTCCTCAAGGGCAAGAAGTGCGAGTCCGCGAAGTGCCCCATCGAGATCCGTCCTTACCCGCCGGGTGAGCACGGCCGCGGCCGTCCGAAGGAGTCTGAGTACCAGCTCCAGCTTCGTGAGAAGCAGAAGACCCGCCGCATCTACGGCATCCTCGAGAAGCAGTTCCGCAACTACTACGAGGAAGCCAACCGCAAGGGCGGCAAGACCGGCGAGAACCTCCTCCAGATCCTGGAGAGCCGTCTCGACAACGTGGTCTACCGCGCCGGTTTCGCCGAGTCCCGCGACGCCGCCCGTCAGCAGGTGCGCCACGGCCACTTCCTGGTGAACGGCAAGAAGGTCGACATCCCGTCGTACCGCGTGCGCGAGCACGACATCGTCGAGGTGCGGGAGCGTTCGCGCAACCTGCTGCCCTACGAGGTCGCCCGCGCCACCGCCGGTGACCGGACCTTCCCGGCCTGGCTGGGTGTGGCCCCCGAGGCCATGCGCGTCCTGGTCCACCAGCTCCCGGTCCGCCAGCAGATCGACACGCAGGTCCAGGAGCAGCTGATCGTCGAGCTCTACTCCAAGTAGCGCTCACACGGGTGCCGTACGGCTCAGCCGTACGGCACCTATGCTGTTTGTAACGAGCGACGTCAAATAGCGGGCGTCGCCATGCAAGGGGAGAACCCACATGCTGATCGCTCAGCGTCCGACCCTCCTTGAGGAGTCCCTCGAGGAGACCCGCTCCAAGTTCGTCATCGAGCCGCTGGAGCCGGGCTTCGGTTACACCATCGGCAACTCGCTGCGCCGCACGCTGCTGTCGTCCATCCCGGGCGCGGCCGTGACGAGCATCCGCATCGAGGGCGTGCTGCACGAGTTCTCGACCGTTCCGGGGGTCAAGGAGGATGTCACCGACATCATCCTGAACCTCAAGGAGCTGGTCGTGTCCTCCGAGCACGACGAGCCGGTCGTGATGTACCTGCGCAAGCAGGGCCCCGGTGACGTCACCGCCGCCGACATCGCGCCCCCCGCGGGCGTCGAGGTGCACAACCCCGAGCTGCGCATCGCCACCCTGAACGGCAAGGCGAAGCTGGAGATGGAGCTGACCGTCGAGCGCGGTCGCGGCTACGTCTCCGCCGCGCAGAACAAGCAGCCGGGCCAGGAGATCGGCCGGATCCCGATCGACTCCATCTACTCCCCGGTGCTCAAGGTCACCTACAAGGTCGAGGCGACCCGTGTCGAGCAGCGCACCGACTTCGACCGTCTGATCCTGGACGTCGAGACCAAGCCGTGCATGAAGCCCCGCGACGCGGTGGCCTCGGCCGGCAAGACCCTCGTCGAGCTGTTCGGTCTCGCCCGCGAGCTGAACGTCGAGGCCGAGGGCATCGACATCGGCCCGTCGCCGACGGACGCGGCCCTGGCCGCCGACCTGGCGCTGCCGATCGAGGAGCTGAACCTCACGGTCCGCTCCTACAACTGCCTCAAGCGCGAGGGCATCCACACCGTGGGTGAGCTCGTGGCCCGCAGCGAGCAGGACCTCCTGGACATCCGCAACTTCGGTGCGAAGTCCATCGAGGAGGTCAAGCAGAAGCTGCACGAGATGACGCTCGCGCTCAAGGACTCCCCGCCCGGGTTCGACCCGACCGCGGTGGCCGGCGGCGGCTACGACGACGACGACAGCGCGTACGTCGAGACCGAGCAGTACTGAGTTTCATCAATCGGGGGCCACTGAGGCCCGCCGGCCCGACCCCGGTACCTCGTACGGCCGGGGCGGGTTAACTACAAGGAGATCGAAATGCCTCAGCCCGCCAAGGGTGCCCGTCTCGGTGGAAGCCCCGCTCACGAGCGGCTGATCCTGTCGAACCTGGCCACTCAGCTGTTCCAGCACGGCCGGATCACCACCACGGTCGCCAAGGCCAAGCGGCTCCGCCCGCTGGCCGAGCGGCTGATCACCAAGGCGAAGAAGGGCGACATCCACAACCGTCGCCAGGTGATGACCATCGTCCGCGACAAGGGCGTCGTCCACCACCTGTTCACGGAGATCGCCCCGACCTTCGCCGAGCGTCCCGGTGGCTACACCCGGATCACCAAGATCGGCAACCGTAAGGGCGACGCCGCCCCGATGGCCGTCATCGAGCTGGTGTCCGAGCCGCTGAACACGGTCCGCACCACCGCGGCCCCGGCGACCCCGGCCCCCAAGGCCGAGGAGACCAAGGTCGAGGAGACCGAGGAGACCCCGGCCGAGGAGACCGCCGAGGCTCCGAAGGCCGAGGAGACCGAGGCCAAGAAGGACGAAGCCTGATCCGTCAGGCCCGCTGAACGGGCCCGGCATCCCTTTCCCGGGTGCCGGGCCCGTTCCACGTTCATCAGGGGACTCAGGAGCTCAAGGACTCGGGTGCTCAAGGACTCGGGCGCTCAAGGGCTTGAAGGCGCTCAAGGGAGGAACATCGTGGTACGGCTGCGCCTGGACCTCGCCTACGACGGCACCGACTTCTCCGGCTGGGCCAGGCAGCCGGGTCGGCGGACGGTCCAGGGGGAGATCGAGGAGGCGCTCGGGAAGGTCCTCAGGGTCCCCGATCCGCCGGCGCTGACCGTGGCCGGCCGGACCGACGCGGGGGTCCATGCCCGGGGCCAGGTGGCGCACGTGGACGTGGACGCCGCGATGCTGGGCGCACTGGACAGCCGGCACCGCCGGACCGAGCCCCTCCCCGGTCCCGAGACGGCGGAGGGCGTCGCCGTACGGCTGCCCGTGCTGCGCCGCAGGCTCGCCGGGATCCTCCCGCCGGACGTCAGGGTGCACGGCGTCACGGCGGCCCCGGAGGGCTTCGACGCGCGGTTCTCCGCGGTGTCCCGCCGCTACGCCTACCGGGTCTGCGACGCCGCCGGCGGGGTGGACCCGCTCCGCCGTCACGAGGTCGTCTGGTACGGCCGGCCCCTCGATCTCGGCAGACTGAACGAGGCGGCGCGAACCCTGCTCGGCGAGCACGACTTCGCCGCGTTCTGCAAGAAGCGCGAGGGAGCCACCACGATCCGCGAACTGCAGCGGCTCGACTGGGTGCGAGAGGGCGACCTCCTCGTGGCCACCGTGGTGGCCGACGCGTTCTGCCACTCGATGGTCCGCGCGCTCATCGGGGCGCTGCTGCCCGTCGGCGAGGGCCGCCTGCCGGTGGACTGGCCGGGCGGGGTGCTGACGCGGGCCGTGCGCGACTCCGGGGTGCGCGTCGCGCCGGCGCACGGCCTCTGCCTGGAGGAGGTGCGCTACCCCGAGCCCGGGGAGCTGGCCCGGCGGGCCAAGGAGACCCGCCGGGTGCGCACGCTCAGTCGGTGACGGACGCGCCGCCGGTCTGACCGGCCTGCCCCGCGACCGCGCGCTTCTCGACGGCCTTGGCGGTCGCGTCCCGGAAGGCTCCGCTGACCCTGCCGAGGACCTTCTCCTTGGCGGTCGGGGTGTGGCCGTCGCTGAAGGTGGCGTAGCTGAAGACGATGTAGCGGCCCCACACCATCCCCGACGCGTAGCCGCCCGCGATGCTCACGCGTTCGGCCCCGGATCCGGCGGCCCCGGACAGGCCGCGGAACCACAGGTTGGTGCCGAGGTTCTTCTCCTGGTCGGCCGCGATGGCCGACGCCCGGTCGGGCAGCACGGCGATCCCGGTGGTCACGGCGTACTTCCGCTTCTTGTCCACGTACGTCGCGCGCAGCACCTGCCGGCAGTCGCGGTTGCTCAGCGCGCTGGCGAACTTCCCGGCCGCCGCCTCCTGGCACTGCTTGGCGACGTCGGTCTTGACCCGGACGAAGGTGGCCGAGCCCACGGTGACCTTCTTGGTGAAGGCGTCCGTCACGGTCATCTTGCCGGGGTCGGTCTTCTCCGAGTTGATCACCTGGGCGTCGGTCAGCTGAGGTTCCTCCGTGGCCGCCGGGGGGTCCGTGGGACCGGTGTCCCCGGCGGTGGGGGCCGGTTGGGCCACGGCCGGCGGTTTCGGATCGTCGGAGGACCGCTGGACGAGGACGACGCCGGTGCCGACGCCGGCCGCCAGGACCACCGCCGCGGCCGCCAGGATCACGACCCGGTTCCGCCGGGTGGCGGGGGGCGCGGCCTGCGGGGCGAACTGGACGGGAACCATCGCCGAGGGTGGGGTGAAGGGGCCGCGCTCCTGCGCGACCGCCTGTATCGGGACGGGCGGCTGGGCCGTCTGCGCCGCGGGGATGGGCGGGAAGAGCGGCGGCAGCTCGGGTATGCCGCCCGGCGGGGCCGCCTCCCCGGCCGGCGCGGGACCGGCGGGCAGAGGGCCGGGGGGCAAGGGAGAGGCCTCAGATGCCTCGGAGGCCGCCGAGCCCTCGCGCGCCGGGTGCGGCGCGCCCGGTGGGGACTGCCCGGCGGGCGCCTGCGAGGCCGCCTCCGGCGTCGCGTCCGGTACGGCGGAAGCCGCGGGGACGGCGCCGGGGGAGCCGGGAGGCGCGGGGACGGCGCCGGGGGAGCCGGCGGCGGCCGCTCCTGCGGCCGCCTGATCCTGGTCGGGCACGCGCGGGGGGACGGTCCCCCCCGCGGGCGCGTCCTGCCCGGGGCCCGCGGGCCCGGCGGGCCGTTCCGCGGCGGCCGCACCGCCGGACCCGGCCTCGGCGGCGGGGTCGCCCCCGGGGCCGTCCGCGCCGGGTGGCCGGACGGCGACGCCGCCCGGCCCGCCGGGACGGCCCGCGGCGTCGTCGTGCTCGGTCCAGACCGGCTCGCCGGTGGCGGCAGGCCACCGCGGGCCGTCATGGGCCCCGGGTTCGGTGGAGGGCCAGACCTGCATCCCGGCGGCGGCCGCGGTGAAGGCGGGCGGCGGCTGCCAGGGCGGGGCCCCCGGCACGATCGGCGCGGTGGTCAGCGGGACGGGTGACCCGCCGCCGGGGCCGCCGGGCTGCTCCGGAGCCGGCGGGGCCGCCCACGCCGGGCCGGACGGAGAGGGGGCGGATGTGCCCGCCGCTCCCGCCTGCGGGGCCCAGGGTGGTGAGGAGGGGTCCCGAGGAGCCTCCTGAGGGGATTGCGGAGCCGCCGCCCACGGAGGAGCCCCGGAGCCGCCGCCCTGGGCGCTCTGGGCGTTCTGAGGGCTCTGCGGGCTCTGCGGGGTCGCGGGGCCCGCCCACGGCGGCCCGGAGCGCCCCGGCGGCGTGGGCGCCCCGGGCTGCGGGACGCCGGGCCGCGAGGCAGGGGGCTGCGGCGGCTGGAAGGACTGTGGAGGCTGGGAGGGCCGTGGGGCCTGCGCCTCGTCGTCGGGGTCGGCGTACCAGTCGTAGGGGGCGCCGTCGTCGGGGACCGTCCACGGCTGGGCCGCGCCCGGAGCCTGCTCCGGCCACGCCGAGGGGTCCCGGGACTGGTCGTAGGGCTGGTCGTCACCTGAGGGGGCGGTCCGCTGCACCGGCGGCGAAGGCTGGCCGAAACTCGGCGGAGGCGTCGTCGGTGCGGCCGAACGTTCGGCTTCGCGTTCGTGCTCGGACCCGGATTCCTGGCCACGCATACGGGGAAGCGTAGCGATAGCCGCAAGATCGTCAGGCGGGTATGGGCGTCCGGGGCCGTATCGGCCCGCCCGTCTCCCGGCCGGAGACAGGCGGGCGAGCCCTCCGTCAGGGGCGCTTGCCGGTCAGCGAGCGTGCCTCCAGCGCGGGCGTGACGGTCGCGTCGACGGCCCCGAAGGCCGCCTGGTTCAGCTTCTTGACCTCGGTCTTCTTCGGCAGATGCCCGTCTTTGTACTGGAACCAGACCAGCACGGCGTAGTGGCCGTGGGTCCATCCGCCGGCGAACGCCTCGCCGCTGCCGAGAGATTTGGTGACTTTGTCCTTACCGGGCAGCGCCTTGAGATATTCCTCCAGGGATTTGCCCCGCACCGTGGAGACGACCTTGGACGCCGAGGCCGAGGTCTTGAGATTGGCGACCCCGACGGTGCCGATGATCTTCCCCGAGGCGTCGCGGAAGCTGGCCCGCAGCAGCTGGTTGCATTTGCCGCCGGTCAGTGCCTTCTGCAGCTTGTCGCCCACCACGGCGTCCTTGCACTTGGTGTCGTTCCTGCGGACGGTCATCTCGAACCTCTGGCCGCCGTGCGCGACCTTCTTCCGCTTGAACAGCTCGTCGAGGGTGAGCCTGCCGGGGTCGGTGGTCCGCGAGGCGGCGAACCCGAACTTGCCGTCCGGCACGTCGGGCAGCTGCGCGCCCGAGCTCTCGGCCGGCGGGCTCGCGGTGGCGGACGGCGGGACGTCGTCGGAGCCGGCGAGGGCCGCCAGGCCGAACCCGGCGGCGACCAGCACGGCGAGCCCGGCCCCGATGAAGATGAACGGCCGGTAGGAGCGGGGGCCCTCGTCGTAGGGGCTCCACATCGCCTGGCGCGGCTGCTCGGGCGCTCCGGCCGGCTCCCCGGTGGCGCGGGGGGACCCCGTGCGCCGCCGGGAGGTCCGCTCGTACGGCGCGGCGCCGGACCCGGCGTCCTCCCCGGCGGGCGACTCCCCGGCGGACGGTGCGGCCTCGTGGCGTTCCGGGGGCGGTTGCGGCGCGCCGTACGGCTGCCCGGATCCGCCGCGGGGCTCGGAGGCACCGTACGGCTGTTCGGAGGGCCTGCCCGGTGAGGCGAACCAGCCGCCGTCACCGGTGGGCGTGACCCCGGGCCGGTCGTGCGGCGGGGACCCTGGCGGGTGCTCACCGCGCGAGGGCGGCGTCGGCGCGTCGGGCAGGACGTACGGCTGGCGGCGCGGCGGTTCACCGGGAAAACCCATGCGCCGAGACTAGGCCATGTGCTTCAGATCTTCCGCCCGCCCGCGGCCCGCCCGCGCGGATCGGCCCGGGGCCCCGCCGGGGCCCCCCTCCCCGCGGCGCGGGTCTAGCTGTAGCCGAAATCCTGCGTCCACCAGGGGCCGTCCGGGCCCTCGGCGAGCCCGACCCCGGTGGCGGCGAGCCTGCAGTCGAGGATGTTGCGCCGGTGGCCGGGGTTGGCCATCCAGTTGCGGACCGTTTCGGCGGCGGTGAAGTAGCCGCGGCCGATGTTCTCGGCGCCGCCGTCGCGGTAGCGGGCCGCCTCCATCCGCTTCCAGGGCGAGGCGCCGTCGGGGGAGTTGTGGGAGAAGAGCCCGCTGGCCGCCATCTCGGCGGAGTGGACCCGGGCGGACCTGACCAGCCGCGCGTCGATCCGCAGCGGCGCGCAGCCGGCCCGCCTGCGCTGGGCGTTGGTCAGCCGGACGACGTCGCGCTCCATCGCGCTCAGGGACGTCATGACCCGGGTCGTGCCCGTGTCGTCGCCGTTGAGATAGCGGGGGGCGTCCTCGGTGGGGTCGGTGAGGGGGTGGCGCGGGCCCCTGCTGGCACGCGCGGTGGGCCGTGGCGAGGACGTCACGGGGGCGGTGGGGCGCACGACCCGGGCGAGCGGGCCCCGGCCGTCGGGCCGCCCTCCGGCGGCCGAGGGAGAGGGGCGCGCCGGGTCGGCGTTGTTCAGGTACACCTGGCCGGTGGTCGTCGTCTCGCGGCTGTTCCTGCCGAGCAGGAACCCCAGCAGCAGAACGAGGGTCAGGCATGCGAACAGCCCCATGCGGCGAAGGCTGGACCGATGGGTGCGCCGGGCGTGAGGGGACTGCCACATACCGCTGTCAAAGATAGAGATGTTTCGTAAGAGGAAGAAGAGAATGCCCGGAACGTAGCGGAACCGTTCTGGTGAGCCGGGTGCGGCGATCCCGGAGCAGTCGCCTGGCATGGGTACACTGGTCGCAGGCACCGGCGTGTGGCCGGGTCTCTTTGACCCGTACCCTCCATCACCGGTACCCTCTTAGTTTGTTGTGTGCGAATTGGTCTCCTTCGTCAAGACCGATACGCGGCGCGTCCGGCGTCATCTCCTGAAGGCTGGGAGACGGAAGGTCCGGGCTGTCGTGTGCCCGCACCTACCGACCAAGCCGCTGTCGTTTCCGACAGTCCCGAAGACGCGAGCAAAGAAGGCATACGACCGTGCGCACGTACACACCCAAGCCTGCTGAAGTCGAGCGTCAGTGGCACATCATCGATGCCACCGACATCGTGCTCGGCCGGCTGGCAAGCCACGTCGCGATCCTGCTTCGCGGTAAGCACAAGCCGACCTTCGCCAACCACGTCGACACCGGTGACTTCGTGATCGTCATCAACGCCGACAAGGTCGCCCTGACCGGCAACAAGCTGGAGCAGAAGAAGGCTTACCGCCACTCGGGCTACCCCGGCGGTCTGCGTTCCATGACCTACGGCGAGCTCATGGACAAGCGTCCTGACCGCGCCGTCGAGAAGGCCGTGCGGGGCATGCTCCCCAAGAACGCCCTCGGCCGAAAGATGATCAAGAAGCTCAAGGTCTACGCCGGCTCCGAGCACCCGCACCAGGCTCAGAGGCCGGTGCCGTTCGAGCTGAACCAGATCGCCCAGTAGTCGCCCAGCTGCTTATCGCCAGCAGCGCCGGTCCGACGGCCGGCGCCAAGTAGGAAAGTAAGAGGAGAACCGTGGCTGAGCCCACCGGTGTCGAGACGCCCGTCGAGGGTGAGCAGGAAACGTTTCTGTCGGAGGAGTTCCCCTCCGAGTACACCACCGAGTCCGTTGCCGGCGGCGAGGCCGCCGTCCGCAAGCCCATCACGACGGGCAACTCCTACGGCACCGGCCGCCGCAAGGAGGCCGTCGCCCGCGTCCGCATCGTGCCGGGCACCGGCAAGTGGACGATCAACGGCCGTCCGCTGGACGTCTACTTCCCGAACAAGGTCCACCAGCAGATCGTCAACGAGCCCTTCGTGACGCTCGGCGCCGAGGACCAGTTCGACGTCATCGCCCGCATCGACGGCGGCGGCGTGACCGGCCAGGCCGGCGCCCTGCGCATGGGCCTCTCCCGTGCGCTGGCCACGCTGGACGTCGAGGTCAACCGCCCGCCGCTGAAGAAGGCCGGCTTCCTGACCCGTGACGCCCGCGCCACCGAGCGCAAGAAGTACGGCCTCAAGAAGGCCCGCAAGGCTCCGCAGTACAGCAAGCGTTAAGTTGGGGCGCCTCTTCGGCACCGACGGGGTCCGTGGGGTCGCGGGAAGCGACCTCACGGCCGAGCTGGCCATGGAGCTGTCCGTGGCCGCGGCTCATGTCCTCGGCGACGCCGGAGCGTTCAACGCCGGTACGGGGCGGCACGACCGCCCCGTCGCGGTCGTGGGCCGGGACCCGCGGGCTTCAGGAGAGTTCCTGGAGGCCGCCGTGGTCGCCGGCCTCGCGTCGTCCGGCGTGGACGTCCTCCGGCTCGGCGTGCTGCCCACCCCGGCGGTCGCTTACCTCACCACGGCTCTCGGAGCCGACACGGGCGTGATGATCACCGCCTCCCACAACCCCGCCCCCGACAACGGGATCAAGTTCCTCACCCGCACCGGTCACAAGCTGCCCGACGCGGTGGAGAACGAGATCGAGCGGCGCCTCGGCGAGAAGTGGGACCGCCCGGTCGGCGCCGCGGTCGGCCGCGTGCGCGAGGCGTACGGCGAGGCCGACCGTTACGTGTCCCATCTGCTGTCCACCATGACGGGCCGTCTGGACGGCCTGCGGGTGGTCGTCGACTGCGCCAACGGCGCGGCCCACGTGGTCGCCCCCGAGGTTCTGCGCAGGGCCGGCGCGACGGTCGAGACCATCGGCGCGAGCCCGGACGGTCTCAACATCAACGCCGGGGTCGGCTCCACCCATCTGGAGCGGCTCCAGGAGGCCGTGGTCTCCGGCGGGGCCGACGTCGGCATCGCCTACGACGGCGACGCCGACCGCTGCCTGGCGGTGGCGCACACCGGCGAGGTGGTCGACGGTGACCAGATCATGGCGGTGCTCGCCCTGGCGTTGCGCGCCGAGGGCAGGCTGGCGGCCGACACCGTGGTCGCAACGGTCATGTCCAACCTGGGCTTCAAGATCGCCATGCGGAACGCCGGCATCGAGGTGGTCGAGACCGCCGTGGGCGACCGCTACGTGCTGGAGGCCATGAAGGCGGGCGGCTACAACCTCGGCGGCGAGCAGTCGGGTCATGTCCTGATGCTCGACCACGCCACCACCGGCGACGGCGTGCTGACCTCCCTCCATCTGCTGCAGACGGTCGCCCGCGAGGGCAGGCCACTGGCGGAGCTCGCCTCGGTGATGACCCGGATGCCGCAGGTCCTGATCAACGTCAAGGACGTCGACCGGACCAAGGCCTCGGTTCCGGAGCTGTCGGCGGCGGTCGCCGTGGCGGAGTCGGAGCTCGGGGAGACCGGCCGGGTCCTGATCCGGCCGAGCGGCACCGAGCCGATGATCCGCGTCATGGTCGAGGCCGCCTCGGCGGAGCAGGCCGAGCTGATGGCGGACCGCCTGGCCCAGGTCGTCCGCACGGCCTGCGCCTGACCACCGGACCGCCGGAGCGTTCGAACGAAGGGGGGGGGGGGGGGGGGGGGGGGGGGCCCCCGCCCCCCCCCCCCCCCCCCCGCCGGGGGGGGGGGGGGGGGCGGGGGGGGGGGGGGGGCCGCCCCCCCCCCCCCCCCCCCCCCCCCGCCCCCCTTCGTCACGAGTGGGAATGGAGCTGGCCGTCGAGCGTCCAGATGCCGACCTCCACCCCGGTCACCCTGCTCCGATAGAGCTCCCGTTCCGTGAGAATGCAGAGGTCTCCCAGGCCGAGTTTCGCCATCACGTGATCGGAGAACGGTGTTCCGGTGCCGGCTCCGGCGAGGAGCCGCCGGAGGAAGTCCTCTCCCCACTCGACGGTGTGCAGGACCCAGGGTGCCTGGCCGGTGATGACCAGTTCGAGGAGCTGCTGAAGCCTCTCGGCGCGATCCCTGCGAATCCGGCCGTCCGGGAGCTGGGCGATGTGGTTGCCCGTCTCGATCACCGCGGTGACGGGCAGGATGAGGTCGCAGTCCCTCTTCTCTTCCCGCCACTGCCGTACCACGTTCTTCCGGCTCTGGTTCTTACCGGGGACGTCGAGGATGTTGCAGAGCACCGACGTGTCGACGAACTCCACCCTGCGTCTCACCGTCAGCCGATTCCCATCAGCCGGTCGAACTCGGTGAAATCGCGCTCGCGGGCGGGGGTTTGCTCCAGGAGGCCGGAGGTGACGACCGTGCCGAGATCGCCCTGGGCCATCAGGCTGGGATACCCCTCCATCTTCGAAAGCCCCCGGAGACGGGAGAGACCGGTATTGCGATCACGGGAGCAGACGACGACACGTTTGTGATCATCCGCGTCCAGGGCGGAGAGCAAGGCGGGGCTGTGCGTGGTGAAGATCACTTGGGAGGCGTCCTCCTGTGTGGCCTGCCTGACCAGATCTAGTATCTGACTGGCTTGAGAGGGGTGCAGGCCGTTCTCCAACTCCTCGATGACCAGAATCGGTGATCTGCGGTCATCCTCCGCGCCGCGCCCGCCGAGGTCGAGGTCCCGCCCCTGGCGGAGCAGGCTCGTGGCGATCGCGGTGAACCTCAGCAGGCCGTCGCTCATCTCCCTGGCCGGAGTGACCGCCCCGTCCTCGCGCAGGGCCACCATGACGTCGTTGAGCTGGGAGCGGATGATCTCGATTCCGGCCACGTCATGCTCGACGAGATCGCGCACGCGAGCGACGAGCTGCCGGAACCGATCGGGGTCGTGCCGCTCCATGTGACCGATCACTGCGGAGAGGTTCTCCGCGGTTCTCCTCAGCCGCGTGTCACGGCTGGGAACGTACTGCCGCATCAGGTGTGGCACAGGGTCCAGGTGGAAGACCCCGCGAAGCGCCTCCAGGACGTCTTCCGCCGCGGCGACCACCCGGCGCTCGGCCTCCGTCTCGCCCGGGAGCCGCAGTGGAAGCTGGCTGGTGAGCAGTCGTGTGGAGCGGAACGACGCCCGAGGGTCACGACCCGGGCGACCGTTGTACCAGGAGGCGTCGATGCTGCCGGACCCCGGCTGGGTGTCCACCGTCCTCAGCAGATCATGGGCTATCCGGCCTTGCGGGTTCCGAGTTGAACGGTGTTTTTCGGAGATGCCGACGAGTGTCTCACTGAGGATCTCAGGTTCCGGATGGACCTGGACGGTGATATCGAGTTTGACCAGGAAATATCCCTTATCGATCCGATCGAGGGAGAGAAGAGTGCAGCCCAACTGGAATCTGTCGCTTCCATGGGGAGGACACCCTTCTATGCCTCCTCGCAGTGGACCCTCATCGCCCCGCCTGCTGTCGAGCGCGTCGACGAGGTCCGCTCCGGACGCCAGGCGGGAGAGCACCTCCAAGCCGTCCAGCGCGTTCGACTTACCGCTGCTGTTGCGGCCGATGAGCGTCGTCATGCCACCCAGTGGGAGCGTCTCGTCGCGGAAGGTCTTGAACTCGGTGAGACGCAGCTCCGTCAGAGACCTCATGTGTGAACGGTACATGCGCGCCCCCTCGCCGGGGCGCGCATGCCGCCGGAACTACTCGTCGCCGGTGAGGGAGAAGCCCCGCAGGCGGTGACCGGCCCAGACGACCGCGCCGACGGTGACGACCAGCAGGGCGACGGAGGCGAAGCCGATCGCGATCCCGGTGGACAGGAACGCCGATGACGACACCTGGTCGGCGACGGTCTGGGCCCACTGCTGGATGGAGAACCTGCGGGCGCCCGGGACGAAGTTGCCGACCACGCCCTCCCACACCAGGGCGTAGGCGATGCCGATCGTGACCGCGTGCCGGGTGATGATGCCCAGCAGCATGAACACCGCGGCGTACGCGACGCCCCCGGCCAGGGCGCCGGCGGTGAAGCCGTACGCGATGCCGGACTCGGAGCCGACCAGCAGGTAGGCCGCGGCGAAGGTCGGGACGGCGCCGAACAGGGCGAGCAGGGAGGCGGCGACGGCGAACTTGGTCCGCGCGATGACCGGCCGGGAGATCGGCTTGGACAGCAGGTGGACGACCGTGCCGTCCTCGATCTCAGGGGCGATCACGCCGGTGCCCGCGATCAGGCCGAGCAGCGGCAGCATCGTGCCGATGGCGAAGGTCTGCAGGAGCGTGATGGTCGCCTGCTCGCCGGCCTCGCCGATCCAGCGCAGCAGCACGGCCAGGCCGAGGAGCACCAGTGGGAGCAGGACGAGCAGCCAGATCCTTCTGCGGCCGAGCAGCGCGCGGTAGGAGATCCCGGCGATGACACCGTTCATCAGCTGCTCCTGTCGATCAGGTAGGAGAAGACGCTTTCGAGGTCCTCGTCGGCAGGGGAGACCTGCGTGATCCGCACCCCCGCGTCTCGGGCGACCCTGGGCAGCAGGTGGGTGAACCGCCGGAAGTCGACGGCCTGCACCTCCAGGCCCTGCCCGGTGAGGGAGACCGCGCTGGAGGAGGGGTCGGCGACCAGGGCCGACGCCAGGCGGCGGTCGTCGCTGGAGCGGATCCGGAACACGTGCGGCCGGTCGGTCATCCTGCGGCGGATCTCGCGGAAGTCGCCGGAGGCGGCGTGCCGGCCGGCGACCATGACCTCGATGTGCTGGGCGACGCGCTCGACCTCCTCCAGGATGTGCGAGCTGAACAGGATGGTCTTGCCCGCCGCCCCCATGCCGGTGACCAGCTCCATCAGGTGCATGCGCTGGCGCGGGTCCATGCCGTTGAAGGGCTCGTCGAGCAGGAGGACCTGCGGGTCGTGGACGAGGGCGGCGGCGACCTTGATCCGCTGCCGCATCCCCTTGGAGTAGGTCTCGATCCTGCGGTCCCCGGCGGGTTCCATCTCGACCAGGGCGATCGCCTTGCGGGCGGCGTCCTCGGGGTCGGGGAGGCGGTGCAGCCGGGCTCCGGACAGCACGAACTGCCGGCCGGTGAGGAAGCCGTAGGCGGCCTCACGCTCGGGGACCAGGCCGATGGAGCGGTAGACGCGGTGGTTGCGCCAGATCTTCGTCCCGTCGAGGGTCACCGTGCCGCTGGACGGGGCGAGGAACCCGGCCATCATGTGCAGGAGCGTCGACTTGCCGGCGCCGTTGGGTCCGAGCAGGCCGGTGACGCCGGGGCCGATGGTCATGGTGACGTCGTTGACGGCGACGACGTTGCCGTACCAGCGGGAGACCTGGGCCAGTTCGATCCTCATTGCGAGGCCGCCTTCCGGTAGCGCAGGATCAGGGCGGTCACGGACAGGGCGATCAGCAGGGCCACGGCCAGGATCGTCACGGCGACGCCGGCGCCCGCCGGGTAGGTGGTGGGGCCGGACGCCTTCGCGCCGAAGACGCCCACCTGGACCGCGGCGTCCACGAGGAAGAACGGATTGATCATCCACGCCCACGCGGCGGCGGTGTAGTCGTTCACCGATTCCAGCATCGCCGCGAGCGCACCCGAGACCGCCGAGGTGAGCAGGTAGAACGCGATGACCGCGGCGACGCCCAGGCCGCGCCGCGGGGTGAAGGAGGCGATCGCCACGCCCAGGCAGGACAGCGTCACGGCGAGGACGGCGGCCCCGGCGAGGGCGGTGAGATAGCCGGAGACGTTGGTCGGGCCGGGCAGGTCGATGACCAGTTCGCCGATGAACAGCACGGTGAGCGGGACGGCCAGGATCAGGAACATCGCCGCGGTCATCGCGGCGACCTTGGCACCGACGTAGTCGACGAGCCGCACCGGCCGCGACAGGTAGAGCGGCAGCACCCGGAAGCGCAGGTCGGGCGCGACGGTGTAGGGGGACTGCGCGGCGAGGAAGACGGCGATCACGACCTGCATGATGGTCGCGTAACCGGTGTAGGTGATGATCCCCTCACGCTTGATCAGCGCCATGACCCCGATGGATACGACCGTGGGGAACATCATGACCGTCGCGAGCGCGAACGGGATGATCTTCGATCGGGCCGGGCGGCCCAGTCCGAACACCCCGCGCAGGGTGTGCAGGGTCAGCGCCGCGACGGCGTGGGCGCGGCCGAGCCGTACCCCTTCGTAGTGGCGGTAGCCGATGTCGTGGATGACCCCGGCGGGGGCCGGGGTGAGCGCGCCGGAGGGCGCTGGGGGCGTCTCGGGCACGGCGGTCCTCTCGCGGGTGCGACCGGGGCCCGCCGGGGGCCCGTCCGGGCGGATGGGCGTGTCGCGGCCGGTCAGGTCGTCCGGCTGGTCGGGCGGGCGGGGCCGGTTCCGGTCGTCCGGCGGGCCGGGCAGGTCAGGCATCGGCGGGCTCCCGGAAGACGTCCTCGATGCGCTGGCGGCCCTGCTCCATGCGGACGAGGTGCAGGCCGAGGTCGCAGACGGCGTCGCGGAGCGTGTCGAAGGTCTCCGGCTCGCCGACCTCCACCAGGAGCGTCCGGCCGTGCGGGGTGACGGTCTCGCCCAGTTCGGTGAGCCGGGCGGCCAGGGCGTCGCGGCCCTCCTCCACCTCCACCACGACGGTCCGGGTGGTCTGCGTGAAGTCGGAGATGGGGGAGGAGCGCAGCAGCCTGCCGCCGTCGATCACGATGACGTGGTCGCAGATCCGCTCCAGCTCGCCCAGCAGGTGGGAGGTGACGAGCACGCTGATGCCGAACTCGGTGCCGATCCTGCGGATCAGCGCCAGCATCTCGTCGCGCCCCTGGGGGTCCAGCCCGTTGGTGGGCTCGTCCAGGAGGACCAGCCGGGGATCGTGCGCCAGGGCCTGGGCCAGCTTGACCCGCTGCTTCATGCCGGTGGAGTAGCCGCCCATGGCGCGGTAGCGCTCCTCGTACAGGCCGACGTGGCGCAGCACGTCGGCGGCGCGCTCGCGGGCCGCCGTGCGCGGCAGGCCGGCCATCTGGCCCATGTGGACGGTGAACTCCGTGGCGGACAGGTCGGGGGGCAGGCAGTCGTGCTCGGGCATGTACCCGACGGTCCCGCGGATCTCCGCGCCCCGGGTCGTCACGTCCATGCCCAGCACCTCGGCGCGGCCGGCCGAGGGCGCGAGCAGACCCAGCAGGATCTTGATCAGCGTCGATTTGCCCGCGCCGTTCGCGCCGACCAGGCCGGTCACGCCGGGGCCGACCTCGACGGTGAGCCCGTCGAGTGCCGTCACCCGGGGGAATCGTCTGGTGAGTCCCTCGGTGGCGAGGATAGTCATACCCGGACACTATCCACCGGCCGTGCCTGGTTCCTCCGCCGTGCGGACGAATCCGCCTCGGCCGAAAGGCCGGTTCGGCTCCGGCCGTACGGTTTTCACCCGGTTCGGGCTGCCGCCCGGTTCCGGCCGTACGGTCTCCGCCCGGCTCGGGCTTTCGCCGGGTCCGGGCTTCCGTCCGGTTCCCGCCGGCCGCGATCCCTACCGGCCGACCCGTGGGAGTCCCGGCCCCCCGCCGCGTGACCCGCGCGTGGGGAACCGTACGCCGAACCGCGACCAGTAGGCCCGTTGGACGACCAGGGTGACCGTACCGGAGACGACCATGCCGGCGATGTTCGCCGCGAGCTGGGTGACCGAGCCCGTCACGTCGTCCCAGCGGCCGAGGGCGACGGCGACGGAGAGGTATCCGGCGGCGGGAACGGTGGTCACCGAGATGAAGACGCCCACCAGGGCCGAGGACTTGCCCGCGGTGACCGACAGCACCCCGGCCGCCCCGGCCAGCAGCGCCACGACGATCGACCAGCGGTCGGGCTTGACGATGAACTCGATCTCCTCGTGCCCGCGCAGCGTGGCGGGGTCGATCCAGCCCAGCGCGCGGAAGGCCAGCGCGCAGGCGAGCGTGACCGCTATGGCGACCGCGAACCCGGTCAGGAGCGTGCGCAGGGCACGGACGATCAGGTGCCGGTCGCCTCTGAGCAGGCCGAAGCAGACGGCCGCGACCGCGCCGAACTCCGGGCCGAGCACCATCGCGCCGACGATCAGGATCGGCGAGTTCACGATCACGCCGACCGCCGCGATCTGTGTGGCGATCACCAGGAACGCCAGGAAGGCCCAGCTCAGCTCGGTGTCGTCCTCGACCCGCTGGGCGAGCTCGTCCCAGATCACCGCGTCGTCGCCGTGGCCGGGCGCCTCCTCCTCCGCGCGGGCGGCCACCTCGGAGACCGACAGGTCGACCCGTTCGCCCGCGATGGACCCGACGGTGTCCAGGTCGAGGTCGCGCAGGCAGTCGATCATCTCGCTGGCGGCCTCGCGGGCGATGTCGAACTGCACGAGGTCGCCCTTGGGGGAGCGGGCCGCGCCGTGCAGCACGACGACGTTGGCCACGCCGACGGCCTCGTCGAGCAGGCCGAGGACCTCCTCCGTCCGCTCGGACGGGCTGATCACGCGGAGATGCAGCACGCGACTCCTCCTACCCGTCAGATGCGGCGCAGTCCCACCCGGCGCACGGAGTGGTCTGAGCCCTTGTGCAGCACCAGGTCGGCCCGGCCCCGGGTGGGGGCGATGTTCTCGACGAGGTTGCGCTCGTTGACGTCGCGCCAGACGTTCCTGGCGAACTCGGTCGCCTCGTCGTCCGACAGCTGGGCCAGGTGCCGGAAGTAGGACCGCGGATCCTCGAAGGCGGTACGGCGCAGCTTGTGGAAGCGGTCGAGGTACCAGTCCCGGACGTTCTCGACCTTGGCGTCCACGTAGATGGAGAAGTCGAAGTAGTCGTTGACCGCGAGGGCGGCCGGCGGGGCGGGCTGCAGCACGTTGAGGCCCTCGACGATGAGGATGTCGGGCCGGCGGACGGTCTGCGTCGCGCCGGGGACGATGTCGTACTCCAGGTGGCTGTAGACCGGGGCGGTCACCTCGGGCCGGCCGGCCTTGACGTCGGCGACGAACCTGACCAGGGCCCGCCGGTCGTAGCTCTCCGGGAAGCCCTTGCGGTGCGTGATGTCCCGGGCGGTGAGGACCGCGTTGGGGTACAGGAAGCTGTCGGTGGTGATCAGGTCCACCCGCGGGTGCTCGGGCCAGCGGGCCAGCAGGGTGTGCAGCAGCCGGGCGGTGGTGGACTTGCCGACGGCGACGCTGCCGGCGATGCCCAGGATGTACGGCGCGGGCCCGGCGCCCGTCCCGAGGAAGGTGCTGACCGCCGCGCCGCGCTGCCTGCCCCCGGTGAAGTGCAGGTTGAGCAGCCGGGTGAGCGGCAGGTAGATGTCGGTGACCTCGGCCAGGTCGATCGGGTCGTCGACGCCGCGCAGCTCCTCCAGCTCGTCCTCGGTAAGCGTCAGCGGCGTGTTCCTGCGGAGACCGCTCCACTGCTCGCGGCTCAGCTCCACGTACGGAGTCGCCTCCCACCCGTTGGTCATAGCCAGCAAGCGTACTGATCCGCCGGGGACCGCTCCGCGCGGGTCCGGGCATGCGCGGTTCCGTCCGGGGCAGGTCCTGCCCGATGGCGGGCAGGATTCTTGGTTTCATCCGGGGGTTCTCCATAGGCTCGTCGGTCGATCTCACAGGAAGAAGGAGGTTGGGACATGTGCGGAATAGTGGGATATGTCGGCCATCGGCCGGCGGTCGAGGTCGCCGTCGAGGGTCTGGGCCGGCTGGAGTACCGCGGCTACGACTCCTCCGGCATCGCGCTGGTCGGTCCCTCCGGGGAACTGGCCGTGGAGAAGCGGGCCGGGAAGCTGGCCAACCTGCGCTCGGCGCTGACGTCGCGGTCCCTCCCCGAGGCGACGGTCGGCATCGGGCACACCCGCTGGGCGACCCACGGCGCGCCGACCGACCGCAACGCCCACCCGCACACCGACTGCCGCTCCAGGATCGCGGTGATCCACAACGGCATCATCGAGAACTTCGCCGAGCTCCGGGCCGAGCTGGAGGACGACGGGCACAAGCTGCTGTCGGACACCGACACCGAGGTGGTGGCGCACCTGCTGGAGCGGCACGCCGCCGACGGCCTGGCCGAGGCGATGCGCCGGGTGTGCCGGAGGCTGGAGGGGGCGTTCACGCTGCTGGCCGTGTCGGCCGACGAGCCCGGCGTGGTGGTGGGCGCCCGCCGCAACTCGCCGCTGGTCGTCGGGCGGGGCGAGGGGGAGAACTTCCTCGGCTCGGACGTGTCCGCGTTCATCGCCTACACCCGTGAGGCCGTCGAGCTGGGCCAGGACCAGGTGGTCGAGCTGCGGGACGAGGGGATCACGGTCACCGACTTCCATGGGGCCCCGGCCGAGACGCGCGACTACCACGTCGGCTGGGACGCCTCCGCCGCGGAGAAGGGCGGCTACGACCACTTCATGCTCAAGGAGATCGCCGAGCAGCCGCGGGCGGTCGCCGACACGCTGCTCGGCAGGATCGGCTCCGACGGGCTGCTGACCCTGGACGAGATGCGGCTGTCGGACCAGGAGCTGCGGGACGTCAGCAAGATCATCGTGGTCGCGTGCGGGACCTCCTACCACGCCGGTCTCATCGCCAAGTACGCGATCGAGCACTGGGCCCGGGTTCCGTGCGAGGTCGAGCTGGCCAGCGAGTTCCGCTACCGCGACCCCATCCTCAACCGCGACACGCTCGTCGTCGTGATCAGCCAGTCGGGCGAGACCATGGACACGCTGATGGCCGTACGGCACGCCCGCGAGCAGCGGTCGCGGGTGCTGGCCATCTGCAACGTCAACGGCTCCACGATCCCGCGCGAGTCCGACGCCGTCCTCTACACGCACGCCGGTCCGGAGATCGCCGTCGCCTCCACCAAGGCGTTCCTCACCCAGCTCGTCGCCTGCTACCTCGTCGCCCTGTACATCGCGCAGGTCCGCGGTGTGAAGTTCGGCGACGAGATCACCCAGGTCCTGGACCGGCTGGCCGGGATGCCCGCCCAGGTGGAGGAGGTGCTGGCGACCATGGAGCCGGTCCGCGCGCTGGCCCGCTCGCTGGCCGGTGAGCGGTGCGTGCTCTTCCTCGGCCGGCACGTGGGCTTCCCCGTCGCCCTCGAAGGGGCGCTGAAGCTCAAGGAGCTGGCCTACATGCACGCCGAGGGATTCGCGGCCGGGGAGCTGAAGCACGGCCCGATCGCGCTGATCGACCAGGGTCTGCCCGTCGTCGTGGTGGTCCCCTCCCCGTCGGGTCAGCGGGTCATCCACGACAAGATCGTGTCCAACATCCAGGAGATCCGGGCACGCGGCGCCAGGACCATCGTGATCGCCGAGGAGGGGGACACCGCGGTGGAGCCCTACGCCGACACGCTGATCCGCGTCCCCGCCGTGGAGACCCTGTTCCAGCCGCTGGTGGCCGCGGTGCCGCTGCAGGTCTTCGCCTGCGAGCTGGCCACCGCCAAGGGCCACGACGTCGACCAGCCCCGCAACCTGGCCAAGTCGGTGACCGTGGAGTAGCCGCCGGAGCGGGGCGGGGACGGGCGCGGCTTGTAGCCTGAGGCGGTGATCGTGGGCATCGGGGTGGACGTCGTGGACGTCGCCCGGCTCGAAGAAGCGCTGGAGCGGACCCCCGCCCTGCGGGAGCGGCTGTTCACCGAGGCCGAGCGGGACCTGCCGGTGCCCTCCCTGGCGGCGCGTTTCGCCGCCAAGGAGGCGGTGGCCAAGGCGCTCGGCGCCCCGCCGGGGCTGGAGCACCTGGAGGCCGAGGTGCGCCGCGGCCCGCACGGCCGGCCGGAGCTGCACGTCAGCGGCCGGGTCGCCGAGGTCGCGGAGCGGCTGGGCGTGGGGCGCTGGCACCTCTCGCTGACCCACGACGGGGGCGTCGCCATCGCCTACGTGATCGCCGAAGCCTGACCGCGCCCCGCCGCCCCGCCCCGCCGACCGGTCGTACGGCGCGGCGACGCGGGAAGGCGGTGAGGGCGCGGCGGGGCGTGGCGGGCGCGGGAACGCGCGACGGCGGGCCGGCCGTACGGCGGGCCGCGCCGGAGCACGCGCCGGAGATCGTCGCGGGATACCGTCGGAGCCATGCTGACCGCGTACACCTCCGATGAGATCAGGGCCGCCGAGGCGGCGCTCATGGCGAGGCTGCCCGAGGGGACGCTCATGGACCGGGCCGCCGCGGGCCTCGCGGTCGTCTGCGCCGGAGTCCTCGGGACGGTGTACGGCTCCCGCGTCGTGGTGCTGGCCGGCGGCGGGGACAACGGCGGCGACGCCCTGTACGCCGGGGCGCGGCTCGCCGCCCGGGGTGCCCGGGTGCACGCCGTACTGGCCGGGACGCGGGCCCACGAGGGCGGGCTCGCGGCGCTGCGGCGGGCCGGGGGCCGGGTGACGGACCTCGGCGGCGCGACCCGGGAGGCCCCGGCGGGTGCCGGAGCGGCGGGCCCCGCGCGGGGCCCTGTGACGGATCCCGCGACGGGTCCCGCGGGGGAGACCGGGAAGGACTCCGGGAAGGACTCCGGGAAGGACTCCGGGAAGGAATCCGGGAAGGGCGCGGCGGTGGGCGCCGGGGTGCGGCGCCTCCTCGACGGAACCGACCTCGTGGTGGACGGGCTCGTGGGGATCGGCGGGACGGGCGCGCTGCGCGAGCCGTACGCGACCCTGGCCCGGCTGGCCGCCGAGGGGCCCGCGACGGTGGTCGCGGTGGACGTGCCGAGCGGGGTGGACGCGAGCACCGGGCGGGTCGACGGGCCGGCGGTCCGGGCGGACGTCACCGTCACGTTCGGGGCCCGCAAGATCGGGCTGCTCGTCGACCCGGGCGCGGCCCGCGCCGGCCGGGTCGAGCTGGTGGACATCGGGCTGGGACCGTATCTCCCCGACCCCGGGGCGTCGGCGCTCACCGGCCCCGACGTGGCGCTGATGCTGCCCCGGCCGGGCGTGGAGTCCGACAAGTACCGCCGGGGCGTCGTGGGCGTCGCGGCCGGGAGCCACCTCTACACCGGCGCGGCGGTGCTGGCCGTGGGCGGGGCGGTCCGGGCGGGAGCGGGGATGGTCCGCTACGCGGGTCCCGCCGAGCCCGTGGCCCAGGTGCGGGCGCGCTGGCCCGAGGTCGTCATCACCCCGCTCGAACCGGGCGAGGGGATCGGCGAGGTCGGACGGGTGCAGGCGTGGGTGCTCGGGCCCGGCCTGGGCACCGGACCGGAGGCGCTCGCCGTGGCCCGCTCGGTGCTGGCGAGCGACGTCCCGGTGCTGGTGGACGCCGACGGCCTGACGCTGGTCGCCGGGAACCGATCGCTGCTGCGCCGCTCCGCGCCGGTGCTGATCACCCCGCACGCGGGTGAGCTGTCGCGGCTGCTGGGCGTGCCGAGATCGCGGATCGAGGCCCGCAGGGTGGAGTACGCGCGGCGGGCCGCGGACGAGCTGGGCGTGACGACCCTGCTGAAGGGATCGACCACCGTGGTCGCCGAGGACGAGCGGCCGGTCAGGATCAACCTCACCGGCAGCCCGTGGCTGGCCACCGCGGGCACCGGCGACGTGCTGGCCGGGGTCGCGGGCGCGCTGCTGGCCGCCGGGCTGGGACCGTACGACGCGGCCTCCTGCGCGGCGTACCTGCACGGCCTGGCCGGGCGGAACGGGCCGGTCTCGGCGTGGGACGTCCTGGAAGGCGTCCCGGAGGCGGTCAGGGAGGTCACGGACCGGCTCCGGGAGGACGGCCGAGCTGCCAAACTGGAAAGATGAGCTTCCCGACGACGCCCGCCGAGGCGCGGGTGGACCTGTCCGCGATCCGGGACAACGTCGCCCTGCTGGCCGGGCGGGCCCCCGGGGCGGACGTCATGGCCGTGGTCAAGGCCGACGGCTACGGGCACGGCATGGTCGCCTGCGCGCGGGCCGCGCTGGAGGGCGGGGCCGCCCGGCTGGGCACCGCCTACATCCGCGAGGCCCTCGAACTGCGCGACGCCGGCGTCACCGCGCCGGTCATGTCGTGGATCATCCCTCCGGGCGAGCCGCTGGACGAGGCGGTCGGCCGTGACGTGGAGCTGTCGGCCGGGGCACCCGGCCTGGTGGACCGGATCGCCGAGGCGGCGGTCCGCGCCGGCCGGACCGCCCGGCTGCATCTGAAGATCGACACCGGCCTGTCGCGCGGCGGCGCGGCGTTCGGCGACTGGCCCGCGCTGCTCGACCGGGCCCTGGCCCGGCAGTCGGAGGGGACGATCGAGGTCGCCGGGATCTGGTCGCACCTCGCCTGCGCCGACGAGCCGGGGCACCCGTCGGTCGCATCCCAGCTCGCCGTCTTCGACGACGCGCTGGCCATGGCGGAGAAGGCGGGCGTCGCGGGTTCCCACGTGGTCCGGCACATCGCCAACTCGGCGGCGACGCTGACGCTGCCGCGGGCGCGCTACGACATGGTCCGTCCCGGCATCGCGGTCTACGGCCTGAGCCCGGTGCCCGCCCTCGGGGACTTCGGCCTGCGCCCGGCGATGACCCTGACCGCGCGGATCGCGCTGGCCAAGCGGGTTCCGGCCGGATCCGGGGTGTCCTACGGGCACCTTTACGTCACGGATCGCGAGACCACGCTTGGACTGGTGCCCCTCGGGTATGCGGACGGCGTTCTGCGATATGCGACAAATCGGGCGGAGGTGATGGCGGGTGGACGGCGCCGCCGCATCGCCGGACGGGTCTGCATGGACCAGTTCATGATCGACGTGGGGGACGACCCGCTGGCCGAGGGCGACGAGGTGATCCTGTTCGGCGACGGCTCGCACGGCGAGCCGACCGCCCAGGAATGGGCGGATTCCCTCGGCACGATCTCGTATGAGATCGTGACCCGGATCGGTTCGCGGGTCCCGCGCGTTCACCGGTGAGAGGCACGTCAGGGGGTCGCATGGGCATCGCCACACGGCGCAGGGTGGGGGTCGCCGGCGCGCTCGTCGGCGCCGCGTCCGCCGGGGTGGCCGCCGCGGCCTTCGCCAAGCGTTACGCCATCGGCCGCATCAGGCTCCGGCCCGACCTGGAGGCCGGCGAGCCGTTCGGCGAGCTGCGCGGCCGGCCCGTCGCGGTCACCGCCTCCGACGGCGTGGTCCTGCACGCCGAGGTCGACGGGCCCGAGGACGCCCCGCTGACCGTGGTGTTCTGCCACGGCTACACCCTCAACCTCGACTCCTGGCACTACCAGCGGCGCGACCTGCTCGACTCCTACCGGATGGTGCTGTGGGACCAGCGCTCCCACGGGCGCTCGCCGCGCGCGTCGGTCGACGACCACGGCGTCCTCATCGACCGGCTGGGCGAGGACCTCGCCGAGGTGATCGAGGAACTGGTACCCGGCCCGTGCGTGCTGGTGGGCCACTCCATGGGCGGCATGACGATCATGGCGCTGGCCGACCGCCGCCCTGAGCTGTTCGAGGAGAAGATCAGGGGGGTCGCGCTGATCTCCACCTCCGCCGGCAGGCTGGGCGAGGTCTCCCTGGGACTGCCCGCCCTGCTGGCCAGGGCCGTGCACACGGTCACCCCGGGCACGGTCTCGCTGCTGGGCCGCCGGGGCGCGCTGGTGGACCGCGGCCGGGAGGCGGCCAACGACCTGGCCTTCCTGATGCTGCGCCACCTGGGCTTCGGTGACGCCGCGAACGTCAGCCCCACGGTGGTGGACTTCATCGAGTCGATGATCCGCTCCACCCCGTTCGAGGTGATCGCCGACTTCTACCCGGCGCTGATGTCCCACGACAAGCTGGCCGCCCTGGGAGTGCTGGACGACGTGCCGACCTCCATCATCGTGGGGGACAAGGACTGGCTGACGCCGGTGGACCACAGCAAGGCCATGGCGGCGGCGCTGCCCCGCGCCCGGTTCACCGAGGTTCCCGACAGCTCGCACCTGGTCCAGCTCGAACGGCCCGCCGTGGTCAACGACGCGCTGCGCGACCTGATCAAGCGGGCACTCGCCGACGAGGCCGCCGATGCCGACGGCGCCGGCACCGGCGGGACCGACTCCGACGGGACGGGCGAGGCCGGCGGGACCGATGCCTGAGGCCCGCGCGGATGACCGGGCCGCCGGACGCGGCTCGCGGGACGTGACCATCGCAGGGGAGTTGATCGAGAAGTGAGAATCGCGGCGACCGCCGAGGAGATGCGGGAGCTGGGCAGGGAGCTCGCCGGGCTGCTGCGCCCGGGTGACCTGGCGGTGCTGTCCGGGCCGCTGGGCGCGGGCAAGACGACCCTGGTCCAGGGGATCGCCGACGGCCTCAAGGTGCGCGGCCCCATCACCTCGCCGACGTTCGTCATCGCCCGGGTGCACCCCTCGCTGTCCGGGGGGCCGGCGCTCGTGCACGCGGACGCCTACCGGCTGGGCGGTGACCTGGAGGTCGACGACCTCGACCTCGACGCCTCGCTGGAGGAGTCGGTGACGGTCGTGGAGTGGGGCGAGGGCCTGGTCGAGGGACTCGCCGAGGACCGGCTGGAGATCTCCATCGAGCGCGGCGATACCGGCGAGGAGCGCGCCGTACGGCTGCGCGGGGTCGGCGCCCGGTGGGAGGGTGTCGTCTGACCGGAACCCGGAGCGTCCGTTCCGCGTCCGAGTTGGTATAGATCATCGAAATCGATGATTGACCCAAGCGGGTTTGCCCTTGTTTTAAGGGGAACAGGTGCAGTGGTGCCGGGCGAGGGTCGTCGGCCGGAGTGGAAGTGGAGTGCGACGGTGCCAAGCGTCAAGCATGCCGCGGTTCTGGGGGCCACTCTGGGTGGCCTCGCTCTGCTCGGGGTGACCGGGTGCACGGCCGAGGCGGACTCCGAGCCGGGGGCGACCACCTCACCCGCGGCGTCGCAGACGTCCGCCGGCAGAGGCGACATCGAGGTCCAGCTCCAGCCGGCCCGGGTCAAGGCCGGGCAGAAGGTGTGGATCCTGGCCAACTGCCCGATCCCGCAGGGCGGGCCGGAGCATCGCGGCACCGGGTCGTCCCGGATCTTCCGTACCGCGGTGACCCTCGACCCGATCCTGGTCACGCCCAGCCCCGCCCCCTCGTCGAGCGCCACGCCGACCCCGCGGCCGTGGGTCCGGGGCCAGGCCACCGTGGCCCCCGGCACCGCGGCCGGCGTCTACGAGGTCAACGCCCGCTGCGAGGGCACCAACGACACCGGCAAGGCGAGCCTCCGGGTGGTCGGCGAGACCAGGCCCAGCGCCGCCCCCACCGAGGAGGCGTCCGAAGAGCCGACCCGCAGGCCGAGGCCCCGGCCGACCCGGACCGTCATCAGCACCCGCGCGCCCTCCACCGGCGGCGGAGGCACCGCGGCCGGCGGCCCGGACGACGACGGCTCGCCGCTCGGGGTGCCCGGGGTGCTGCTGGCCGCCGCCCTGGTGGGCGGCACGGGGGTCGCGATCGCCAGGCGACGGCGTTCGTAGCCGCCGATGGCCGCACCCACGCGCTGGTCGCACGTCATCACCGCCGGCCTCGTCACCGGCCTCGTCATGGTGCTCTTCCGGGGCGCGGGCGTCGACGTCCCGGAGATCCGCGACCCGGTGGTGCCCGAACGCGTGGAGATCCCCTCGCTGGGCATCAAGGCGCCCCTGATGAGGCTCGGGGTCAAGAACGGCGAGGTCGAGCTCCCGCCGTACGACAAGCCGAACGCGGCGGGCTGGGTCAAGGGCACCGCGGTGCCCGGCGACGAGGGCCCCGCGGTGATCCTCGGGCACGTGGACACCAAGACCGACCCCGCGGTCTTCTACCGGCTCAAGGACATCCGTGAGGGGCAGGTCGTCAAGGTCAGGCGCAGCGACGGCGACGTCGCCCAGTACCGGGTGGACTCCGTCGAGCGGGTGAGCAAGGACCGCTTCCCGGCGGACAAGGTCTACCTCCAGGACGGCCTGCGGCTGATCACCTGCGGCGGGGACTTCGACTGGGACCGCCACGAGTACCGCGACAACGTCATCGTCTACGCCACCCTGGTCAAACGGGCCGACCCCAGGACCTGATCCGCCCGGGCGGTCCCGGCTCCCGCGCGACGGACTAGGCTAACTGTTCGTGCTGGTCCTGGCCTTTGATACCGCGACCCCCGCCGTCACCGCAGCGCTGCACGACGGTGAACGGGTCCTCGCCGAGTCGACGACCGTCGACGCCCGCCGCCACGGCGAACTGCTCGTGCCCACGATCGAGACCGTCCTGCGGGAGGCCGGCGCCGCGCTCGCCGACGTCACCGTCGTCGTCGCGGGCGCCGGACCCGGTCCCTACACCGGCCTGCGGGTCGGCCTGATGACCGCCCAGGCCCTCGCCGCCTCGCTCGGCGTCCCGGCGTACGGCGTGTGCACGCTCGACGCCGTCGCCTACGGCAGCGGGCTGTCCGAGCCGTTCCTGGTGGCCACCGACGCCCGCCGCAAGGAGGTGTTCTGGGGCCACTACGAGGACATGCGGACCCGGTTGTCCGGCCCCGCGGTGAGCCGCCCCCACGACCTGCCCGGCGACCTCCCGCTCGTCGGTGCGGGCGCGCGGATGTACGCCGAGGTCGTCGGCGCCTCCCGGCTGGCGGACGCCCCCGAGTACCCCTTCGCGGGGGCGCTGGCGTCGCTGGCCGCCGAGCAGCTCGGCGAGCCCGACGTCCGCGAGGTCGTGGAGAGCGGCACGCACCCCGTGCTGAGCCTGCCCCGCCCGGTGTACCTCCGCCGCCCCGACGCGCAGGTTCCCGCCGCGCCCAAGAAGGTCACCTGATGGCCGTGACGCTGCGCCCGATGACCGGGGACGACCTGCCCGCCGTGATGGAGATCGAGCGGGACACCTTCCCGGCGGACGCCTGGAGCGAGGGCATGCTCCGCGACGAGCTCGCCGGGCAGCCCGGGACCCGTCACTACGTGGTGGCCGAGACCGGTGAGGGGATCATCGGCTACGCCGGGCTCTTCGCCGCCGGCGACCAGGCGGACGTGCAGACCATCGCCGTCGCGGCCGGCCGGCGGCGCACCGGGGTCGGCGGCGCCCTGCTCACCGAGCTGCTGGCCGAGGCCGGCAGGCGCGGCGCGCGGTCGGTCTTCCTCGAGGTGCGCGCCGACAACCCCGCCGCGCAGGCGATGTACGAGCGGTTCGGCTTCGTCCGGCTCGGCCTGCGCCGCCGCTACTACCAGGACGGCACCGACGCGATCACGATGCGGAAGGATCTCATTGATGAGTGACGAACCCCTGGTCCTGGGCATCGAGACCTCCTGCGACGAGACCGGGATCGGCATCGTCCGGGGGCACACCCTGCTGGCCAACACGATCGCCTCCAGCGTCGAGGAGCACGCCCGCTTCGGCGGGGTGGTGCCCGAGGTGGCGTCCCGGGCGCACCTGGAGGCGATGACCCCCACCGTCGAGCGGGCGCTGGAGCAGGCGGGTCTGCGCTTCTCCGACATCGACGCGATCGCGGTGACCGCCGGGCCGGGGCTGGCCGGCGCGCTGCTGGTCGGCGTCGCCGCCGCCAAGGCGTACGCGCTGGGCCTCGGCGTCCCGCTGTACGGGGTGAACCACCTGGCCGCCCACGTGGCCGTGGACCAGCTCGAACACGGCGCCCTGCCCAAGCCGTGCATCGCCATGCTCGTCTCGGGAGGTCACTCCTCCCTGCTGCTGGTCCCCGACGTCGCCAAGGACGTCGTCTCGCTCGGCTCCACGGTGGACGACGCCGCGGGCGAGGCGTTCGACAAGGTGGCGCGGGTGCTCGGCCTGCCCTTCCCCGGCGGCCCCTACATCGACCGGGCGGCCCGCGACGGCTCCGGCACGGCCATCGCCTTCCCGAGGGGCAAGTACGACGACGGCACCCTCGACTTCTCGTTCTCCGGCCTGAAGACCGCCGTGGCCCGCTGGGTGGAGGCCAGGGAGAGGTCCGGCGAGCCGATCCACGTGCCCGACGTGGCGGCGTCGTTCCAGGAGGCCGTGGTCGACGTGCTGACCCGCAAGGCCCTTCAGGCGTGCCGCGAGCACGACGTCCGGGACCTGCTGATCGGCGGCGGTGTGGCGGCCAACTCCCGGCTGCGGGCCCTGGCGCAGGAACGCTGCGACGCGGCGGGGGTGCGGCTGCGCGTCCCCCGGCCGGGGCTGTGCACCGACAACGGCGCCATGGTGGCCACCCTGGGCTCCGACCTGGTGGCGGCGGGCGTCACCCCGTCGTCCCTGGAGATCCCGGCCGACTCCTCCCTCCCGATCACCACCGTCCACGTCTGACCGTACGGCCCCGCCCGCGCCCGGGAGGATCCGGAGCGCGGGTGGCGGGCCGTTCCCGGGCCGTTCCGGGCCGGAGCCGCGCCCCGGAGGCCGCGGGTCAGGCGGGGCTGCAGATGAGGGCGAACGGCCGCTCCCCGATCCGGGTGAGGACCACCGTCGCGGAGCCGCCGCCGGAGAGCCGCAGATCCCTGCGCAGGCGCTCCACGTCGACCGCCGAGCCGCGCTTCTTGACCGTCACGACGCCCGCCCCGCGCTCGCGCAGCGCCGCCCGCAGCCGCTTGAGCGAGAACGGCATCATCTCGTGCACCTCGTACCGCGCCGCCCACGGCGTGGTCACCTCGGCGTCGCCGGTGATGTAGGCGATGCGCTCGTCGAGCAGCCGGCCGTCGACCCGCCTGGCCACCTCCGCCACCAGGTGAGCCCGTACGGCCGCGCCGTCCGGCTCGTAGAGGTAGCGGCCCACCGCGCCCACCGGCGCGGGATCCGCGCCCGGCTCGGGCGTCAGCGTCGTGCCGGACGGCAGCATCGTGGCCCTGCGCCCCGCGTCCCGGGTGAGGCCGCCGCACCAGATCGCGGCCTCCTTGACGTCGCCGCGCCAGGAGACCCACTCGGCCTCGGCTCCGGCCGGGATGAACTCGTACGGGATGCCGGGGGCGACCTTCAGGCAGGCCGCCGGGGCCTTCGCCACCATGCCGAGGACCTCCGGCCAGGGCGGCGAGTAGGCCATCGGGTCGAACGTCCGGCCCCGCGCCGTACGGCGGGCGGGGTCGGCGAACAGCACGTCGAAGGCCGCCGGGTCGAGCGTGGCGGCCTCGGCGGCGCGGACCGTGACGCGGTCGCCGAGGCCCAGGGCGTCGGCGTTGGCCCGGGCGACGGCGGCGGTGAGCGGGTCGGCGTCCACGGCCTCCACGACGCAGCCCGCCCTGGCCAGCGCCAGCAGGTCGCCGCCGATCCCGCAGCAGGCGTCGGCCACCCGGGAGCCGGCCGGGACGCGCAGGGCGCGGTGGTCGGCCACCTCGCGGCGGGTGGCCTGCTCCAGGCCGTGCGGGGTGAAGTACATGACGGCGGCGTCGGAGCCGAACTTCTCCCGCGCGCGCTCCCTGAGCGCCGCCTGGGTGAGCGCCGCGGAGGTCAGGGCCGCGTCGTAGGTCCGGCGCAGCCGCGTCACCGCGGCCACCGGGCCGTCACCCGCGGCCTCGGCGGCCGCGGCGAGGGCCTCCTGGCCGCGCGGTGTCAGCAGTTCCCGGAATGCGTCGAGGTCCACACCGCCCGACGCTACCGCCTCACTTCAGCAGGCCGGCCAGATCGATCTCGATGGGGAAGGGGACCGGGACCGAGAGCACACCGCGGTGGATGCCGGTGGGGACGTAGACGCGGGTGGCGGGGTCGAGTTCGTAGACGTAGACGACGGGTACGCCGTCCGACTCCTCCACCCGCCAGAAGTGCGCCACCCCGGCCTGGGCGTAGGTACGCGGCTTCACCTCGCGGTCGCGGAACTTCGACTCGGGGGAGACCACCTCGACCAGCAGGTGGACCTCGCCGGGGAGGTAGGCGGTGCGGTCGTGGTCGTGGGAGAGGGCAGCGTCGATGAGAAGCACGTCCGGGCACGGGCGCTGCCGCACGCCGAGCTTGACGTCCATCTGGGTGGCCACCGCCAGCCGGTCCGGAGCCTGGGCCTCGAAGGCGGCCGCGAGCCTGCGGATCACGAGATCGTGGAAACGCTTCTGGGGGGACATGAAGATGAGGACTCCATCGACGAGTTCGACGTACTTGAAGAACTCCGGCTCGCCGTTCGGGCCCTCGTCGGGCAGGCGATCGAGGTCGTCCGCGGTCCACCCGCCGGCCGGGGGGCGGGGCCAGTCGGCGAGCAGGTCGCGCTCTTCGCGCCGGGTGCTCGTTTCCTCGCAGAGAGTGCTGGTCACGTCGTCCACCGTAGCGTCATCCCCATTGCTTTTCGTGGCCATCGCATTACTTTCCGTCAACATCCGTCGTTCCTCTTCCCCTCATGGTGCCCCCGGCGGGGGCTCCTGTCCCCTCATCGGGATCGCCGGGAGCCTCGGCGGGCGGTTCGTGTTGACTGTCAAGGCCTCCTTGCATACTGTTCCGTATTGGCACTCTCCCGGTGAGAGTGCCAACGCAAGTGCGACGAGGCTGGTCTGACACCCGCGACGGCAGACCGCTGGTCGCCTCTTCTAGATCATTCAAATCTGAAGGGGAGGTCCGACGTGACGACCGCCACCAAGGTTCCCGTTAAGCCGCTCGGCGACCGCATCGTGGTCCAGCCGCTTGAGGCCGAGCAGACCACCGCCTCCGGCCTGGTCATTCCCGACACCGCGAAGGAGAAGCCCCAGGAGGGCAGGGTCCTCGCGGTGGGCCCGGGCAACTGGGACGAGGACGGCGACAAGCGCATCCCGCTCGACGTCAAGGAGGGCGACGTCGTCCTCTACAGCAAGTACGGCGGCACCGAGGTGAAGTACAACGGCGAGGAGTACCTGGTGCTCTCCGCCCGTGACGTGCTCGCCATCGTCGAGAAGTAGTCCATCGCTTCCGACGCTTCCGAGATGACGCATCGAGCCCCGGGTCGCGAGAGCGCCCGGGGCTTCGATGCTCCCGTGTGCCCCCAGAGAGGACTGTCATGCCCAAGATCCTGTCGTTCGAGGAGGACGCCCGCCGCTCGCTGGAGCGCGGTGTCAACGCCCTCGCCGACGCCGTCAAGGTGACCCTCGGCCCGCGCGGCCGCAACGTCGTCATCGACAAGAAGTTCGGCGCTCCCACCATCACCAACGACGGCGTCACCATCGCCCGCGAGGTGGAGCTGGAGAAGCCGTACGAGAACCTCGGCGCGCAGCTCGCCAAGGAAGTCGCGACGAAGACCAACGACATCGCCGGTGACGGCACGACCACCGCGACCGTCCTGGCCCAGGCGATGGTCCGCGAGGGTCTGCGCAACGTCGCCGCCGGCGCCCAGCCGCTGAGCCTCAAGCGGGGCATCGACCTCGCGGCCAAGGCCGTCAGCGACAGGCTGGTCGAGTCCGCCCGTCCGGTCGCGGACAAGAAGGAGATCGCCCACGTGGCGACGATCTCCGCCCAGGACGCCAAGATCGGCGACCTGATCGCCGAGGCGTTCGACAAGGTGGGCAAGGACGGTGTCATCACCGTCGAAGAGTCCAACACCATGGGCCTGGAGCTGGAGTTCACCGAGGGCCTCCAGTTCGACAAGGGCTACCTGTCGCCCTACATGGTGACCGACCAGGAGCGCATGGAGGCGGTCCTGGAGGACCCCTACATCCTGATCACCCAGGGCAAGATCTCCTCCGTCGCGGACTTCCTGCCGCTTCTGGAGAAGGTCGCGCAGACCAAGAAGGCGCTGCTGGTCATCGCCGAGGACGTCGAGGGCGAGGCCCTGGCGGTCCTGGTGACCAACAAGATCCGCGGCACCTTCACCTCCGTCGCCGTCAAGGCTCCGGGCTTCGGTGACCGCCGCAAGGCCATGCTCCAGGACATCGCCATCCTCACCGGCGGTCAGGTCGTCAGCGAGGAGATCGGCCTCAAGCTGGAGCACGTCGGCCTCGAGGTGCTCGGCACGGCCCGCCGCGTCGTGATCACCAAGGACGCCACCACCGTCGTGGACGGCGCCGGCGAGGCGCAGGCGATCGAGGACCGCGTCCGCGAGATCAAGGTCGCCATCGAGCAGGCGGACTCCGACTGGGACCGCGAGAAGCTGCAGGAGCGCCTGGCCAAGCTCGCCGGCGGCGTGTGCGTGCTCCGGGTCGGCGCGGCCACCGAGGTGGAGCTCAAGGAGAAGAAGCACCGCCTGGAGGACGCCATCTCCGCGACGCGCGCCGCGATCGAGGAGGGCATCGTCTCGGGCGGCGGCTCCGCGCTCGTCCACGTCTCCAAGGCCCTTGACGACCTGGGCCTGAGCGGCGACGAGGCGACCGGCGTCAACGTGGTCCGCCGGGCGCTCGTCGAGCCGGCCCGCTGGATCGCCGAGAATGCCGGCATGGAGGGCTACGTCGTGACCTCCAAGGTCTCCGAGCTCCCGGTCGGCCACGGCCTGAACGCCGCGAGCGGCGAGTACGGCGACCTGATCGCCCAGGGCGTCATCGACCCGGTCAAGGTCACCCGTTCGGCCGTCCAGAACGCCGCCTCCATCGCCGGCATGCTGCTGACGACCGAGGCCCTCGTGGTGGACAAGCCCGAGGAGGAGGCCCCGGCCGCCGCCGGTGGTCACGGCCACGGCCACGGTCACGGCCACTGATCCTCATGATCGGCCGGTACGGCCCGTGTCCCGTTCGGGACGCGGGCCGTACGCGTTTCCGGGTAAACCGAAAGGGGCCCCAAAGCGTCACCGCGGTGAGCGGGTAAGAGAAACACCCTTATGGGAAATCACTGACATATTAGGCCGCTCTATGAAATATATTTTCATCGCGTGACCCTTACTGTCGTCGTTTGATTACACCGGGTTATCGGCGCGTCAATGTGACCAATCCGTAGCCGTTGGTCATGGGGACAGGCCCGAGCGATACGGGCATCATGCGTAACGTGACCGAGGGATGCGTCGCCGACGCCAAAAGAGGGGTAAGGCTTGCGACGAGGTCTGAAGGGAGCGCCCACAGGGATGACCTCAAGGATCTGACAAGCCTCGCAGTTCAAGGTGACCGAACGGCGATCGAAAGTCTGATCGCACAGTTACGGCCAATGGTCGTCCGTTATTGCCGCGCTCGTCTGGGCCGGGTTTCCGGTCAGTATCACATCGCGGACGACGTGGCCCAGGAGGTGTGCATCGCGGTGCTCTCCGCGCTGCCCCGCTACCGCGACATGGGACGCCCTTTCGCGTCCTTCGTCTTCGGCATCGCCTCCCACAAGGTGGCCGATGCCCTGCGCAGCTCCGTGCGCTCGGCCGTGCCCACGCAGGACCTGCCGGACGGGCCCGACGACGGGCCCGGCCCGGAGGAGACCGTGGTGCGCTACATCGAGGCCGAGCACGCGCGCAGGCTGCTGTCCAGGCTCCCCGACAACCAGCGGGAGCTGCTCATCCTGCGGGTGGTGTCGGGCCTGTCCGCCGAGGAGACGGGTAATGTACTGGGCATGTCACCAGGAGCGGTTCGCGTCGCCCAGCATCGGGCGCTGGCTCGCCTCCGGGCGATGGCGGAGCTGGAGTCGACGGCTTGACCCCGAACCCGTCGAGTGGTGCCCGGCGAGGGCCGCGCCGTCCCCGGCGCGGATCCGGCCGGGCCGGTGAGCACCTCGATCGAGCGCGGGCATGACCACCGTCCACCCGTTCCGTCCGGCGCGCGAGCGCGGGCCGGACGACGGCCGCTCGTACGACGGCGCGGCCGTGGCCGGGACCGAAGCCCTGCTGGAGGCGCTCTCCCGCAGGGAGGCCGTCCCCACCGCGGATCCGGCGATCGCCCTGCTCGCGGCGCTGGTCGACGACGTCGATCAGCGGCGTTCCTCGGTGTCGATCACACCGTCGACGTAGCCCCTGGCGTACTCCCAGGTGACGTAGTCGCTCGGGTCGGGCTGATAGGCGGGCTCGTGCACCTGCGGCCAGCCTTTCTCGATCATCTGGCGCAGGTTGCCGCGCAGAAGCTCCCAGCCGAAGTAGTGCTGCTCGCCGCACTCCGGGCAGTCGAGGACCAGCCCGAGCACACCGTGCGGTTCGAGCAGGGAACGGAAGACCTCCACGTCGGCCAGGTCGGTCATGGCCTCGTCGCGTTCGGCGGAGGTCAGCGGTTCGGCGTCGCCCGGCTCCCCCAGGGTCGCCGCCGGATCGTCGGGGTCGTCCGCGAACGGGTCGCGTGGGACATCGTCGAGCACTATCCCACCATATGACCTCGATGCAACGGGCAGGTCCCGAACCGTCCGAGCCGTCCGGGACGTGACATCCGCGGTGGATCGTGCGGCGTCCGCGCCGGACCCGCCGGGGCCCGCGCCCCGCGCCCGGAAACCCGTGAACCCGGAGACCTCGCCCGCGCATGGCGGCGTCCCGGGTCCCCGCGTCCGCGTCCGGGTTTCGCGCCCCGCGTCCCCTGCTCGGAAGCCAGACCCTAAACTTGCGTACGGGGGCCGGCGCCTTTCCCCAGCCATGAGAGCGCCGATGCAGAAGGGTTGCAGATGGCCAAGTTCACCGAACCGGGACTCACGTTCGACGACGTGCTCCTCGTGCCCGCCTTCTCGGACCTCCAGCCGGGTGAGGCCGACACCCGTACCCGCCTGTCACGCGGGATCACGCTGAGCATCCCGCTGATCTCCGCGGCGATGGACACGGTCACCGAGGCCCGGATGGCGGTGGCGATGGCCCGCCAGGGCGGCATCGGCATCCTGCACCGCAACCTCTCCATCGAGGACCAGGCCCAGCAGGCGGACCTCGTCAAGCGCTCCGAGGCCGGGATGGTGACCAACCCCGTCACCTGCTCGCCGGACGACTCCCTCGCCGACGTCGAGCGTCTGTGCGGCACCTACCGCATCTCCGGCGTCCCGGTGACCGACGCCGACGGCGTGCTCGTCGGCATCGTCACCAACCGCGACATGCGCTTCGAGACCGACCACGGCCGCCCGGTGCGCGAGGTCATGACCCCCATGCCGCTGGTCACCGCGCCGGTCGGCGTCTCCAGGGACGACGCGTTCGACCTGCTCAGGAAGAACAAGATCGAGAAGCTGCCGCTGGTCGACCCCGCCGGGCGGCTCCGCGGGCTCATCACCGTCAAGGACTTCACCAAGAGCGAGCAGTACCCCCTCGCCACCAAGGACGCCGACGGGCGGCTCGTCGTGGGGGCGGCCGTCGGCGTCGGCGGCGACGCCGAGAAGCGGGCCTCCGCCCTCATCGAGGCCGGGGTGGACGTGATCATCGTCGACGTCGCGCACGGCCACTCCAAGGGCCTCGCCGACATGATCGCCAAGATCAAGGCCAACAGCGGCGTCGAGGTGATCGGCGGCAACATCGCCACCCGCGCCGGCGCCCAGATGCTGGTCGACGCCGGTGCCGACGCGGTCAAGGTCGGCGTCGGGCCGGGCTCCATCTGCACCACCCGCGTGGTCGCCGGCGTCGGCGCCCCGCAGGTGACGGCCATCCACGAGGCGTCCCTGGCGGCCGGACCGGCCGGGGTGCCGGTGATCGGCGACGGCGGTCTGCAGTATTCCGGCGACATCGTCAAGGCCATCGCGGCCGGCGCCGACACGGTCATGCTCGGCTCGCTGCTGGCGGGCTGCGAGGAGTCGCCGGGCGAGCTGATCTTCATCAACGGCAAGCAGTTCAAGTCCTACCGCGGCATGGGCTCGCTCGGCGCGGTCCGCAACCGCGAGCGCGGCGGCGCCTCCTTCAGCAAGGACCGCTACGCCCAGGCCGACGTCGGCGGCGAGGACAAGTTCATCCCCGAGGGCATCGAGGGCCAGGTCCCCTACCGCGGCCCGGTCGCCGCGGTCGCCCACCAGCTCGTCGGCGGCCTTCGCCAGGGCATGTGGTACTCCGGGTGCCGCACGATCGCGGAGATGCACGTCCGGTGCGAGCTCATGCCGATCACCGCGGCGGGCCTCAAGGAGAGCCACCCCCACGACATCCAGATGACGGTCGAGGCCCCCAACTACCACCGCCGGTAGAGGGTACGGCCGCGGAGGCCCGGGGCGGACGACGAAACGACCGACTCGTACCAGGCGCGCCGAGCGGGCGGGCCGGGACGGCGGGTACGGCTCACGCCGATCGGGTGCGCCGCACCCGCACGAAATGGGAAAGACAGGCATATGACTCAGGTGGAGATCGGGCGCGGCAAGAACGGCCGTCGTGCCTACGCGCTGGACGAGATCGGCATCGTCCCGTCCCGGCGTACCCGCGACCCGGAGGAGGTCTCGATCGCCTGGCAGATCGACGCCTACCGGTTCGAGCTGCCCGTCGTGGTGAGCCCGATGGACAGCGTCGTCTCGCCCGCGACCGCGATCGAGGTCGGCCGGCTCGGCGGCCTCGCCGTACTCGACCTCGAAGGGCTGTGGACCCGCTACGACGACCCGGCGTCCCTGCTGTCCGAGGTCGCCGAACTCCCGGGTGAGGCCGGCACCCGGCGGCTCCAGGAGATCTACAACGCGCCGATCAAGGAGGAGCTGATCGGCCGCCGCATCGCGGAGATCCGCGAGGCCGGGGTGACCACGGCCGTCCGGCTGTCCCCGCAGCGAACGGTCCAGTACCACAAGGCCGTCATCGACGCGGGCGTGGACATCTTCGTGATCCGCGGCACCACGGTCTCCGCCGAGCACGTCTCCGGACGCGCCGAGCCGCTGAACCTCAAGCAGTTCATCTACGAGCTCGACGTCCCGGTGATCGTGGGCGGCTGCGCCACCTACACCGCCGCGCTGCACCTGATGCGGACCGGCGCGGCCGGCGTGCTGGTCGGCTTCGGTGGCGGCGCCTCGCACACCACCCGCACCGTGCTGGGCGTGGCGGTCCCGATGGCCACCGCGATCTCCGACGTGGCCGCGGCCCGCCGCGACTACATGGACGAGTCGGGCGGCCGCTACGTCCACGTGATCGCCGACGGCGGCATGGGCACCTCCGGTGACATCGCCAAGGCCATCGCCTGCGGCGCGGACGCGGTCATGGTCGGCTCGCCGCTGGCCCGGGCCGCCGAGGCCCCCGGACGCGGCTTCCACTGGGGCTCCGAGGCCCAGCACCCCGAGCTGCCCCGGGGCAAGCGGGTGAAGTTCGACACGGTCGGGACGCTGGAGCAGATCCTGCACGGCCCCTCCTCGGTCGCCGACGGCTCGATGAACCTCATGGGCGCGCTCAAGCGCACGATGGCCACCGCCGGGTACTCCGACCTGAAGGAGTTCCAGCGCGTCGAGGTCGTCGTCGCCCCGCAGGGCAGCTGACGTCCCGCCCCCGGCGCCCTGAGGCCGCGGCGCCGGGGTACGGCCGCGTGGCGGCCGTGGAACGCGCGACGTCGGACAAACGTGAGTGACGGGCGCGAAAATGACGTATGACGGAAAATCTGTGAACATTCCCCTGTGCCCGATGACCCACGGCTCCGTGTCGCCCTCAGCGAGGGGCCGTTCCACGCAGCGCTGCGTGCCGCGGTGGAGGCGCGGGGCCTGACCCTGGAGCGGCTCCGCCGGGGACTGGAGGAGCGCGGGCTGCGGGTCGGGATGACGAGTCTGAGCTACTGGCAGCAGGGCCTGCGTCGTCCGGAACGGCCCGAGTCGCTGCGCGCCGTACGCGGGCTGGAGGAGATCCTCGCCCTGCCGCCGCGATCCCTGATGGGGCTTCTCGGCCCGCCGCGCCCCCGGGGCCGCGGGCAGGGCACGCGGTCCCCGGAGGACGACGGGGGGCCCGCCGCCCCGCCCGCCGGGTCGGCGCACACCCTGTCGGCGCTGCTCCATGACCTGGACGGGGTGGCCGACGACCGCCGCCTGCACGTCACCGCGATGTACGAGACCCTGCAGATCGGGGCCGACCGCAGCGCCACGCGGCGCGAGACGCTCCAGGTGGTGCGGGCCCGCCGGGACGATCCCGACCGGTTCATCATGGTCTACCGGGGCGACCTGGGATGCGACGTGGAGCGCGTGCGGATCAGGGCGCTGGAGGACTGCCGGGTCGGCCGGATCCGGCGCGACGGGGCGACCGCGCTGGTGGTGGCCGAGCTGCTGTTCGGCCGGGCGCTGGAGGCGGGCGAGACCCAGGTGATCCGTTACGAGCTCGCCGACCCGAGCGGCGTGGAGACCACCGAGTACGAGCGGATCTTCCGGCTCCCCGCCGACCAGTACGTCCTGCGGGTCGCCTTCTCCCCGGTCGCGCTCCCGGGCCGCGTCCGCCGCTTCACCTGCCACACCCCCGGCCGGGGCGAACGCGAACCGGGGACCCACCGGTCAGGAGAGCGCGGGCCGGACGACCACGGGCCGGGAGAGCACGGGCCGGGAGAACGCGGGCTGGACGCCCACGTTTCCGCATCGGACGGGTACGAGCGGGTGGAGACGGAGCTGACCCTCAACGCGCACCACGCGGCCCACCTGGTGACCGGGCCGTTCGGACCGGGCGCGGTCGGCGTCCGCTGGGACTGGCCCTGATCGGTCCGCCCGGCGCCCGGGCCCCGAGGCGGCCGTTCGGAGAGCCCGGTGGCCCCCGGCCTTCCGGAAAGCCGGCCGGGGACACCGGGCTCAGCCCGCCAGGACGCCCAGGAGCCTGGTGACCTCGGCGGCGACGGCCGTACGGCCCGACCCCAGGTACCTGCGGGTGTCCACGACCTTCTCGTCGGCCGCCAGGTGCTCGCGGACCGCGCGGGTGAAGGCCGCGTTGAGGTGCGTGGCGATGTTGATCTTCTTCATGCCCTGCCGTACGGCGGCGCGCAGGGTCTCGTCGGGCACGCCCGAGGAGCCGTGGAGCACCAGCGGCACCGGTACGGCGGCGCGCAGCCTCCCGATCAGCTCCAGGTCGAGGACGGCGTCCTTGACGGTCATGGCGTGGGAGCTGCCCACCGCCACGGCCAGCGCGTCGACGCCGGTCCTGGCGACGTAGTCCACCGCCTCGTGCGGCCTGGTCCTGACGCCCGGCGCGTGCACCCCGTCCTTGCCACCGACCTCGCCGAGCTCCGCCTCCACCCAGACGCCGCGTCCGTGGCACAGCGCGACCACCTCGGCGGTGGCCGCCACGTTCTCCTCGTCGGGCAGCGCCGAGGCGTCGAACATCACCGAACCCAGGCCCAGCTCCAGGGCCTCCTCCACCAGCGCGCGGTCGGTGGCGTGGTCGAGATGCACCGCGACGGGGACCGCCGCCGCGCGGGCCACCGCGAGCGACGCGGCCGCGATCGGGGCCAGTGCTCCGTGGAAGCGGACGCAGTTCTCGCTGATCTGCAGCACGACCGGCATGCCCGCGGCCTCCGCGCCGGCGACGATCGCCTCGGCGTGCTCCAGCTGGATGACGTTGAACGCGCCGACGCCCGCCGGGGCGGCGTCGATGATGTCTCCGATGCCGGCGACAGGCATGGTCACTCCTTCGTCAGGGGGCCGGGACCCGGTTCTTCGGGGACCCGGTTCTTCGGGGGGTCGGGATTCTTCAGGACCCGGGATCCGGGGGACGGGTCATGGGCGGATCGGGTCCACCCGGATGCCGGGGTGGACCCGCCGGAACGTCTCCTCGTCGAAGTCGCCCGCGACCGGCGCCGCCACCGCGGCCGCGCCCAGGGCCGCCGCGCGGCGCAGCCGGTCCGGCCAGGGCGTGCCCTCCACCAAGCCCAGCGCCAGCCCCGCGACGAGCGCGTCACCGGCCCCGGTCGGGTTCCCCGCCACCCGGTACGGCATGACCGCCCGCCAGGCCCCCTCGGGGGTCACCGCCAGGAGCCCGTCCGCGCCGAGGGAGACCACGACCGACTCCGCTCCGTCGCGCCGCAGCACCTCGGCCCCGGCCAGCGCGCCGGCGACCGGCGCCTGCCCGATCTCCGGAAGACCGATCCCCGGAACACCGGCTTCCGGGCCACGAGCCTCCGAACCGCTGTACCGCGCCCCGCCGCCCCCTGGAACGCCGTCCCGCGTCCGGGGGTCCACGGCGGACAGGGCGCGGGCGAGCTCCTCGGCATTGGGCTTGAGGACGGCGGGACGGCCCGCCGGGGCGGCGCGGAGCGGCTCGCCGTCGGCGTCCACGATCGCCGGGACGCCCCGCTCGCGGGCCCGTGCGGCGAGTTCGGCGTAGAAGGCGGCCGGGACCCCGGGAGGCAGGCTGCCGGAGATCACGACGGCCGCGGCCCCTCGGAGCCGCCGGTCGTAACCGCGCAGGAAGTCGTCCAGCTCCGCATCGGTGACCACCGGGCCGGGCTCGTTGAACAGGGCCGTGCGCGGATCGGCCGTCCGGGCCGGGGCCGCGTCCTCCCGTACGGAGCCGGAACCGCGCGGAACACCGGGGGCGTCCGGGGGCGTACCCGTCCGTGCCGGATCATTCGGGACCGTACCCGCAGGTGCCGGATCATCCGGGGAGGCGCCGGGCGGGGCCGTGCCGTACGGGAGTGGAGCCGGGTCGCAGACCGCGAGGGTGGCGCGCGATTCGGCGGCGATGGGGGTGAGGGCGGCGGGCAGGCCCGCCGCGGACAGGTCGGCTTCGGCGGCCCCGCCGTTCGGCCCGCCGGCCAGGCCGGTGACGAGGACGTCGCATCCGAGGGCGGCCAGCACCCTGGCCACGTTGATCCCCTTGCCGCCGGCCCTGCGGTGGACGGACCGCACCCGGTTGACGCCGTCCCAGTCGACGCCGCCGGTCACGTAGGTGACGTCCAGCGCCAGGTTGAGCGTGACGGTGAGGATCGTTCCGGAACCGGCGGCGGGGGAGCTCATCGGGGACCTTTCGGCGGGACGCCCGTACCCGGTGGCGGGGGACGTCGGCTCGGGGACTTTCGGCGGCGCGTCCGGCCCCGGCCGGGGCGGGCGCCGGCTCGGGGACCTTCCGGCGGGACGCCCGGACCGGTGGGATCGGGCGTCAACGGGGTTCGGTGATCCAGTTTCCGCGCCTCATGACGCCCGCGACCTCCAGGTCGCCGGTGAGGACCACCAGGTCGGCCTGCCTGCCCACGGAGACGGACCCGAGGCGGTCGTCGAGGCCGAGCACCCGCGCCGGGGTGAGCGCGGTGACCTCGGCGGCCTCGGTCATGGACAGCCCGGCCTCCTGGACGGCGCGGCGGAAGGCGACGTCCATGGTGAGCGTGCTGCCAGCGATGGAGCCGCCCTCGGCGAGCCGGGCGACACCGCCGGTGACCTCGACCTTCATCGGGCCGAGCCGGTAGGAGCCGTCGCCCATGCCGGCCGCCGCCATCGCGTCGGTGACCAGGGCGGTCCGGGCGGGCCCCGCGACGTCGTAGGCCAGGCGGGTCATCGCCGGATGCAGGTGCACCCCGTCGTTGATCAGCTCGACCGTGACGCGCTCGTCCCCCAGCAGTGCGGCGATCGGCCCCGGCTCCCGGTGGTGCAGCGGCGGCATCGCGTTGTACAGGTGCGTCGCGACACTCGCGCCGGCGTCGATGCCGGCGAGGGTCTGCTCGTAGGTGGCGTCGCTGTGACCGAGGGCGGCGATCACGCCGCTGCCCGCCGCCTCCCGGACGGTGTCCAGCGCGCCGGGCAGCTCCGCGGCGATGGTGAGCATCCGGACGTGCCCCCTGCCCGCCGCGAGCAGCCCGGCGAGCTCCCCGGGTGAGGGGTCGCGCAGCAGGGCCGGGTCGTGCGCGCCGCAGCGCGCCCGGGAGATGTAGGGGCCCTCGAAGTGGACGCCTGCGAGCAGGCCGTCCTCGCACAGGTCGGCCAGGGCGGAGGTGGCGCGGGTCAGGTCGTCCAGGCTCGCGGTGACCAGGCTCGCCATCAGCGTGGTGGTGCCGTGCCGGGCGTGCAGATCGGCGATCCGGCGCGCCTCGTCCTGGTCGCCGTTCGGGAAGGAGCCGCCCGCCCCGCCGTGGCAGTGGATGTCGACGAAGCCCGGAACGACGTACCGGCCCGCGAGGCTGTGCCCCGGCCCGGGGGCGGGGCCCCGGCCCACGTGGGTGATGCGGCCGTCCTCCACGGTGAGCCAGCCTTCGTGCACGCCTCCGGGGGTCACGACACGGGCGTCGGCGAGAGTGATGCTCATGGTCCTATCCTCTCCGGTTCCCGGCCTGCCCGGTTCGCGGCGGTACGGCGATGGCCGTCATGAGGCGCACGGCCACGGGGGCTCCTTCCCTTCTCGCGCCGGCCGGGGAGTCAGCCGGGGAGGACGACGGAACGGGTCAGGTGCATCGGCCGGTCGGGGTCGAGCCCGGCGGCGCGGGCGCGCGCCACCGCCACCCGCTGCACCCTGACGAGTTCGGCCATGGGGTCGAGGGCGCTCTCCACGAACGATCCGCCGGTGGCCTCCACCTCGCCGCGCAGGCCGCCGGGGGCCTCGCCGAGCATCCAGGTGATCCGGCCGGGCCCGGCGATGCTGATCGGGCCGTGCCGGTACTCCATCGCCGGGTAGGACTCGGTCCACGCCCGGCACGCCTCGCGCATCTTCAGCGCGGCCTCCAGGGCCAGGCCGTACGTCCAGCCGCGGCCCAGGAACGTGAACTGCTCGGCGGAGACCGGCTCCTCTGGCAGCGGCTCGGCGAGCGCCCGTTCGGCGTCGGCGACCGCGGCGGAGAGGTCCTCGCCGAGGTGGGCGCGGAGCAGGGCGAGCTGGGTGGTGGCGAAGCGGGTCTGCACGACCGACTCCTCGTCGGCGAAGTCCAGCACCACGACCTCGCCGGCCAGCGTCATGACCGGGGTCGAGGGGTCGGCGGTGATCGCCGTCGTGGGCGTGCCGGCGGCCTTCAGCAGTTCCAGCAGCTCCAGCACCTCGGTGGTGGTGCCCGAGCGGGTCAGCGCGAGCACCCGGTCGTAGGAGCGCCCCGCCGGGGCCTCGGAGGCGGCGAAGGCGTCGGTCTCGCCGTGCCCGGCCCGCTCGCGCAGGGCCGCGTACGCCTGGGCGATGAACCAGGAGGTGCCGCAGCCGACGACGGCCACCCGCTCGCCCCGGCGCGGGAGCGCGCCCGTGGGCACCTCGGCGACGCGGCGCCAGCAGTCCGGCTGCGATGCGATCTCGGCCTCGGTGCGCGTGGTCCCGGCGGTCCCGTCCGTCACGGCGTGCCTCCCATGGTTCGTTTGTGATTGATTTATAGCAGAAATGAGCAAGTTTGCGCAGGGGTGAGTTTCCCGCCGGGCTGTGCCAGGCTGGTCACCGTGAGCCGCTATGAGCGCTGGAACGCGATCCTCGAACTGCTCTCGCAGGAGGGGAGCCTGTCGGTGGAACGGGCCGCCGAGGCTCTCGACGTCTCCACGGCCACCGTCCGCCGCGACTTCGACCAGCTCGCCCAGCAGCAGATGCTCACCCGCACGCGTGGCGGCGCGGTCGCGCAGAGCGTCAGCTACGACCTGCCGTTGCGCTACAAGACGGCCCGCCGCGCCGGGGAGAAGCAGCGGATCGCACGGGCCGCGGCCGAGCTGGTGGAACCCGGCGCGGTCGTCGGTGTGAACGGCGGCACGACCACCTCCGAGGTCGCCCGGGAGCTGGCCCTGCGCGCCGACCCGGAGATCGGCTTCACCCTCGTCACGAACGCCCTGAACATCGCCGCGGAGCTGACCGTGCGGCGGCACGTGAAGATCGTCCTGACCGGCGGGGTGGCGAGGCCGCAGTCGTACGAGCTGATCGGCCCGCTGGCGTCCGGGGTGCTGGAACGGGTCTCCCTCGACATCGCGTTCCTCGGCGTGGACGCGATCGACCCCGAGGCGGGCGCGTCGGCCCGCCACGAGGGCGAGGCCGAGGTCAACGATCTCCTGATCGGCCGGGCGGCCCGGGTCGTCGTGGTGGCCGACGCCTCCAAGGTCGGCCACCGGGCCTTCGCCCGGATCTGCCCGATCGACGCCGTCGACGTCCTCGTCACCGACGGGAGCCTGCCCGGCGAGGCCGCGGCGCGGTTCGCCGAGGCGGGCGTGGAGGTGATCCGCGCCTGACCCCATGCCCGGCTTGCGCCTGGCCCCTAGCCTGACCCCGCGCCCGGCCCGCGTCCGCGCCCGGTCCCGGCTCGCGCCTGACCTCGGTCCGCGCCCGGTCCCGGCTCGTGCCCGGTCCGCCGGTACGGCCCCGCCGTACGGCGGGCGTGGCAGGGGGATGTGGCGCTGATCTCACCCGCCGGACGCTACCCACCGGTAGTGCTTTCCGGTCTTGTGGGGTAGATACCCCGCGCAAGGTGACATTCCAACCCCCAGGGGGATGCAGCATGACGGTGCGAACGAGCACGGCACGCCTAGGTCCCGAGGAGCGGAGCACCGCGCTGGCGCAGATGGCCGCCCGGGAACTCGACGTGGTGGTGATCGGCGGCGGGGTCGTCGGCGCCGGCGTCGCTCTCGACGCGGTCACCCGCGGGCTGAGCGTCGGCCTGCTGGAGGCCCGCGACTTCGCCTCCGGAACCTCCTCCAGATCCTCCAAACTCATCCACGGCGGCCTGCGTTACCTGGAACAACTCAACTTCGACCTCGTCAGGGAGGCGCTGCAGGAGCGGGCCCTGCTGCTGCAGCGGATCGCCCCGCACCTGGTCCGCCCGGTGCCGTTCCTCTTCCCCCTCACGCACACCGGCTGGGAGCGCCCGTACGTCGGGGCCGGCCTGGTGATGTACGACTCGCTGGGCTTCTCCTTCGGGTACACCCGGGGTGTGCCCGGCCACCGCCACCTGTCGCGCAGGAGGGCGCTGCGGCTCTCGCCCGCGCTGCGCAAGTCGGCGTTCACCGGCGCCGTGCAGTACTGGGACGCGCAGGTGGACGACGCCCGCTACGTGATGACCACGCTGCGGACCGCCGCCACCTACGGCGCGCACGTCTCCTCCCGCACGCAGGTGATCGGCTTCCTGCGCGAGGGCGAGCGGGTAACCGGGGTCCGGGTGCGCGACCTGGAGGCCGGGACCGAACTGGACGTGCGGGCCCGGCAGGTCGTCAACGCCACCGGCGTGTGGACCGACGACATCCAGGAGCTGGTGGGCGGACGGGGGCAGATCCACGTCCGCGCCTCCAAGGGCGTCCACCTGCTCGTGCCGCGCGACCGGATCCACTCCCTCACCGGGATCATCCTGCGCACCGAGAAGTCGGTGCTCTTCGTCATCCCCTGGGGACGGCACTGGATCATCGGGACCACCGACACCCGCTGGGAGCTCGACCGGGCGCACCCGGCGGCCTCCCGGGCGGACATCGACTACGTGCTGGAACACGTCAACGCGGTGCTGTCCGTGCCGCTGACCCGCGACGACGTCGAGGGCGTCTACGCCGGGCTGCGGCCGCTGCTGTCGGGGGAGTCGGAGGAGACCTCCAAGCTCTCCCGCGAGCACGTGGTGGCCCACCCGGTGCCGGGGCTGGTCATGGTGGCCGGAGGCAAGTACACGACCTACCGGGTCATGGCCAAGGACGCGGTGGACGCCGTGGCCCACGGGCTCGACCAGCGGGTCCCGCGCTCGTGCACGGACAGGATCCCGCTGGCCGGGGCCGAGGGCTACCAGGCGCTGTGGAACGCGCGGCAGCGGCTGGCGGCCTCCTCCGGGCTGCACGTCGCGCGGATCGAGCACCTGCTCCAGCGGTACGGTTCCATGATCGGTGAGGTTCTCACGCTGATCGAGGAGGACCCGTCGCTGGCGCGGCCGCTGGCCGGCGCCGACGACTACCTCCGGGCGGAGATCGTCTACGCCGCCACCCACGAGGGCGCCCGCCACCTGGACGACGTGCTGGCCCGGCGGACGCACATCTCGATCGAGACCTTCCACCGCGGCCTGGCCGTCGCGCAGGAGGCCGCCGAGCTGATCGCCGGCCCGCTGGGCTGGGGCGAGGAGCAGATCCGGCGCGAGGTGGAGTACTACACCAAGCGGGTCGAGGCCGAGCGCCTGTCCCAGGAGCAGGACACCGACCAGGAGGCCGACGCGGTCCGCCTGGGCGCCCCCGACGTGGTGCCCGCGGTGGTGCCGAGAAGCGCGTGACCGGGTCCGGGCCCGGGGCCGGGACCGGATCACCGAGGTGGGCCGCGGATGGCGACGGCCCCTTGACCAGGCGCCTGGTCAAGGGGCCGCGGTGAGCCGATGGGTCAGTGGGAGAACGCCTGGAACTCGGCGGCGCGGAGCTGGTCCCTGGCGGGGCTCGCGGTCGCGCAGTCGGTGGCGGAGTTGGGGTCGGCGTCCTGCTCGCCGGCGTAGAGCGGGTTGCCGGTGCACTGGGTGGACACCGCCCGCAGCATCAGGTGGGTCGCCTTGGTCGTGGGGATCCGGAACGACTTGATCAGCAGGTCGGCGCCGCGCGGACGCGGCAGCCGGGTGGCGAAGGCGTCCTGCGGGCTGGTGTAGACGACCTTGTAGGACTCCGGTGACGCGCAGTCCCCGGCGGTGGCGTCGCAGGCCAGGACCTCGAAGGCGCGCAGAGCGCTGAAGCGGTTCTGGCCGCCGGGGTCGGCCGGGTCGTTCACGTTGGGCCGCAGCATGGCGCTGACCTGGACCCGGCGGACGGTGGCGGGGGCGGTCCCGGTCAGGTCCACCGTGACGCCCCTGCCCTTGACCGGGCCGGTGAGCGAGGCCCAGTTCGTCGCCTCGGTCTCGTCGATCAGCTTGTCCTGGTTGACCCCGTCGCCGGACGTCGTCGCGCCCAGCGCGGCCGAGGCGAGGTTCTTCGGCAGGGGAAGCGGCAGCGGCAGCTTCACACCGGGCAGCACCGCGAACTTCACCCGGGTGTGCCCGTACCCGGCGCCGGTCACCACGAAGTCGTACACGCCCGGCGTCATCTCCACGGTGTCGCCCAGCTCGGTCGCCGGGTCGGTGTCGGCCACCGGTACGGCGCGGCCCTCGTAGTCGCCGACGTAGAGCCGCAGTTTCGCGTCCTTGGCGTCGAGCAGCGGCTTGAGCTGGAGCTTCCCGTTCTTTCCTGCCGGGTCGGTGAAGCTCGGGGTGGGGTCGGGGTCGTTCTGGCCGTTGCTGGCCGCGCCCTCGCCCAGACCGTGCCCGGCGAACGCCCGCCACATGATGTCCTGGTTCCTGCCACCGAAGCGGAGGGCGTCGGCGGCGAGCAGTGCGTCGCGGTGGTCGACGTAGCTGACCGCGCCGGAGGCCATCAGCAGCAGCGCGTCGAAGGAGACCTGCGCCCAGCGGCGGTTGCCCGGGCACTTCTCCACGGGTGTCCTGCCCTCGGCGCACGCCCTCTGCTGCGCGGGGGTGCCCTTGCCGTACCGGCGCAGGAACGCCTCGCGCACGTCGAACTGGGTGGCCGACCAGATCTCGCCGTCGGCGTGCACCTGCTGGCCGACGATGTCGTAGGCGATGTCGCTGTAGTTCAGCGGCGAGCGGGACATGTCGTAGTTGCGGATGCCCGCCTTCTGGTCGCCGGTGACGTAGCCGCCGGTGACGTACGGCGTCTCGCCCGCGGGGCGGAAGCCGTTCTCGTAGAGGTACTCCATGGCGAACAGGTCGGAGGTGCTCTCGTTCATGGCGCCGGGTTGGGCGCCGCTCCACCCGGCGGTCGGCCCGGCGATCATGCGGCCGGAGATCGCGTGGGTGTACTCGTGGCCGATGACCGACATGTCGTAGTCGCCGTCCACGCAGGGGGAGTAGAACGCGCCGGCGATCGACTGCCACAGGTACATGTTGGTGATCGGGGCGACCCCGTCGGGGCCGGTGATCTGGTTGGCGTTGTCGCGCACGCTGAACACCCGGGCGCCGGCCTGGGCGTTGCCCTGCTCGGGGTCGCCGCCGAGGCCACCGCGGGAGCCGTTGTCCTTCTGCATGTTCCACGCGGTCTCGGTGAAGCCGAGACGGTAGGACCAGTCGTGCATCCGGTTGTGCATGACGTGCAGGTTCGCGATCGCGGCCTCCAGGTCGGCCTCGCCCGGCTGGTCGAAGGCGGCGGGGTCGCACTTCGCGGTGTACCACCGGTTCGTCCACGGGTAGACATATTTGCGGTCCGGCGTGGTCACGTTGCTCCGGGTGCCGACGCTGTACGGGTTGTCGCTGGCGCGGTTCTCGACGGTCCTGGCCGAGTTGCCGACGCTGGTGCGGGTCGGCTCGCCGGTCGCGTGGTCGACGTCCCATGCCCGGCCGGTCGCGGCGTCGCCGGTGACCTGGTCGCAGCCGGGACCGGCGACGTGGCACCAGGTCGCCCGGGTGTCGGACGAGGAGTAGTCGGCCGGCGGGTTCGCGGTGAAGGCGGCCCAGCGCGGGTCGGGGTCGTCGGAGGCGTGGTCCACGAGGTTCTCGCGGGTCAGGATCTCCCCGCTGACCGCGTCCACGTGCGTGGTGTACCCGGCGGGCTCGCCCTCGGCGCCGCCGATGACGACGACCTGGAAGGCGCTGTGCGTCCCGTCGGGCGCGGGCACCGCCACCGGGGTCGCCGTCCTGGTCGTCGCCGTGGCCAGGTCGATCCCGCCGTCCCGGGCGGCGATCTCCAGTGCCCGCTGCGCGGTGATGGCGGCGGCAGGGGGAGGCGCGGTGGAACGTGACAGGGTGGAGGTGACGTGGACCACCTTCCCGCCCGTCACGCCGATCGCCACCTGCCCGTCCACGCCCGCGGGCAGGCCGCCGAACCTCTGCCGCAGCAGTACGGCGTGGCCGTCCCCGATCGGGTTGACCGCGACCTTCTCCAGGGCGTCCACGGCCTCGCCGGACAGTCCGAAGAGGGGCTCGTTGGCCTTGAGGTAGTCCCGCGCGGCCCGTTCGGGGTCGGCGTCCAGCCCTTCGGCGAGCGGTGCGGAGGCGGTGACGACGGCCGGGGTGCCGAGGGCGTTCCACCTGATCGTCGCGGTCCGGGCGGATCTGGCCATCGAGGCCGGGGGCGCGACGTGGCCGCGGCGGTTGTCCACGTCGGGCTTGCCGTGCTGTTCGGCCTGGAAGTCGTGGATCTCGGGGGTCTGCCCCGAGGGCGCCCGCTGGGCGTCGGCGGGCAGGGGAAGGGCGATCACGGCGGCGGCCGCGAGGGCGGTGACGCGTAGCCAGGGTCTGGGGGGCAAAGATCCTCCTGCGCGGGGACGGCCGTCGCCGGCCGGTCACACGTGGCGCACGCGTGATGCGCACACACAACACCGGTTCTTATCTCCTGACAAGATCTTGTAAAAGACCATATGTCGATATAAGGGACCGGCGCGGAGAGCCGGAAAGGCCACGTCCATACGGGATTCCGGACCGCCCCCGGGCGGATCCCGACCCCGGGTCATCCCGGGCGGATCCCGACCCCGGATCGTCCCGGGCGGATCCCGATCCCGGGTCGTCCCGGCCGGATCCCGTTTCCACATCGCCCTGGCCGGATCTCGATTCCGGGTCGTTCCGGCCGGATCTCAGGGAGATCCCGGAGCCGGAGACCGGTCCCGGGGTGGTCCACTGGACGCCGTGGCCCTACGAAGATCCAGCGGTCCCGCCGGGGCCGGCGACCCCGGTGGACCCGACGACTCCGGCGACTCCGGCGGCGCCGCCGGTTCCGCGGGCTCCGGCGGTCCGGACGACCCCGGGGACCCCGCCGGTTCCGCGGGTTCCGGTGGTCCGGACGGCTCCAGCCGCCGCCCGTCGCGTACGGTGACCTGCGCGGCGCTCGCCGGGGCGACGGCACTCGCCGCGGTGTGCGGCCTCGCCGCGCTGTTCGCCGCGGCGGCCCTCACGCCGGTCCCGGCGGTCTTCACGGCCGCCGGTCTCGCGGTGTTCCTGGCGACCGGCTACGCCGCCGCGGCCCTCGTCGCGGCCTGGCGGATGCCGCCGCCGCGCCGCCGCGCGGCCCGCCGGACGATGTTCGCCGCCGCCTCGCTCCTGCCGGCCGCGGTGTTCGCCTGGGCGGCTCTGGTCCCGCCGCCCGTCCCGGCCCCGGCCACCGTCACGGTGCCCGGTGCCCGCCGGGTCGAGGTGTCCACCGGGTCCCGCCTGGAGGTCCTGCGGCTGCCCGCGCGTACCGCCTCCTCGCGTCGCCCGCCGGTCATCGTGCTGCACGGCGGGCCCGGCGTGCCCGACCTGGCGGCCAACGCCCGGGTGTTCGCCCCGCTCACCGGGCACGGATACGACGTCTACCTCTACGCCCAGCTCGGCACCGGGACCTCGACCCGGCTGGCCGACCCGCGCGGCTACTCCGCCGCCCGCGACGTCGCCGACCTGGAGGCGCTGCGCCTCGGCCTCGGCCTCGACCGGGTCGTGCTCGTCGGCCACTCCTACGGCGGCGGGCTCGCCGCACGCTATCTCGCCGCCCACCCGGACCGGGTCGCCGGGCTGGTGCTCATCTCGCCGGGCGCGTCCGACCCCGCAGACACCAGCGGGAACCTGGCGAGTGCCCGCCTGGACACCGGGCGGAAGATCAGGACGTACGCCGAACTGCTCGCCCCGCGCGCCCTCCTCGGGTACGGCCTGCTGCAGGTCAGTCCCGGCGCGGCCCACGCCTTCCTGCCCGACGCCGAGGCCGACGCCCGCAACGACAGGGTCCTCGAACTCGCCGAGCCCGCGCTGCACTGCCGAGGCGCCCGGATCGACCGGCCGGCGCGCGGCAGCGGCTTCTACGCGATGCAGTACCCCCAGTCCGCGGGCGCCCCGGCGCGGAGCGACCCCCGGCCGGCGCTGGCCGGGCTGACCACGCCCACCCTGATCCTCAAGGGGTCGTGCGACTACCTGTCCTGGCGGTCGGCCGCCGAGTACCGTCGCCTGCTGCCCCGATCCCGGCTGATCTACCTGCCGGGCACCGGGCACAACCTCCACCGGGACCGTCCGGACACGGTCCTGGCCGCCGTCCTCGCCTTCCTCGACGGCCGGCCGTCACCGGTCCCGCCGTACGAGGGCGCCGGACCACCCGCGGGCTACGAGGGACCGCCGTAGGAACGGGTACGGCGAAGTCCGGCGGGACCTCATGCCACCGGGCCGCCGGGTCACCGGACGCGGAGACCGGGCCGGTTCCGGTGGCCCGCCGGTCCGTCCCGGCATCCGAGTGGACCGGTGGACCGGCGTCCGGGCGGGCCGCCGGGTCAGCCGAACGGGATCCAGGCCCGGTCGGCGAGGCCGTCCAGGGCGCTGACCTTCAGTCCCAGGTCCGAGACCGTCCACAGGTCGTCGCCGATCACGACCGAACGGCGGATGCCCGGGTCGTAGGCGAAGCGGCCGTTGCCATCGTTCCCCGGGCGGGGGTGCGTGATCGTGCCGGTCCGGGTGACCGAGGAGTCGTCGATCCGCAGGACCAGGGCGCCGCCCATGGGCCGCTCACCGCTCCAGGAGTTCAGCGGGACGACGGCGGTGCCGGTGGCGGGCCAGTAGAGGAAGGCGTGCGGGTCCCACTCGGCCTCGGAGCCGGAGTCCTTGGCGAACATCCGCGACAGCAGGCGCGGGGCGGCCGGGTCGGAGACGTCGAACAGCGACACCTGGGTGCCGAGCGTGCGGCCCTTCTCGCTCGCCTCCTGCCCGATGCCGATCAGCCGTCCGTCGCCCGCCGGATGCAGGTAGGCGGAGTAGCCGCTGATCTTCAGCTCACCGGTCGCCCGGGGGGCCTTCGGGTCGCGCAGGTCCAGCGTGTAGAGCGGGTCCACCTGCCGGAACGTCACCACGTAGCCGATCGGCCCGGCGAAGCGGACCGAGTAGATCCGCTCGCCCCGGCCCAGCCCGCCGACCTCGCCGACCTTCCCCAGGGTCCGGGCGTCCAGCACGTACACGGCGCTGGAGGAGTCACGCTCCCCGGCCGCCGGGTCCGAAGGGTCGGCCGAGGTGGTGGCGACCCGCAGATGCCCCTCGTACTCCGACAGGGAGTACTGGTTGAGCAGCCGTCCGGGGACCTTCCCGGAGGCGACGTAGCGCGGCGCCCCGGGAGCGCCGATGTCGAACCGGTGGATCTCGGTCTCCTCCGGCGGCAGGGACGGCGTCGGCTCGGGAGCCGTCGTCTCAGGGGCGGCCGTCCCGGACGCGGTCTCGGCCGTGGCCGTGACCGTGACCGTGGGCGGCACGGGGACCGGCTCGGAGGGGGTCGGCTCGTCGCGGGGCGCCTGCGCGGTGTTCGCGGGCGTCGCCGTTCCCGGACCGGGAGCCGGGGACTTCACCGGGACCACCGGTGTCGCCGGCTCCGTCGCGGCGGGTGTGGCCTTCGGCGCGTCCTCGACGGGCGGCTCGACCGGCCGGGGCCACAGCATGCGCGGGTTGCTGGTCACGTACAGGCTGGAGGCGGTGCCGTACACCGTGTCGCCGTCGGCCGCCACGCTGATCGGGTCCGGTGCGGCGATGCCCTTCGCGCCCGCGGCCAGATCGACGCTGTAGACGGTCAGCATCGACGTGCCGGTGTACTCGTCGGGGTGGCTGACCCGCTCGCAGCCGACCGTGCCCTTGGTGACGTGCCCCTCGGCGTCCGTCGTCTCGAACGCCGGCAGCCACGCGCCGACCGGGGCCTTGGCCACGACGTCGCGGTTGCGCCTGATCCGCTCGGCGTCCGTCAGGTCGGGGCCGGGGTCGGGGAAGGCGATCTCCGGCTGGCTGCGGACCACGATCCGCACCGTCGAGCCGGTCATCCTGGCGTCCAGGGGCGACCCGGACGCGGTGAGCGTGCCGGTCACCGAGGGCTTGCCCGAGAGGTCCACGAGCACGTACCGCGGCCCGGGGATCGGCGCCCGCTTGGCCATCGCGCCGAAGGGGATCATCCCGCCGCCGGAGAACAGCACCAGCGCCCGGTCGCCGCTGACCAGCAGGTCGGCCGGGGCCCAGCCCTGGTCGCCGTCCACCAGCTTCAGCGTGCCGGTGACCTTCCTGGTGGCGGCGTCCACCACCCGCAGCACGCCCCGGTTGACGACGACCACCCGCCTGCCGTCGGTCTTGACCAGGTCGGGCTCGTCGGCTCCGGCCTCGTGGACATTGGTGGTCGAGTGCTCGGGGACGGCGGTCTTGGCGCGGGCCGCGGAGGTGTCCGAGCGCGCGTCCATGTACATGATCTGCGGCGGGCCCAGGCCCCACGGCCCGACGTTCCGCGCCGCGGCCGACCGCAGCCCCGCCAGCATGTCGTCGCAGCCGTCGTAGGAGACCAGCCTGATCCTGCCCAGGTCGGCCGGCGCCGTACGGCCCGCGTCCTGCCCCGCCTGTTCGCACCCCGAGGCGAGCAGGGCCACGGCGAGGGCCGCGGCGAAGGTGGAGGTGAGGGTGGTGCGGGCGGGGGTGAGGGCGGCGCGGAACGCCGGGCGGGAGGCCGCGCGGGATACGGCGCCGGCCGTACCTGTGGATGTCCTCATGCCCCTACGACGGATCCGGGCCGTGTCCGGTTCGAAGGCTTACCGACCGGTAGCCAGAGCGGCCGCTCCCGAATATTCTTCGAGCATGGCTGTCACCCTTGGCGCTACCAGGACCCTCGACCCGACCATGGTCGAACGCGTCGCCCGGCAGGTGGTCTCGTCCGGAAAGACCCAGGAGATCGTCGCGCCGTTCACCGGCGAGGTCCTCGCCGAGCTGCCCGTCTCCACCGCCGACGACGTCCGCGCCGCCCACGCCCGGGCGCGCGAGGCCCGCGCCGCCTGGGCCGCGCTGCCCGCCGCCGAGCGGGTCCGGCCGTTCATGCGGCTGCACGACGCCATCCTCGACCGGCGCGAGGAGATCCTCGACGTCGTGCAGTGGGAGACCGGCAAGGCGCGCAGGCACGCCTTCGAGGAGGTCCTCGACGTCGCCGGCTGCACGCTGTACTACGCGCGCCGGGCCCCCGGCCTGCTGGAGACCCGCCGCCGCGCGGGCATCTTCCCCGTCGCGACGCGGACCGCCGAGGCGCGCCGGCCCAAGGGGACCGTGGCGCTGATCTCGCCGTGGAACTACCCCCTCTCGCTCGGCGTCACCGACGTGGTCCCGGCGCTGCTCGCGGGCAACACCGTGGTGCACAAGCCCGACACCCAGACCGCGCTGTCCACGCTGTGGACGATCGACCTGCTGGTCTCCCTCGGCATGCCCCGGGAGATCTGGCAGGTCGTCCTCGGCGAGCCCGCCGAGATCGGCGACCCGCTGCTCGACGGCGCCGACTACGTCGCCTTCACCGGTTCCACCCGGGGCGGCCGGAAGATCGCCGAGGCGGCGGCCCGGCGGCTGATCGGCTGTTCGCTGGAGCTCGGCGGCAAGAACCCGATGCTCGTGCTCGACGACGCCGACCTCGACGTCGCCGCCCAGGGCGCGGTCCGCGCCTGCTTCACCAACGCCGGGCAGCTGTGCATCTCCGTCGAGCGGCTCTACGTCCACGACGCCGTGTACGACGCCTTCGCCGAGCGGTTCGTCCGCCAGGCGAAGAACATGCGCCTGGGCGCGGGGCTCGACTGGAGCGTCCAGATGGGCTCCCTCACCTCCCGCCGCCAGCTCGACGCGGTCACCGCCCACGTGGACGACGCCGTCGCCAAGGGCGCGGTCGTCCTGGCCGGCGGCAGGGCCCGGCCGGACCTCGGCCCGCTGTTCTACGAGCCGACGATCCTGGCGGACGTGGACGACAGCATGACCCTGTGCCGCGAGGAGACGTTCGGCCCGGTCGTGTCGCTCTACCGCTTCACCGGCGAGGACGAGGCGGTCGAGCGGGCCAACGACACCTCCTACGGTCTCAACGCCTCCGTCTGGACGCGCGACGTCGCCCGCGGCCGCGCGCTGGCCGCCCGGATCAAGGCCGGGACGGTCAACATCAACGAGGGGTACGGCGCGGCCTACGCCTCCTACGACGCACCCATGGGCGGTATGAAGTCCTCCGGTCTCGGCCGCCGCCACGGCGCCGAGGGCCTGCTGAAGTACACCGAGGCGCAGACGATCTCCAGCCAGGCGACCTGGATGGGCTTCGAGCCGATCCTCGGCATGACGTACGACAGGTACGCCGACACCCTGGCCGGGCTCCTCAAGGCCATGAAGCGGCTGCACCTGAAGTAGGGGGGCGGGCCGCGTGCGGAAACGGGGCGCCCCGGCCGGGCGCGCCGGCGCGCCCGTGCCCCGGACACACGGGCGCGCGCCGGGATCCCGCCCCGTCACCGCCCGATGCGCCGGGCGTCCCCCGTCACGGCCCGAAGGGAAATCGCGGAATGTTCAACTACGACGTGCTCGTCGTCGGCTCCGGGTTCGGCGGCAGCGTCACGGCGCTCCGGCTGACCGAGAAGGGCTACCGGGTCGGGGTGCTGGAGGCCGGGCGGCGGTTCGACGGGAACACGCTGCCGAAGACCTCCTGGCGGGTCCGCGACTTCCTGTGGGCGCCGGCGCTCGGCATGAAGGGCATCCAGCGCATCCACGTGCTGCGCGGCGAGAAGGGCACCGGCGTGATGGTCCTGGCGGGCGCCGGGGTCGGCGGCGGCTCGCTCGTCTACGCCAACACCCTCTACGAGCCCCTCGACCCGTTCTTCCGCGACCCCCAGTGGGCGTCGATCACCGACTGGAAGACCGAGCTCGCCCCCTACTACGACCAGGCCCGGCGCATGCTCGGGGTGACGGTCAACCCGACCGTCACCCGCGCCGACGAGATCGTCAGGAAGGTCGCCGACCGGATGGGCGTGGGCCACACCTTCCACCCGGCGCCGGTCGGGGTCTTCTTCGGCCGGCCCGGCGTGGAGGTGGACGACCCCTACTTCGGCGGGGCCGGGCCGCGCCGCCGGGGCTGCACCGAGTGCGGCGAGTGCATGACCGGCTGCCGGCACGGCGCCAAGAACATGCTGACCGAGAACTACCTCCACCTGGCCGAGAAGGCCGGCGCGAGGATCCACCCGGAGACCACGGTCACCTCGGTCCGCCCGCTGGCCGGCGGCGGCTACCGGGTCGAGGTCGCCAGGACCGGGACGCCGTGGCGGCGCCGTACCCTCACGGCCCGGCAGGTGGTCTTCGCGGCCGGGACGTACGGCACGCAGCGGCTGCTGCACCGCCTCAAGGCGTCCGGCGCGCTGCCCCGCCTGTCGGACCGGCTGGGCACGCTGACCAGGACGAACTCCGAGGCGCTGCTCGGCTTCGAGCGGCCGGCGGGCAGCCCGGGGGAGAAGCTCAACCGCGGGGTGGCGATCACCTCCTCCATCCACCCCGACGAGCACACGCACATCGAGCCGGTCCGCTACGGCGACGGCTCCAACGCGATGGGCCTGCTGCGCTCCCTGCTGATCGACGGCGACACCGGCGGTGGCACCGGCGGCGGGGGGACGCCGCGCTGGCGGAAGTTCCTCGGCGAGGCGCTGCGCAGGCCCCACCTGCTGCCGAGGCTGTTCGACCACCGCCGCTGGTCGGAACGCACGATCATCGCCCTCGTCATGCAGGCCAAGGACAACTCGATCACGCTGTCCGCCCGCCGGGGCGTGTTCGGCGGCCGGTTGCGCTCCGGGCGCGGCCACGGTGAGCCCAACCCGACCTGGCTGCCCGCCGGGCACGAGTTCGCCCGCCGGGCCGCCGAGGAGATCGGCGGCATGCCCGGCGGCTCCTGGCTGGACCTGTTCGACATCCCCGCCACCGCGCACTTCCTGGGCGGCTGCGTCATCGGCGCCGACGCGGAGAACGGCGTGATCGACGCCTACCACCGCGTCCACGGATACGACGGCCTGCACGTCGTGGACGGCTCCGCCGTCTCGGCCAACCCGGGCGTCAACCCCTCGCTGACCATCACCGCGCAGGCCGAGCGGGCCATGGCCCTGTGGCCCAACCGGGGGGAGACCGACCCACGGCCCGCGCCGGGCTCGCCGTACGCCCGGATCACGCCGGTCGCGCCGCGCAGCCCGGTCGTCCCCGAGGCCGCCCCCGGCGCCCTCCGCCTGCCGATCGCCGGCGTGACCTGACCTCCGGCTCCTCCGCCGGGTCGGGCCGCGCGCTCTGTTCCCCGTCCGTCCGATCACGGATCCTGTCTGACGAGATGAACCTGCGCGCTGGCGTGATCACCTTGCGGCAGGTCCAGCTCCAACCCGTGGGAGGCGAGGACCGCGCCGTGGTGGATCCGGCCCGTCACCACGTCGCGGTAGCGGGCGTCCGGGTCCATCCCGGCGGGGCGCAGCCTGGCGGCGTGGTGGCCGAAACGGGTCCTGACCCGATAGGCGAGGATCACGATGTCGTCACCGTGGACGTACTGCACGCCGCTGAGCGACTCGCCGGGCGTGCCGAGCCGGTGCAGCGCGCCGTGCTGGACCACCGGCCGGATGCGCTTGTACTCGGCCACCAGCTCGGCCGCCTCCGCCAGTTCGGCTTCGTCCCAGGCGGACAGGTCGCCGCCCAGGCCGAGGACGCCGGCCATGGCGACGTGGAAGCGGAAGCGCAGCGGCACCAGCCTGCCGGTGAGCGGGTTGGGACTGTCGGTGACCCAGGCGACCATGGTGCCGGCGGGATAGACCTGACTGAATCCGTACTGGATGACCAGCCGGTCCACGGCGTCGGTGTTGTCGGAGGTCCAGATCTGGTCGGTACGGCTCAGGACGCCGAGGTCGGTCCGGCCGCCGCCCCCGGCGCACGCTTCGATCCGCACACCCGGGTGAGCCGCGCGCAGCCGGTCCATGATGGCGTAGACGTTGCGCACATGGTCGATCCAGAGCCGGTCGGGGTCGTCCTGGCCGGGCCAGCCGGCCTCGGTGAAAGCCCGGTTGAAGTCCCATTTCAGGAAGTCGATCCCGTGCTCCGACAACAGCCGGTCCAGCCAGTCGTACGCCCACGCGGCCACGTCGGGCCTGGCGAAGTTGAGCACGAGCTGGTTGCGGAGCGTGGTGCGACGCCGGTGCGGCATGTGCAGGACCCAGTCGGGGTGCTCACGGTAGAGGCGGCTGTCGGGGTTGACCATCTCGGGCTCGACCCACAGGCCGAAGCGCATTCCGCGTTGCCGTACCGCCCCGATCAGCTTGTTCAGCCCGCCGGGGAAGCGTTCGGGGTTGACCTGCCAGTCGCCGAGCCCGGCGCGGTCGCTGCTGCGGTCGCCGAACCAGCCGTCGTCGAGCACGAACAGCTCCGCGCCGAGGGCGGCCGCGCGGTCGGCGAGCCGGACCTGGCCGTCGAGGTCGACGTCGAAGCCGGTGGCCTCCCAGGAGTTGTAGACGACGGGCCGCAGTTCGTCCGGGTGGGGCAGGACGTGCCGCCGGGTGTAGGCGTGCCAGGCCCGGCTGACGGCGCCGAAGCCCGCCGAGCCGTATACGCCGGCGAAGATCGGGGTGTGCCAGGACCGCCCGGGGGCCAGCCGTAGGCGCAGTCCCTCGTGGCCGAAGCCGCCGGTGAAGCCGACGGCGTCGAAGGGAGGCCGCTGCACGGTGATTCGCCAGCTTCCGCTCCAGGCCAGGGCCGCGCTCCACACCTCGCCCCGCTCCTCGGTGGCGGTTCCGTCATCGAGCATGATCCACGGGTTGGCGTGGTGCCCGGTGGTGCCGCGGCGGCTGGTCAGCACGGTCTCGCCGACCGGTGGCTCCTCGCGCCGCACCTGGTTCTCCGCCGACCAGCCGCCGACCATGTGGCTGAGCCGGACACCGTCGCGCGGTGGCAGCGTCCACGCCGCCGAGTCGCAGCGCTCCAGTGTGATGGGCTCGGCGTCGTCCGCGCCGGTGTGGCGCAGCGTCGTCCAGCGTTCGATCACGTCGCCGTCGTCGTGCACGCGGTAGTGGAGGGTGATCTCCAGGGGGTGGTGGCGGTCGGCGAAGCGGACGGACAGGCGGCCCCCGTCGATCTCGTGGTCGAGATGGCGCCACTCCACGCCCTCGCCGTGATCGGCGTAGATCAGCCGGAGGGAGGGGGCGCCGAAACCCGGGCCTTCCAGCTCGCCGTACCCCGGCTGGGTGAAACTACTGGTGTCGCGGCGCGGTGCGGGCGGTACGGTGAGCGCCTGCTCGGCGGTCAGCGGGGGGCCCCAGTGAACGTGACACGGTCGGTCATCGGCGTCCAGTGCGAAGGCGTAGCAGGACCCGGGGGTCCGCAACAGCCACATTCGCCGGTCGGCCAGGTAGGTCACAAGGGGCATGGGCGTCCTTTCTGCGTGGCGATTCCGTATGGCGGTCGACGGTGCGCGGCGTCAGCCTTTGCTGCCCGACATGGCGATCCCCTGGATGAACTGCCGCTGGAGCAGCACGAAGCACAGCACCATGGGAAGGATGGCCAGCAGGGAGCCCGCCATCAGCACGGGATAGTCGGTCATGGTGACCCCGTGCAGGGTCGCCAGGCCGACGGGCAGGGTCATCATGTCCGGCCTGGTGTTGACGATCAGCGGCCAGAGCAGGTCGTTCCAGGAGAACAGCGCCGTCATGATCGTCAGCGCCGCCAGCGCGGGCCTGCACATCGGCAGGACGATCCGCAGGTAGATCTGGAACGGGTTGGCCCCGTCGAGTCTTGCCGCCTCATCGACCTCGGCCGGGATCGTCCGCATGAACTGGTACAGCAGGAACACGCCGAAGGCGCTGAAGATCCCCGGCAGTGCCAGTGCGGGCACGGTGTTGAGCAGCCCCGCCTGGCGGATCACCTCGTACTGCGGGATGACGAACAGCTGCGGCGGGACCATGAGGACGATGAGGAAGGCCGACAGCAGAGGCTTTCTGAAGCGGAAGCGCAGCCTGGCGAAGACGAAGGCGGCCAGTGATGCGAAGAGCAGCTGGCCCGCGACCCGCAGTACCAGGGTCATGACGCTGTTGACCGTCATCGACATGACGGGCATCAGATCGAAGAACGTCGCGTAGTTGTCCCAGCGCCAGTGCCGGGGCAGCAACGTCGGCGGCGCGCTCGTCGACTCGCTCAGCGTCTTGAGCGAGGTGAGGAACTGCCATACGAACGGGAACACCATCACGGCGGCGCCCGCGAGCAGGATCAGATGGGTGAGCAGGCGCCCGGCGCCGGCCCTACGGCGGTCAGCCATAGTGCACCCACCGCCGCTGGAGCCGGAACTGGACCGCGGTGACCACGAGGGTGATCGCCAGGGCGATGATGGCGATGACCGCTCCCAGCGGCCGGTCGTTGCGGACGAACGCCTCTTCGTAGAAGAGGTACACGATGGTCTTCGAATCGCGCAGCGCGGGATTGTTGCGCCCCATCATGATGAAGAGCAGGTCGAACATCTGCAGTGAGCCGATGACCGACAGGGTCGACACCAGGAACACCGACGGCGACAGCAGCGGTGCGGTGATGTGGCGGAAGACCCGCACGGGCCCCGCGCCGTCGATTCCGGCCGCTTCCACCACCGAGGCGGGGACGGCGTCCAGCCCCGCCGCCAGGATGACGAGGTTCGTGCCGAAGGTGGTCCAGACGCCGACGACCGCCACGGCGAACAGGGCGGTGTCCGGATCGGCGACCCATGCCTCGTGCGGGCCGCCGAAGAAGCCGAGGACCTGGTTGAGGAGGCCGAAATCGCCGTTGTAGATGTAGCGCCACACCATGGCGACGGCGGCGGGCATGGTCACCACGGGAAGGAAGTACAGCGTGCGGTACAGGCCGCGGCCGCGCAGGCCGCTCTGGTGCATCAGGGCGGCGGTCACCATCGCGAGCGGCACGCCCAGGAGCACGATCCCGGCGTAGAGAAGGGTGTTCCCCAGGGCGCGCGGGAGGTGGGGGTCCTTCAGCGCCTGCGCCCAGTTGCCCAGGCCCTCGATCCGGTAACCCTGGAACGGGTTGCCTTCCGAGAAGGAGAGGACCAGGGTGCGGGCCAGCGGCCACAGGTAGAAGACCGCCAGCCCCAGCAGCGGTCCGGCCAGCAGAAGAGCGGCCCAGCGGTTGTCGGGGTGGCGGGAGACCTCCGGTTCACGGGCCGCGTTGCCGTCCGGAGACCGCCGGCCCGTCCCGGGCTTCCGGGTGTCGAGGTGCGTCATGGGGAACCGTCTCTACTGCCGTTCCTGCGCCAGGGCTTCGTTCATGGCTGTGGCCAGGGACTTCGCGGCCTCCTCGACCGAGGTCTCGCCGTTCCAGGCCGGAGTCAGCAGTTCGCTCTCCCGGCTGGACCAGGCGTCGGTGTTCTCGGACACCGGGTACACCACGGCGTTGGGCAGCTGATCGAGGAACGCCCGCAGGTTGAACTGGGGCGCCGCGTCGACCCACGCCTGCTGGGTGCCGGAGTGGGAGCCGAGTACGGTGCCGGTTTCGCTCTGGATCCGCGACGCCTGCTCGCCCGAGAGGAAGACCGCGAGTTCGGCCGCCTCCCGGGGGTGCTTGGAGGAGGCGAGGGCCACGTTGCCGAGGCCGTTGATGACGGTCGCCTCCTTGACGCCCGCGGGCAGCTCGGTGACGTCGACGTTCTTGGAGGTGTAGTCGTCGTGGGCGAAGCGGTAGGCGTAGAAGGATCCGCTGTAGTACATGGCGATCTTGCCGCCCATGAACTGGGCCACGGCCTCGGTGTCGCTGAGCGACTTCAGGTCGGGGGAGTAGCCGTTCTTGATCATGTCGGTCCAGAACCGCAGCCCGTTGAGGCTGGCCGGCTCCTGATAACCGGAGGTCTTGCCGTCCGGGCTGATGACATGGCCGCCGGCCTGGTAGATGGTGTTGTAATAACCGGCCTGCGCCTCCACCGGAGCGGCGATGCCGTACACGCCCTTGCCCTTGTCCGTCAGAGCCTTGGCGTTCTTGACGACGTCGTCCCAGGTCCAGTCCGCGTTCGGGTGAGGCAGCTTGGCCGCGTCGAAGATGGCCTTGTTGTACCAGAGCCCGATGGTGTCGAAGTCCTTGGGGAGCGCGTAGGTCTTGCCGTCGCGCTTGAAGAGCGGCAGGAGCTGCTGGGGGTAGGCCGACAGGTTCGTGCCGGCGGCGCTGATCGTCTCGTCGAGAGGCTGCAGGACGCCGCCGTCGGCGTACGGCGCGATCTTGGAGCCCAGCATCCATGCCACGTCGGGCCCGGTGCCGCCGGCGGCCGAGTTCTGCAGGGTGGTCCAGTAGTCGGTCCAGGGGATGACCTGGACGGCGACGTCGATGCCGGGGTGGTCCTTCTCGAACGCGTCCACCACCTTCTGCATGGCGGGCTGCTGGTCGGTGGAGAAGATGGCGTAGGTCAACCGGATGCCACCGGCGTCGGCGGCCTCGGTGTCCGAGCCGCCGCAGGCCGAGAGCGTGAGCGCGGCCGCCGCGAGGAGTGAGACCGCAGTCCACTTCGTGCTCATGAGAACCTTCCTTGATCTGACCTTCAGGCCTGGACGCGCGGTGCGATCCAGTCGATGTGCGGGGTGACCTCACCGGCGCCGGCCTGCTCGACCACGAGTTCGAGCAGTCGCGCGCCGGTGATGTCGGCCTCCAGCGGGCGGACGGGTTCTCCGGGGGCCACCGTCACCTCGGCGACCACCCGGCCGTCGGCGAGCACCCGGCAGGTCGCGGGGGCCGATCCCGGTGTCTCGTCGTCGATGCCGATGCCGGCGACGAAGGTGTGCGCGGTCCCGCCGACGGCGTAGGTGATCGACGCGGGCGCGCACACGCCCAGCCCGTGTTCGAAGTGGTGGCCCGCGACATGCATCGGGCGGCCGTCGCCGGGGTCGCCGCCGCCGTTGGACCGGTCGACCTCGACCGGTCCGAACCCGTTGCTCGAACGCGTCGGGCGAACCCGTTCCAGCGCGGTCTCCCCCGGCCCGAACGGGTGCGCCACCCGCACGTGCGCGATCACCGAGCGCTCGGCGGCGCGCGGCCGTCCCGCGTGCACGGCGAGTACGGCGAGCCGTGACGGAGAGAAGGACTCCGGTACGGGGACCGACCAGGAGACCTCGGTCCCGTCCGCTCCGGGCTCTCGTCGGAGGAGCCGGGGGCTCGGCCAGTCCGGCGGCACTTCCAGGTGGACCTCGCCTCCGCCGGTGACCTCGGCACGGATGCGAGCGTCCGTGCCGGGACGGGCGAACAGCAGTGGTGAGTCCACGCGGACGGCGGGCCGATCCCGCCGCCGGGCCGTGGGCTCACCGCGGGCCGCGACGCAGAGCGCGCCTCCATTGGGCCGCAGGCGCAGCGGGAGCCGGCCGACGCCGTCGGGGTGTCGTGACTCGGTCAGCCCGCCGTCGGCGTCGTCCTCGATGAGCGTGATCCGGTGGCCGGGGCCGACGCCGAGGCCGGCCAGGTCGATGTCGGTGTCCACGCTCCGGCCCGCGGCGACGGCGCCGATGAACCAGTCGTCGCCGGAGCGTCGTGCCAGCACCGCGTACTCGCCCGGCCGCCCGCCGAGCAGCCGGGTCTCGTCCCAGTGGGCGGGGATGCGCTCGATCGCGGCCTGGGCGATGGGCCGCGCCTGGTACTCGTCGATCTCGTCGGCGAAGTGCAGCAGGCCCGATTCCAGGACGACGGCCAGCGCCAGTTCGTGCGCCTCGGTCGTCTGGCGGCCCTTGGCGGAGAAGGTCACCGGTGTGTAGTCGGCCGAGCCGACGACGTTGCGGGTGTAGGGAAGGATGGTGTTGTGCTCGGCGGTCAGCGGCTCGCCGTAGAAGACGTAGTATTCCGCGCCCCGGACCGCCTCGTAGCTCATGACGTGGGGGTGGGTGCGGGCCCATCCCCGGGGAATGACCGAGCCGTGAAAATTGATCATGAGGCCGACCCGGCGGCACTCGGCGATCACCGAGTCGTACCACCGGTAGCGCGACTGGGCCTCGGACTCCATGAAGTCGACCTTGATTCCGGCCACCCCCCAGGAGGCCCACTCGGCCAGCTGGCGTCTCTGCTCGTCGGTGCCCAGCCGGTCCCAGGCGACCCAGACGAACACCCCGATGCCGCGGGTGCTCGCGGCCGAGACCAGATCCGGCATCCATGCCGGATCCCAGCCGCAGTCGACCAGCACGTACTCCCAGCCGCGCGCGGCCGCGTAGTCCAGCATGCGCATCTGCTTGTCCAGGTGGGCGCCGCTGAAGAAGTCCGACCACCACGACCAGGCGGCCCGTCCCGGGCGCGCCCACGCGGGGGCCGGCTCGGCGGCGGCGGGGGCGAGGTCCTCCACCAGGTGTGAGGAGACGATGGTGGCGAGGTCACCGGCGATCAGGACTCGCCAGGGGCTCGCCACCTCGTCGGCGAGGAGGGTCACGTCCTCGGCGAGGGTGAAGGCGAGCTCCCCGGCGCCGGTGTAGCGGGCCAGCGCGCCGCCGTACCGCCCGTCCAGGTCTGCCTCCGTCGCCAGGACGTGGAGGCCGGAATCGATCTGGGCCAGGAAGGGAAATCCGTAGTCGCCGGGTTCGAGCACGTCAAGGCTGGAGGAGAACCGGATGGTCTCGTACCAGGGGGTGTAGGTCAGAGGCCAGGTGCGAGCCGCGGCCGGAAGGCGGAGGTGGACGTCGCCGCCGCGGATGTTCCTGCCGCGCAGGCCGTGCAGGACGAGGCGGAGCGCGACGCCGTCGGCGGCGGCGCGCAGCACGACCGACAGCTCGCCCGCGGCGATGCGGAAACGGACGGTGCGCTCGCGGTGCTCGACCCGGTGACCGCCGACCCGCTTGCCGACGATGAGCTCGTAGTCCTCGTGTACGGCACGCTCGCCCGTCGAGACGAACGACAGGCCGGCGAGCAGGTCTTCACCGTCGGCGCCGGTGAGCCGGATCGGCGCCGGCGAGGTCAGCACGACGCCCTCGCGGCTCGCCGACCACGTCAGCGTGCCGTCGTCGAGACGGAGGCCGATGTTCAGGTCGCCGAAGGCCGTCTCCCAGTGATGATCAAGCAACGGAATCTCCATTGACGCGTCGGGAACCTGTGGCCGGAGCCCATGACGGGAACGCCGCCGCCTCGATGGCCGTCGCCGCGGCTCCGCGGGCCCACTCCTCGAACGGCAGGTCTCTGACGTGCACCGCGACACGAAGGGCGGCGCCGAAGGCGTGCTCGGTGAACGCCTCGCGGATGGCCGTCTCGAACAGGTCGTAGGTGGCCACGCCCTCTCCAGCGACGATGATCTGCTCAGGCCCCAGGAGATTGGCCACCGACGCCAGCGCCCGCCCGATGAGGGCGCCGGCGTCGGCGAACACGGCCATGACGGCCGGATCGCCGGCGCGGGCCAACTCGACCGCGTCGCCGAAGGTCAGATCGTCCCGGCCGGTCGCCCTGCGCGAGGCGATCTCCAGGGCGGTGGTCGACGCCTGCGCCTCGACACAGCCGTGGGCGCCGCAATGGCAGAGCACCGACCGATCGCCCAGGGGCAGGTGACCGATCTCGCCGGCCACGCTGTGCGCGCCGCGCACCAGCGCGTCGTCGACGACCAGGGCGCAACCGATTCCGGCGCCGACGGTCACCACGGCGAAGTTGGCCACACCGCGGCCGAGGCCGAACCACTTCTCGGCGATGGTCAGCGCCTTGACGTCGTTCTCCACCACGACGGGAAGGCCCAGCTCGGCCGAGAGCGTCCTGCCCAGGTCGACGTGATGCCAGCGCAGGAAGGGCGAGTACCGGACGTAGCCGGTCTCGTGGTCGACCTCTCCCGACAGAGTGATGCCCAGATGGCGCGGTGGGAGCGCGAAACCCACCCGCTCCGCGGCCGTGAGCAGCTGCCCGTGGAGGGACGCCACCTGAGCGATGACCTCGTACGGCACGTGCCGGGCGAGCGCGCGCCGCTTGGTGACGCGAGGGGTGCCGGCCAGGTCGCAGACCACGCCGATGAGTTCGTCGCCGGTGATCTTGATGCCCACGCTGCCCGTGTGCAGGGCCCGGATGCGCAGCGGGCGGCTGGGGCGCCCGAGGCGTGCCTCGTCGGGGCTCAGTGGTTCGGCCGCCTCGTCGTATTCGAGGTATCCCGCGTCCAGCAGCGGCTTCACGGCACGGGTGATCGCAGGTGAGGACAGTCCGGTGAGGCGGGCGATCTCGGCTCGGGCGACGGGGCCGCTCGTCAGGACGGTCGTGAGAACGGCCGCCTCGGCAGGGGTCCCCTCGATGGGCCCCTTTCTCTGGCGTGGCATGCCGCACAACATACGGTGATTTAATTACTTTAAACAAGTAACATTTGCGCAACGTGCGATGTCGTGCCGCAACAGGGTGAGACTTCCTTGCTCAAGGCAGGTAATGCCCGGCCTCTGACCGTCCGCGTATCCGGCCGCGGTTGGTCATCCCGGACCGGGTGGCCCAGTATTCCGGTGTGACGTGGGATGTGGAGGAGTTCGTGCGGGCCGCCGCGGCGACCGTAGAGGAACTGGCCGTGCACGTGGACGAGAGCCGGCGGGGCCTGACACCGGCCCTGGGCCGCCGCCCGCCGCGTGAGCTGGCCGAACGGCTCGGTCTGGCGCGGTGGATCCGCGAGGGCGGGATGACTCCGGACAGCCACGCGGAGTTCCTGGCGGCCTATCTCGCGGAGGGGAGCCGGCCGCACCACCCCGCCTCCCTCGGCCACCAGGTCGCCGCCCCCGACTTCCCCGCCGCGCTCGCCGACCTCGTGCACGGCGTGACCAACAACACGATGGCGTTCTATGAGATGGGCGCGGCGGCGGCGACCGTCGAGTTCGAGGTCGTGCGCTGGATGCTCGGCAGGGCCGGTTTCGGGGAGTCCGGAGGCGGGGTGCTCACCCACGGCGGGTCGCTGGCCAACCTCACCGCGCTGCTGGCCGCCCGCGCCGCCGCCGCGCCGGACGCCTGGGCCGGCGGGGTTCCCGGCGACCTCGCGCTGCTCGTCCCCGAGGCGTCCCACTACTCGCTGACCCGCGCCGCCGCGATCCTCGGCCTGGGGGAGCGGGCCGTCGTCCCGCTGGACGCCGACCCGCTCGGCCGGATCGACGTCGCCCGCCTGCCCGCTGCCCTGGACCGGGTACGGCGGGCGGGCCGGCGGCCGATGGCCCTGGTGGCGAACGCCTGCGCGACGGGCACCGGCCTCTACGACGACCTGCGCGGCGTCGGCGGGTTCTGCGCGGACAACGGGATCTGGTTCCACGTGGACGGTGCCCACGGCGCGTCGGCCCTGCTGTCGGACGGGCACCGGCACCTGCTCGACGGGATCGGGCTGGCCGACTCGCTGATCTGGGACGCGCACAAGATGCTGCGCACCTCAGGGGTGGCCGCGGCCGTGCTGACCCGGCGCAAGGACGACCTGGACGCGGCGTTCCGGCAGCGGGCGAGCTACCTGTTCTACGGCGACCAGGACTTCGACTCGGCCGGCCGTACGGTGGAGTGCGCCAAGGCCGCGCTGGGCCTGAAGATCTTCCTGAACCTCGCCTGGCGGGGTGAGCGGGGTCTCGGCGAGTACGTCGCGGGACGGTACGCCGTCGCCCGCCGTCTGTGGGAGCTGGGCCGGGAGCGGCCCGGGTTCGTCTTCCCGTACGAGCCGCAGAGCAACATCGTCTGCTTCCGGTACGGCACGGGCGACCAGGCGGCGATCCGCGAGCGCCTGATGGCGGACGGCTCCTTCCACCTGACCTCGGCCGAGATCGGCGGCGTCCGCCACCTGCGCGTCACGGTCATGTCCCCGTCCACGGACGAGAAGACCCTTGAGGCGCTTCTCGACCGGATCACCGGAACGGGGGACGGGGCGGCCTGACGCGCCGGAAACCGCGAACGACCGTTGCCTTGAGGATCAGTCTGTGACCTTGGCAGGTGGGCCGAGGTCGCCGCCGGGTTCGCGGGTGAGGACGGAGAGCAGGGCCGGATCCGCGTATATCTCGGCGCTGTGCCGCCACTGGGTGAGCAGGAGCGCGATCGGGGTGGAATTCTCCGGAACCGCCGTTCCACGCGCCGTGTCCACCAGTTCGGTGAGCATCGAGTCCATGTCTTCCGGAGGCAGGAACGTGCTCCAGGGCAGGGCCTCGGTCAGGACCTGATGCAACACCGCGATGTCCTCGGTGCGTGCCAGTCCGGCGAGCAGATGGGAGGTGAAGTCGACGACCGCGGCGTCCCGCTCGAACCTGCCCACAGGATCACGCCGTCCCATCCGCTGTTCGGCGACTCGTCGCAGGTCTGGGTGAGTTGAGTGCTCAGCGACGCCGGTAGGCGTCCCCACGGTGGCGAATGTCCAGGACATGGACTTCCCGTGGGTTCAGGTCATCACGGATCTTGTACAGGACGCGCCAGTCTCGCATGATCCTGGCGCTGTACACGCCGGTGAGCGGTTCGTGGAGTTCTTTGCCGACGCGATAGGGGTTTCTCATCAATGCGCCGGTGATGAACTCCACCGCGCCCGCCGCGACATCGGGTGGAAGCTTGTCGGAGATGGCTCGGCGGGCCGCGGTGCCCAGCACCGGTTCGAAGGACGCCGGCTCTGGCTGGTCGTTCACCGGTGATCGAGAAGCGCGCGGATCGCGTCAGCACCCCGGACGCCTTCTCCGGCGGCGATCGACGCCTGTGACTCCACGATCGCCTGGACCGCCTCGGTGTCGGAGAGGACCTCGATGGTCTCTCGCAGACGATCCACGAGGTCGATCTGGTCGGCGGGAACGACGGCGGCCAGTCGTTCTCCCCTGCCGGTGAGGGCGATCACCCGTCCCTGCACGGCGGACTCGATCGCATCGTCCCAGCGCTCCGGATGCGCGTGAAGATCCTCCAAGGGAATTTCGTACGCGGCTTCGCCCATGACGACAGCGTACGCCACCGATAGGTGGTCCGGGAGGTCATCCGCGCAGGTGGGACCTCTGCCGTCCGATGCGGAGACCACCGAGGCCGTGGAGCGGGCGAGCGCTCAGGCCGGGGCGGTGAGGCGGTGGCGGATCCAGACGTTGGGTTCGACGTAGACGGCGTGGTCCTGCTCGACGTCGCAGTGGACCGGGACGAGGGCGCCGGGCACCTCGACCGGGCCGCTGACGTCGAAGGGCAGGCCGGTCCACTCGCGCCACTCGGCGAGCGTGCCGGGCACCGTCATCGAGCGCGGCGCGACCTTGACGATCGTGCCGCCCGCACGCACGTGGACGCGGAGCCACGGGTCGGCCGGCAGGCCGTCGGGACGGGTGCGGGCGGCGTACTCCGCCATCGGGGTGCGCGGCTCCAGGTGCTTGGCGTTGGGCCGTACCGGGGCCAGCAGCTCGCCGAACCCGAGGCGGGCGGCGTTGTCGCGCAGGGCGGCCAGCATCAGCGGCGACAGGCCCGTCCCCAGGCGGTCGGGGCGGACGGTGATCTCCAGGGCGGACACCGTACGGGGCTCCGTGCCGGTCATCCGGGTGTGCCAGGCCCACAGCATCACGGCGTCCCACCCGCCGTCCGGCAGTTCGTCACGGGGCCAGGTGAACGGCGCGCTCATCGCCTTGGCCACGAGCCGCCCCGGCTCGTCGTCATCGTCGGCGACCAGCACGAACTCCGGGTACTTCTCGACGCAGACCTCGTAGAACAGCGCCCCCGTCGGATCGCAGAGCATGAACTCCGGCCAGGAGGTGGGCATGTCCCACAGCTCGTCGCGGAAATGGGGACGTTCGGCCAATGTGGTGATGCGGAGGGGCATTCCGGCATCCTCCCACCGCCGTCCCACGCCGCTCGACCGGTTTTCCACGGGCCGCGCCGTACGCCCGTTTCCCGGCGGGTCGCCGACGGGCTTCCGCGCGGGGGCCGGGGTCGCCCGCGCGCTGCTCGGCAGGCCGGAGGTGCCCGACGGGCGTCCGCGCGGGGCCGGGGAGGGAACGGGGCCGACGGCAGGGCGTCGCGCCTCGTGGCGGTCGCCGGGAGACGGCGTGGTCCGCGGGGCCTTCGATTCGGGGCTCGGCGCGGGAGGCCGTCTGGGATAGCTTCGCCTGCATGAGTGAACTCGACTCCCGCCTGCGTGCGGTGTGTGACATGGCCGTGGCCGAGGCCCGGGAGGCGGCCGGGCGGCACGAGTACGACGGGGTGGTGCAGGACCTCTCCCCCGAGGGGGTGCGCGCGGGGCTGGCCGCGCTGGGGGAGGGCGCGCCGCCGGACGATCCCCACGACGCCGCCCACCTGGAGGTCTTCGAGGCGGCCACCCGGGCGGCGTTCGGCGAGCTGGAGCTGCACCGGCGCAGCCCGCTCGCCCACCTGAACAACCTCGACCTGGCCTGCTACGACCGGGAGTACGCCCCCGAGGCGGAGCGGACCGCGGCCAGACTCGCCCACCTCGCCCGCTGGCCCGAGGCGGTCGAGGGCGCGATCGCCTCGCTCGACCGGCTCAGCGCGCCGGTCGCCTCCGCGCTGCTGGGGGCGGTGCGGGGCCTGGCCGCCGGGGTGCCCGAGGACGCGGACGCCTCCGTGCGGGAGGCGGCGCTCAAGGCCCACGCCCGGCTGGTGGAGCACGTGGAGGAGACGTCCCGCTGCGGCGACCCCGACGCCTCGCTCGGCGCCGAGGGGCTGACCCTGCTGATGGGCGCGGGTGACGGCCTGCCGGTGGACCTCGGCGTCCTGGCCGCGCGGGCCGACGCCGAGCGCGACCGGCTCATGGAGCGCCTCGCCGAGTCGTGCGCGAAGCTCGGTACGGCGGGCCGCTCCCCGCTGGAGGCGGCGCGCGAGCTGGTCCGCGACCACCCCGGCATCGACGGGGTGATGGACGCCGCGCGGACCGGCGCCGAGCGGGCGGTCGCCTTCACCCGCGAGAGGGACCTGGTGCCCTACCACGACGGCGAGTGCCTGGTCGGCCTGGCGCCCGAGTCACGGCGCTGGGCCATGGCGATGATGAGCTGGGCCGCGCCGGGCGAGCCCGACGGCCCCTCGTGGTACCACATCACCCCGCCGGACCCCACCTGGCCGGAGCGCGACATCGAGGAGTGGCTGGAGGTCTTCAGCGCGACCACGCTGCCCGCGATCAACGTGCACGAGGTCGCGCCCGGCCACTTCTCCCACGGCCGGGCGCTGCGCCACGCGCCCTCCGACGTGCGCCGGACGCTGATGTCGATGGCGTTCGCCGAGGGCTGGGCGCACTACGCCGAGGAACTGTGCGTCGAGGAGGGCTTCGCGCCCGACGACCCGCGCTTCGAGATCGGCGTGTGGCTGGAGGCGCTGATCCGGGTGACCCGGCTGGCCTGCGCGATCGGCGTGCACACCGGCTCGATGACGGTCGAGGAGGGCGCCCGCCGCTTCGAGGCCGACACCCACATCGGCGGACCGGCGGCGATGTCGGAGGCGGCGCGGGCCACCTTCGACCCGACCTACGGCCGCTACACCTGGGGCAAGCTGGAGATCCTCGACCTGCGCGAGCGGGCGCGGGCGGCCTGGGGCGCGGAGTTCTCGCTCAAGCGCTTCCACACCGCGATGCTCGACCTCGGCTCCCCGCCGCTGGGCCTGCTTCCCAATATCCTCTGACCGCCCGCCCGGACGTCCGGGGACGTCCCCGGACCCCCGGAAGCCCCTTCTCCGGCTCGGCGCGGGCCCCGTGCTCCGTACCGCCGGCGGACCCCGTACGGCTTCCGCGGACCCCCGGACCCCCTTTTCCGGCTCGGCGCGGGCGTGCCGGCGAGCGCCGATAGACTGAACCCACCGCTGTGGTTTCTTTGGGGGTCTTGGTGTCTGATTTCGACACGGTCCTGGTCGTCGACTTCGGCGCGCAGTACGCGCAGCTGATCGCGCGACGGGTGCGTGAATGCCACGTCTACTCCGAGATCGTCCCGAGCACGATGCCGGTCGAGGAGATGATGGCCAAGAAGCCGAAGGCCGTCATCCTGTCCGGCGGTCCCTCGTCGGTCTACGCCGAGAACGCCCCCGCCGTCCCCGCCGGCCTGTTCGAGACCGGGGTGCCGACCTTCGGCATCTGCTACGGCTTCCAGGCCATGGCCCAGCAGCTCGGCGGCACGGTGGCCCGCACCGGCCTGGCCGAGTACGGCGGCACCCCGCTGGAGGTGCGGCAGGAGGGCGTGCTGTTCGCCGGGCTGCCGGTCGCGCAGGCCGTGTGGATGTCCCACGGCGACAGCGTCTCCGCCGCCCCCGAGGGGTTCGTCGTCACCGCCGCCACCCCGCAGACGCCGGTCGCCGCCTTCGAGCACCCCGAGCGGGGCCTGTACGGCGTGCAGTTCCACCCCGAGGTGCTCCACTCCGAGCACGGCCAGGCGGTGCTGAAGCACTTCCTCGACGCGGCCGGCTGCCGTCCCTCCTGGACGATGCTCAACATCGTCGAGGACGCCGTCGAGTCGGTCCGCGCCCAGATCGGCCCGGAGGGCCGGGCCATCTGCGCCCTGTCCGGCGGGGTCGACTCCGCGGTGGCCGCCGCCATGGTGCAGCGGGCCATCGGCGACCGCCTGACCTGCGTCTTCGTCGACCATGGCCTGCTGCGCAAGGGCGAGGCCGAGCAGGTCGAGCGCGACTTCGTCGACGCGACCGGCGTCAAGCTGCGCGTGGTCGACGCCCAGGAGCGCTTCCTGAAGGCGCTCGACGGGGTCACCGACCCCGAGGAGAAGCGGAAGATCATCGGCCGGGAGTTCATCCGGGTGTTCGAGGACGAGCAGCGCGCCATCCTCGCCGACGGCCCGGTCGACTTCCTCGTGCAGGGCACCCTCTACCCCGACGTGGTCGAGTCCGGCGGCGGCACCGGCACCGCCAACATCAAGTCCCACCACAACGTCGGCGGCCTCCCCGAGGATCTCCGGTTCACGCTGGTGGAGCCGCTGCGCACCCTGTTCAAGGACGAGGTCCGCCGGGCCGGCGAGGAGCTGGGGCTGCCCCCGGCGATGGTCTGGCGCCAGCCGTTCCCCGGGCCGGGGCTCGGCATCCGGATCGTCGGCGCGGTCACCCGCGAGCGCCTGGAGACCCTCCGCGAGGCGGACGCCATCGCCCGCGAGGAGCTCTCCCGCGCCGGGCTCGACCGGGAGATCTGGCAGTGCCCGGTGGTGCTGCTGGCCGACGTCCGCTCGGTGGGAGTCCAGGGCGACGGCCGCACCTACGGTCACCCGATCGTGCTGCGCCCGGTCTCCAGTGAGGACGCCATGACCGCCGACTGGTCCCGCGTCCCCTACGACGTGCTCGCCCGGATCTCCACGCGGATCACCAACGAGGTCCGCGAGGTCAACCGCGTCGTCCTCGACGTGACGAGCAAGCCGCCGGGCACCATCGAGTGGGAGTAGGCGGACACGGCGCGGCCCCGCGGAGGAGCGTTGCTCCGCGGGGCCGCGCCGTACCCGTCCACGGGGTGCCCGTGGGGTGGGCGGCCGGGTGAGGGGAGCCCGGCCGTCCACTCGGTCGCTCACCGTGCCCTGCGGAGGCCGAGGAACTGCAGGGCGGCGAAGCCGCCGACGACCGCGGCCTGCATCAGGACCCAGACGGCGCCGAGCGTGGTGACGCCGAGACCGCCCATGGCCAGTTCCGCGACGCTCACGACGGTCCACACGAGGTTGACGGCGATGACGGCTCCGGCGGCGGTCCGGGAGATCCGGGCGGGGACGGCGGCGAGCCAGACCGCCACACCGTAGACGGCGAGGAAGGCCCCGATGCCGCGCTGCAGGCCGACCGGCAGGCCGAGCAGGTCGTTGATCGGGCCGGCCAGGGCCAGATAGGCCAGGCCGTTGACGCCGGTGACGACGGCGTCCAGACGCATCGCCAGTCGCAGGAGGCCGGCGGTGTCGGTGGCGGTGGTGGGGGCGCCGATGGTGGTCATGGCGGGTGTGCCTTTCTACGTGGGAGACGGGAGCGCGGGGGCGTCCGGGAGGTCCGGCGGGAGCGCGGGGGGGAGGTCCGGCGGGGGCGTGAGGGGGTCCGGCGGGGGTGTGCCGGGCCCGTGGGCGGGGTGCCGGCGGCCATTGGGCGGTGCCCCCGAACCGGTGGATCCGGCGGGCCGGGTCAGACGGCGGGGACCCGGTCGAGGAAGCCGTGGACCTCCCGGATGCGGCCGTCCGCCGTCAGGACCGCGACGTCGAAGCCGACCACGATGGCCTCGCCGCCCTCGGGGCCGAGGTGCCAGGTGAAGCGGGCCACGTCGTGGTGGGCGTCGACGTCGCCGGCGAGGGTGAAGACCAGGCCGGGGAACTGCCCCTGGACGGCGGTGATGACGGCGTCGATCGCGTCGCGGCCGGTGACGTCGGCGAGCGGGTCGACGTAGCGGGCCTCCTCGGCCCAGACGGTGTCGATCTCCGCGCGGCGCTCGGCGGCGTCGGTCATGTTCCAGGTGGCCAGGTAGCGCTCGACCAGCTTGGCGATGTCGTTCATCTCGTTCTCCTCCGTGTTTCCTGCGGTTGTCCTTGCAGGTCACAAAGTTACGGAGATCGGCGGATCGCGGAATCCGTCACGCACCGGTACTTGGCGGGCCCGCTATCCGTCTGCCGCCGGTATCCGCCCGTCCGTCGGTGTCCGTCTGCCTGTCGGGCCCGTCGCCCGGTCGCCGGATCACCGGCTCCCGGCAGGTCCGGCCCGGGGACGGCCGCCGGGCACCCCGGGAACGGTCACCACTCCGGGCGGGGAAGAAGTCACCGGGAATTCGTGAACATCGCAGGTCATACCTGGGAATTGCGGGTTTTATCCTTCTACGCCTGGTGAGCCGGTAAGTTGGGATGGGTGTCTACGAGCGCCGCCCTTCCCCCGCCCCCGCGACCCGCCTCGGGCGCCCGGCTCGCATGGCTGGACGCGCTGCGCGGCCTGGCCGCCGTCGCGGTTCTGCTGGAGCACCTGCTGCCGTGGTTCATGCCCGCCCTGCGACCTTACTGGTTCAACCTCGGGATGTACGGCGTCCTGGTCTTCTTCCTGGTCAGCGGCTACATCATCCCGGTGTCGCTGGAGGGCCGGGGTGACGTCCGGGCGTTCTGGATCGGCAGGGGGTTCCGGCTCTACCCGGTCTATCTGCTGGTCACGGCCATCGTCCTGGTCATGGCGGTGTGGCTGCCGGTCCGCGAGGAGGTGCCGCGCGACCTGGCGGGCGTGCTCGGGCACGCCACGATGCTGCTGGACGTGCTCCACATGGGTGGCCTGGCCGACACCATGTGGACGCTCTCCTACGAGATGGTCTTCTACCTCCTGGTCACCGCGCTGTTCACCGGCGGCCTGCACCGCCGGAGCGGGTCCCTGGCCATAGGGTTCGGCGTCGTGGCGGTGGCGGCCGGGCTGGTGCTCACGGGGCCGCTGCTGAAGGGCCCCTGGCCCGCCTACGCGGCCGGCGCGGTGTTCGCCGTGGGGATGTTCTGCCTGATCAGCGGCAGATTCCGGACGATCGCCGCCTGGGTGCTCGGTGTGACGGCCGTGCTGCTGACGATCTTCAGCGGCTTCGTGCCGTGGCTGGGGGCGGCGATCCTGGCCGTGATGTTCACCGGGACCGCGATCCGCCGCTGGGAGCAGGGCACCGGCCCGCTCTGGCCGGTGGCCGCGGCCACCGTACCGGTGGCGCTGGCCCCGGTGTGGTCGCCGCAGGCGGGCTGGTGGTGGGTCCAGCCCGGCGTGTGGTTCACCACGATCGCGCTCGCGGGGGCGACGTTCGCGGGCGCGATGGCCCTGCGCGAACGCCGCCTCCCCCGCTCGCTGGTCAAGCTGGGCCTGATCAGCTATTCGCTCTACCTGCTGCACCACCCCCTGCTGAAGGCCGTCTCGGCCGTCCTCGGGGACGTCCGGGCCATGCAGCCGGCGGTGCAGGCGGCGGTGTCGGTGGCGACGATCGCCGCGGCGGTGGTGCTGAGCCTGCTCAGCTACCGCTACGTGGAGGTGCCCATGCAGCGGCTGGGCAGGCGGGTGGCCCGGAGGTGGTCTCAGAGGCCGTCGGCGGGCGACTCGGCGTACTCGCCGCTGTCGCCGAGCGGCGCGTCGGACGAGAGGTCGGCGTCCTTCTCGCTGCCGGCCGGGTAGATGTCACCGGGCTTCAGGTCCTTCACGCCGCGCATGGAGGAGACCCCCACCATGTGGTAGCCCTGCTTCTTCAGCGCGTCGAGCAGCTTGGGCATCACCGTGACGGTCTGCGGGACCCAGTCGTGCATCAGGATGACGCCGTCGCGCTTGGCGTTCTTGAGCACCTCGTCGTAGATGGCCTTCTCGTTCTTGGTGGCCCAGTCGCGGGAGCCGCCGTTCCACAGCACGACCGGGAGCTGCATCTCCTTGGCGATCTCGACCACCCGGTTGTCCAGCTCGCCGTACGGCGGGCGGATCATGGTCGGCGCCTTGCCGGAGGCCTTCTTGACGACCTCGACGGTCTTGTTCAGCTCCTCGCGGATCCGGTCCTCGGACAGGTCGCGCAGGTGCGGGTGGGTGTAGCTGTGGTTGCCGATGTCATGGCCCTCGGCGACCATCCGCTTGACGAACGCCGGACGGGACTTCGCGTACTGGCCCTCCAGCATGAAGGTCGCCTTGGAGTCGTACTTCTTGAGGGTGTCGAGCAGCTTGTCGGCGTACTTTCCGGGGCCGTCGTCGAAGGTCAGCGCGATGCACTTGACCTTGGCGCAGTCCACCGGGGCGGGCTTCGGCTTGGCCGTCGACTTCGGCTTCGGCGAGGGCTTCGGCGTGCTCGCCGGGCTCATCGTGATGGTGGAACCGCTCTGTGCCGCGCTCCAGGCGACGGCCGGAACGGAGGTCAGGGCCAGCGCACATGACGTGGCCAGCAACATGCGGGCAGGAGACTTCATGAGGGGAGCTCCGGGTCAAATTGACGTCGGTTGAATGGGAATCTTATCGAGGCTCCCGATGGCTTCTGGGGTCTATGCGTCACGATGTCCTGTGAAAAGCCTTGATTTATGTCATCGAATACGTGCTTTGTGGTGATTCGGTGGGCGGATATGCCGGGAGGCGACGGGCGGACGAGCCCTTCCCCGCCGAACGGCAAACTTGACAACTCATGCGGTCACGGCCGGGTATAACGGCCCGAACTCGCCCCCGGCGTACCCGATGATGGGCACGGCCCCCCGCCCCGACGCGCTGGGAAGACGATGACGATCACTACGGCGGGGCCGCGTCCGGCCGGGGAGAGCGGGCCGGACGGCCGCGGGGCCGGCGGGGGCGGCGCGCCGGCCCGGGACCTGTGGTTCCCGCTCGCCTGCTACGCGACCGGCCAGCTCGTGCTGCTCGGCTGGTGGCTCGCCCTCCATCCCGGGCTGATGAGCCCCGACACCGTCTCCTACGTCCGGCACGTCACCACCGGGCCCTGGATCGCCACCCACTCGGTCGCCTACGACGCCCTGCTCCGGCTGTCCCTGCGGGTCGCCGGTGATCTTTCTCCGGTGACCCTCCTGCAGACGACCGCCATGTCCGCCGCGCTGACCCACCTCGCCGGCGCCCTCCGGCCGTACGGCCCGCGCCGCCGGTGGCTGGTCGCGGCGGTCGGCTGCGCGGCGCTGCTCCCGCCGCTCGGGGCCTTCACCGTGACCATGTGGAAGGACGTGCCGTTCACGATCTGCGTCCTGCTCGCCGCCGGGACCGCCGCCAGGATCGCGGCCCGCCCGCGCGGGGCGTCCCGAAAGGGAGACGGAGCCCCGAACGGCGGCACGGTCCCGGAAAGCGGCATGGCCCCGGACGGTGGCACGGTCCCGGACGGCGGCGCGGCCCCCGACGGCGGCACGGCCCCCGACGGCCGGCGCCCGCGCGGCCGGGCCTGGGACCCCCGCCTGGCAGCCCTGGGCGCGGAGCTCCTCGGGGCGGGCCTGTTCCGCAACAACGGCTTCGTCGTGACGCTGATCGCCGCCGCCCTGCTGGTCCCGCTGCTGCCGGTCGCGCGCCGGTGGACCGCGGCGGTCGCGGCCGTCGCGGTGGCGGTGCCACCGCTGCTGACGGTCACCGGCTACCCGGCCCTCGGCATCGCCCCGCCGCCGCGTGTCTTCGCGTACCAGACGGTCTTCGGCGACCTCGCCGTGGCCTACGCAGAGCGTCCGGGGCTGTTCGACCGCGGGCAGCGGGAACTGCTGACCAGGATCGCCCCGATCGAGACCTGGCTGCGCGGGGCGACCTGCCACACCGTGACACGCGTCTACTTCGACCCGGACTTCGACGGCCGGGAGGCCGAGCGGCACGTCTCGGAGGTCATGGACCTCTGGCGCGACCTGCTGGTCCGCGCGCCGGGCGTCATCCTGGACGCCCGGCTCTGCCGCGCCGCGCTCGCCTGGCGGATCGGCTCGACCGCCGGCGACCCCGGCGGGGAGCTCTACCGGTTCTCGCTGCGCGACCCGGTGCTCCCACCCGCGTGGGAGGGCACGCCGGTCGCCGCGGTCATGCGCGCCCGGCCGCTCTCCGAGGGGCTGCGGACCGCCGCGCTGACCGCCCTGGACGCGGCCGGGGCCCACCGGCTGGAATGGCTGCTGTGGCGGGGGGCCCTCTGGTGCCACCTCTGCTACGCGGCGGCCGCGCTGGCCCGTCGGCGCACCGGGAACCGGACGGTGGCCGCCGTGGCGGCGGTGATCTGCGCCCAGCAGCTCTGCGTGCTCCTCACCAACACCGCCCAGGACTTCCGGTTCATGGTGACGCCGATCATCGCCGGGGTGCTGCTGCTCCCCACGCTCCTGCGGGAGGTACGGGCCCTGCTGTCACCCCGGTGAGCCCGCGGCGCCGCCGGAGCGGACGGCGTCGCGGTCGTGGGCCGTCGCCCGATCGGGTGCTCATGCCGGGTAGGCGTGGGTCTCGGTGGCCTTGACCGAGGCCCAGACCCGCCGGCCGGGGGTCAGGTCGAGGTCGGCGACGGCGGCGGGGGTGATGTCGGCGAAGGCCGTGACGGGGCCGTCGAGGTGGACGCGGACGTTGTCGCCGTGCCGTTCGATGCCGCCGACCACGGCCTGCCACAGGTTGCGCGGGCTCCCGTCGGGGCGGCTCCGGTACAGGGCGACGGCGGTGGGCGGGAAGGCGACGAACGCCGGCCCGTCCAGCTGCTCCGAGGTGTGCAACGGCAACTCGCCGACCCTGACCCGGCCCGCTTCGGCCACGCCCCGGTACAGGTTGAGCCCGACCAGGCGGGCGACGTAGTCGGTGCGCGGGCGGCGGGCGACCTCGGCCGGGGCGCCCTGCTGGACGAGCACGCCGTTCTCGATGACGATCAGGCGGTCGGCCAGCACCATCGCGTCGAGGGGGTCGTGGGTGACCAGGACGGTGGCGCCGTCGAAGTCGGCCAGGTGGCGGCGCAGCCGGGAGCGGATCTCCAGCCGCGTGTGGGCGTCGAGGGCGGCCAGCGGCTCGTCCAGCAGCAGCAGGCGCGGCCGTACGGCCAGCGCGCGGGCCAGTGCGACGCGCTGGGCCTGCCCGCCCGACAGCTGCCGGGGCCTGGCGGCGGCGTGATCGGCGAGGCCGACCCGTTCCAGCAGGGCCGTGGCGGCGCGGCGGGCCTCGGCTTTGGGCACGCCCTGGCAGCGGGGCCCGAAGGCGACGTTGTCCAGCGCCGTCAGGTGCGGGAAGAGCAGGTAGTCCTGGAAGACCACGCCCACCGGGCGGCTCTCGGCGGGCAGGGTGTGCAGCGCCCGGCCGTCGAGGACGATCTCGCCCCGCGACAGCCCGGTGAGCCCGGCGAGGGCGCGCAACGCGGTGGTCTTGCCCGCGCCGTTCGGGCCGAGCAGCGCGACCACCTCGCCCGGCGCGACCTCCAGCGTCAGGTCCAGGGTGAAGGCGGGCCGGGTGACGACCAGGCGGGCTCGCAGGCTCATGACGCGCTCACCCACCGGTCGCGCAGACTGGCCAGGATGACGACGGAGACGGCCAGCAGGACCAGGCTGAGCACGATCGCCGCCTCCGGCTCGGTCTCCAGGGCGAGATAGACGGCCAGCGGCATGGTGCGGGTGGTGCCGGGGAAGTTGCCCGCGAACGTGATCGTCGCGCCGAACTCCCCGAGTGCCCGCGCCCAGCACAGCACCGCCCCCGCCACCACGCCCGGCATGACCATCGGCAGCGTCACCCGCCGGAACACGGTCCAGCGTGAGGCCCCCAGCGTCGCGGCGGCCTCCTCGAAGCGCCGGTCGGCGCCGCGCAGCGCCCCCTCGACGCTGATGACCAGGAACGGCATCGCCACGAACGCCTCGGCCACGATCACCCCGGCGGTGGTGAAGGGCAGCGTGATCCCGAAGGCGCTCTCCAGCCACTGCCCGGCCGGCCCACGGCGGCCCAGCACCAGCAGCAGCGCCACGCCGCCCACCACCGGGGGCAGCACCAGCGGCACGGTGACCAGGGCCCGGACCAGACGCCGGCCGGGGAAGTCCACCCGGGCGAGCAACCAGGCCAGTGGCACCCCGAGCAGCAGGCAGAAGACGGTGGCGACGGTGGCGCACACCAGCGACAGCCGCAGCGCCTCCAGCACGTGCGGCTCGGCCAGGCGCCGGCCCAGCGTGGACCACGGGGCGCGGACCAGCAGTCCGGCCAGCGGCAGCACCAGGAACGCCAGCCCGAGCAGCGCGGGCAGGAGGAGCATCCACGGCGGGCGGCCGGAGATCCGGCGGGACGACGTCGCCGGGCGGCCGGTGGAGCCGCGGTGCGGCTCCACCGGCCCGAGGTGCTCGGTGGCGGCCATGCGAATCAGGGCGCCTCGAAACCGGCCCTGGTCAGGACGTCCCTGCCCTGCTGCGACAGCACCAGGTCAACGAACTCCTTGGCCGGACCACCGGCCGGCGCTCTGGTGAGCGTCGCGATCGGATAGTCGTTGATCGCCTTGTCCGCCTCCGGGAAGTCGATCCCGGTCACCTTGCCCGCCGAGGCGATCACGTCGGTCCGGTAGACCAGCGCCGCGTCCACCTCACCCAGTCCGACCTTGGTGAGGGTGGCCTTGACGTCCTGTTCCAGGGTGACGGGGGTGACCTTGAGCCCGGCGGCGTCCAGCGCCTTGACCGCCGCGGCGCCGCAGGGCACCTGCTCGGCGCAGAGCGCGACCTTCACCTTCGCGTCGGCGAGGTCCGCGAGGTCGTCCACCTCGGCCGGGTTGTCCTTCGGCACGGCGATCTGCAGCCTGTTGCGCACGAACGTGGTCGGCGAGCCGGCCAGCGACGCGTCGGTGACCGTCTTCATCGTGGCCGGGCTCGCCGCGGCGAACACGTCCGCCGGCGCCCCCTGGACGATCTGCTGCGCCAGCGTGGCGCTGGAGCCGAAGTTGAACCTCACCGTCGTACCCGGGTGCGCGGCCTCGAAGGTCCTGCCGAGCTCGGTGAACGTCCCGGTCAGCGAGGCCGCCGCGAACACCGTCACCTCCCCGGCCCCGTCACCGGCGGCCGGAGCCGGCGAAGCCGGTGCGGTGGACGCGGCCGGCCGGCCGGAGCCGCAACCGGACAGACCCGCCAGCGCGAGTGCGACGGGCAGGGCGATCGCCCATCGGGGAAGACGCCTGAACACCGGCCTGAACACCAAAGGGGGGCTCCTCACAGGTGACCGGCCACGCGCTCGTGACCGGGGATCTCCACGACGACGTTGGTGGATTTGATCACGGCGACCGCCACCACCCCCGCCTCCAGGCCCAGGTCGTCCGCGGCCTGGCGGCTCATCAGCGACACCACCCGGAACGGCCCGGCGGCGATCTCCACCTGCGCCATCACCGCGTCGCGGATCACCTCGGTGACGATCCCGCGGAAGCGGTTGCGCGCCGACGAACGGCCGCCCTCGACCGCCTCGACCTGATCGCGGGCGAAGGCGGCCAGATCGGTGCCGTTCACCTGCCGGTGGCCGTGCTCGTCCCGCTCGGCCCGCAGCCGGCCCGCGTCCACCCACCGGCGGACGGTGTCGGAGCTGACCCCGAGCAGTGCCGCGGCCTCGCTGATCCGGAACGTCGTCACAAGCCCTCACCATACCTTCCGCACATGCCAAGCTGAATACCCGTCCAGCATCGTAATATCGGCATGATCCGCGGTTGGGGAATGGCATTCGCGAGGCTCGGTTCCCCCGTCGCCGGGGCGGGTCGTGTCTTCGGCGTCCGCCCGGTCCGCCTCCTCCGTCAGCGGTCGATCTCGTCGAACAGCGCCTCCCACCGGTCCAGGACGCGCGGCAGGAGATACTCCCGCATCCGCTGCCGGCCCCGGGCGCCCATCTTCCGGCGCAGCTCCCCGTCCGACATCAGGCGTTCCAGCGCGGCGGCGAAGCCCCGCACGTCACCGGGCCCGGTCAGGAGACCGTTGTCCCCGTCGGCCACGAGCGCGCGCACCCCGGCCGAGACGTCGCAGGCCACGGCGGGCAGGCCGCAGGCGGCGCCCTCCGCCAGCACCAGACCCCAGCTCTCGGCGTCGCTGGTCAGCGTGACGACGGACGCGTCGAGATACTCGGCCTCGACGTCCGCCACCTGGCCGCGGAAGACGATCCGGTCGCCGAGGCCGGTGGCGCGGGCCTGCTCCTCCAGGGCGGCCCGCACCGGCCCGTCGCCGACGATCCGCAGCTCCCACGGCTCGGCGGCGGACGGGGCCGCGGCGGCGAAGGCGTCGATCAGCAGGTCGATCCGCTTCGGCCTGACCAGCCGTCCCGCCGAGACGATCCTCGGAGCGTCCAGCGGAGCCGGCTCGCGGGGGAAGACGCCGACAGGGTTGGGCATGACCCCGCAGTTGGCGAGCCGGTGGCGGGTGAACGCCGCGGCGTACTCCTCGCACAGGAAGAGGGACTTGTCGTAGTGGGCGTAGTGCTTCCTGATCAGCCGGAGGTGCGGGGTGCCGGCCGCGTCCTCGTAGGTCTGGTGGTACTGGCCGATCATGGCGAGGTGCGGCATGGGCACGTCGGAGATCCAGTGGGCGGCCCACGGCGAGGCGACGACCATGTAGCCGCCGGTGACCTCCTCGGCCAGTCCGGCCAGCTTCGCCTTCGCGGCGGCCACCTCGTCCGGGGAGCGCCGGGGCCTGGCCCCGCCGCGCCGGGGGAACGGCAGCCGGCGGGCGGGCGCCTCCGGGGCGGGCGTGCCGTACAGCGTGACGTGCCGGTAGGCGGGGTCGGCGACGTAGGACTGCGGCTGCCGGGAGGGGTTGACGCTGACCAGCGTCACCGCGTGCCCGCGCTCGGCGAGTCCCTGGGCCAGGGTGTGCAGGACCCGCTGGGAGCCGCCCATGGAGTCCCCGTCGGTGCTGACGAAGAAGACGCGGCGCGGTCGTGCGGTGCTCGTCGTGCTCATCGGTCTGCCTCCGGGGAGTGCGCGGTGCTCGTCGGGCGGCCCGCGGAAGGCGCGCGGCCTGCGGAGGAGGCGCGGCTCATCGGGCGGCCTCCGGGGATCGGGTGCTCTCGGGGAAGAACGCGTCCACGACCGCGCGGGCGGCCCGCCCGTCGTCCAGGGCGCACCAGCGGGCACGGAAGTCCGCGTAGCGCTCGCCGTACCGCTCGGTGACCGTGTCGAGCCGGTTCAGCGCGGCGACGAGTTCGCCGGGGTTGCGCAGCAGCGGCCCCGGGGCGAGGCGCTCCAGGTCGAAGCAGACGCCCCGACGGTCCGTCGCGTAGTGCTCGTAGTCGTCGGCGTAGTAGAGGATCGGCCGCCCCAGGCAGGCGTAGTCGAACATGATCGAGGAGTAGTCGGTCACCAGGACGTCGGAGGCCAGCATCAGGTCGTTGACCTCGGGATAGGACGAGGCGTCCCGGACGAGGTGCCCGAGCGGGTCCGGCACGGTGAAGCGGTCGAAGGGGTGGGCGCGCACCAGGATCACCCAGTCGCGGCCCAGCTCGGCGGCCAGGACCTGCGGATCCAGCCGGATCGACTCCCCGCTGAAGCGCCGTTCGTCGCGGTAGGTGGGCGCGTAGAGGATCACCCGCCTGTCCTCGGGGACCTCGAAGAACTCCCGTGTCCGCCGCGCCCGCTCGCGCTGCTCGGGCTCGTCGTGCCGGACGAGCACGTCGGTGCGGGGATACCCGGCGCGCAGCGTCTCGCCGGTGAACCCGCTGGCGTCGCCGAAGTCGCGGCGGAAGTCCGGGCTCGGGGTGAGCAGGACGTCCCAGCGCGCCACCGCCTCGGCGTACCTCCTGGCCATGGCCGGCTGGGCGCGCAGGCGGGGGTCGTCCAGCCCCATCTTCTTGAACACCTGGCCGTGCCAGGTCTGCAGGTACCGGGTGGCCCGCCGCTTGCGGTAGCAGTACGGGAGGTTGTGGCTGTCCACCCAGTAGCGGGCGCGGGCCAGGAGCCACGCGTAGCGGAAGGTGTTGCGCCTGACCAGGACGGCGTCGCGGGGGAAGCCCGCGGTGTCGCCGGTGTGCGACCAGACGACCTTGATCCCGGTGCCGCGCCGCCGCAGCTCCTCGTAGACGTAGCGGGGGTTGCCGGTGTACGCGCCGCCCTCCGCCGACTCGAACACCGCCAGCCGCCGGTCCACCGGCGTCAGCGCGGCGGCGAGCCGGTAGAAGCGGCCCAGGTCGCGTGGGGTGGCCAGCCGCCGCGGGAGGTCCCGCCACAGCTCGGCCGCCCGCGCGAGCCGTCCCCGCCGGGGGACCGGGCCGATCCGGCGCGCGGTCAGGCGGAACGGGACGTCGGCCGACGCCTCCAGCACCAGCCGGCCGGCGGACAGGGTGCCGGTGGAGGTGAACGACAGGTCGGGGAAGGCCAGCACGGGCCGGGAGCAGGATCGCCCGCCCTCGCCGAGCGACAGCTCGACCGACTGGGCCTTGACCGCCTCCTCCGGCCAGTCCAGCGCGGACAGGTCGATCACGACCTCCCACTCCCGCACCCGGCCCGGTACGGGTCCGGCGGACGCGGCGGGTACGGCGGACACGGGCTCACCGGACGGCGCGGCCGTCGGCGCAGACGCGGCCGGCACAGACCCGGTCGACACGGGATCGGCCGACACGGACGCGTCCGGCACGGGTTCGGCGGGGAGCGCGGCGATCGTCCGTTTCCGGCCGCCGATCCGCAGCCGGGCGGTCAGCGCGCGGCCGTCGAGCACCCGGCCCGGGTCGTAGGTCCGCAGGCGGAGCCGTACCCGGTCGCCGGACGCCTCCAGGCCGGTGAGCTCGTGCCTGAGCAGCGCGGAGGCCAGCGGCTGCTCACCCAGGTGCGACTCGGTGACGTCCAGCTCCTCGCGGCCCCGCTCGGTCGCGGGGACCGTCTCCCCCCAGAAGACGCGGCCGCCGTGCCCGGTGACGGTCCGGGGCGGGATCTGCCTGCCGCCCAGCTCGACGGCGGCGACGGCGGCCTCCTCATGGCGGCCCTCGCGCAGCAGCTGCACGCACACCCGCTCGGCCCGGCTCGCCCGCCGTACGGCCGACGGTTCCAGCGTGTCCACGTACGGGACGACGATACCGGCGAACGCGGCGATCCACTCCGGGTCGCGCCGGGGCAGGTCGCCCAGGTAGAGGCGCAGGTCGTGGGAGAGGAAACGGAAGTCCTTGTCCTCCTTCAGGTCGAGGGAGCCGGTGACGGCCAGCACCCGGTCGGTGAGCTCGGCCGCCGTGACCCGCTGCCGCACGTTCTCCAGCTCGTGCCGCCGGGAGGAGATCGACGTCGTCGCGGGGGCGGCGGCGAGCAGCCACCGGTAGACCGGCCAGGGGACGACGGCGAACAGCTTGCTGTGGCAGAACAGCTCCGTGGACCAGACGATGTCCTCGTGGTGGATGCCGGTGGGGAAGCGGATGCCGGTCGCCTCCAGGAACGCCCGCCGGTACAGCTTGTTGGTGGCCAGGCAGTTGAACAGCAGCTCCGGCTCGGCGCGGACGCCGTGCACGACCCGGCGTTCGGCGAAGAGCTGGGGGTACCAGAGGGTGGTGTTCCCGGTCGCCTCGTCGACGCGCTCCACGGTGCCCATGACGAAGTCGGCGCCGGTCGCCTCGGCCTCCAGCAGCAGGCTCTTGCAGGCGTGGCGGGGCAGTTCGTCGTCGCTGTCGAGGAACATCACGTACGGTGCCGCCGCGGCGTCCGTGCCCGCGTTGCGGGGGGCGCCGCAGCCGCCGCTGTTGACCGGCAGCCGGACATACCGGACCCTCGGATCCTCCCGGGCGAGCGCCGCGGCCACCGCCGGGGTGTCATCACCGGAGCAGTCGTCCACGATGATCACTTCGAGGTTCTTGAGGGTCTGGCTGAGGACGGATCGTACGGCTCGCGGCAGCCGGGGCGCGTCGTCGTAGGTGATGACGACCACGCTGACGTCGGGAACCGTGGAACGCTGTGTCATGGATGCGAACTCCGGTCGGATGTAAGGGGGTTTGCAGGGGTCCGGTGGTTCACGGGGCGGGGCGGCTCACGGGCGCGGGGCCGCCGCCTCCACCAGGACGGGGGCGGAACGGCCGGTGCCCGCGGGGCCGCCGCCGCGGGAGGAGCCGGGGCCGGAGCGCTCCTCGTGGTACTCGGCGTCGACGTTGACCTCCCACACGTCGTGCCGGGCGCCGTCGGCGACGTTCTCCACGGCCAGCATCGCGGTGAGCATGGAGTGGTCCTGGTTGTTGTAGCGGTGCATGCCGTTGCGGCCCACCGGGTGGACCTCCGGCCACTCCACGTCGAGATACTTCCTGATCGTCTCGACGTGGTCCGCGTAACCGGCGTCGTAGACCGGATACGCCTTCGGCATCCGCACCACGTAGCCCTGGCGGACCGCGCCGGGCGTGACCAGGCCGAGCCGTTCCAGCTCCCCGGTGCCGAAGGACACGAGGTCGTCGTCGGGGGCGTCCCACAGGTCGTCGCCCTCGTTGACGAAGTACTCCAGGCCCAGGCAGGTCAGGCCCTCCCGCACAAGGTAGGGCGACCAGGAGCCGTAGTTCTGCACGCGGCCCAGCCGTACCTCGGGGGAGTGGATGTAGATCCAGTTGTCCGGGAAGGAGAACCGCTCGGGCACCACCAGCGCCACCGTCAGGAAGTCGCGGTGCCGCAGGCCCGCCGCGGCCTCGGCCACGACGTCCGGCACGTCCGGGCCGAACGCCCGGACGAGGTCGCCGAGCGGCATGGAGGAGATCAGCGCGCCGCAGCGGACCTCACGGCTGACGCCGTCGCCCAGGACGGTGACCACCGGCCCATCGGGGCCGCGGCGCACCCGCCCGACCCGGACGCCCAGGTGGACCGGGCAGCCCCGCTCACGGACCCGCTCGGCGCAGGCCTCCCACATCATGCCCGGCCCCAGCCGGGGGTAGCGGAACTCCTCGATCAGACTGGTGACGTCGGTGCCGCCCCTGCCCGGCCGCAGCGCGGCGAGCACGGCCCGGCCCAGCGAGAGGTTCCTGATCCGCTGCGCCGCCCAGTCGGCCTGGATGCTGGAGGCGGGCACGCCCCACACCTTCTCGGTGTAGGTGCGGAAGAAGATCTCGTACAGCCGGCGGCCGAACCTGGCCGTGACCCAGCCCTCGAACGTCGACAGGTCGGCGGGCGGGCGCAGCCGGGCACGGGCGTAGGAGGCCACGCAGCGCGCCGACTCCAGCGGGCCGAGGTTGCGCAGCGCGTTGGACGCCCGGAGCGGGTAGTCGAAGAAGCGGCCGCCGTAGTGGATGCGGCTCATCCTCGGCCGCAGCAGGAAGTCCTCCTCGCCGAGGATCTCGTTCCAGAACTCCTCCACCCGCGCCACCTTCGTGAAGAAGCGGTGGCCGCCGATGTCGAAGCGCCAGCCGTCGCGCTCCACGGTCCGGCTGATCCCGCCGACCACGTGGTCGGCCTCGAAGACCTCGCACGGCAGGCCCCGCCGGGTCAGCTCGTAGGCGGCGGTGAGCCCGGCGGGCCCCGCTCCCACGACGACTGTCGACTCCATGCGCTTCCCCCCGCGGACGATTTCCCCGTTCCCTGCCGATCCCGGCCGTTTCCGGCGGCCCGGCGGCCCGGCGAGTCGATCGTGTCGGACCGAGGATGATTACGGAGGGTCATCGCGACTTGCTAGGGAGTGTGCATTCTCAGCCTTGACCTTTCACCGGGAAGACGATGGACCTTCGTTGAAGAAGGCGCACAGCCGCACGCCGGCCCGGTGGCCCAGCAGGATCTCGCGCCGTCACAGTGAGCAGAAGGTGGCGGGCTGTGACCATGTCACAAGGGCCGGTACCTGAGTGAAAGCGAGTGAGAAGGAAGACGGTCAAGACTCGGTCAGCTCGCCTCCATCGCGGCCGCATTCCGTGCCCGCCGGGCCGTGGACGCGGCCATGCTGACTCGCGGACGCGGCCACGCCGGGCAGGCGGGCCGGGCGGGCGATTTTCGACTACCGGAGGACCGATCGTGGCCCTAGTGAGCGTCATCGTGCCCATCTACGACGTGGAACCGTACCTGGAGGCGTGCCTGGCGTCGGCGGCGGCGCAGACGTGGGGCGACATCGAGGTCGTCATGGTGGACGACGGCTCGCCCGACTCAAGCGCGGAGATCGCCGCCGCCTTCGCCGCCCGCGACGGGCGGTTCCGGCTCGTCCGGCAGGAGAACGGCGGCCTGGGCACGGCGCGCAACACCGGCGTCCGGCACGCCTCCGGCGAGTTCCTCGCCTTCCTCGACAGCGACGACCTGCTCCCGCCGACCGCGATCGAGACGATGGCGTGCGCCCTGCTGGAGAGCGGTTCGGACCTGGCGACCGGCAACGTGCTGCGCTTCAGCGGCCACGGGGTGCGCCAGTCGCCGATGCACCGGGCCATCTTCGCCCGCCCGGCCCGGCGGACCCACGTCACCCGCGACGACATCCTGCTCAAGGACCGGCTGGTCACCAACAAGCTGTGGCGCCGCGCCTTCTGGGACCGCAACGACCTGAGCTTCCCCGAGGGGGTGCTGTGGGAGGACATCGCGGTCGCGCTGCCCGCGCACTTCCTCGCCGAGGCCGTGGACGTGCTGAGCGTCCCCGTCTACCTGTGGCGGGAACGCGAGGGGGAGAGCACCTCGATCACCCAGAACCGGGCGCACGTCAAGGGCGTCGAGGACCGCTTCGCCGCGGTCCGCGCGGTGCGGGACTTCCTCGTCCGGACCGGGCGCGCCCGTCATCTGCCCGCCTGGGACCGGACGGTCCTCGACAGCGACCTGCCCAACTTCCTGCAGGTGCTCGACCAGGCCGACGACGGTTTCCGGCGGCGCTTCGGCGACCTGGCCCGCGCCTACCTGGAGGAGGCCGGCCCGAAGGTCCTCGCCTCCGTCCCCGCGCCGCGCCGCGTCAAGTGGGAGCTGGTACGGCAGGACCGCGTGGACGACCTGCTGCGGGTGCTGGAGTGGGAGCGGACCGCCAAGGCGAACACCCGCGTCACCGGCGGCGGCGTGCGCGGCTACCACCTCGGCTGCCCGGTGCCGCTGCCCGGCTCCGTCACCCGGATGCGCACGGAGCTGGACCTGCGCCAGCGGGTGGACGAGCTGCGCTGGCAGGACGACCGGCTGGTCGTCGACGGCCGGATCTCGCCCCGTCACCTGCGTCCCCGCAAGCGGATCCAGCAGCACGTCGCCGCCTGGCTGGTCGATGAGGACACCGGCCGCCGCGTCCGGCTCCGGGTGCGCAGGCGGCGCGGCCCGTCGCTGGTGGACACCGGCCCGCGGCGCCGCAGGGACTGGTGCGGGTTCCGCCTGGCGATCGACACGGCGGAGCTGCCCGCCGGCTCGTCGTGGCGGGTCGAGCTGCGCGTCCTGCACCGCGGCCTCCTGCGGCGCGCCACGCTGGGCCAGCCCGGCCCGGTCGCGCGGCGGCCGGTGTTCGCCGAGCACGACCGGGGGACGGTGGCGTGGACGGAGTGGACGGCCGCCGACGAGCTCAGGCTGCGCGTCGACCGGCCCGCCGCCCGGGTCACCGGGCACCGGGTGGTCGACGGCAGGCTGTGGATCAGCGGCCGGTGCGAGGACGACCTGGGCGCCGGCCCGCACCTGCGGCTCACCCGCCCCCAGGGCGGGCGCGACCGGCGTCACCCGATGATCATCTCGGACGACGGAGCGTTCGACGTGATGATCGACCTCGACGGGGTGCTGTCCGAGCGGTGGCCGGACCTCGACCCGTCGAGCCTGGAGATGAGCGCCCTGAACCCCGGGGCCGAGTGGCGCTTCGACGTCGTCCCCCAGGAGGGGCCCGCCCGGCCGCTGGTCGTCGGCGACGGCGTGGAGCGCGGCCTGCACCGCAGGCTCGGCCGCGACGTGGTGGTGAGCCGGTCGGCGTCGGGCGGGCTGGTGCTGCGCGAGCAGCGGCCGACCTTCCACGTCGAGCGGGTCCGGTGGAGCGAGCGGGGCCACCTGGAACTCGCCGGCGCCCCGATACGCCCGCTCGACGGCCCGGCGTGGCTGGTCGTCACCTCGCGCGGCCGGTTCGGCGAGCGGCTGTTCCCGATCGACGGCGAGCGTGTCACGGTGACCCCCGAGGCGTCCGAGACCCTCGGGGGCCGTCTGCCGCTGCCGTCCGGCGCGCACGGCTTCACGGTCCGCACCGCCGCGGGCGACATGAGGGTGGAGTTCCGGCAGCCCGAGCCGCTGGAGCACGCCACCGGCAGCCGCGTTCTCACCTTCGAGACCGACCTGATGTCGGAGGCGGTCCTCACGATCAGCGGCGACCTGGGCGCCGAGGGGAGGCCCAAGCAGCAGCGGCTGCTGCGCGAGGAGTTCTACCCCTCCCGACGCGCCGAGCCGCCCCGGGACGCCGTCCTGTTCGACAGCCACGGCGGGCGGCAGTTCTCCGACAGCCCCCGGGCGATCTACGAGGAGCTGCGGCGGCGCGGCGCGGACCTGGAGTTCCTGTGGTGCGTCCGCGACGGCCAGGTGGAACTGCCCGAGGGGGTCACGCCGGTCCGGCGGTACGGGCGCGAACACTACGAGGCGCTGGCCCGCTGCCGCCACGTCGTCACCAATGTCGACCTGCCCGGCTGGTTCGAGCGCCGCCCGGACCAGGTCGTGCTGCAGACCGGCCGCGGCACGCCGCTCAAGCGCGTCGGCTTCGACGTCGAGAGGATGCCGCTCGCCCGGCCCGACCACCACGAACGGCTGGCCTGGAAGGTCGCCCAGTGGAGCCACCTGGTCTCGCCGAGCCCCTGGTGCACCCCGCTGCTGCGGCGCGCCTTCCGCTTCGACGGGGAGATCCTGGAGACCGGCCTGCCCCGCAACGACGTCCTGCGGCACGGCGACGCCGCGGCGATCAGGGCGCGGCTCGGCCTTCCCGAGGGCCGCCGGGTCGTCCTGCACCTGCCGACCTGGCGCGACGACAAGCTCTACGCCAGAGGCCGCTACCGGCTGGACCTGCGGCTCGATCTCCAGCGGATGCGTGAGGAACTGGGCGGCGACCACATCCTCCTGATCCGCCGCCACCCGAACGTGGTGGACCGGGTGCCCCGGGCCGGCGGGGACTTCGTCCGGGACGTCTCCGGCTACCCGGACGCCACCGAGCTGTACCTGGTCGCCGACACGCTGGTCACCGACTACTCGTCGGCGATGTTCGACTTCGCGGTGACCGGCCGGCCGATGGTGTTCCATGTCCACGACCTGGAGCACTACCGCGATGAGCTGCGCGGCTTCACCTTCGGCTTCGAGGCCGACGCGCCGGGCCCCCTGGCCCGCACGACCGAGGAGGTGACGGCGGCGATCAGGGACGCCGCCGAGGCGGAGACGAAGTACGCGGCGCTGTACGAGGGGTTCCGGGCGAGGTTCTGCCCGCTCGACGACGGCGGCGCGGCGGCGCGGGTCGTGGATCGGGTGTTCGGCTGACGGCGCGGGCCCCCGTGGCGGTCTCCCCATGGCGGCGTTCCCATGGGGCCGGGGGCCACGTGTCCGGCGGACCGGTCCGGTCTCTCCCTTTCCCAAAGCCGCCGATCTCAACGGCGGGGGACGGTCAAGAACTGGCATGGACATCGTCCGGTAGTTACAGAGCGTAGATGTGAAGCGACCATGTGTCGCCATGCTTGGACGCATGAGGGCCTATTCGTTGAACGACGTTCACGCGACCCGCAAACGAAGAGACTCCTGGTGGACGGTGTTCCTGGTCGACCCGGTGGCGTGCAGGCTCACCCTGTTCGCCGCCAACCACACCTCCGTCACCCCCAACGGGCTCACTCGTCTGTCACTGGCCCTCGGGATGGGATCGGCGGCGTGCTTCGCGTTCGGACAGCTCGTGGCGGGGGCCGCGCTGTTCTACGTGAGCTTCACGGTCGACTGCATGGACGGGAAGATCGCCCGCCTCAAGGGGACGGGGACCGCGTTCGGCCTCTGGCTCGACTACGTCGGCGACCGCATCCGGGTCGTCTGCTGCGCCGGGGGGCTGGCGTTCGGTCAGTACGCGGCGACGGGGGAGCTGGCCTACATCCTGCTCGGCGCCGGCGTCGCCGTACTCGACCTGTTCCGCTACGTGAACGCGCCGCAGATGAAGCGGGTGCGCGAGGTGGTCAGGGAGAACCGGGCCGAGCGCCGGACAGAGCGCGAGGCAGAGCTCCAGGACGGGCTCCACCCGGTGGAGCCCCGGCCGCCCAGGCCCGCCAGGAGACCCACGCTGCGCCGCAGGGCCAACCGGTTCCTCGCCCGGCACCGGGTGCGCAGCCACCTCATCAGCGGCATCGAGTTCCACGCGGCGGTGTTCGTGGTCGCCCCGCTCATCGGGGTGGTGGCGCTGCTGCCGGTGGTCGTCGTGGCAGGGGGGCTGCTCCTGCTGAACGAGGTCTTCCTGATCCACCGAATGTGGCTCTTCGCCCGGGCGGTGCCCTCCGCGCCGCGCCCGGAGAGCATGCAGCGCGTAGCCGTCTGATCATCTTCTACGGGGGTTCGTCGTCATGCAGTCAGACCGACCTGTGTTCGTCATCGGGTGCCCGCGCTCGGGCACCACCATGCTGCAGCTCATGTTGCACTCCCACCCGCGTATCGCGGTGCCTCCCGAGACGAGGTTCGTGGTGCCCGGCTACTACCGCAGGTTCGTCTTCGGCGACCTGCGCGAGCCGGGGAACCGGCGCCGGCTGGCCAGGTGGATCGTCAACGACAAGGACACCAAGTTCAAGGAGCTCAAGCTCGACGGCGACAAGCTGATCGAGGACATCGTGGCCGGCCCGCCGACGCTGGGCTCGGCGATGGGCATCGCCTTCCGCTCCTACGCCGAGCAGTACGGCAAGTCCCGCTGGGGCGACAAGCGGCCCAGCTACTACCACCACGTGGACCTGCTGCTGCGGCTCTTCCCCGACGCCCAGTTCATCCACCTGATCAGGGACGGCCGCGACTGCGTGGCGTCGCTGAAGGAGATGCCCTGGTACACCAAGGACATCTTCCACGCGGTGGTCAACTGGGCCGAGGCCATCGACTACGGCCGCCGCCACGCCAAGAACCTCCCGGCGGACTCCTACTACGAGCTGCGCTACGAGAACCTGACGGCCGACCCCGCGACCGAGCTGGCCGGGCTGTGCGAGTTCCTCGGCGAGGACTACGACCCGGCGATGTGCGAGCCGTCCCACGTGGCCAGGATGGCGATCCCGCAGCACAAGGTCTGGCACAGCAACACCCACGGCGAGGTGACCACCGCCCGGTCCGGCTCGTGGCGGACCCGGCTGGAGCCGTGGGAGATCTCGGTCTGCGAGACCGTGCTGGGCGAGCGGCTCCAGGCGTTCGGCTACGAGCCGTCCGGCGCCCCCAAGGCCGAGAAGGCGCACGTCGAGGCGTGTGAGAAGGCGGCGTCCAAGCGGCGCTGGGCACGCCGCCGCAAGGAGCTCCGCGACCGCGTCAACCGGCTCCGCGAGCCGAGCCCGGTGGCCGCGCAGCTCACCACCCGGCAGCTCGGCGAACTGGCGAAGGTCTGACCGATGGAATCCGACCGGCCGATCTTCATCGTGGGCTGCCCCCGCTCGGGCACGACGCTGCTCCAGCTCATGACGCACGCCCACCGCCGCATCGCGATCCCCCCGGAGACCCGGTTCATGGTCACCGCCTACCAGCGGCGGCTGCACTTCGGCGACCTGGAGGACCCGGCGCGCAGGCGCGAGCTGGCCGAGTGGGTGGTCAACCGCCGCCAGTCCCGCTTCCACGAGCTGGGACTGGACGGCGAGAAGGTCATCGAGGAGATCGCCGAGGGCCCGCCGACGCTGGGCTCGGCGCTGGGCATCGTGCTGCGCTCCTACGCGGCCCGGCACGGCAGGCCGCGCTGGGGCGACAAGCGGCCGTCGTACTTCCAGCACGTCGAGGTGCTGCTGCGGCTCTTCCCCGACGCCCAGTTCGTCCACCTGATCAGGGACGGCCGCGACTGCGTGGCGTCGCTGAAGGAGATGCCCTGGTACAACGGCACCGTCTACAGCGCGGTGGCGGCGTGGGCCGAGGCGATCGACTTCGCCCGGCACGGCGCCCCGAAGCTGCCCGCGGGCAGCTACCACGAGCTGCGCTACGAGGACCTCACCTCGGCGCCGGAGGCCCAGCTGCGCAGGCTGTGCGAGTTCCTCGGCGAGGACTACGACCCGGCGATGTGCGAGCCGCAGCGGGTGGCCGACATCGCCGTCCCGGACCGCAAGACCTGGCACTCGCGCACCCACGACGAGGTGACCACCGCCAGGACGGGCTCCTGGCGCGACCGCCTCGACCCGTGGGAGGTCTCCCTGTGCGAGAGCGTCCTCGGCGAGCGGCTCCAGGCGTACGGCTACGAGCTCAGCGGGGCGCCCAGGACCGACGCCGCGCGGATGGTCGCCTACGAGCGCACCGCCGCCAAGCGGAAGCTGGCCCGGGTCAAGAGGGTGGCCTTCGACCGGCTGATCCGGCTGCGTGAGCCCAACCCGCTGGGCGCGCGGCTCACCTCCGCCCAGATCGTGCTGGCCGGGGTGCCGCAGCCGCGCACCGAGCCCGTCTCGGTCAACGGGTGACCCGTCGGGCCTGCCCCGATCAACGGGTCACCCGTACGCCCGCCGCTCCGCCCGCGCCGACGACCGTCGGGTGACCCGTACGGCCCGCCGCTCCGCCGTCCCGCCCGCGCCGACGACCGCGGGACACCGGGACGGTACGGCGGCCGGCCGATCGGTCAACGGGTGACCTGCGTGAACAGGTCCTCCCAGCGGTCCAGGACCCGCTCGGGCCGGAACGCCTCGACGTGGGCGCGGGCGGCGGCGCCCAGCCGCCGCCGCTCGTCCCGGGAGGCCATCAGCCGGGCGAGCGCCGCCGCGAGGGCGGGCACGTCGGCCGGGGGGACCAGCAGCCCGGTCCGCCCGTGGACGACCAGTGACCGCACCCCGCCCGACACGTCGAACGCCACCGCCGGCACACCGCAGGCCGCCGCCTCGCCCACGACCAGCGGCAGCCCCTCGTGCTCGCTGGAGAGGGCCAGCAGCGACGCGGCGAGATACTCGCGCTCCATGCCGGAGGCGGGCACCGCGCCGCGCAGGACCACCCGGTCCGCCACCCCGCACGCCGCCGCGTGCTCGCGCAGCCGCTCCCGCTCCGCGCCGTCCCCGACCAGGTGCAACTCCCACCGCCCGCCCGGCGCGTCACCCGCCGGGTCGTGCGCCGCCGTCCCGCCGTCCGTCTCCGCGCCGTGCGCCGTCCCGCCGTCCGTCTCCGCGTCGTGCGCAGCCGCCTCGCCGTACGGTGGCCCGCCGGGGCGCCCGCCGTCCACGGTCCGGACGGCCTCGGCGAAGGCGGAGATCAGCCGGTCGAACCGCTTGACCCCCTCCAGCCTCCCCACCCCCAGCACCCGCCGCCCGTCCAGCCCGGAGGCCCGGTGCGCCCGGCCGGGCAGCGGGTTGGGGATCGCCCACGCGTTGGGCAGCGGCGCCTGCTCGGCGAACCGCCACGCGTCGTCCTCACTGAGGAACACCGCCGCCTCCAGCGCGCCGTAGCGGTCGCGGATCGCCCGCAGGTGCCAGGAGCCCAGCGCGTGCTCGTAGGAGCCGTGGTACTGGCCGATCGGCAGCAGCCGGTCCGGCAGCGCACCGATGACCCGGGGCACCACGCCCGGTGAGGTCAGCACCGCGAAACCCGGCCCCGCCCGCCGGAACACCTCCCGCAGCCACCGCCGCTCCCGCCGGGCGGCCGTCCGGGAGACCCGGCCCGCACCCATCGGCGTCGCGTGGATCACGTGGTGGCGGTAGCCGGGCCGGTCCACGTAGCGGACGGGGGTCTCGGCGCGGTGCAGTCCCACCACGTGCACGTCGTAGCCCCGCCCGGCCAGGCCCTGCGCCACGGTGTGGGTGACCCGCTGGATCCCGCCGAGCGTGTCGGCGTCCAGGCACGCGAACACCACCGACGTCATCGCCCGGTCCTCCGGAACCGTGTCCCGGCCGCCCGGAACGCACCGCGCCGGACCGGGAACCGTCCGATCAGCCGGGTCTCGGCGAATCTGGACAGACCGGTCCACGTAAGGAGCCGTGCGGGGAGGCCCGCACGGGCGAGGACGCGTGTGGCCGCGCCGCTCCGGGTCAGGAGCCGCCCGGGGAGGCCCGCACGGATGAGGACGCGTGTGGCCACGTCGCTCCGGGCCGGGAGCCGCCCGGGGGACGGCCGGCGGGCCCGCCCGTCCCCGCCGGGACCGTCCCGCCCGGAACCGGGCTCCGGCGGGACGCCGAAGAAGGCGTCGACGACCCTCGAAGCGGCGTTCCCCTTCTCCTCCGCGCACCACAGCGCGCGGAACTCCGCGTACCGGGCGGCGAACGACGCCGACACCGCCGGCAGGTCCCGCAGGGTCTCCACCACCTCCCGCGTCGTGGTCAGGCAGGGTCCGGGGGCGATCGCGGGCAGGTCGTGGAGGACGCCCCGCTCCAGACGCCGGTACTCGTCCCAGTCGTCGATCAGGAACAGCATCGGCCGTCCGGTGACCGCGTAGTCGCACATCAGCGACGAGTAGTCGGTCAGCAGCGCGTCCGAGGCCAGCATGAGGTCGTTGACCTCCGGATACGACCCGGCCGGGCGGACGAAGTGGAGCAGGTGCCGGGGCACCGCGTACCGCTCGACGGGGTGCGGGCGCAGCACCACCGTCCACTCGCCGGCCAGCTCCCGGGCCATCAGCTCCAGGTCGGCCCGGACCGACCGGCCGGAGGACATGGCGTGGTCCCGGTAGGTGGGCGCGTACAGCAGGACCTTCCGCTCCGGCGGGATCTCCAGCTCGTCCCGCACCCGCCGTACGGCCTCGTCGTCGCCGCGCACGAGCACGTCACAGCGGGGCGAGCCGTACCGCAGCACCGGGCCGCGGTAACCGTTGGACGGCAGGAAGATCCGTTCGAACTCCGCGCTGGGCGAGACCAGCGCGTCCCACCGCGCCACCGCCGCCCGCCACCGCGCCCGCGGCCCGGGGAAGTCGGCGCGCAGGTCCGGGGCGTCGAAGCCGACCGTCTTGATGCCCTGCCCGTGCCAGGTCTGCAGGTAGCGGGTGCGGGCGGGCTTGGGGAAGTCCAGCGGCATGCCGTGGCTGTCCACCCAGTACCCCGCGCGGGCCATGGTCCACACGTGCCGCCAGCTCATCCGCCGCACCAGGCGCGCGCCGGCCGGGAAGTTCCGCCGGTTCCGCGCCACCGACCACACCATGGTGAACGGGGCCCGCCGCCGCAGCAGCTCCTCGTAGACGTAGCGGGGGTTGCCGGTGCATCCGGCGCCGACGTCCGACTCGAACAGCACCAGGTTCCGGCGGGGAGGGACCGCCCTGATCAGGCACCGGTAGACGCGCAGCTTGACCCGCGGGTCCCCGGCCCGCCGGACCGCCCGCCGTACGGCGGCGCGGCCGATCCTCGCCACCCGGGCCGCGGGCCGCAGCACTCCTCGCCGCCGGCGGCGCACCCGCAGGAACCCGGCCCGGCCCTCCGCCCCGAAGACGACCGTGCACCAGGGGAGGGCGGCGGTCACCGGCCCGGTTCCCGGGTCGGTGAGCAGCGGGTCGGCGGTGGACCGGCCGTCGGGGCGGACCACCACGACCCGCGGATCGTGACCGAGCTCGCGGAACCCGTGGAGCCAGTGGAGCCAGTGGAGTCCGTAGAGTCCATGGAGCCCGGCGCCGGGACGGCCGCGCCCGAGCACGGCCAGGTCCACGGTCACCTCGCTGACGTGGACGCCGTCGTCCCGCCGCCGCGGATGCAGCCGCGTCCTGTGGCCCGCGACGTCGAGGTACGCGCGCCAGCCGGGATTGGCGGCCAGCACCCCGAACGGGTCGTAGGTACGGATCGTCAGGACGGCCTCCGTCCCCGCGCGACCGCCGGCGCTCATGCCCGTGCCCGAGTCCGAGTCCGAGCCGGGACCGGAGGCCGCACCCGTCCCCGCCTCCGCGCCCGTGACCGCGGGGGTCACGGCGACCTCGTGCCGGAGCCGGGAGTCGCCGAACGGCAGCTCGGCCATCCGCAGCGCGGTGATCTCCATCCCCTCCGGCGCCACCAGGTCCGGCTTCCGCCCTCCGGCCGACGCGGCGGTGCCCGGTTCCCCGGCCCGCACCGGTTCCCCGGAAGGGACTCGCTCCCGGCCCCCGCCGTCCGCTCCGTCCGTCCCCGGAGGGCCGAGGGCCCAGTAGGTCCGCCCGTCCCGCCGTACGGCGAAGCGCGGCGGGGGCTTCGGCTCGCTGAGCGACCGGGCGGCCACCACCAGCTCGTCGGCCCGCCCGGCGACGATGAGACGGCAGCAGACCCGCACGACCGGGTCGATCCCCGCGAACTCCCGAGACCCGAACTCCGCCAGGTACGGGCCGACGACCTCGGCGAACTCCGCCGCCCACGCCGGATCGCGGCGCGGCAGCGGGTCGAGGTAGACCCGTAGGTCCTGCCGGAGGAACCGGCGCCGCCGGTCCGGCACCAGGTCATCCAGGCCGTTCCCGCGCAGCACGTCGTCGCTGAGCCGGGCCGCCCGGACCCGGTGCCGGACGTTGTCCATGTCGGTGATGCGCAGCGAGATCGACGGCCTGCCCGGACCGCCGGCGGGGACCCGGTGCCACAGGTAGACGACCCACGGAACCACGGCGAACCGGCGCGCCGCGCAGTACAGCTCGGCGCTGAAGACGTGGTCCTCGTAGTGCAGGTCCTCCCGGAACGGCAGCCGCCGCAGCAACTCGGCCCGGTAGAGCTTGTTGGTGCTGAAGGAGTCGAGGAACATCTCCGGCTCGCGGGCGATCCCCTCGACGGTCCTGCGCCGGGCGAACAGGTCCGGGTAGTAGGGGCGGGTCCGGCCGCTCGCCTCGTACAGCCGGGAGATCTGCCCGGTGACGAAGTCGGCGCCGGTCCGCTCGGCCTCCAGCAGCATGCTCTTGCAGGCGTGCCGGGTCAGCCGGTCGTCGCTGTCGAGGAACATCACGAAGGGCGCGCGGGCCGCCGCCGTCCCCTGGTTGCGCGGAGCGCCGCAGCCGCCGCTGTTGACGTCGCGGCGCAGATAGCGGACCCGGGGGTCCTCCCTCTGGAGTTCACGCGCCACCCGATCCGTGCCGTCGGTGCTCGCGTCGTCCACGATGACCACTTCGAGGTTCCGCAGCGACTGGTCCAGCACCGACCGGACGGCCCGGGGCAGACGGGCGGCGTCGTCGCAGGTGATGACGACCACGCTGCAGTCCGGCGAATTGATCACATTCCGAGGTGTTCCCTAGCATGGGACGGATTTCGTTCGGTTTGCCCATTAAACACAGGACTTTTTACCCGAACCCGCCAGGGTGTGTTCGAACAAGCCCTGCCCATTTGGGCAGGGCTTGAAAACAAGTGATGTTTCTCTCCACGCGGTGGCATGGTGGATCTATGTCAGAATCCGCTCACGGTGAAGATCGGCCTGTCCGTCCTGAGGCATGCATCTGTTCTGGGAGGGCGAACGATGAGGAGCCGCTCGACTATGAAGCCATTCGACGACGTTTCCCGTGGGTGGGGTTAGGGGAGAGCGGAGAAAGAGATCTCTCTGTGCGGGTGAACATTTCACCTCTGGATGCGTTAATTCGCTATATCTGGATAAATGAGGCATCTCATTTCAGGTGAGCTGCGGTGGAGTGATTGAAAAGACCACTCCCAACCTTTGGCTTACCGCATGATTACCCTATGCATGGAACTGGCCTTCCCCTCGCAGGTTTCATCGATGAGTCCATCCACACCGACGCCTGCCTCTATGTGATCGGATTGGTGCTCGCGGATCCAGCTCTGTCGGAGGACGCCAGAAAGCTTCTGTGTTCGGCGGTGCCGACAGCCCGCACCCCACATTGGTCGCAGGAGGATGAGAAGACGCGCGCCGCGCTGATCCACGAGATCAAATCACTCCCGATCTCTGCGAGGGTATACGGCTGTCGCTTCGAACGTCCCAAACGCAAGGAAGCTGCGCGGGCTCGCGCTTTGGCATGGTTGGTGCAGGATCTGCCGTGGGAGGTTCGTTGGATGGTCCTGGCGGAGCGCGAGGCCAGCCAGGATCGGCATGACCGCAGAGTTCTCGGAGGTCTGGCCGGGCGGCCTCCCCGTTTCGAGTACAGCCATGCTCCATTCGCGAAGGAGCCGCTCCTCTGGGTCGCGGACGTGATCGTCAGCAGTACGGCCAGAGCGCTCGTCCGTGGGGAAGACCTTACGGCCTGCGCTCTGGGGCCGGTGCTGTCATACGTCGGCTGTGAACCCTTCTGAAACGCGAAAGCCGGGCCACCACCTGCGGAGGTTAACCCGGCTTCACTTCATGACTCCGAGTGAGCCATGCGGTACCCATGGTAAACGATATGGCTTCTCTGTCAAGGGAACCGTTCTCATGAGGCCGCGATATCCCGTTGCCCCCGTGCGGCGGACACCGGATCATTCCGCCATGGAATTCAAGATCAGACCCGGTGCCCCCGAGGACGTGGCGGCCGTGGAACGGGTGCGGGTGACGACGTGGCGGACCGCCTACCGCGGCCTCATGCCCGACGACTACCTCGACGCGCTCGGGGTCGACCCGGACAGGGTGGCCCAGATGGAGCGGGGGCTGGCCAATGCCCTTGCCGAGGGGCGCACGCCGCTCGTGGTCGCCGAGACCGGAGATGGGATCGTCGGCTTCGTCAACTTCAACCGCAGCCGGGACGAGGAGATCGGCGGCGGCGAGGTCTTCGCCCTCTACGTGCTGCCCGAGGCGCAGTCCGCCGGGCTCGGCCGGGCCCTGCTGGCGGACGCGGTGACCCGGCTGCGCGCCGCCGGGCACGAGGAGGTCGGCCTGTGGGTCGCGACCCGCAACGACCGGTCCCGGCGCTTCTACGAGCGCTTCGGCTTCGTCCCGTCCGGCCGCACCGGCACCCACCCGCTGTCCGAGTCGTATCCCCCGATTGAGGAGACCCACTACCGCCTCGCCCGGCAGGGGTGAACCGCGCCGTTCCGGGCGGCGCGGGCCCCGGCCGGAACGGCGCGACTGAAAAAACCCGGGAAGGGGGTGGTGGGTGAAGGGCAAGAAGAGACGTCCTGTCCTTCCGGCAAGGGAGACCCTTGCATGATCACCGTCCCCGACGCCGCGTCGGTCGCCGATCCCGAGCGGTTCGGCGCCGTCTTCGACGCGCACTACGAGGAGATCCGCCGCTACATCGGGCGGCGGCTCGGCCTCGACATCGCCGAGGACATCGCCGCCGAGACCTTCCTCGTCGCCTTCCGCCGCCGCCACCGGTTCGACCCCGCCAGGGGCGGCGTCCGTCCCTGGCTGTACGGCATAGCCACCAACCTGATCGGCCGCCACCGCCGGGCCGAGGTACGGCGTTACCGGGCGCTGGCCAGGACCGGCCCGCCACCCGACGACGACGGCCACGACCAGCGGGTCGCCGACCGCGTGACCGCGGGGGTGACGGTCGGCCTGCTCTCGGGGGCGCTGACCGGCCTGTCGAAGGGCGAGCGCGACGTGGTGCTGCTCGTCGCGTACGGCGGCCTGACCTACGACGAGGTCGCCCAGGCACTCGGAGTCGCCTACGGCACCGTGGCCTCACGGCTCAGCCGGGCCAGGAACAAGCTGCACACGTCGCTGGGGATGGAGGTCCGATGAACGATTTCAGGCTCGTCGACGCGGTGATGCCCGACGTCGCACCGCCCGACCCGGCGAAGGCCGCCGAGGCGAGGGCGCGGGTGCTGGGCGGACGGAGACGCCGGAGCGTCCCTCGATGGGCGGGGGTGCTGACGGCGGCGACCGCGACCGCCGCGGTCATCGGCGCGGTCGCGGTCGTGGCCGTTCCGAGCCTCGGTGGCGGTCCGGCCGGCCCGGCCGTCACGGTGACGCGGGTGAACGCGGAGGAGGTGCTCGCCGCCGCCGCCGACCGGCTGGCCCGGCGGCCGGAGGCGACCGGGCGCCGGTACTGGCGTGGGGAGACGGAAGAGGTCGTCCGGAGGCGGATCGGCGTCGCGGGGCACACGTTCCTCGCCGATGAACGTGTCGGGCAGACCACGTGGTTGGGGCCGGGCCGGAAACGGACCATCGTGATCAGCGGGCTCGGCACCCGGCCCGTGACCGCCGCCGACCGGGCCGAGTGGCGGAAGGCGGGCTCACCCCGGCTCTGCGGCGCGGACACCGACTGCGACAACGACATGGTCCCCGACGGGAAGACGCGGTACATCGTCTCCGACACGGAGGAGGTGCTCCAGCAGGGGGCCCTGGAACTGAACGGGCGGGAGATCCGCGATCTTCCCCGGGATCCCGCGGCGCTGAGGGAGAGGCTCCTGTCGTACTGGCCCGCCCAGTGGAAGGCCATGAAGAAGAATGTGCCCGCCCAGGTGCGCGCGGAGTCCGCCGAGCGGGACGACTGGCTGTGGGGGATCGGTGAGAGCCTCCTCCTGGGCACCCCCGCCACCCCGGGGACCAGGGCGGCCATCTACCGCATGCTCGCCGGGCTCCCCAGGGCCCGGGTCGTGGACGGGATCCGGGACGCCGACGGACGGGCGGGAGTGGCCGTCCTGCGCGGGGACGGGCGCGGCGAGCCGGAGAAGCAACTCGTGGTCGACCGGGAGACGGGCGAGCCGCTGGCGGTCCAGCAGGTGTCGCCCGCCCCGGCCGCCGGCCGGGAGCGCCTTCCGGTGAACCGCCTGTACTCCAGGATGGTCAAGCGGCTCGGCTGGACCGACGACGAACCGGTCGTCCCGAAGGGATGCGATCCGGACGGGAAGAAGGACTGCCTGCGCTGAGCCGGCCGTACGCCGTCCGACTCGGTCCCGATCCGGCCCGGACCGGCTGCGGACGGTGACAGGTGTCCGTACGGCGACGCACGGCCCCTGCCCCGCGCCTTCGCCCGCGCCATGGAACGACTGAGGACTCGGTACGGGCGGGCGGCGGACGGGTCAGCGGCGGCGCAGGGCCCTGCGGGTCAGCCAGGCCGCGACCGCCAGGCCCGCCACCGCCGCCAGCAGGGGAGCGGCGCGCCTGAGCAGGGGCATCCCGGCGATCTCCATCAGGTCGAGGGCCTCCTCGTCGGGGGTGAGGGAGGTCCGGGAGGTCCCGGCCGGATGGGCGTCCCGGCCGGCGGTCCGCTCGGTGGCGACCGGTGGGAGCCCCGTGACCGGGGTCAGGACCGCGGGGGCGCCGGCCGTCTCCGGCGTGTCCGGCCGCTCCGGCTCCTTCGCCTCGGCGGCTTCGGTCGCCTCGGTTCCCTCGGCCCCCTCGGGCGTCTCGGTCGGGGAGGGCACGGCGGTGAGGTGGCGGGCCGTCTCCTTCCGGCCGTCGGCGCCCCGGCCGGCCGACCCCCGTCCGTCCGCCTCGGACGCCCCGTCCACGCCCTGACCGTCGGTCCCCGGCCCCCCGGTCGTCCCCTGCCCGTTCGCCCGCGGTGCTCCAACCGTTCCCTGGACGGCCGCCTCGGGGGTTCCGGTCGCCCGGCCGGGCGGGGCCTCCTCCGGTACGGCGGGCTCGGGCGCGGGGACCGGCGTCAGGGGGGCGGTGCCCGCGGTGGCGGTCCCCGCCTCGCCGGCCTCCAGCAGCGCGGCGAGGTTGGCCGCGAACCTGTCGATCAGCTTCGCCCCGACCTCGCCCATCACGCCCCGGCCGAACTGCGCGGGGCGGCCGGTCACGTTGAAGGAGGTCTCGACGATGACCCGGGTGACCGAATCCGCCGGGCCGCCCGATCGCGCCGGGCCCGCCGGGCCTCCGGACGCCGCCGTGTCCGCCGAGCCCACGGCCTCCTCGGAATCCGCTGTGCCCGCTGTGCCCACTGCGCCCTCCATGTCCGGCCGCCCGAGGCCACCGGCGTCATCGGGGCGCAGCCGCGCGGTGACCGTCGCGCTCGCCGTGCCGGAGCCGCGCGTCTCCCGGCCCGAGGCCCGCAGGGTCAGGATCCGGGCGTCCTCGTCCACGTTCTCGAACGCGGCCTCTCCCCGGTAGGTCACCGTGATCGGCCCGACCTTCACCTTCATCCGGCCGGTGAAGGAGTCGCCCTCCGCCTTCTCCAGTGCGGCCCCGGGCAGGCACGGTGCGATCCGCTCGACGTCGAGCAGCACGGACCACGCCTGCTCGACCGGAACCGGAACGGTGAACTCGTGCTCGAACCGCATCGCCATCGATCCACTCCTCGTCGCCGGACCAACCTGGGCCAATTCTCACCAACCGCACCAACCACGCCGGCCGGATCCGCCGGTCTCCGGTTCGGCGCGGACCTGCCCGCGCCGGACCGGCGGCTTCCACCCATTTGTCTGCCCCGTCCGCCGGGAGACGAACTCCCGGCGGACGGAACGCGAACCGCCGCCGGACGGAACACGAGCCTCGTCCGCCGGGAGGCGGCCCCCGCCCGGCGGGTGCCGGACTCCCCGGCGGTTCAGCCGAGCGCGGCTCAGCCGAGCGCGGCTCCGATCGCCCGGCGGGTCAGCACCCGCGCCAGATGCCGGCGGTAGTCGGGCCGGGCGTGCAGGTCGGTCGGGGGCGAGGTGCCGGCGTCCGCCTGGGCGCAGGCGTCCCGGAGCGGGTCGCTCCCGTCGGAGCCGCCGGGGGAGGGGGCGACGCCGCGCAGCGCGGCCTCGGTCACCCGGGCCCGCACCGGGGTCGGGCCCATGTTGGTCAGCCCGATCCGTGCCTCCTCGATCGCCCCGCCGTCGCCGCGCCGTACGGCCGCCGCCACGCCGACGGTCGCCCACGCCTGGGCGGTCCGGTGGAACTTCTCGTAGTGGAAGCCCCAGCCGGGTCCCAGCTTGGGCACCCGGACGCCGAGCAGCACCTCGTCCGGCTCCAGCGCCGGCTCCAGGTAGTCGACGAAGAACTCCGCGGCCGGGATCTCCCGCTCGCCGTCACCCGACCGGGCCACGAACACGCAGTCCAGCGCGAGGGCGACGGCCGGCAGGTCGCCGGCCGGGTCGGCGTGGGCCATCGAACCGCCGAACGTGCCGCGGTGCCGTACGGCGGGGTCGGCCACGGTGGCGGTGGCCAGCGCGACCAGCGGGACGTGCTCGCGCACGACGCCGGAGCGCATCACCTCGTCGTGCGTGGTGAGCGCCCCGATGTACACGTGGTCGCCGCGGTCCTCCACGCCGCGCAGCTCGGGCAGCCGCCCGAGGTCCACCAGCGCGGACGGGTAGGCCAGCCGCAGCCGCAGCAGCGGCAGCAGGGACTGGCCGCCGGCCAGCACCTTCACCTCGTCACCGGCGGCCTCGGCGTCGGAGAGGACCCGGCAGGCGTCCTCCACCGACGCGGGCCGGATGTAGTCGAACGGCGCGGGGATCACCGGGAGCCTCCTTCGGGCGCGGACGTGGACGTGGACTCGGAATCGGACGTGGACGCGGAATCGGACGCGGAATCGGACGCGGACGCGGACTCGGGCGTGGGTGAAGGGCCCGGGACGGCGGCCTCCGCCTCGGCGAGCGCCCGCCAGATCCGTTCCGGCGTGCACGGCATCCGCACGTCGCGCACACCGTACGGGCGCAGCGCGTCGGCGATCGCGTTGACCACGGCGGGGGTCGAGGCGATCGTCCCGGCCTCGCCGACGCCCTTGACACCCAGCGGGTTGCTCGTCGCCGGGGTCTCGGTGCGGTCGGTGGTGAACTCCGGCAGGTCCGCCGCGGACGGGATGAGGTAGTCGGCCATCGTCGTGGTGACCAGGTTGCCGTCGGCGTCGTGGACGGCCTCCTCGAACAGGGCCTGGCCGATGCCCTGCGCGATTCCACCGTGCACCTGGCCCTCGACGATCAGCGGGTTCACCACCGAGCCCACGTCGTCCACGGCGACGTACGACCGGATGGCGCACCGGCCCGTCTCGGTGTCCACCTCGACCGCGCACAGGTGGGTGCCGTGCGGGAAGGAGAAGTTGTCCGGGTCGAAGGTCGCCTCGGCGTCCAGCCGGGGCTCGAAACCGCCGGGCAGGTCGTGCGCGGCGAAGGAGGCCAGCGCCAGCTCCTGGATGGTCCGCCCCTCGTCGGTCCCGCGCACCAGGAACCTCCCGCCGTCGAACTCGATGTCGTCGGCGGACGCCTCCATCAGGTGCGCGGCCAGCTCGCGGGCCCGCTCCTTGACCTTCTCGCAGGCGGCGAGCACGGCGACGCCGCCGACGACCAGTGACCGGGAGCCGTAGGTGTCCATGCCCCGGTGCGCGACGGAGGTGTCGCCGTGCAGCACCGAGACGTCCTCGAACGGCACGCCGAGGGCGTCGGCCGCGATCTGGCTCCAGGCCGTCTCGTGCCCCTGGCCGTGGGGACTGGTGCCGGTGACGACCTCGACCTTGCCGGTGGGCAGCAGCCGGACCGCGGCGTGCTCCCAGCCGCCCGCGCCGTAGCTGAGCGAGCCCAGCACCCGCGACGGCGCCAGCCCGCACATCTCGGTGTAGGTGGAGACGCCGATGCCGAGCTGCACCGGGTCGCGCCGTTCGCGCCGGGCGGCCTGCTCGGCGCGGAGCCCGTCGTAGCCGAACATGGCCAGCGCCTTGTCGGTCGCGGCTTCGTAGTCGCCGGAGTCGTAGGTGAGCCCGGCGATCGTGGTGTACGGGAACTCCTCGCGGGTGATCCAGTTGCGGCGCCGCAGCTCGACGGGGTCCATGCCGAGCTCGCAGGCCAGCTCGTCCACGGCCCGCTCGATGGCGAAGGTCGCCTCGGGACGGCCGGCGCCCCGGTAGGCGTCGGTCGGCATCTTGGTGGTGAAGACGCCCGTGCAGGTGAAGTCGTAGGCGTCCATCTTGTAGATGCCGTTGTACATGAACGCGCCGAGCAGCGGCACGCCCGGCGTGACCAGCATCAGGTAGGCGCCCATGTCGGCGAGCAGCTCCACCCGCACGCCCCTGATCCGCCCGTCGCGGTCGGCGGCGACGGCGATCCGCTGGAGCTGGTCGCGGCCGTGGTGCACGGTCAGGTTGCCCTCCGAGCGGGACTCGGTCCACTTCACCGGCCTGCCGAGCCTGCGGGTCAGCAGCAGGGCGAGCACCTCCTCGGCGGTGACCTGAAGCTTGGAGCCGAAGCCGCCGCCCACGTCGGGGGCGACCACGCGCAGCTTGTGCTCGGGGATGCCGGTGGTCATCGCCAGCATGACGCGCAGCACGTGCGGGATCTGCGTGGCGGAGTAGAGGGTGAAGCCGTCGCCGTCGGTGGTCGCGACGACCGCCCTGGGCTCCATCGCGGTCGGGATGAGGCGCTGCTGGACGTAGGTGCGCCTCATCACCACGGGGGCGTCGCGGAACGCCGCGTCGATGTCGCCCCCGGCGAACTTCCAGGTGAAGGCGCGGTTCCCGGCCTCGTGGACCTTCGGGGCGCCCTCGGCGAGCGCCTCGGTCATGTCGAGCACCGCCGGAAGCGGCTCGTAGTCGACCGTGATGGCCTCCAGCGCGTCGGCGGCCTTGTACCGGTCGGTGGCGACCACGCAGGCCACCGCCTCGCCGGGGTAGCGGACCTCGTCCACCGCCATGGGCGGGTGGTCGGGGATGACGATGTCGGGGGTGACCGGCCAGGCGCACGGCAGGCTGCCCTGCTCCCCGGCGAGGTCGCGGCCGCAGAAGGCGGCGACCACGCCGGGCCGGGAGCGCGCGGCGGAGACGTCGATCCCGGTGATCCTGGCGTGCGCCATGGGGCTGCGCAGGAACGCCACGTACAGCATGCCCGGGAGCTGGATGTTGTCGGTCCACATGGTCCGGCCGGTGACGAGCCGGGCGTCCTCCTTGCGCCTGCGCGCCCGGCCCATCTCGCGCGCGGCGGAGGGCTCGTTCATCTGGTCGCTCTCGGCGATCCGTGCGGCGATCAGGCCGGCGTCGAGCTCCTCGGTCATGACGCGGTCACCTCCTGTTCCCCGGAGGCCCCCGGGGACGGCCGCTCCTCCGGAGCCCGTTCCTCCGGAGCCCGCTCGCCCGGCGCCCGCGCCATCTCCGCCGCGGCGCGCCGTACCGCCCGGACGATGTTGGTGTAGCCGGTGCACCGGCACAGGTTGCCCTCCAGGCCCCGGCGGACGTCCTCCTCGGAGGGGTCGGGGTCGTCGCGGAGCAGATCGATCGCCGCCATGATCATGCCCGGGGTGCAGTAGCCGCACTGCAGGGCGTGCTCGGCGTGGAAGGCCTCCTGCATGGGATGCCACCGGCCGCCCTGTGCCAGGCCCTCGACCGTGACGACCTCGCTCCCGTCGGCCTGTACGGCCAGCACCGAGCAGCTCTTGGCGCTGCGGCCGTCGAGCGTCACCGTGCAGGCGCCGCAGTTGCCGGTGTCGCAGCCGACGGGGGTCCCCGTCTTGCCGAGGCGGTCTCTGAGCAGGTGGACGAGGAGGAGGCGCGGCTCGACCTCCTCCTCGTAGGTGACTCCGTCGACGCTGACGGTGATCCGAGGCATACGTCCTCCAGGCACGCCCCCGAAAGGGGCGGGAGAGATGGAAGCCGACATGAGTGAACGTACGCCCCTGTCCTGCCCGGTCAAGGTTTTCGCCAAGCCGGGGTTCACGCCAGCGGAAGGTCAGCTTCCCCGGTGCGCGGGCCGCGGATGCGGCGGTCGGCCTCGCCGATCGGGACGTCGTCGATGCTCGCCTCGCGCCGCCGCATCAGCCCGTCGTCGGCGAACTCCCACAGCTCGTTGCCGTAGCTGCGCCACCACCGGCCGCCGGCGTCGTGCCACTCGTACTGGAACCGTACGGCGATGCGGTTCCCGCCGAACGTCCACAGCTCCTTGCGCAGCGCGTAGTCCAGTTCCCTGGCCCACTTGCGGGTCAGGAACCCCCGGATCTCCTCCCGGCCGGTGAGGAACTCGTCGCGGTTGCGCCAGACGGAGTCCGGCGTGTAGGCGAGCGCGACCCGTTCGGGGTCGCGGGTGTTCCAGGCGTCCTCGGCGGCCCGCACCTTGGCCCGGGCCGTCTCCTCGGTGAAGTTCACGTCTCCTCCAGGTCCTCCAGGGATATCGCCTGCACGGGGCAGGCCCGCGCGGCCTCCTCGACCGCGCCGATCAGCTCGTCGCCCGGTTCGGCGACGTGGACGAGCCGGTCGTCGTCGTCCAGTTCGAAGACCTCCGGCGCGGCGAACACGCACTGGGCGTGCACCTGGCACAGTTCCCGGTCCACCACGACCCTCATCGGACGTCCCCTCTCTCCCCGGGTCCCGCCCCTACGGCTCCCGCCGGATCCGTGCGGGGCACGGGGCGGACCGGCGGGTTGAAGCGGGAGTGCCTCTCGAACGTCCAGCGCAACGGGCTCGCCCGGCGCACGTGCACGACCCGCTCGACGTCGAACGCGACCAGCCGCTGCGCGCCCGGCACGTCGCCCGGTTCCCACTCCACGCGGGCCCGCCCGGTCAGGTGCAGCGCGTCGCCGCCCTCCCAGTCGAGGAAGAGCAGGCCGCAGGCGTCGTCGAGCTCGAGGTTGCCGAGCGTCATGAACATCGCGTTGCCCGCGTAGTCGGGCCATACCAGCCTCCGCTCGCCGGTCACCCGGACGAACCCGGGGGCGCCGCCCCGGTGGGACAGGTCGGCGCCGAACCCGGCGGCCCGGGTGGCGACGAAGAACGTGTCGGCTTCCTCGATCCACGCCCGGTGACCCGCGGTGAGGGAGCCGGTCGCGGAGGCCCCCGTGGAAGGCCCGGCCACCTCCCCGGTGACGGCCCGCGACTGGATGTACTTGGGGCAGTTGGCGTAGGTCTGGTCGGTGCGGACCGTCAGCCGTCCGCCGTCCCGGCGCACCGTGCCGTTGATCCGCATCCGCCGCCGGGTGTGGGGTTCGACGGCGAGGATCCCGATCTCACCCTCCTCCAGACCGGCCAGCGGGTCATGCCCGCCGGGCACGGCGTCGATCACGACGGTCCGGTCGTCCACGGCGCGGGCGAACCCCGCCGGGCCCGTCAGCAGGGTCCCCCACGGCCGCCCGTCCCGGCCGGTCGCCCCGATGAGCAGCATCCGCTGCGCGGCGAGGAAGCCCATCGCCACCGGCGGTATCTCCGGCCGGGTCCCGGCCGAGCCCCAGTCGCCGGCGTCCACCCCGGCCCGTCGCCGCACCGCCAGCTCTCCCGGGTGCCTCATGGCCGCTCTCGTGATCATTTTAGAAGAAGCCGCAGGTCGGGGCGTCGGTGGTCGGGGCAGGGCGATCACCGGCCCCGTCGGGGGCGAAGATCTCCAGCCGGATGCCGTCCGGGTCCTCGAAGAAGATCCCCCCGGAGGAGGCGCCCTCGCCGTGCGGCACCACGCCGTCGTGGTGGAGCGTGGCGCCGAGCTCCCGGACCACGCTCTCGGCCCGCCGTACGGCTTCGGCGTCCGGCACCTGGAAGGACAGGTGGTGCAGGCCGGGCAGACCGGTGGCGAAGCGGCCCTCACTCTGCTGCCAGAGGGTCAGCACGAGCGTGCCGTCGAGGCCCAGGAAGGCGAAGCGGCGGTCCTCCCGGCCGGACTCCCCGACGACCTCGAAACCGAAGACCTTGACGTAGAAGTCCCTCGACCGGTCGAGGTCGGAGACGTTGAGGCCGATGTGGCCGGTCCGGAGGCTCATGGGTTCCCTTCGCTGTTTCTAACGGATCGTTCCGTTAGGTGCTGGGAAGAATGTAACGCAAAGAGCGAAGTTTTTCCGTTAGAAAAAAGTGATGTGCGTCACAGGAATGCCCGGAGGGGTGACCGTCCTTCTGGTCGGACAGGGGTGTTCTCCCTGGTGGGGTGGGGGAGATGTCCGAGTGCGCGCCGTCCCCTGGAGGGAAGGGGAGAATCGCCGGTCACAAAAGAGAGCACCGCTCTTGAGTCTGTCGCTCCATAGTGAGAGCATTGCTCTCGCAAAGAAGCGCTGTTCCTCCCCTTGGTCCCAGGAGCCCCCATGAACCGTGCCCGGCTCACCGCCTCGGCCTTCGCCGCAGGCGGCGTCCTCTTTCTGATCTACCAGGCCGCCCGGCCCTACGCCGACGAGAGCACCCTGGAGGGCGCCGCGGCGATGGCCTCTCCCTCCTGGACGGCCGTCCACCTGGCCGCGTCGGTCGGGTTCGTCCTCGTCTCGCTGGGGATCCTCGGCCTCTACCTCGTGCTCGGCCGGAGCCGCCTCCTGCCCGCCGCGGTCGTGACCTGGCTCGGCGCGGGGCTGACGCTGCCCTACTACGGCGCCGAGACGTTCGGCCTGCGGGTGATCGGGGCGCGGGCCGTACGGGACCACGACGCCGGCCTGATCGAGCTCGTCGACCAGTTCCGCTTCACACCCGCGGCGGTCGCCATGTTCGCCGCCGGCCTCGCGCTGCTCGCCGTGGGCGTCGTCATGGCGGCGGCGGAGATCCGGCGCTCCGGTGCTCTCCCGCGGTGGAGCGGCGTCCCGCTGGCGGTGGGGTTCGTCCTGTTCATCCCGCAGTTCTACGGCTCGCCGGCGATCCGGATCGCGCACGGCGCGCTGCTCGCCGCGGGCGGTCTCTGGCTGGCGTACGAGCTGTGGAGGGTGAACGGCCGCGTGATAGCCCCGGCCGGGACGGCGTCCGGAGCGGTGACCGTGGACGCGGCCCGCTGACGGTGACGGCGGCCGGACGGCCCGGGTACGGCGGAGCCCCGCCGTACCCGGGCCGACGCATGCCGCGACGAGGAGCGGACGGCGAGGGCGAGCGGGCCGTACCTGAGGACGTGTGCCGGGCGAGGGAGGGGCCGAGGCTCAGTCGTCCCGGTGCTGGCGGTAGTGGCGGGCGGCGCGGGCCCGGTTGCCGCACGCCACGGAGCACCACTCCTGGCGGGCGTGCTCCTTGACGAAATACAGCACGCAGCGGGGGGCCGGACAGGCGCGGAGCCGCTCGCGGTGCGGGCCGGCCAGGAAGCCGATCGCCGCGGCGGCGAGCGCGGCGCGGGCGCGGGCGGAGTCGTCCGCCGCCACGGCCGGGACCTTCCGTACCGAAGGGGCCGGGAGGACGGAAAGGGCCGAAGGGCCAGAAGGGCTCGCCGGGTCCGACGGACTCGACAGGTCGGAGGGACCCGCCGGACCCGCCGGCGCCGGCCCGGCGGGCCACTCCAGCCGGGGAGCCGTCGGGACGGCGAGCGCGGTGGCGTTGACCAGGTCGAGGGACTCGGCGAACCCCGGCAGCCGGCCGGCGTCCGCGCGGCTCGCCGGGCCGGGGGCGACGGCCCTGGCGAACAGGGCCCGTACGGCCTGCCGCAGCCCGACCAGCTCGCGGCGCAACTCCTCGGAGGCGGTGAACCCGGCGGGGAGGTCCAGGTCGGCGGCGTGCTCGCGGCACCAGGCGGTCGCGCCCGCGACATCGGAGAGCACGTCCACCGGCCCGGTCCGCGTCGCGCGGATCGTGCTGACGAACTCCAGGACCGGCATCGTCCCACTCTAACGCGTGGCGGCACTTCCAACCGTGAGACGCGGGACCGCCGGGTCACCGGCCCGGCGGTGAGGGCCCCTGGACATGCGTTCACCCACGACCTGCGGACCCGCCGGGTCCTCGTCGGCGCCTCGGGGACACCGGAGCGGTCAGCGGCGGATCAGCCGGGCGAGGATGGTGATCAGCCCCGCGACGCCCAGGCCCCCCAGGACGGCCGGAAGCATGATCAGCGGCTCGATCGACGGCCGGCCGATGAGGACGACCCCGGCGGCGATGAAGATTATGCCGCTGAGCAGGGCCATCCAGTCCGTACGGTGCACCCGTCCGCGGCGGGGCCGCTCCACCTCAGGCCGCACGACGCACCTCCACGTCCCCGATGCCCACGCTGACCCGCAGGACGATGGTCGCCACGTCGCCCTTCGGCCGCACCTCCGGCTCCAGCACCCTGACGTGCCGGACGCCGGTGCCGCCCTGGGTCATCTGATCGATCTTCACATCGCCCACCTTGGCGTACCCCTCGACCTCGACCCGTGCCGTCGGCGGCACGATCACCTGCATCTCGCCTATCGTCACCGACGCCTCCACGAGCGTGCGCGAGCCCGCGGGGAGCGGCAGCGTGCTCAGGTCGACGGTGCCGTCGCCGACGCCGATCGCGTAGCCTCCGCCGCCCTCCTCGGTGACCTCCGACATCGTGGTGGGCGCCCACTCGTAGGTGCCGAAGCGCCCCGGCATGCCGGCCAGCAGCGACGCCGTCACCACGGCGATCGAGACGAGGGTGCCCACCGCGACGAGGGCCGCGCCCCGGCCGAACCACGCGGCGACGAGAAGACCACAGCCGATGGTGATCAGCGCCGCGCCGCCGGCGGTCGTCACGGCGGCCGTCATGTCCGCCGTCCCGAAGGCTGGGTGGGCCGCCAGGGTGAGCCCGCCGACGATCAGCGCGAGGATCAGGGTGACGCCCGCCACGAACGACCTGGGCCGCCGGGGCCGGTCGGCCCGTTCGATCCGCTCGCGCCGGGCGGACGTCTCGACCGGCCCGCCGATCAGGGAGAGGTCGTAGGGGGCGCCGTAGTCGCCGGGAGGGCCGCCGTAGCGGCGGTCGTACGGCTGCCGCATGCGGGGGTCCAGCGGCCGGTAGGGCCCGTAGGGGGAGAACGGCTCGCCGGAGGAGTCGTAGGAGGGGGTGGCCGGCCCTGCCGGAGAGCCGGGGTACGGCGGTCCGGTGAGCCGGTCGCCCTCGCCGGGCCACGGCCCGGCGGGCCGGTCGTCCTCGCGGGCCGGCCCCGCGGAGGACGCGGACGCCGGTTCCGGGACCAGGCCGGTCGCGGGGAACGCCTCGGTCCGCGGCTCCGCGGGGGAGTCCCCGGCAGGAGAGGCCCCGGCGGGCGGCCCGGCGGGGAAGGCCCCGGTCACGGGCTCGGCGGGGGAGACCCCGGTCACGGACTCGGGCCGAGGCTCGGCGGGCGGGGCGGCGGGCTCCGGGAGGCGCTCGGTGACCCCGGACGCGCCCGGCGCCGCCGCGGGACGGCTCCCGGCGGGCCCGCCGGGCCGGGCCGGCGCGGCCGGTTCCCGCGGCGCGGCGTGCGGCGCCTCCGAGCCGAAGGCGGACGACCCGGCCGGGTCGAAGACGGCCGTCCCCGCGAGGGGCCCGCCGTACGGACCGGCGTGCCGCTCGTGCCACGGGCCGCCGTGGGGGCCGCGAGGGTCACCGTACGGCGTGCCGGACCCGGCGGGGACGCGGCTGCCGCGCAGCCGCTCCGGCAGGGACCGCATCGTGGCCAGCAGGTCGGCCCCGCGCGCGTGCGCGGCCATCAGGGCGATGGCGAAGAGCGTGCCGACCACGACCGTTCCGGTGCCGATGCCGCCGGAGGACACGTTCACGATCAGGCCGAGGGTGAACACCCCCGCCAGCAGCGCCAGCACGGTCTCGCCGTCGAAGGACCGCCGGGTCCACTGCTCCATGTATCCCGGGCCGCCGTCCGGCTCCCGCATCAGCAGGAACGCCGCCACGTACAGCATGATGCCGATGCCGGAGCCGAGGACCAGCATCGCGAAGCCGATGCGGAACAGCAGCGGGTCGACTCCGGCGTGGCGGCCGAGACCGGCGCAGACGCCGGTGAGCATGCGGCCCTCGTCGCTGCGCCGGAGCGGTCCCCGCTCGCCGGACGCGAGGGGGGACGACGGGCCGGTCCCGGAGGCGGAGTGGGACGACGAGCCGGTGGGGGGGCTCGCCGGGTCGTGGGCGTTCCCGGAATCGGTCATGTCACCCATCGTGGCCTTCCCGCCTCCCGGGCCGCATCCGGGACACCCCTGAACGGTCCCCGAGGATGCGGGCCGCCGTCAGGGTCGCATCAGGGGAACGCCTGATGCGCTGGCAGACTCTCACATGTGACGATGCAGACGATATGGCTGACCGAGAGACTATTCGTGACGCGGCCCCGGTGACCTCCGGAGAGCCCGCCCCCTTCCCCCGGCTGGTGCGCCCCGTCCAGGGACGCCTGGTCGCCGGGGTGGCCGAGGGCGCCGCCGCACAGCTGCGGCTCGACCCCGTCGTGCTGCGGCTGGCGTTCGTGCTGCTCACCGTCCTGGACGGGATCGGCGCTGTGGCGTACGCGGCGCTGTGGCTGTTCACGTCGCGCGAGCCGTACGAGGGCAAGGAGCCCGCCCGCGACTGGAGTCAGGTCGCCTCCTACGCGGCGGTCGGGCTGGCGCTGCTGGCGCTGGGCTGGCTCACGGGCGCCCGGACCGGCGGGATCGGCGCCTGGCCGATCGCGGTCGGCGGGATCGGCTCGCTGATCCTGTGGCAGCAGGCCGACCCCGACCGGCGGCGACGCTGGATGAGCACGACGGTCGGCCAGGTGCGCCGGAACCGGGTGCGCACGTTCGCCGGTCTGGTGCTGGTCGTCGTGGGCGCGATCGGCTTCCTGGTGGCCACCGACGAGCTGGACGCGGCCCGGCCCGGCATCGTGTTCACGCTCGTCGTCGTCGGCGGTGTCGCGCTCATCGCGGCCCCCTGGCTGGCCGCGCTGTGGAAGGAACTGCAGCGCGAGCGCCGCGAGCGCATCCGGCAGGAGGAGCGCGCCGAGGTGGCCGCGCACGTGCACGACTCCGTGCTGCACACGCTGACGCTGATCCAGCGCAACGCCGACGATCCCCGCGAGGTGGCGCGGCTGGCCCGCTCCCAGGAGCGTGAGCTGCGCAACTGGCTCTACCAGCCCAAGCAGGACGCCGACGCGTCCCTGGCCGCGGCCGTGCGCCGGGTCGCGGCCGAGGAGGAGGACGCGCACGGCGTCCCGATCGAGGTCGTCTGCGTGGGCGACTGCCCGCTGACCCCCGAGCTGTCGTCGATGATGCAGGCGGCCAGACAGGCTATGGTCAATGCGGCGAAATACTCTGGATCCTCCGTCATCTCCGTCTACGCCGAGGCGGAGCCGGAGGAGGTCACCGTCTTCGTCCGGGACCGCGGCGCCGGGTTCGACATGGATCAGGTGCCCGAGGACCGGATGGGCATCCGCCAGTCGATCATCGGCCGGATGGAGCGCAACGGAGGCGGCGCCCGTATCCGGACCGAGCCCGGAGAGGGCACCGAAGTCATGTTGACCATGAAGCTGGAGAAGGCGTGATCGAGCGGGCCCGGAGCGGCGGCGGCCGGCGCGGGCGGTCCGCGAGGCGCGTTGGGGAGGGTGCATGGGCGCCATCAGGGTTCTGATCGTCGACGACCACCGGCTGTTCCGCTCGGGGGTCCGCGCGGAGCTGGGCGACTCCATCGAGGTGGTGGGCGAGGCCGAGGACGTCGAGTCCGCCGTCCGGGCGATCGGCGAGCTGACGCCGGACGTGGTCCTGCTCGACGTGCACATGCCCGGCGGGGGCGGCCAGGAGGTGCTGCGCCGCGTCCTGGGCGCGGGCTCACAGGTCCGGTTCCTGGCGCTGTCGGTCTCCGACGCCGCCGAGGACGTCATCGGGGTGATCCGCGGCGGCGCCCGGGGCTACGTCACCAAGAACATCAGCGGCCGCGAGCTCACCGACGCGATCCGCCGGGTGGCCGAGGGCGACGCGGTGTTCTCGCCGCGGCTGGCCGGTTTCGTGCTGGACGCCTTCGCCTCCAGCGAGGCCCCGCCGATCGACCCCGAGCTCGACTCGCTGACCCAGCGCGAGCGGGAGGTCCTGCGCCTGATCGCCCGAGGCTACGCCTACAAGGAGATCGCCAAGGAGCTGTTCATCTCGGTGAAGACCGTGGAGACCCACGTCTCGTCGGTGCTGCGCAAGCTCCAGCTCTCCAACCGCCACGAGCTGTCCCGCTGGGCCACCGCGCGCCGCCTGGTCTGACGGGGCCGCCCTCCCGCTCTGACGGGGGCCGTCGCGCCGGCCTGCTCTGACGGGGCCGCCGTCCGCCCGCCGTACGGTCCGCACCGCCGTGACGGTCCGGAGGTACGGCGGGTCCGGACCGGTTCTGACCTGGGAACGAGACCCGGTCTGTACGACTTGTTGCTTATATGCGACTCTGCGAAGTATGGGTCGTGACGTACCCGCGATGGTGTTCAGCCGGGAGGACCGGCGGCGATACCGCGACAAGGTCCGCCGGTGCCTCGACGTCTTCGCGCAGATGCTGCGAGAGTCCCGGTTCGAGTTCGACCGTCCCAGGGCCGGGCTGGAGATAGAGCTCAACCTCGTCGACGAGCGCGGCGAGCCCACCATGAGGAACGCCGAGGTGCTGGCGGCGATCGCGCAGCCTGACTGGGGCACCGAGCTCGGCCGGTTCAACGTGGAGATCAACGTCAGCCCGGAGACCCTGTCGGGAGACGGCGTCGCCCGGCTGGAGAAGGTGGTGCGCGACCGCCTCAACCACGCCGAGGAACGGGCCCGGACGGTCGGCGGGCACCTGATGATGGTCGGCATCCTGCCCACGCTGCGCGAGGGCGACGTGCACGAGGGCACGCTGTCGGCCAACCCCCGCTACAGGCTGCTCAACGAGCAGGTCTTCGCGGCCAGGGGCGAGGACCTGCACCTGCTGATCGAGGGCGAGGAGGTCCTCGACGCCTACGCCGACAGCATCACCCCCGAGGCCGCCTGCACGAGCCTCCAGCTCCATCTCCAGATCAGCCCCCAGGCGTTCGCCGCCAACTGGAACGCGGCGCAGGCCATCGCGGGCCCCCAGGTCGCGGTGGCGGCCAACTCGCCGTACCTGTTCGGCCGCAGGCTCTGGCAGGAGACCCGGATCCCGCTGTTCGAGCAGGCCACCGACACCCGCCCGGTGGAGCTCAAGACGCAGGGGGTGCGGCCCAGGGTGTGGTTCGGGGAGCGGTGGATCACCTCGGTCTTCGACCTGTTCGAGGAGAACGCCCGGTACTTCCCGGCACTGCTGCCTCTGTGCGACGACGCCGACCCCCGCGAGGAACTGGCCCGCGGGGTCACCCCGCAGCTCGGCGAGCTGACCCTGCACAACGGGACCGTCTACCGGTGGAACCGGCCGGTCTACGCGGTCGTCGGCAACGTCCCGCACCTGCGGGTGGAGAACCGGGTGCTGCCCGCGGGCCCCACGGTCGCGGACATCGCCGCCAACGCCGCCTTCTACTACGGCCTCATGGGGGTGCTGCCGTACGCCGAGCGCCCGGTGTGGACGCGCATGTCCTTCGCCGCCGCCGCCGACAACCTGCACGCCGCCGCCCGGCACGGCCTGGACGCCCGGCTCTACTGGCCGGGGATCGGTGAGGTGGCCGCCGCCGAGCTGGTCCTGCGGCGGCTGCTGCCGCTCGCCCACGAGGGGCTCGACCGGTGGGAGGTGGACCCGGCCGTCCGCGACCGCCTCCTCGGCATCATCGAGCGGCGCTGCGTGACCGGCAGGACCGGGGCCCACTGGCAGGCCGAGACGGTGGAGGCGTACGGCGGCGCCGACCGGCACGAGGCCCTGCGCCGGATGACCCTGAGCTACGTCGAGCACATGCACACCAACGAGCCCGTGCACACCTGGCCGTCCCCCTGATCCGGCTCCCTGATCCGGCCCCCCGAGCCGGTCTCCCTGAGCCGGTCCTCCTGATCCCGTCCGCCCGCACGGCCCGCCCGCCCACCAGCCCCTCACGCCGTCGGGTCGCCTGTCCCGCGCCGCCCGTCCCGCCTGTCCCACCGGCCCCGCCCGCCCCGTGCGTCGTGATCAGCGAATGCGCCGGAGTGTAATCGCGCGTGTACCCCGCATGCCGCCGCCCGCTGGGCCACGATGGGGACATGAGCACCTTCCGCCGCGTCGTCCTGGCGCTCCTCCTGCTGGCCGTCACCGTGTCCTGCGGCAGCGAACCCACGGGGAGCGGCGGGGAGCGGCCCGACGACGACCGGGGAAGCGTCGAGGCCACCACGCCCGCCCCGCTCGGACAGGACTTCGAGTCGGACGTCAGCCTGGCCAGGGGGCTCAGCGAGCAGTACTGGAAGCAGACCTTCGCCGCCGCCGGGATGAGCTACCGGCCCATCAGCGCCTTCATCCCCTACACCGGGCAGAACGGCCCCGCCTGCGGCAACCAGCCCGCGGTGCCGGACAACGCCTTCTACTGCCCCTTCGGGCACTTCGTCGCCTATGACGAGAACTGGATGCGCGGGCTGTACGACCGGATGGGCGACGGCTCCGTCTACGTGATCATCCCGCACGAGCTGGGGCACGCCGTGCAGGCCCAGCTGAACAACGCGGGCGGCCTGAGCATCCAGCGGGAGCTGCAGGCCGACTGCTACGCGGGCGGCACGCTGGGCGCCCTGGTCAGGGGCAACGCCCTTCAGGCCGAACCGGGCGACAAGGACGAGCTGCTGCTCAACCTCGCCGCCGCCGGAGACCCCACCGACGACTGGCTGCGCCCCGACGCCCACGGTACGGCGCAGCAGCGCCAGCAGGTCTTCGCCCGGGGCTACAACGAGGGGACCTCCTCCTGCTGAGCCCCGCTCGGTCCGGCCTGGTCCTGCCGGGTCCCGCTGGGTCCTGCCGGGTTCCGCTGGGTTCCGCTCTGTCCTGCCGGGTTCCGGCGAGCCGCCGGGACCACCGGTGAATACGCCGGAAGGCTGATGCCGCACCGCCGTGCGCGGCCTACGCTGAGGTCCGGTGATCGACCAGGGGGGTGTGGGCCATGCGCAGGATGACGCCCGAGATCGGCTGGGCCGTACGGGGCGCCTGCCGCGCGAGCGATCCCGAGCTGTTCTTCCCGCTGACCCAGTCGGCGGAGCAGGAGGCGCGAGCCAAGGCGGTCTGCGCCAGATGTCCGGTGCTGGCCGACTGCCGGGCCTACGCCGTACGGAGCGGGGAACCGGAGGGCATCTGGGGCGGCCTGACCGTGCGGGAGCGGCGCGGCCTGCGCTTCCCCACCGGATGGCGACGGCCCGCGGCCGGCTGACGCCGGAACCGGCTGAGACGGCCCGGGGGCGGGACCGGTCCGGAGCGGGCCGCGGGCGGGATCGGGCCGCGGGCGGGATCGGGCTGAGGCGGGCCGCGAGCAGGGTCGGTCCGGGGCCGGCCGCGGACGGGACCGGTCCGGGACGAAGGTTCGGCAGGTGAGCAGGTGAGCAGGCGGAAGGGGAGACATGGGCGAGGTGCGGGTGGGCCGGAAGGCGGGCGGCGGAGGTGACGGGGCCGCGCTCGCGGGCGCGGTGGCCGTGCTGGCGGCGGCCAACGTGCTCAACAACCGGGTCGCGCCGCGTCTGGCCCCGCTGACCTCGGCCGCGGCCACCGGCGCGCTGCTGGCCCTGGCCCGGCACCGCGGGATCACCTGGGCCGAGATCGGGTTCCGCGACCCCGCCCGGGGACTGCGGATCGGCGGTCTCCTGGCCTCGGCCGTCGCCGGCGGCTACGCGGTGGGGATCGTCCTCCCGGCCACCCGCCCTCTCTTCCGCGACGAGCGGGCGCTGTCGCTGTCGCGCGCCCGTGTCCTGGAGGAGGCGCTCCTGCAGGTGCCGTTCGGCACGGTCCTGCTGGAGGAGGCCGGTTTCCGCGGAGTGCTGCCCGCCCTGGTCGCCCGGGCGCACGGCCCCCGGGTGGCGGCCGCCGTCTCCTCGGTGCTGTTCGGCCTGTGGCATGTGCTCCCGGCGACGGACATGGCCGCCGCCAACCCCGCGCTGACCCGCCTGGCCACCGGTGAGACGTCCGCCGAGACGTCCGCCGAGACGTCCGCCGAGACGTCCGCCGAGACGTCTGCCGAGACGGTCGGTGAGGGGGCCGGTGAGACGTCCGCTGAGATGTCCGATGGGACGGCGGTGGAGACGACGCGGGTGGTGGCCGGGTCGGTGGCGACGACCGCGCTCGCCGGGCTGCTCTTCTGTGAGCTGCGCCGCCGGGGCGGGCTGGCCGCGCCGGCGCTGCTGCACCTCGCCACCAACTCGCTGGGCTACCTGTTCGCCCGGCTGGCCCCCGGCGACCCCGGCGGCACGGCCCGCCGTACGGTCTGAGCGGGGCCTCCGCCGTACGGCCTGGGCGAGACCTCCGTACGGTCTGAGCGGGCCTGAGTGGAACCCTCTGCGGCCTGGGCGGGCCTGAGCCGTACGGTCCCGGAGGATGCCGGGCACCCGGACGGCTCAGGCCCGCCGGACGCGACCGGGTCGCGGTCAGTCGGTGGCGAGCGGTCGGTCGGCCGGTCAGTCGGTGGCGACCCGCTGGAAGCCCTCGGCGTAGCTGCCCTCGGGCAGCCCGGCCTCGGACGCGGCCTGGGAGAAGCGCGACCGCAGGAACTCCTCGAAGCCCTCGACGTGGGAGACCTGGCTCGCGTGGGCCCGCAGCGCGGCGATCTTCCGGTCGAAGGCGCCGGTGACGTCGACGAAGTGGTCGGGGGAGGGGCCGCCGTTGAGCCAGACCTCCCGGACCGTCCAGGCGTCCAGGCCCTCGTCGCGCAGCAGTTCGGGGAAGGCGTAGGGGTTGCGGGCGTCGGGGTAGACGGCGTCGAGTGCGCTGGCGCCGACCGCGCGGTGGTCGGGGTGGCTGGGGGCGATGAACGAGTAGTTGCGCTCGGGGCTGTGGGTGATGACCAGGTCGGGCCGCACCTGGCGGATGACCCGGGTGATGTCGCGCCGCAGTTCCAGGCCGGGCACCAGCGTGCCGTCGCGGTGACCGAGGAAGCGCAGGTCGGTCACGCCGACGGCCTTGGCGGCGGCCGTCTGCTCGGTACGGCGCAGCTCGGCCATGCCCGTGTTGTCCAGCTCGCGGTCGAATCCGCCCGCGTCGCCGTCCGTCACGACGCAGTAGACGACCTCCACCCCGCGGTCGGTGAACCCGGCGATCGTGCCCGCGGCGGCGAAGTCGACGTCGTCGGGATGGGCGGTCACGACGAGCACCCGGTTTATCTCATTCTCAGACAGCATGCCTGACCCTTCCGATGCTTTCCGGTTTCCGCTCATATCCAGCTGTACGTGATTCTGGCAACTTCCCGCGTGTCCGCGGGCATTCCTCCGGGGCGCGGGCCGCGGTTGTCGGCCGGTCGGCCTAATCTAGGTGACGTGTCGATCCCAGCCGCCTCAGTGACCCACCCGTTGCTCGACGGGCTCAACCTCCAGCAGCGCGAGGCCGTGGTGCACCACGGCAGCCCGTTGCTCATCGTCGCGGGCGCGGGGTCGGGCAAGACGCGGGTGCTGACCCACCGCATCGCCTACCTCCTGGAGGAGCGGGGCGCGCGGCCGCAGGAGATCCTCGCGATCACCTTCACGAACAAGGCCGCCCGGGAGATGAAGGAGCGGGTCGACCGGCTCATCGGGCCGCGCTCGGCGGCGATGTGGGTGATGACCTTCCACAGCGCGTGCGTGCGGATCCTGCGCCGGGAGGCGGGGCGGCTGGGCTTCCCCACGAGCTTCTCGATCTACGACCAGGCCGACTCCCAGCGGCTGATGGCGATGGTCTGCCGCGAGATGGACCTCGACCCCAAGCGCTATCCGCCGCGGTCCTTCTCCGCGCAGGTCAGCAACTTCAAGAACGAGCTGATCGACTACGAGACGGCGGCAGGGCAGGCGGCGAGCCACCTGGAGCGCACGCTCGCCGAGGCGTACCGCACCTACCAGCGGCGGCTGACCGAGGCCGGCGCGATGGACTTCGACGACCTCATCATGATGACGGTCACGCTGTTCCAGCTCTTCCCCGACGTGGCCGAGCACTACCGCCGTCGCTGGCGGCACGTCATGGTCGACGAGTACCAGGACACCAACCACGCCCAGTACACGCTGATCCGCGAGCTGGTCGGCACCCCCGAGCTGCGCACCGCCGACGGCGAGCTGGTCAGGGAGGGCACCGCCGGGATCCCCCCGGCGGAGCTGTGCGTGGTCGGCGACGCCGACCAGTCGATCTACGCCTTCCGCGGCGCGACGATCCGCAACATCCTGGAGTTCGAGCGCGACTATCCCGACGCCAAGACGATCCTGCTGGAGCAGAACTACCGCTCCACCCAGACGATCCTGACCGCGGCCAACGCGGTGATCGCGCGCAACGAGAGCCGCAAGCCGAAGAACCTGTGGTCCGACCAGGGCTCCGGCCCGAAGATCGTCGGCTACGTCGCGGACAACGAGCACGACGAGGCCATGTTCGTCGCGCAGGAGGTCGACCGGCTCTCCGACGAGGAGGACGTCACGCCCGGCCAGGTGGCGGTGTTCTACCGCACCAACGCGGCCTCCCGTGTGTTCGAGGAGGTGTTCATCCGCACCGGCCTGCCGTACAAGGTGGTCGGCGGGGTGCGCTTCTACGAGCGCAAGGAGGTCCGTGACCTGCTGGCCTACCTCCGGGTGCTGGCCAACCCCGGCGACGTCGTCTCGCTGCGCCGCATCCTCAACGTGCCCAAGCGCGGCATCGGCGACCGGGCCGAGGCGATGGTGGAGGCGTTCGCCGCCCGGGAGCGGATCCCCTTCGCCGAGGCGCTCCGGCGGGCCGGCGAGGCGCCGGGGATGGCGACCCGCTCGGTCAACGCCATCAAGGAGTTCCTCGCCCTGCTGGACGACCTGACCGCCAAGGCCGCCACCATGCCGCCGTCGGAGCTGGCCCAGGAGGTGCTGGAGGCCACCGGTTACCGTGCCGAGCTGGCCGCCTCCGGCGATCCCCAGGACGAGAGCCGCCTGGAGAACCTCGACGAGATGATCTCGGTGGCGTCGGAGTTCGAGGAGGCCAACCCCGAGGGCACCCTCGTGGAGTTCCTGGAGCAGGTCTCGCTGGTGGCCGACGCCGACCAGATCCCCGCCGACGACGGCGGCCAGGGAGTGGTCACGCTGATGACCCTGCACACCGCCAAGGGTCTGGAGTTCCCGGTGGTGTTCCTCACCGGCATGGAGGACGGCGTCTTCCCGCACGTGCGCTCGCTGGGCGAGCCCAAGGAACTGGAGGAGGAGCGCCGCCTGGCCTACGTCGGCATCACCCGGGCCCAGAAGCGGCTCTACGTCTCCCGGGCGGCCGTGCGCAGCGCGTGGGGAGCGCCCGCGTTCAACCCGGCGTCCCGGTTCGTCTCCGAGATCCCCGGTGAGCTGGTCGACTGGCGCACCGATCCGGGCAAGAACGCCTGGGTCGCGGCCACCCGGCGGGAGCCGCGTGCCGCCGCGCCCGCGAAGAAGCCCGGCGGACGTCAGATCCCCAGCCTCACCCCCGGCGACCGCGTCACCCACGACAAGTTCGGCCTCGGCACGGTCGTGTCGGTGGACGGCGTCGCGGAGAAGACCAAGGTGAAGATCGACTTCGGTAGCGGCGGCGAGAAGACCCTGCTCCTCGCCTACGCGCCGGTGGAGAAGCTCTGACGGGCGCCCGCCCGCCGGTCCGGTGAGCGGGTGCTCACCGGACCGGTGACGCCCGGCCGGTCCACGGCCGGACGAGGTCCGGTTCCGGGCGCGGCGCGGAACCGGGCGCGGTCCTGAACCGTACGCGGTTCCAAGCCGTACGCGGTCCCGAACCGAAGGCGGTCCGGGACCGGATGCGGCTCAGCGCCTCCGGGGAGAGACGGTCATCTGCCGATCGGGGTGGGCACCTCGGCCGTCGCGCCGTCCTGGAGGTCCTTGGCCGTCGCGACATCCTCAGGAGCCGGAGCCTTGACCGACACCTCGGCGCCCCAGCCGGTGTAGCGGGTGTCGGTCTCCATCGTCGACCTGCCGTCGTCGGCCGTACTGGCCTCGCTGGTCACGAGCCGCTGGGGAAGGCGGTCGGAGCCGAGGAAGAGCTTCCAGCTCACCTTGATCTTGGCGTACCTGCCGGTGATCCTCGCGCCGCTCACCGAGGCCCGGAACCACGGCGAGATCTTGTTCAGCTCGCCGTAGGTGATCTTTCCGGAGTAGAACCCGGGACGCTCGGTGGTGGCGTGCGCCAGCAGTGCCTTGAGCGTCGCGGGCTCGGCGGCGTTGACCTTCTGGGTTATGACGCCGAGCATGCCGAGCGTCTCGGCGGGGTAGCGGAGCCAGGTCTTTCCCTCCGGCAGGAACTCGCCGAAGTATCCGCCGGAGATGTAGCTCGCCTTGCCGACGCGCACGACCCTCTCCGGCTTGGCGAACCCGGCGATGCCCTTCGTGTCCTCGTCGTCGGGATCGATGCCGAGATCGCTCAGCTTGATCCGCATCTTGCCCGTCTGGTCGGACGCGGCGATTCCGGAGGCGCCGAATCCGAGGACGCCGTCGCGCTGGGCGAGGACGCGGCTCCCCTGGGGGCTCGTGACCTTCGTCTTGTCGACGAAGGACACGCCGCGGCCGCCGCCCATCTGGCTCCGCAGCGCGGCGAGCGGGTCCTTGGCCCGGGCGGTCTGGGCGTGCGCGGTCGTGGCGATCGCGGGGACGCCCAGCGCGGCCGTCGCGGCGCATGCCAGAACGGCGATGTGTCGCTTCAAAGGAAAGTCCTCCTGAATGTTCCCTCCACCCTGCGTGGGAGGGGCGGAAGTATTTCTATCAGGAAAGATCACGAAATAAAGGGAAATAAAGGGAACAGCGGGAAGTCGAAGACCGGCGGGGCCGGTGGCCGGGGATCGTCCGCCCCGGCCACCGGCCCTTTTCCGGCTTCTTTCGCTTTCTGCGATTTCGTGCCGGCCCGTCTGCCGCCGGTTCGCCGGTCCGTACGGTTTCGGCTCATCGGCCCGCACGATTTCGGATCATCAACCCGTACGGTTCCGGATCATCGGCCCATATGGGTTCGGTTCATCGGTCCGCATGGTTTCGGTTCACCGGCTCATCTGGTTTCGGCCCATTGGCCGTGCGGTTCCGGCTCACCGGCCCGTGTTCTTCCGGCGTGTCAGCCCGTACGGCTTCGGCCCACCGGGTTTCCGCCGGTCGCTCCGGATGTCAGCTCGTCGGCTCTCCGGAGGCGGGGGCCGGGGTGGGCGCGGTGAGGGTGACGGGGGTGCCCCAGGAGGTGAAGCGCACGTCGCTGACGCGGGTCACGTGCATGCCGCGCGGCGGCACGGTCCAGGAGGTGACCAGCCGGGCGGGGAGACGGTCGCGGCCGAGCCACAGGCGCCAGCTCACCTTCGTGGCCGCCATGGCGGCGATGGGCCGCTTCCCGCCGAGGGAGGCGCGGTAGGACGGCGAGACGCGGTAGAGCTCGCCGAGGGTGGTGGTCCCCTTGAGCGTGGACGGACCGGCCTTCTTCCCGGCCGAACCGCCCTTCCCCGAGGCCGGCAGCAGCGACTTCAGCGTGTCCGGCTCCAGGAGCATGACCGGGGTGAAGAAGGGGGAGGCGGCGCGGGAGGACTTGACCCATCTCCTGCCGACCATCCCGCCGCTGAGGTAGGTGTCCCCGCCGGCGCTGAGGGTGCGCAGCGGCGCGGTGTCGTCCCCGGGGAGGGCGGACTTCGACCGGATGTCGTGACCCGTGACGCCGGAGGGGCCGAACTCCACGGTGCCCCGGCGTATCTGGGCGGAGAGGAGTTCGCGCCCGGAGTAGGTCCGGCCGCTTTCGGTGATCCGTACGCCGTGGCCCGCGACGAACCGCGCCTGCAGCGCGGCCGCCGGGTCGGCGGGCGCGGCCTGGGCCGTGGCGGGGACGGCGGCGGTGGGCACCGCCAGCGCGGTGGCCGCCACGATGATCCATCGCTTCATGGGGGAGCTTCCTCCTGAGGCTAGAAGATCAGAAACCCTATGGCATGTCCTATGGAATGTAGGCATTCATAACAATAAAAGTGGTGAAAAGCACTGATGGTGGGAAAGACCCACCGGAAAGCGCGGCCCCGGAGGAGCGTGACGGGCACGCGCCCGAGGAGGTGACGGGCACGCGGTCCGGAGCGCTCCGGGCGCGGCCGTTAGGCTGCCGTCAGCTCAGCTCCCACGTCACGCGTGGGACACGGACAAGGAGGTCTGGATGGACGCCGAGCCGAGGATCCGCGTTGTCATCGCCAAGCCCGGCCTGGACGGGCACGACCGGGGTGTGAAGATCGTCGCGAGGGCGTTGCGGGACGCCGGGATGGAGGTCGTCTACACCGGCCTGCACCAGACGCCCGAGCAGATCGTGCGCACCGCGATCCAGGAGGACGCCGCGGCGATCGGTCTGTCCATCCTCTCCGGCGCGCACATGACGCTGTTCGCCAAGGTGATCGAGCTGCTCGCGGAGAGCGACGCGAGCGACATCGTCGTCTTCGGCGGCGGGATCATCCCGGAGGCGGACCTGCCCGAGCTGGAGCGGATGGGCGTGGCCCGGGTCTTCACGCCCGGGGCGACCACCCAGGAGATCGTCGAGTGGGTGCGGGGGGCGATCCCCGCGCGGGTCTGACCCCGCGGGACGCGGACGCTTCCCCGCCGCGTCCCGATATGATCCCCAGGACGTTCGCCACCCTCGCCTCATTGGCCTCGCCCGTAGCCGTTCGCGGACCCGGTGACCTGGTCATGCGCGCGGGGGGCTAGGCTTCATTGGCGCAAAACCGCCGGGCTCCCCTCACACCACGGAGCCGGCCCGCCGACATTTTCAGTACACCAGCCGGACAAGCAAGGACGGACCCTCGTGGACCTGTTCGAACATCAGGCGAAGGAGCTCTTCGCGGAGTACGGCATCCCGGTGCCGCGCGGCATCGTCGCGCACACCGTGGAGGAGGCGCGCGCGGCAGCCGAGCAGCTGACCGGCCGTGTCGTCGTCAAGGCACAGGTCAAGACCGGTGGTCGCGGCAAGGCGGGCGGCGTCAAGGTCGCCGACGACGCCGCCGACGCCGAGCAGAAGGCCACCCAGATCCTCGGCATGGACATCAAGGGCCACACGGTCCACAAGGTCCTGATCGAGGAGGCCAGCGCGATCGCGGAGGAGTACTACTTCTCCTTCCTGCTCGACCGCGCCAACCGCACCTTCATCGCCATCTGCTCCGCCGCCGGCGGCATGGACATCGAAGAGGTCGCGCACACCGCCCCCGAGAAGGTCGCGAAGGTCCCCGTGTCCCCGCTGGACGGCGTGACCCGCGACAAGGCCCGTGAGATCGCCGTGGCCGGCGGCCTGCCGGAGAAGGCGCTGGACGGCGCCGCCGAGATCATCGAGAAGCTCTGGGCCGTCTTCGTCGACGAGGACGCCTCCCTGGTCGAGGTCAACCCGATGATCCTGTCCGCCGACGGCCAGGTGAAGGCCCTCGACGGCAAGGTCACCCTCGACGACAACGCCGTCTTCCGCCAGGCCGAGCACGAGGCCTACGCGGACAAGGCGGCCGAGGACCCGCTGGAGGCCGCGGCCAAGGCCAAGGACCTCAACTACGTCAAGCTCGACGGCAGCGTCGGCATCATCGGCAACGGCGCCGGCCTGGTCATGTCGACCCTCGACGTCGTCGCCTACGCCGGCGAGGCGTTCCCCGGGCAGCCCAAGCCCGCCAACTTCCTCGACATCGGCGGCGGCGCCTCCGCCGAGGTCATGGCGGCCGGCCTGGAGATCATCCTCTCCGACCCGTCGGTGAAGTCGATCTTCGTGAACGTCTTCGGCGGCATCACCGCCTGCGACGCGGTCGCCAACGGAGTCGTCTCGGCCTTCCAGCTCCTGGAGAGCCGCGGCGAGACCGTCAGCCGCCCCCTGGTCGTCCGGCTGGACGGCAACAATGCCGAGCTCGGACGCAAGATCCTGGCCGACGCCGCCCTGTCCGGCGTCGAGCTGGTCGACACGATGGACGATGCGGCCAAGCGTGCCGCCGAGCTCGCAGCGGTAGGTGCGTAATGGCCATCTGGCTCAACGAGAACAGCAAGATCATCGTCCAGGGCATGACCGGCGGTGAGGGCACCAAGCACACCCGCCGCATGCTCGCCTCCGGCGCCAGGGTCGTCGGCGGCGTGAACGCCCGCAAGGCCGGCATCACCCACGAGGGCCTGCCCGTCTTCGGCACCGTCGCCGAGGCCATGCAGCAGACCGGCGCCGACGTGTCGGTCGTCTTCGTGCCGCCGGCGGCCACCAAGGCCGCGGTCAAGGAGGCCATCGACGCCGAGATCCCGCTCTGCGTGGTCATCACCGAGGGCGTCCCGGTCCACGACACCACCGAGTTCTGGGCCTACGCCGTCGCCAAGGGCAACAAGACCCGCATCATCGGCCCGAACTGCCCCGGCATCGCCTCGCCCGGCGCCTCCAACGCCGGCATCATCCCGGCCGACATCACCACCGCCGGCCGCATCGGCCTGGTCTCGAAGTCGGGCACGCTGACCTACCAGCTCATGTACGAGCTGCGTGACTTCGGCTTCTCCACCGCCGTCGGCATCGGCGGCGACCCGGTCATCGGCACCACGCACATCGATGCTCTCCAGGCGTTCCAGGACGACCCGGACACCGACGCGATCGTCATGATCGGTGAGATCGGCGGTGACGCCGAGGAGCGGGCCGCCGCCTACATCGAGCAGCACGTGACCAAGCCGGTCGTCGCCTACGTCGCGGGCTTCACCGCCCCCGAGGGCAAGACCATGGGTCACGCCGGTGCGATCGTGTCCGGCTCGGCCGGCACCGCGCAGGCGAAGAAGGAGGCTCTGGAGAAGGTCGGCGTCCGCGTCGGCAAGACCCCGAGCGAGACCGCCCGCCTGATGCGCGAGATCATGCAGAACCGTTAGCCGGCCCTCGGGCCGTACCGCGGCCCGGCCCGGCCGATCCGGTCCGGCCGATCCGGTCCGACGGTCCATCCGGCTCACCGGTGAGAGGCGCCCGCCGTCCGCGGGCGCCTCTCACCGTCTCCCGGCCCGCTCCGCCGTACGCCCGGCCCGCGCGCCGCCCGCCGTACGCCCGCGGTGCGCCTCTCCGCCGTCCCGCACGCCCCGCGGTCCCGATTCTCCGTACGGCCCGCCGTCCCGTTTTCGGTACGGCCCGCGACACGCGGGACGATGAGTCTCGTCCGCGCGGAAGATCCTGAGACCATCGGTTATCGTGACGGCCCTTCTAGATCAGCTCCGGACGGCTCCCCGCAACGTCCTCAGCCGCCTCCCCCTGCCCGGCGTCACGGGTGACGACGACGACGTCCGCCGCCCGCTTCCCGTCTCCGGGATGCTCGCCGCCGCGTGGACCCTGGGCGTGGGACTGGCGGTGCTCACCACGCTCACCCTGGTCGGCTGGATCGCCTCCCCCCGCGGCTCGCTCGGCCCGGGGCTGCCCGGGGTGTTCCGCGCCGCGGCGCAGCTCTGGCTGGCGGCCCACCACGCCGGGTTCGCGATCCCCGGGGGCTCGATCGGTCTGCTCCCGCTCGGCCTGACGGTCCTGCCGGCCTTCCTGCTGTACCGCGCCGGGATCTGGATGGCCCGCGACGCCGACCTGCGGCTGCGCCTGCCCGCCCGGTTGCCGAGGAACAGCCCCAAGGAGCAGGCCGACGCCCGCCGCCGGGCGCAGCTGGCCCTGATCGCACAGGCGGGCGTCTCGCTGGCCGCGCCGTACGCGCTGCTGGCCGGGATGATCGCGCTGGTCACCCGGAACGAGATCACCCAGCCCTATCTCGGCGACACCCTGGTAAGCCACCTGGTGCTGGCCTTCCTCGCGGGCTCGGCGGCCGTCGCCCGGACGATCGGGCCGTGGCGGTCGATGCTGCGCCTGCTGCCCGAGCGGGTGCGCTCGCTCGTGGTGAGCTCCGCCGCGGCGCTGGGGATCATGCTGGTCGCGGGCGCCGCCCTGGTGCTCGGCGCCGTCGCGGCCGGTTTCGACCAGGTCCAGAGGCTGTCGGAGGTCCTCGCCCCCGGGTTCGTCGGCGGACTGCTGCTCCTGCTGCTGCAGGGCCTCTACCTGCTCAACGCCGTCGTCTGGGGCATGGCCTACATCGCGGGACCGGGCTTCAGCCTCGGCGCCGGCACGCTGGTCGCGCCCACCGGCGTCCAGCTCGGCACGGTGCCGAGCCTGCCGATCCTGGGCGCGCTGCCCGAGGCGGGCCCCACCCCGGCGTGGGTGATGGCGGTGATCGCGCTGCCGTTCGCGGCGGGGACGGTGGCCGGCGTGCTGGGGGCGCGGATCGCCCCCTCGCCCTCCTACGAGGGCGCGCCGCTGTGGGGCTTCGTCTGCGGGGTGGTGACCGGCGCGGCGGCCGGGGCGCTGGCCGCGCTGTCCGGCGGCTCGCTCGGCGGGGCGCGCCTCTCCGCGGTCGGACCCGCGGGCTGGGAGGTGATGCTGTCGGTGACGCTGGAGGTGGGCGTCGCGGCCGGCATCTCGGCGGGCCTGACCAACTGGTGGCTGATCTTCCGGGGGCACAACGCGGCCGTGGTCCGGGCCGCCGCCAGGGTCGGCACGGCCACCGCACCGGTCCGCCGGGCCGGGACCAGGCTGTTCCGGGCGGCGGGGGCGGTCGCCGGCCGGGTCGGGCTGGCCGAGCCGGACGAGCACCGCGCGCTGCCCGGTCACTGGCTGGACGCCACCGAGTGCGACACCCAGCCGATCCCGGTGATCAGGGACGACTGGGAGGACGAGCACGCCTCGGCGGCGGACCCGCAGGAACCCGCGACGGCCCCGAAGGCTCCGAAGGCCCCGGAGGCCGGGAAACCGGCGGAGACCGGCCCCAGGGTGCCGCGCCCCGCGCCGCCGCGACCGCCCCGGCGCGACATCGTGGACGAGTCGGACGACCGGGGCGGCCACGTGATCTACGTGGACCCCTACGCCTGGGACCGCGACTGACGACGCCCCGCCCGGTCCGCCGGGGGCGGGCCGGGTCCCGGCCCGCCCGGGTGACCGTCGCCGGGTGCGGCGAAGCGGGAAGCCTCAGAGCTGCCGCGTGAACGCGCGGCACGGGCCGGCTCCCCGGCTCCCAGGCCGGGGAGCGCGTCAGCCCAGCTGGTCGCGGCGGCGTCTCAGGTAGGCGATCTCGGCGGTGTTGCCCGCGAGCCCGATGGCTTCGCCGTACGCCGCGTGCGCCTGCCGGCCGAGGCCCAGCCGGCGCAGCAGGTCGGCGCGGGTCGCGTGGTAGGCGTGGTAGCCGGCCAGCCTGTCCCCGAGCCGGTCGACGGCCGCCAGCGCCACCTCCGGGCCGTCGAGCTCGGCGACCGCGATGGCCCGGTTGAGCGCGACGATCGGCGAGGGATCCAGGTGGGCGAGCTGGTCGTAGAGGGCGACGACCTGCGACCAGTCGGTGTCGCGTACGTCGCGGGCGGAGGTGTGCACGGCGTTGATCGCCGCGAGGATCTGGTATCTGCCCGGGGCCTCCCCGGAGGCCAGGCGCTCGCGCACCAGCCGGTGGCCCTCGGCGATCAGCGCCGCGTCCCAGGACCCGCGGTCCTGCTCACCGAGGGCGACCAGCTCGCCGCCGCCCGAGACCCGGGCGGCGCGGCGGGCCTCGGTGAGGAGCATCAGGGCCAGCAGCCCGGTCGCCTCGCCGTCCTCGGGCATGAGGGCACGGACCAGGCGGGTGAGCCGGATCGCCTCGGCGGTCATGTCGTGACGCACGGGGTCGGTGCCGGGGCCGGTCGCCAGGTAGCCCTCGTTGAAGACGAGGAAGAGGACGGCGAGCACGCCGGCGACACGGCCCGGGAGATCCTCCGCGGACGGCACCCGGTAGGGGATGCGGGCGGCCTTGATCTTGGCCTTCGCGCGGGTGATCCGCTGTCCCATGGCGCTCTCCTGCACCAGGAAGGCGCGGGCGATCTCGGGCACGGTCAGACCGGCGACCATGCGCAGCGTCAGCGCCACGCGGCTCTCCATCGCCAGCGCCGGGTGACAGCAGGTGAAGATCAGCCGGAGTCGCTCGTCGCCGATGACGCCGGCAGGCTCGGGCGGGTCGTCGTCGTACAACAGCTGAGCCTCCTTATGCCTGTCGTCGCGCCTGTTCTCACGCCGGATCCGGTCGATGGCCTTGCGGACGGCGGTGGTGGTCAGCCAGGCGCCCGGATTGGGGGGCACGCCGTCGGCCGGCCACCGCTGGACGGCGGTCGCGAACGCCTCGGCCGTCGCCTCCTCGGCGATGTCGAGGTCACCGAAGCGCCTGGTCAGGGTGGCGACCACCCGCGCCCACTCCGTGTGGTGCGCCTGGGTGATCGCCGCCTGGACGTCGGTCCCGTTCACAGGAACGGCCGCACCTCGACCTTCCGGTTGCAGGCCCTCGAACCCTCGACGGCGAGCTTGAGCGCCACATCGAGGTCCGCGGCCTCGATGATCCAGAAGCCGGCGAGATACTCCTTCGACTCCAGGAAGGGCCCGTCGGTGAGCATCGCCTCCCCGCCCCGGTTGTCGACCACGGTGGCCGCGACGGGCGCCCCGAGGCCGCCGGCGAAGACCCAGTGGCCCTCGGCCACCAGGCGGTCGTTGAACACGTCGATCGCCGCGTCCTCCTCCGGGGTGGAGAGGTCGTTCCTGTCGTGGATCACGGAAAGCAGGTATCGCATCTGCGGATCATCTCCTGTGGTCTTCTCGTCCCGGTGCGGTATCCGGCCCTGCGGCCGGCGTGTCACCGGGTCTGCGCGTACTGCGGACGCCCGCCGGGCCGGAAGACCTGGATCGTCACGCCCTTGGAGTCGACACGCGAGTCGACCAGGTCGAGCGCGATGTCGGGGCCCGCGTCGGGGAACAGCCGCGCTCCCTGGCCGAGGACCACGGGGACGGTGAGGAGGGTCAGCTCGTCGATCAGCCCCTTGCGGAGCAGCCAGCGGAACAGGGATCCGCTGCCGTGCACCTGCAGTTCACCGCCCGGCCTGGCCTTCAGCTCGCCGACGGCGGCGGCGAGGTCGCCGGAGAGGACGGTCGTGTCCGCCCACCGCGGGCCGGTGAGCCAGGTCGACGCGACGTACTTGGGCTTCTCGTTCAACGCCACGCCGATGGGGTGGGCGCGCCCTTCCTCGGTCGCCCCCCAGTAGCCGGCGAACAGCTCGTAGGTCCGCCGGCCGAACAGGAAGGCGTCGGCGCGCCGGTAGGTCTCGGCGATGAGAGCCCTGGTCTCGTCGTCGCCCGCCCCGAGGGCCCACCCGCCACGATCGAACCCGTCCGCGCGGTCCTCGCCCGTCACCCCGCCGTTCCCCTGCATCACTCCGTCGATGGTGACCTGCGTCATGGTCGTCAGCCTCATGGTCGTGGCTCCCTCTTCTGGGGGCGCGCCCCTCGCGGGCGGCCGTTCACCATCACCACGAACGCCTCCGCCCGGATCCGACACCGCATCCCGGAATTCCTTCGGAGAATTTCCGGCGGGACCCGGCCGGGGATCGCGTACGTCTCCGCCGGGCGGGCCCGGGAGCGGCCGGGTCGTGCCCACGGACGTGGCGTACGGGTCCGTCCGGCCGGACGGAGACGGCGTCGTGGATCGGCGGACCGGTGGGACGGCGCGCGGCCCGCCGGACGACCCGCGAGGCCGTACCGGCGGGACCGGCGGCGGGGTCAGGGGGCGATCGGCAGGTGGAGCTCGCCGGGCCGGACGAACGGGAGCTTCTTCTCCATCGCCCGCTCCAGGCGCTGCTGGCACTCGTCCTGCGCGGCGACGGTGCCCGCGCCCGTGCGGCAGTCGGTGTAGGCGGCCAGCTCGTCGCGGAAGTAGAACTGCGTGGCCGCCAGCGCCATCGCCAGCACCAGCGCCAGGGCCGACACGACCACCGCGACCACGCCGGAGCCCGTGGGCCTGGTCGCCGACCGGAGGGTCCGGATCGCGCGGACCGAGACCACGAGGGCGATGGCCGACATGACGATTCCCGCGGGGGGGAGCAGAACCGTCAGGACCGCCGCGGCGACCGCGAGCCAGAGCGCCCGCCGTCCCGCCCCCTCCTCAGGACGCGTCTTGACCGGTGTCGTCACCTGACCTCCTTGTGTAGCGGTTGCGGACAGGCAGATACCCTTGCAGCGGCGTGAATCCCCGTCCGAATGGAGTTTGTCGGTGTCATCCCAGGCCGTTCGGCTCGTGGTTCTCGTGTCCGGTTCTGGAACCAACCTACAGTCCCTTCTGGACGCCGCGGCCGATCCGGCGTACGGTGCCGAAATCGTCGCGGTGGGAGCCGACCGCGACGGGATCGAGGGTCTGGCCCGCGCGGAGCGGGCGGGCGTCCCGGTCTTCGTCGAGAGACTGGCCGACCACCCCGCGCGCGACGACTGGGACCGCGCCCTCGCCGCCCGGATCGCCGCGCACCGTCCGGACCTCGTGGTCTGCGCGGGGTTCATGAAGATCCTCGGCGCGCCGACGCTCTCCGCCTTCCCCGTGCTCAACACCCACCCCGCCCTGCTGCCGGCGTTCCCAGGCGCGCACGGCGTCCGCGACGCCCTGGCGTACGGCGTGCGGGTCACCGGCTGCACCGTGATGCTCGCCGACGCCGGCGTCGACACCGGGCCGATCATCGCCCAGGAGGCCGTGCCCGTGCTGGACGGCGACGACGAGGCGGCCCTGCACGAGCGCATCAAGACCGTCGAGCGCGGCCTGCTCGTCGGCGTCGTCGGCCGGATGGCCCGCGAGGGCTGGACCGTCACCGGCAGGACCTTTCGCTTCGGACGCTCCGGCCGGTGAGCCGGGCGCGCCGTTGGAGGACGACCCGGCACATGAGCCGGGCGCCCCGGACATGACCGGAACCGATCAGGAGGACCAGGAAGTGAGCCGCATCGCCATCCGGCGCGCGTTGATCGCCGTGTACGACAAGAGCGGGCTGGAGGAGCTGGCCCGGGGCCTCGACGCCGCGGGGGTGGAGATCGTCTCCACCGGCGGCACCGCCGCGAGGATCGCCTCGTTCGGCGTTCCCGTCACCCCGGTCGAGACGCTGACCGGCTTCCCCGAGTGCCTCGACGGCCGCGTCAAGACCCTCCACCCGCGCGTGCACGCGGGCCTGCTGGCAGACGGCGGCAACCCGGCGCACGTCAAGCAGCTGGAGGAGCTGGAGATCGAGCCGTTCCAGCTGGTGGTGGTCAACCTCTACCCCTTCCAGGAGACGGTGGCCTCCGGCGCGTCCGACGCCGAGTGCGTGGAGCAGATCGACATCGGCGGCCCCGCGATGATCCGCGCCGCGGCCAAGAACCACGGCACCGTCGCGGTCGTGGTCGATCCCGACGCCTACGGTGACGTGCTCGCAGCGGTGGCCGAGGGGGGCTTCACCGTGACCGAGCGCCGCCGCCTCGCCGCGGCGGCCTACGCCCACACGGCCTCCTACGACACCGCGGTCGCCTCCTGGTTCTCCGGCGTCTACGCGGCGGAGGAGGGCGCCTGGCCGCGCTACCTGGGCGCCGCCTGGAAGCTTCGGACGCCGCTGCGCTACGGCGAGAACCCGCACCAGGGCGCGGCCCTCTACTCCGGCGAGCGGGACGGCCTGGCCAATGCCGAGCAGCTGCACGGCAAGGAGATGTCCTACAACAACTACCTCGACGCCGACGCCGCCTGGCGGGCCGCCTGGGACTTCGCCGAGCCCGCCGTGGCGATCATCAAGCACCAGAACCCCTGCGGCATCGCGGTCGGCGCCGACGTCGCCGAGGCGCACCGCAGGGCCAACGCCTGCGACCCGGTCTCCGCCTTCGGCGGCGTGATCGCGGTCAACGGCGAGGTCACCGAGGAGCTGGCCGGGCAGATCGCCGAGGTGTTCACCGAGGTCGTGGTCGCGCCGTCGTTCAGCGCCGGGGCGCTGGAGACGCTCACCCGCAAGAAGAACATCCGGCTGCTCACCTGCCCGAAGGGACCGGGCAACCGTACGGAGTTCCGGCGGATCGACGGCGGCCTGCTGGTGCAGACCGCCGACCGGGTGGACGCCTCCGGCGACGACCCCTCCGCCTGGGAGCTGAAGGCCGGTCCCGCGGCCTCCCCGGAGGTCCTCGCCGATCTGGCCTTCGCCTGGAAGGCGTGCCGCGCGGTGAAGTCCAACGCGATCCTGCTCGCCTCCGGCGGCGCCAGCGTCGGTGTGGGCATGGGCCAGGTCAACCGGGTGGACTCGGCGCGGCTCGCCGTCACCCGGGCCGGCGATCGGGCCCGCGGCTCGGTGGCGGCCTCCGACGCGTTCTTCCCGTTCGCGGACGGCCTGGAGGTGCTCACCGGGGCCGGGGTGCGGGCGGTCGTGGAGCCCGGCGGGTCGGTCAGGGACGACGAGGTGATCGCCGCGGCCGAGGCCGCCGGGATCACCCTCTACTTCACCGGGACCCGGCACTTCTTCCACTGACGCCTCCGCCCGCCGTACGGCCCGCGTCCGAGGGCCGTGCGGCGGGCGCACAAGTGCTCATGCGGTGCTCACGGGGCGCTTCGGCGGTGTCCCCGGCGGGCGTCGCGTCTGGGACGGCCGTGTACGGGAGACAATGAAGTGGCCAACAGGACAGAAATCTTTGGCCAAAACATGTTTAGGGCGCGGATAGTGTGAAGCGATTCGTGTCGTCTGCGCGTGGAGATCGCTCATGTCGCTGCTTGCCGTCGTCCTGAACGCTTTTGTGATCATGAGCGGACTCTGGCAGAGCCCCTGGCTCCTGCTGATCGTCGCCGTCGGCGCCGCCTACCTGGGGGCGAAGATCGTGGAGATCATCCCCTTCACCCGCCGGATCATCGAGCGCCGGGAGCGCGCGGCCGACGACCTCACCTGAGGCGGGAGCGCGCGGCCCGCGGTCCCATGGCGGGAGCGGGCCGTGGGCGGCCCCGTGGAAGGATGGGGCCCATGAGCGCGCGGATTATGGACGGCAAGGCCACGGCGGCGAAGATCAAGGCGGACCTCGCGCGGCGGGTGGCCGCGCTGCGGGAGCGGGGCGTCGTCCCCGGTCTCGGCACGGTCCTCGTCGGCGACGACCCGGGCAGCCAGATCTACGTCGCGGGCAAACACCGTGACTGTGCCGAGGTCGGCATCGCCTCCATCCGCCGGGATCTCCCGGCGACCGCCGCGCAGGCCGAGGTCGAGGCCGTCGTCGACGAGCTCAACGCCTCCCCCGAGTGCACCGGTTACATCGTCCAGCTCCCGCTGCCGCGCCACCTCGACACCATGGCGTTGATCGAGCGGATGGACCCGGCGAAGGACGCCGACGGCCTGCACCCGATCAACCTCGGCCGGCTGGTCCACACGGTGGACGCGCCGCTGCCGTGCACCCCGCACGGCATCGTCCTGCTCCTGCAGGAGTACGGCGTGCCGACCAAGGGCGCCGAGGTCGTGGTGGTCGGCCGCGGAATCACCGTGGGCCGCTCGCTCGGCCTGCTGCTGACCCGCCGTACGGAGAACGCCACCGTCACCCTCTGCCACACCGGCACCCAGGATCTGGCGGCGCACACCCGGCGCGCCGACATCGTCGTCGCCGCGGCGGGCGTACCGCACCTGATCACCGCCGACATGGTCAAGCCCGGCGCCGCCGTGCTCGACGTCGGCGTCTCCCGCGTCGAGGGGAGGATCGCCGGTGACGTCGACCCCGGCGTCGCCGACGTCGCGGGCTTCCTCACCCCCAACCCCGGCGGGGTGGGGCCGATGACCCGGGCCCTGCTGCTCAGCAACGTGGTCGAGGCGGCCGAGAAGCAGGCCGCCGCGGGCTGAGCCGGATCGCCCCGGGCCGGGCTCAGGACGCCCGGCGCCCGCCGGACGTGCCCGCCGCCTGCGTCTCCGCCGCACCGCCCGAGCGCTGGGGCGGCACCACGGGGGTGGGCCTGACCAGCCCCAGGGCGACGACCTCGTTGGCCAGCCTGGTGCGCCGGTTGGTCCCCTCCGGGATGCGGAACTTCTGGTAGAGACGCAGGAGGTGCTGCTTGACCGCCGCCTCCGTCACCACCAGGTCGTCGGCGATCTCCCGCGCGGTGGCCGGCGCGACGAACGCCTCGTCGGAGAGCGCCGGGCGGCACAGCGACGTCAGCACGTCGACCTCCCGCCTGGTCAGCTCCGGTGCCGCGGCCCTGCGGAGCTCGACCTCCGGGACGAAGTCCTCACGCGGGACCCCGCCGATCCGGCCCCGCGCGGCGCCGAACGAGACGACGTCACCGTCGTCCAGGACCCTCCGGGCGATCGGCCTGCCGTTCACCCGCGTGCCGTTGCGGGACAGGCCCAGATCAACGACGTACAGGTAGGGTCCGCGCCGGACGAATTCCGCGTGCAGCCGAGAAACACTCGGATCGGTGAGCCGGATGTCGACTCCCCGGCCACGACCGATGGTCGTGATCTCGGGGCGCAACGGGACCACCTCGCCTGTGTCCTCGATGCGTATGAACGGCCCCTCCACGGCAGTTCCTCCCCAGGTAGCCCGCCGTAACTATTCCTACAGCGTCGGCTTACCCAGACGAGGTGATGGGGAATCTCCTTTGCCAGAAGGAGAATCGGTTCTGAAATTAGTTTTACCCGGCGGGGAGGGTTTCCCCTGCTCACAGGTAGACTCCGTACAAGATAAGCGGAGGAAACACTTATGGCGGACAAGCCCACCAAAGGCCTCGCCGATGTCGTGGCCGCCTCCACGGCGATCAGTGACATCGACGGTCAGGCCGGTCGCCTCTTCTACCGGGGCTACGACATCCACGACCTGGCCGGCCGGGCCACCTTCGAAGAGACCGCCCATCTGCTGCAGTACGGCGGGCTCCCCGACGCCGGGGGGCTCGCGGCCTACGGGGCGGAGCTCGCCGGAGGGCGGGACCTGGGCGAGCTGGCCGAGTCGTGCCTCCCGCGGGTCGCCGGGAGCCAGTCGCCGATGGAGGCGCTGCGCACGCTGGTCTCGCTGACCGGCGCGGACGACCCCGACAAGGACTCCAACGCCGCCGAGGCCGACCTGCGCAAGGCGGCCCGGCTGACCGCCCGGCAGCCGGTGCTGGTGGCCCGCTACCACGCGGCGAGGACGGGCGCCGACCTCCCCGGGCCCGACCCCGAGCTCGGGATCGCGGCCGGCTTCCTGCTGCAGATCACCGGCCGCATCCCCGACCGGCGCGCGGTGGAGATCTTCGACGCCTGCCTGGTGCTGCACGCCGACCACACGATGAACGCCTCGACGTTCGCCGCCCGCGTCTGCGCCGCGACCCTGTCGGACATGCACTCGGCCGTCGTCGCGGCCATCGGCACCCTCAAGGGCCCGCTGCACGGCGGCGCCAACGAGCAGGTCATGCGCACCCTCCAGGCCATGGACCCGTCCGGGGTCGCGCGGGCCGTACGGGAGAAGCTGGCCGCGGGCGAGAAGATCATGGGATTCGGGCACCGGGTTTACAAGACCGAGGACCCCCGCGCCACGCACCTGCGCCGGATGTCGCGGGAACTGGCGGAGGCCTCCGGCGACGACACCCTCCACCGCATGTCGAAGGAGATGGAGGAGGTCGTCTTCGAGACGAAGGGCCTCTACCCCAACGTCGATTTCTACGCCGCGACCGTCTACCACTACCTTGGCATACCGACCGACCTGTTCACCCCGGTCTTCTCGATCAGCCGCATGTCGGGATGGACGGCGCACGTCATCGAGCAGCACTCCGACAACCGCCTCATCCGCCCCGACAGCGAGTACATCGGCGAGCGCGACCGGAAGTGGAAGCCGATAGGCGAGCGATGAGCCGGACGGACGTGACGAAGAACGAACCGGCCGCCCCCGGACGGGGCCGCGGCCACGGGGGCGAGCGATGAGCCGAAGCAGACCGCGGCAGGAGCGATGGGGGGCCTACCCGCTCGTCCTGCTGGGCGCCGTCCTGGCCGTGGCGTCCACGGCCGTGGTCGGCGACCCCCGGTGGGGCGGGTTCGCACTCGGCATGATCATGGTGCTGGCCGCCCTCATCCGGCTCTCGGGCGGTGGCGGCATCCTGGCCGTACGCCGCAGGGCGACCGACGCCCTGACCCTCGCCGTCTTCGGCGCCGCCCTGATGGGCGGCGCCGTCGCACTCGCCTGGACGGAGCTCACCTCGCGATGAGCACGAAAGCGGCGATGCCGGAGCGACGGGCGGAGCGCGGGACGTTCCCGCCCGTCCGATAGCCTCAACGGCCAGTGAGCCTCAAAAGGACTTCTGGCCCGTGATCAGTTCAGAAGGGGAACCACACGCATGCCCAAGATCAAGGTAGAGGGTCCCGTCGTCGAGCTTGACGGCGACGAGATGACCCGGATCATCTGGCAGTTCATCAAGGACCAGTTGATCCTTCCCTACCTCGACGTCGACCTTAAGTACTACGACCTCGGGATCGAGCACCGCGACGCCACCGACGACCAGGTGACGATCGACGCGGCGAACGCGATCAAGCAGTACGGCGTCGGCGTCAAGTGCGCCACCATCACGCCGGACGAGGCCCGGGTCGAGGAGTTCGGCCTGAAGAAGATGTGGAAGTCCCCGAACGGGACCATCCGCAACATCCTCGGCGGCGTCATCTTCCGCGAGCCCATCATCATGTCCAACGTGCCGAGGCTCGTCCCCGGCTGGACCAAGCCGATCGTCGTCGGCCGTCACGCGTTCGGCGACCAGTACCGCGCCACCGACCTGAAGATCCCGGGCGAGGGCACGCTGACCCTCACCTACACGCCGAAGGACGGCTCGGCGCCGATCGAGCTGGACGTCTACGACTTCCCCGGTCCCGGCGTCGCGATGGCGATGTACAACCTGGACGAGTCGATCCGCGACTTCGCCCGCGCCTCCATGCGGTACGGCCTGACCCGCAACTACCCGGTCTACCTGTCGACGAAGAACACCATCATGAAGGCCTACGACGGCCGCTTCAAGGACATCTTCGCCGAGGTCTTCGAGAGCGAGTTCAAGGCCGACTTCGAGGCCGCCGGCCTGACCTACGAGCACCGCCTGATCGACGACATGGTCGCGTCGGCGCTCAAGTGGGAGGGCGGCTACGTCTGGGCCTGCAAGAACTACGACGGCGACGTCCAGTCCGACACCGTCGCGCAGGGCTTCGGCTCGCTGGGCCTGATGACGTCGGTGCTGATGACCCCCGACGGCCGCACCGTCGAGGCCGAGGCGGCCCACGGCACCGTGACCCGCCACTACCGCCAGCACCAGCAGGGCAAGCCCACCTCCACGAACCCGATCGCCTCGATCTTCGCGTGGACCCGGGGCCTGGCCCACCGCGGCAAGCTCGACAACACCCCCGCGGTCATCGAGTTCGCCGAGAAGCTGGAGCAGGTCTGCGTCGAGACCGTCGAGGGCGGCCAGATGACCAAGGACCTCGCCCTCCTCGTCGGCGGCGACGCCCAGTGGCTGACCACCCAGGACTTCCTGGCGGCCCTGGACGAGAACCTCAAGAAGAAGATGGCCGTCTGAAGCCGTCCGAAGGACCCGCGTGACCCGTCCCGGTCCCTTCCCGAACGCGGAGGGGCGCGGAACGACACGGAGAGGGCCGTCCCCGCGGGGGCGGCCCTTCTCGCGTCTCCCGTGGTCCGTCCGCGGCTTCCGGCCCTTCTCGCGTACCCCCGGCCCTTCTCGCGTTTCCAGGCCCGTGTGGAGGGGCTCAGGGGGCCGTCAGGGCGCCGAACACGATGGGCTCCCCGTCGGGGAGGCCCTCCACCGGCCGGGCCTGACCGGTGACGGTGTCCACCCGGTAGAAGGCCGTCCGGCCGCCGTCCTTCTCCTTCAGCCTGACGACGACCTCCCGGGTGCCCAGCCAGCCGACGACCCCGGGCTCGGACGGACGCTTCGCGACGGGCAGCGGAAGGCGCCTGACCACCTGCCGCGACCCGGCGTCGATGATGTGCAGGTCCCCGGCGCCCTTGACCGCCGCCGAGTGCCGGCCGTCGGGGGAGTCGCACCAGGCGCGGTAGTTCTGCCGGAGCCACCCGGCGGTCTGGACGGAGGCCGCCCGACGCCCGTCCGGCCGGGACGTGGTCCTCCCGGTCGCGAAGTCGGTCCGCAGCCGCCGCCCGCCCAGCTCCACGGTGAACCGGCGGCCGTCCGCCGAGACGCTCACCCGGGTGCCCGCCGCGACCTCGGAGGGAGCCAGCACCGGGGACAGATACCGCCTGACCCCGGTCCGCAGGTCATGGGCGACGTACCTGCGCTCGGCGGCACTGAGGTAGGCCACGCGGTGACCGTCCGGGCTCACGGCCGGCTCCACCCGCAGGCCCTTCTCGCCGCCTCCCGCCAGTCGCTGCGCCGCGTCCCCGACGCGCAGCGTGGACTCGCAGCGGCCGGGCCGCGCGCACGAGGCGGACGCGAGCGTCGAGCGGTCGGCGTCGCCGGACAGCCTGAGCGTCCAGCCGGCGCAGGTGACCTCGCCCGCGCCGCCCGCCGGCACGGCGTCGCCGGGGCACTTCGCGGGGACGGCGTAGCGGATCGCGAGGGGCGTGCGCGGCGGCTTCCACGGCTCCGGGCCCGGCTGCGGGGTGGCGGGGGCCGCCCGCATGGTGCGCGGAGTGGGCGTGGCCGCCGCGCTCTGTCCGGTCTCCGGGACGGGACGGTCGCGCAGCGAGGAGGTCCACGCCATCCCCGGCGGCAGCAGGACGAAGGCGGCGATCATGCAGAGCGGGACCAGGACCGCGGCCGCGGCCAGGAGGACGCCGCGGTTGCGGCGGCGCCGCAGGGTGCGCAGGGCCCGCGTGCTGAGGTCGGGGACCGACGCCTCACCCGCCTGCGTGGCCAGCCGCTTGGTGAGGCGCGGCACGTCACCCTTGGTCAGGGTGTCCACCGCCTCGTCGAGCTCCTTCTCCACGGTCTCCACGGGCAGGCCGAGGAGGTCCGCCATCTCGGCGTGGGAGCGGCCGTCGTGCAGGCAGGCGACGACCAGGACGCGCTGCCGGGGCGGGAGCCGTACCAGGGCGGTGTTGCCCGCCGCGCTCGGCTTGCGGAGGAAGCGGCGGTAGAGGGTGACGTGGGCGTGCGTGGCGGGGTTCTCCCACGGCGTGGGCGGCCAGGCCAGGCCCACGGTGCGGAAGGACCACAGGGCCAGGCGGATGGCCTGCTCGTGACTGCCGGTCAGGAGGAGTGCCGTGCCGACCAGGGAACGCTGGGCACGCTCGACGAAGTCACGATAACCGATATATCGGCGCATGGGGTTTTCTGCTCCGGCCTTGCCTGAGGGGACGGTCAACGGTAGCGATCTAAGCGGTTTCTGCGCCATCTCGGGGCGATATGGCGATCAACGGACGAGTGGTCATGCCCACACCCCCGTCCGGAACCCGCTGGGGGGCGGGACGGCGGGGCCCGTGAGGAGAGGGACGGCGGGGCCCGTGAGGGGCGGGACGGCGGGGTCCGCGCCGGGAAGACGGCGGGGTCCGCGCCCGGCGGGACGGCGGGAAGTCAAGGTCACTTCGGGAGAGGCTCGGGACACCGTAAAGTTCAGCGGGTCGGGCATTCACGAAATCATGGGGACGGCATGCCGGAGATCGCGCCACTGGAGGCCTGGGAGCCTCGACGGCTCGGTCGGTTCCGTGTCGTCGGCCGCGTCGGCGAGGGCGGCCAGGGGATCGTCTACCTCGGCGAGAGCGAGTCGGGGGAACGGGCGGCGATCAAGCTCCTGCACGTGAAGTTCTCCGGCGACGCGATCGCGCGGTCCCGGTTCGCCCGGGAGGCGCGCGCCGCGCGGCGGGTCTCCTCGTTCTGCACGGCCGCCGTGATCGAGGTCGACGTCGAGGGCGACACCCCCTACATCGCGAGCGAGTACATCGAGGGCAGGTCGCTGCGGGAGACCGTGGAGAACGACGGCCCGCTGCGCGGCACCGCGCTGCAGCGGCTGGCGGTCGGGACGGCCACCGCGCTCACCGCGATCCACCAGGCGTCGATCGTGCACCGCGACTTCAAGCCGGACAACGTGCTGCTGGCCGCCGACGGGCCGCGCGTGGTCGACTTCGGCATCGCCCGCATCCTCGACTCCACCGGCACGATCACCAGCCGGGCCATCGGCACCCCCGCCTACATGGCGCCCGAGCAGATCTCCGGCGACGACGTCGGCCCGCACAGCGACGTGTTCTCCTGGGGGGCGACGATCGCGTTCGCCGCGACCGGCGAGACGGCCTTCGCCGGGAAGTCGCTCGCCATGGTGCTCAACCGCATCCTGAACCACGAGGTGGACGTCACCGCCATGCCGGAGCCGCTGCGCGGGGTGGTCCGCTCGGCGCTGGCCAAGTCGCCGTCCGAGCGCCCCTCGGCGGACCAGATCCTGCTGCGTCTTCTCGGCCGCCCGGAGTCCGCGGACGTCTCCCCGGCCCTGCTCAGCAGCGGCGTACGGGCCGCCGACCCGGTCTCCGGCCCGATCCCGGTCCCGGTCCCGGTCCCGGTCCCGGGCACGGGGACCGGTCCGTCCCCCGCCACGGGCACGGACGGCGGCCCGGCCTCCGGCTCGCCCGGCGGCCCGGCCTCCGGACCGGGTACGGCGAGCGGCCCGGGTACGGCGAGCGGCCCGGCCTCCGGCTCCGATCCCGCCCCGGCGCACGGCACCGCCTCCGGGCCGGGCACGGCCTCGGGAGCGGGTACGGCCTCCGGGCCGGGCTCCGGCCCGGGTTCCGGCTCCGACGAGTCCACCAGGCCCATGCGGATGCCCACGCCGGGGGTCACCCCCATACCGTCCGCCGTGCCCAGGGGGTCCACGTCCGTGCCGCCGGGCCGGCGGGCCACCCTCCCGTCCGGCCCCGCCACGGGCCCGTCCTCCGCGCCCGGCCCCGGTCCCACCGGCCCCGCCACGGGCCCGTCTCCCGAGTCCGGCCCGGGGCTCGCCGGTCCCGGCCGCGGCGCCGTACCGGTCCCGGGCCCGAGTTCTGGACCCGGGACCGGCCCCGGCCCCGGTCCCGGGATCAGTCCCGGTTCAGGCTCCGGCCTCGGCGCCCGTCCCGGAGCCGGTGCCGCGGTTCCGGGCTCCGGAGGGCCGGGGCGGCCGTCCGGGCGGCGCAGAGCCGTCGTCGCCGTCCTCGTCCTGGTCGTCCTGCTGGGCGGCGGCGCGGTCGCCGCGACCGCCGCGGGCTGGCGTCCCTGGGCCGCCCTCTGGACCGGGCACTCGCCCTCGTCGTCCCCGTCGCCGGCGAAGTTCGCCTCGGTGGCCGACAAGGCGGCCCGGACCCACAGGCTCTCCGTGGGGCTGCGCGACTACCTGCCGGGCATCGCGCTGAACAGCGGCGGCAGGTGGAGCGGTTTCGAGGTGGACCTCGCCGTCGAGATCGCCAGGGCGCTCGGGGTGCCCCGGGAGAACATCGCGTTCCGGGCCACGAGCCGGCAGGAACGGCCGGCCCTGCTGGCCTCCGGCGACCTCGACCTCGTCATCTCGACCTACCCGATCACCCCGGGTGCCGGCGTCACGTTCGCCGGGCCCTACTACGTCGCCCACACGGACGTCCTGGTCAAGGACTCATCCCCGATCACCTCCGCGGCCGGTCTGGAGGACGGGCGGCTGTGCGGGCCCGACGGCGCCGCGGCCGACCGGGTGCGGAAGGAGGCGGGCCGGCTCACGGTCGTCCCCGCCCAGAACTACACCGAGTGCGTGAACATGCTCGCCGCCGGAAAGGTCGACGGGATCGCGGGCGACGACCTGATACTGGCCGGGTTCGCCGCCCGGGAGGGCGTCCGCTACCGGGTGCTCGGCCTGCGGCTCACCGACGAGCGCTACGCCGTGGCCCTCCGCAAGGGCGACGAGCGCACCTGCGAGGCCGTACGGGGAGTGGTCGCCGATCTGTACGGCAACGGCACGATCCGCAAGCTGCTGGACCGGCACCTCTCCCGGGTGAGGTTCCCCACCCGGGAGCACCGCGTCCCCGCCATGGCCGACTGCCGCTGATCCCCGTCCGGGCCGTTCCCCGGCGGGTCGTCCACCGGCCGGGAACCGTATCCGGACGGGTGCCTCAGGGCCGGGAACACCCGACGGGTAACATCCGAGCGTCACAGTTCATCCTCGAGTGGGGGAAGGTCATGGCCCAGACTCCCGTAAAGGTCACCGTCACCGGCGCCGCCGGTCAGATCGGCTACGCGCTGCTTTTCCGCATCGCGTCGGGCCAGTTGCTGGGCGCAGACGTCCCGGTGAAGCTGAGCCTGCTGGAGATCCCGCAGGCGGTCAAGGCAGCCGAGGGCACCGCTATGGAGCTCGACGACTGCGCGTTCCCGCTGCTGAGCGGCATCGAGATCACCGACGACCCGAACGTCGCGTTCGACGGCGCCAACGTCGCGCTGCTGGTCGGCGCCATGCCGCGCAAGGCGGGCATGGAGCGCGGCGACCTGCTGGAGGCCAACGGCGGCATCTTCGGCCCGCAGGGCAAGGCGATCAACGACCACGCCGCCGGCGACATCCGGGTGCTGGTGGTGGGCAACCCGGCCAACACCAACGCGCTCATCGCCCAGCAGCACGCCCCGGACGTCCCGGCGGAGCGCTTCACCGCGATGACCCGCCTCGACCACAACCGCGCGCTGTCGCAGCTCGCCGCCAAGCTCGGGGTCCCGGTCGCCGACATCAAGAAGATGACCATCTGGGGCAACCACTCCGCCACCCAGTACCCCGACCTGTTCCACACCGAGGTCGGCGGCAAGATCGCCGCCGAGCAGGTGGACGAGTCGTGGCTGCGTGACACGTTCATCCCGACCGTCGCCAAGCGCGGTGCGGCGATCATCGAGGCCCGGGGCGCCTCCTCCGCCGCCTCGGCCGCCAACGCGGCGATCGACCACGTGTACGACTGGGTCAACGGCACCGAGTGGACCTCCGCCGCGATCGTCTCCGACGGCTCGTACGGCGTGCCCGAGGGCCTCATCTCCTCCTTCCCGGTCGCCTCGCGCGGCGGCCGGTGGGAGATCATCCAGGGCCTGGAGATCGACGCCTTCTCCCGCGAGCGCATCGACGCCTCGGTGCGCGAGCTGGAGGAGGAGCGCGACGCAGTCCGCAAGCTCGGCCTCATCTGAGAGCCGCGCGACCGCCTCGCCGGGTGAGTGCCCGGCGAAACCCGTGAAGGGGGCCCCGGTCATCCGGGGTCCCTTCCGCGTTCCCGGGCCTTTCCGGCGTTCCCGGTCTCCCCGATGCCTTGGGTCTTCCCGTGGCCGCGGCGGCACGGCGGTTCCGTGCCGGATCAGGCCCGTGACGTGCCGAAATCCGTTCCAGCGGCGTGTCATTCCCACGGGATGAGGGCACACCGGCGTTAAATGATCATTGATGTTCGGGGGATCGGTGGTCATGGCGCGTGGTACGGCGGGGGTCGTCGCGGGATTCGTCGGTCTTGCCCTGCTGGGGACGTGGGGAATGGCGCCGTCGCTGTCCCGTCAGGAGCCGTCCCGCCAGGAGGGGAAGACGATCGGGGCGGACCTGTCCGTCCGGCTGGTGTCGTCGCCCAAGCCGGCGCAGCCCGGCCAGATCCTGGTCTACCGGGCCGAGGTGCGCAACAACGGCCCCGAGGACGCGGTGCTGCCCCTGCTGACCGTGCGCCTGCCCCGGGGGGTGGACGTCCTGCGCGTCGACGTGGCCGAGTGCCGGCCCGGGATCACGGCCCGGGAGGTGGTCTGCCCCTCCCAGCGCGACGTCCTGGTCGGCGAGACCGGCGGCGTGACCGTCAGCGGACTGGTCCGGCCCGGCGCAGGCGGCCCGCTGACGGCCACCGCGACGCTCTCCTCGGAGGTCGTGGACGCCAACGAGGCCGACAACGTCGCCCGGGCGGTCACCCCGGTGGACGAGGGGGCCGACCTCGCGGTGCGGTTGTCGGGTGAGCGGCGGGCCGGGCGGCGGGTCGCCGTGGGAGCCGTGGTCCGCAACCTGGGGCCCGGGCCGGTCCGCGACGCCACGGTCTTCTTCGACACCGGCGCGGCCCGCCTGCTGTCGGTGCGGGGCGCGCGCTGCCACCCCTCCGAGGGGCACGTCGGCTGCCGGCTGGGCGCGGTCGGCTCGGGCGGCCGGGTGGGGCTGAGGCTCGCCCTGCGCGCCGCCGGGCACGCGTCGCGGGCCAGGGCGACGGTCTACTCGCCGCACGTGGGCGACCGCCGTCCCGGCAACAACATCGCCCGCATCGACCTCCGCTAGGTCCCGTGCCGGGGAGCGCCGGACGGCCCGCGGCGCCGGCCGCCCGCCGGACGCGCACCGCCCGCCGGACGCTCGCCGCTCACCGTCCGTGCGCCGCCCGCCGCACGGGGCCGACGTCCGTACGGCGGGCGCGCCCGGCCCGCCGTACGGATCGCTCCGCGAGGCCGGAGGCCGCCCGCCGTACGGGGGCGTCAGCGGGGCAGGACGGCCCAGGCGTCGGCGACGATCTCGCGGAGGGTGGTGCGCTCCGGCTTCCAGCCCAGTTCGTGCCGGATCCTCGCGGAGGAGGCGACCAGCACCGCGGGGTCCCCGGCCCGGCGCTCGCGGACGACCGCCGGGATCGCGTGCCCGGTGACCTCGCGGCAGACCTCGACGACCTCCCGCACCGAGAAGCCGGAGCCGCTGCCCAGGTTGTAGACCTTGTGCTCGCCCGGCGCGCAGGCGTCCAGCGCCAGCAGGTGCGCCCGCGCGAGGTCGGCCACGTGGATGTAGTCGCGCACGCATGTCCCGTCGGCGGTGGGGTAGTCCGTGCCGAACACGTCGACCGACTCGCGTCCGCCGAGCGCGACGGCGAGAACGTTAGGGATCAGGTGGGTCTCCACGGTGTGCCGCTCGCGGTAGGAGCGACCGTCGCGGGCGGTGTGGGCGCCGCCCACGTTGAAGTAACGCAGGCTGACCGCGGCCAGGCCGTACATCCGGGCGAACGCGGTCAGCGCGGTGTCCACCGCGAGCTTGGAGGCGCCGTAGGGGTTCGTGGGCCGGGTCGGGTCGCCCTCCTCGATCGGGGAGCGCTCGGGCTCGCCGTACACGGCGGCGGTGGAGGAGAAGACGATCCGGCCGACCCCGGCGGTGCGCATCGCGTCCAGCAGGGCCAGGGTGCCGCCGAGGTTGTGGTTCCAGTAGAGGGCGGGCTCGCGCACCGACTCGCCCACCAGGGACCTGGCCGCGAAGTGCAGCACGCCGTCCATTCCCGCCAGCGCGTCCGCCGCGTCGGTGATCGAACCCTCGACGAAGCGCGCGCCCGCGGGCACCGCGTCGGCGTGACCCGTGGAGAGGTCGTCGAGAACGGTGACCTGGTGGCCCGCCTCGACGAGCTGAGCCGCCACGACGCTCCCGATGTACCCGGCCCCCCCGGTGACCAGCAGCTTCACAGACCCTCCTGTTTGGTGGTGTTTACACTTGTTTACTTTTGTACACCTGATGCCAGCATATGCTGGCACATCAAATATCGGGCACAGTCGGAACGGGCGACGGCCATGACGGAGACGTACTCGTGAACGGCGTCGTGGCGAACATCGCCCTGGTGCTGCTCTTCATACTGATCGGCGGCTTCTTCGCGGCCGCCGAGATGGCCATGGTCTCCCTCCGGGAGAGCCAGGTGCGCAGGCTCGACTCCCAGGGGCGCAGGGGGGCGCGGGCGGCGAAACTGGCCCGCGACCCCAACCGCTTCCTGTCGGCCGTGCAGATCGGCGTGACCGTGGCGACCATGCTGTCGGCGGCCTTCGGCGCCGACACCCTCGCCCGGGACCTGGTCCCGGCCGTGGCCGGCTGGGGGGTGCCCTCGACCCTCGCCGCCCCGCTGTCCCTGGTGCTGGTCACGCTCGCCATCTCCTACGTCTCCCTGGTGCTGGGCGAGCTCGCGCCCAAACGGATCGCCCTGCAGCGCGCCGAGGGCATCTCTCTGCTGGTCGCGCCGTTCCTGGACCGGATGGCCGCGCTGTCGCGGCCGGTCATCTGGGCGCTGTCGAAGTCCAGCGACGGCGTGGTCAAGCTGCTCGGCGGCAACCCCGAGGAGGACCGGGAGGCGATCACCACCGAGGAACTGCGCGACATGGTGGTCGGCCACCAGGAGCTCACCGCCGACGAGCGCCACCTGATCGCGGAGGTCTTCGCCGCCGGGAAGCGGCAGCTCCGCGAGGTGATGCTGCCCCGCACCGAGGTGGAGTTCATGTCGGCCGACACCCGGCTGGCCGAGGCCGCCGTCCTGGCCGCCGCCATGCCGCACTCCCGCTTCCCCGTCTACCGCGACTCCTACGACGACGTCGTGGGGTTCGTGCACATCCGCGACCTGCTCGACCCGGTGCTGACCGGGTCGATCGAGCCGATCAGCGAGCTGGTGCCGATCCGCCCGGTCAAGCTGGTGCCCACCACCAAGCGGCTGATGGCCACCCTGTCGGAGATGCGCCGCGAGGGCCACCACCTGGCCATCGTGGTCGACGAGTACGGCGGGACCGCCGGCATCGTCACGATGGAGGACCTGGTCGAGGAGCTCATCGGCGACATCCGCGACGAGCACGACCTGGAGGACAAGCCGGTCGTGCTGCCTGCCGGGGAGGTCGAGCTGGACGGCCTGGCCAACCTCGACGTGGTGGCCTCCGAGACCGGGATCCGCCTGCCGGACGGCCCCTACGAGACCCTCGGCGGGTTCGTCATGGCGACCCTGGGCCACCTGCCGGCGATGGGGGAGCGGGTGGAGATCCCCGGGTTCGAGCTGTCGGTCACCGGCATGGACGGCCGCAGGGTCTCGCGGGTCCGCGTCAAGCGCCGCCTCGTGCCCGCGGAGCCGTCGGACCCCGCCGACCCGATGGAACCCGGGGAGCCGGCGGGGGCCGCCGGGCGGGCGGGGGCCGCGGAGGCACCGACCACTCCTGACAGCTGACAGAATTGCATGCCATGGCCAGTCCTCGTGTCCTGTCCGGTATCCAGCCCACCGCCGACTCCTTCCACCTGGGCAACTACCTGGGTGCGGTGCGGCAGTACGTCGCCATGCAGGAGGGCTACGACGCCTTCTACTGCGTCGTCGACCTGCACGCGATCACGGTGGAGCACCAGCCGGAGGTCCTGCGCAGGCGCTCCCGCGTCGCCGCCGCCCAGCTCTTCGCCGCCGGCCTGGACCCCGAGCGCTCGACCGTCTTCGTCCAGAGCCACGTCCGCGAGCACACCGAGCTGGCCTGGGTGCTGATCTGCCTCACCGGCATGGGCGAGGCCGCCCGGATGACCCAGTTCAAGGACAAGTCGGCCCGGCACGGCGAGAGCTCGGCAGGGGTCGGCCTGTTCACCTACCCGATCCTGCAGGCCGCCGACATCCTGCTCTACCAGGCCGACCAGGTCCCGGTCGGGGCCGACCAGAAGCAGCACCTGGAGCTCACCCGCGACCTCGCGCAGCGCTTCAACCACCGCTTCGGCGAGACGTTCACGATGCCCGCGGCGCACATCGTCAAGGGCGTCGAGAAGATCACGGACCTCCAGGACCCCACGGCCAAGATGTCCAAGTCGTCCTCCTCGCCCGCCGGCATCCTCGACCTGCTGGAGCAGCCCTCCGCGCTCCGCAAGAAGATCATGCGGGCGGTCACCGACACCGGCTCGGAGGTCGTCGCCGACGAGGAGAACAAGCCCGGCGTCACCAACCTGCTGCGGATCCAGTCCGCGCTGACCGGCACGCCGATCCCCGAACTGGAGGCCCGGTACGCCGGGCAGGGCTACGGCACATTCAAGAAGGACGTCGCCGAGGCCGTCGCGGAGACCTTCACGCCGATCCGGGAGCGGACCGAGAAGCTGCTCGCCGACGAGGCCGAGCTCGACCGGATGCTCGCCGCCGGCGCCGCGCGCGCCCGCGCGGTGGCCGCCGAGACGATGGCGAGGGTCCGCGACCGCGTCGGCTTCCTGCCCACACCCTGACCCGCCCGTCCTCCGGCCTCCCGGACCCCGGCCTTCCCGCACCCGGCCGCCGTACGGCGTGCGTCCCACGCGCTGCACGGCGGTGATCGGGGTAGGAGGACCGCGTGACGAGCGTGCAGGAGCGGATCCGGAAGGCCCGCGAGCGGGGCCGGGACGCCATCGAGGACAACCGGATCAGGTGGCCGTGGTTCGACCACCTCATCCGGAGCGTGCAGCGGTACCAGGTGCAGTCCGGCGACCGGCTGGCCGGGGCGGTGACCTACTTCGCGTTCCTGTCGTTCTTCCCGATCATCGCGCTGGCCTTCGCGGTCTTCGGCTATTTCCTGGCGGTGGACGTCAACGCCACGGAGGCCCTGGAGAAGGCCATCAACGCCTACCTGCCCGGCCTGTCGTCGAGACTCCCGATCAAGCAGATCGCCGACTCGCGGGCCAGCGCCGGGATCATCGGCCTCGTCGGCCTGCTCTACGCCGGGCTCGGCGCGATCGACGCGCTGCGCGGCGCGCTCCGCGAGGTCTTCATGACCACCGAGCCGCCGCTGAACTTCCTGCTGGCCAAGCTCCGCGACCTGGCCGCCTTCGCGTTGATCGGCGTCACCGCGATCACCTCGGTGCTGGTCGGCGGCTTCGCCACCCAGGCGGGCGGCACGGTGGCCGGATGGCTGGGGCTGGGAGACTCGCCGGTCGGCTGGACGGCGATCCGGCTCGCGGGCCTGGCGGTCAGCCTGGGGGCCGACGTCGTCCTCTTCCTGATCATCCTGCGCTGGGTGGGCCGCTCCCGGCAGCCGGGGAAGGCGCTGCTGCGCGGCGCGCTGCTGGGCGCGATCGGTTTCGGCCTGCTCAAGCAGCTCGCCACGTTCATCCTGTCCCGCACGCTGGAGAATCCCATCTACGGGGTGTTCGCGGTGATGGTGGGGCTGCTGGTGTGGATCAACCTGTCGTCCAGGGTGATCCTCTTCGCGGCGGCGTGGACGGAGACCGCCACGTTCGGCCCGCCGCCCGAGCCCACGCCCGTCCCGCCCGGCGTGCTCCCGCCCGGCGCACTGCCCGGCGGGAGCACGCCGGGGGACGACCGGCGGGACGTCGTGGAGCCGGGCGACGACCGGCCCGACGGCGACCGGACCGGCGAGGGCCCGCGGGACCGGTCCTGACGGGCCGGGGGTCCGCCCGGCCCGTGAACGGTCCTCAGCCCGCCCGGCGCCGCCGGCGCAGGCCGTACACCAGCCAGGTCGTGCCGCCGAGCAGGACGGCGCCCAGCGCGTACCAGACGACGGGGGAGGGGCCGCCCGCGGGCTCGCGGACGGCGGCGGCCGGGGTGGCGCTCGCGCGCACCTGCGGCGCGGCCGGGAGGACCGGGGTCGGGGCGGGCTCGGGGACCGGGTCCACGAGCCGTCCGACGGGCGTGACCCTGCCGCGGGCGGAGAAGCCCCAGTCGAGCAGCTTGGCGACGTCGTCCCAGAAGTAGCCCTCGTGCCGCATGATCGACACGATGATCGTGTGGCCGTCGCGGCGGGCCGCGCCGACGAAGCTGCCCAGGGCCTTGGTCGTCCAGCCGTTCTTGACGCCGATCATGCCCGGGTAGCGTCCGAGCAGCCTGTTGTGGTTGCCGATCTCGTAGTAGCCCTTGGGCGCGGGGAATTTGTCGGTCCTCAGGCTGACGTAGCGCCGGAAGTCCCGGTCGGCCAGCCCGGCGCGGGCGATCAGCGCCAGGTCGTAGGCCGAGCTGCTCTGGCCCGGCTTGTCCAGCCCGCTGGGCGTCTTGGCCACCGTGTCGTACGCCTGCAGGCGCCGGGCCTCGGCGTTCATCTCCCGGAGGGTCTTGTCCAGTCCGCCGTTCGCCTCGGCCAGCGCCATCGCGCAGTCGTTGCCCGAGACCAGCATCAGCGCCTTGAACAGGTCCTCGGCGGTGTAGAGCGGCTTCGTGACCAGGCCGACGGCGCTGCCCTCCTGGTCCACCGCGTTCCGGCTCGGCTTGATCTTCAGCTTCTTGTCGATCTTCGGGATGAGGGTGAGCGCGGTCAGGGTCTTGAGCGTGCTCGCCGGGAGGAACCGGCCGTGGGGGTCCTTGGCCGCGAGCACCTCGCCGGTGTCGGCGTCGGCGATCACGTAGGACCGGGCGGCCGTCTTGGGCGGGGCCTTCGTCCCGAGGGGCGCGATGACGCCGTGCCTGCCGAGCTCGGCGCCGCCGACCGGCCCGTTCTCCGCGCGGGCGGGCGCGCCGGACGCGTTTCCCGCGCCGGGGGCCGTGGCCGGCGCGTCGCCCGTGCGTGCGGGCGCGACCGGTCCGCTGCTCGCGTGGGCGGCCGCGGCGGGCCCGTCACCGGCGTGGGCGGGCGCGGCCGGCGCGGCGGCCTCCGCGTGGGCGGGAACGCCGAGGAGGGCGGTCGCCGCGATCAGCGCCCCCGCGGGCGCGGCATGTCTCATCCCCATAGTGATCTCAGGGTAGCTTCGCCCGGTTTCGGAGAAGCCGCCCCACGCCCTGACCAGGGGGGAATGTCGCACCGCGATACTGAAGCCATGCAAATGTCGCGAAAGATCGCCGGATTCCTGGTCGGCGTCGCCGCTTTCATGATCTTCGAGTGGATCAATCTTGGCTTCAACCTCGCCGACGGGCACCCGACGTCCTTCTACGTGGTGCACGGCGTGCTGGCGGCCTTCAACGTCCTCCTCGCGCTCGTCATCGGCACGATCGGCGTGCTGGGCCTGCGGAGGGCCCGCGGCTCCTCGGACCCGCGGGGGCTACACGGCCCGGCGGAGGGCCTCCAGCGTCCGCAGGTGTAGCGCGGCGGCCTCCTCCGCCGAGTCGGCGACGCTGGTGAAGCCGAGCTTGCCGTACCGGGGGATCGCTCCCATGAGGTGCAGCACGTTGCCGGTGCGCCGCTCGCGGTCGAACCCCAGCCCGAAGTCCTGCACCAGCTTGATGACCTCCCTGGGGGTACGGCCCCGGAGGCTCTCGGCGTCGCAGTTGTCGGTCGCCACGTAGTGCTTGGCGCGGTCCCCGCACCGCAGCGTGCCGGAGACCGGGTCGTAGACGGCGCCGGTGCTGAGCATCGCCGCGCCCAGGGGGTGCGTGGTGCCGCCGATGCGCAGGTTGACCTCGCACAGCAGCGTGCGGTAGCCGCCGTCGGTCTTGACGGCGAAGAAGTCGACGCCGAACAGCCCGACCACGCCGCGGGCGGCGAGGGCCCCGGCGATCCGCTCGGCGCAGGCGGCGACCTCGGCGCGGTACTCCGGCCGGGCCGGGAAGACGCAGCCCTTGTAGACGTCGCCGTTCGGGCCGCCGAGGATCTGCTCGTGCGTGGCGATGACGCCGTGGCCGCCGTCCGGCGTGACCATGGCCAGGGCGCTGGGGGAGTGCAGCGGCCGGCCCTGGACGAACTCCTCGATCACCGCGCCCCGTTCGGCGATCTTCTCGGCGAACGTGGTCCAGGTCTCGCCTGCCGCCGAGAAGCTCGTGGGGCAGGCGGTGAGCGGCCGGTCGTCCTTGATGACGATCGCGTTCCCCAGCCCGGAGTAGCTGTTGTTGAGCTTGACCATCAGCTTGGCGGCGGGGGCCAGCGCTCGGGCCGCGTGCTCGACCTCGGTCAGCGACCGCAGGTCGGAGAAGCCCCGGGGGGTGGGCACCCCCGCCTCCTCGGCCAGCGTCCGCCCGCCGCTCTTGGAGCCCAGGTGGGCCAGTGAGGTTGCCGGGCCGTAGACGGGCAGGCCGAGCAGCCCGGCGAGCCGTTCCTCGTGCTCGCTGACCACGAACGGCACCAGGCACGCGCCGCCGGGCCGGCCGGAGGTCCGGTCGAGGATCCGGTCGAGGAGGTCGGGGCGGTCCAGCAGCGCCGCGCTGAGCGGCGCGGTGTCCGGATCGTCGAGGCTGATCATCTGCAGGCGCGTGCGGGCCTCGTCCGGGTCGTCGAGGAAGCCGAGGTAGTAGTCCACGATCGCGCTGTCCACGGGCGTCGAGGTGACGTAGACGATCTCGACGGAGGGCCGCCCGAGTGTCAGCAGCAGGAACAGCAGCCGCTCCTCGTAGCACAGGGCGCCGGTGATCCTGCGGAGCTCGTCCTGGGGCAGGGACAGCGATGGGATGACCACCAAGGTCCCCTCATCCGGTTCGAAGATGCTCAATCTGGAGTGATTCTCCCCAAACGGGATGTGAGCGATCATATGCGGAGTGAAGCACGCGTTTCTCCCGGTGACATCACTCCGCCGGGTTCGATCACTGGCACCTGAGGTGACGTAAATTGCCAGTTCGTTGATGTTTCAAGGGAGCCGATCCGGGCCACCCCCCGCCCCGGACGTCCCCGGCGCCGGGCGCCGTGTCCTCATCGTCCTCACCCCGCTTCCCCGGATCGCCCCCCTGTCACCTCCGGGATCGCCTCCGGACCGCCCCCGGCGCCCGCGCACCCTCCCCGCCACCCCCCGGTACGGCTACCGGCATGGCCAATACGGGTCATCACTCGTGGTTCGAACGGGTCAGAAGGTGCCTGAGAAGGCCAGGGGGCGTCAAAACATTTGGTCCAGATGGCGGCGAGGTGCCGCGTGGGAGGGATAAAGTCGATGTCATCGTCGGTACGCCGGTCGCCTCACACTGGCTCGTTCCTCCGTGTCGGCGTTCTTCGGTTCGCGCCGGCGCGGCCCACGCATCCACTCCGGCCCATCGGCGCGACGGCCGTTTTCAGGTTGCCGGTTGGATCACTTGATTCCGGGGCAGTCGTTCATGATTGCCGCGACGTTCGAAGCCGCTGACGCGGATGGGAAGGTGCACAATGCGGGGGCGTAATCTCCGGGGAGAGCTCGATACGTTTCTCGCCGGGTCCGAGCAGGAGCTCATCGACTTCCGCCGCGACCTGCACATGCACCCGGAGCTCGCCTTCGCCGAGTACCGCACCACGCAGCGGATCGCCGACCGCCTGACCGCGGCCGGCCTCGTCCCCTCGGTGCTGCCGCGCGGCACGGGCGTGATCTGCGAGGTCGGCAGCGGCGACGGCCCCACCGTGGGGCTGCGGGCCGACATCGACGCGCTGCCCGTTCCCGACGAGAAGGACGTGCCCTACAGCTCGACGGTCCCCGGCGTGTGCCACGCCTGCGGCCACGACGTGCACACCACCGTCCTGCTCGGCACCTCGCTCTTCCTGGCCCAGCAGGCCGAGGCCGGGCTGCTGCCCGGCCGGGTGCGGCTGATCTTCCAGCCCGCCGAGGAGCTCCCCGGCGGGGCGCTGGAGGTCATGGCCTCCGGCGGCATCAGCGGCGTCGACCGCATCTTCGGCCTGCACTGCGACCCGCGCCTGGACGTCGGCAAGGTCGGCCTCAAGTCCGGGCCGATCACCTCCGCCTGCGACCGGGTCTCCATCCGGGTCAGCGGCCCCGGCGGCCACACCGCCCGCCCGCACCTCACCGCCGACCTCGTCTTCGCGCTCGCCAAGATCCTCACCGAGCTGCCGGCCGCGCTGTCGCGCCGGGTCGACCCGCGCTCGTCGCTGAGCCTGGTCTGGGGCCGGGTCGAGGCGGGCTCGGTGGCCAACGCGATCCCCGACGACGGCGTGGCCGAAGGCACCGTGCGCTGCCTGGACGAGGACGCCTGGCACGCCGCCCCCGACCTGATCAAGGGGCTGCTCGACTCGGTCGCCGGCGCCTACGGCGTCGAGGCGCACATGGACTACATCCGGGGCGTCCCGCCGGTGGTCAACGACCCGGTCAGCGTGCAGATGCTCACCGAGGCCGCCCAGGGCGTCCTCGGCGACGCGGCTCCCGCGCCGACCCAGCAGAGCCTGGGCGGCGAGGACTTCGGCTGGTACCTCGAGTCGATCCCCGGCGCCTACGCGCGGCTCGGCACCCGCACCCCGGGCTCGCCGCACCTGGCCGACATCCACCAGGGCACCTTCGACGTGGACGAGAGCTGCGTCGGCGCCGGGGTGCGCTTCCTCGCGGCGACCGCGCTCACCGCCCTGTGGGAGGGGCAGCGGCCCAGTAGCGGCGAGCCGCTCGTGGCGCTGAACGCCGACAACTGACGGTCCCGCCGGCGGTCCTCCCCCCGGTCACGCCGTACTCCGTACGGTTCCCCGGGCGCCTCCCGGAGCGGCCCGCCGGAAAGATCTACGGTCTGTCCACGATGTGAGATGCGCTACACCGGGGGCGGCGGCCGGGACCGTCCGGAGGAGGGCTCCCGTACGGGAAACCGCCGGGCGACGGGCGGTTCGGTGCGCCGACCGACATTACCGGTAGGTAGATGGGGCCGCCGCCGTGTGTCACAGGGCGGCCTGAGCTGCATAACGGACCTATTGCGGACTCGTGTGCTGGTTTGGTCAATGCTGGTCAACCAACTATCTTCCGTGCAGGGTTGCCGTGCGTCTCTTCGCGCGTGCACGAATTCGCGAAGGGAGTCCGTCTTGCTTCAGAACCGATACGGCAGGCTGGCCGCCGCCGTACTGGCGGGCAGCATGCTCATGGGAGCTGCCGCATGTGGTGGAAGCGAGGAGCCGTCGTCGGCCAAGCCCGCTGACGGTGGGAGCAGCAGCGCCGCCGCCGGAGGCAAGGGCGCCAAGGTCGGTCTGGCCTACGACATCGGCGGCCGCGGCGACCAGTCGTTCAACGACGCCGCCGCCGCGGGCCTGGACAAGGCCAAGGGCGAGCTGGGCCTCGCCGAGACCAAGGAGCTGGAGGCCGGCAACGGCGAGACCGAGGCGGCCAAGGAGGAGCGGCTGCGCCTGCTCGCCACCGGTGGCTACAACCCGATCATCGCCATCGGCTTCGCCTACTCCGGCCCGCTGAAGAAGGTCGCCGCCGAGTTCCCGGACACCAAGTTCGCGATCGTCGACGACGCCGACGCGACCGGCGCCAACATCTCCAACCTGATGTTCGCCGAGCACGAGGGCTCCTTCCTGGTCGGCGCCGCCGCGGCGATGAAGAGCAAGAAGGACCACGTGGGCTTCGTCGGTGGCGTCCGGGTGCCGCTGATCGCGAAGTTCGAGGCGGGCTTCATGGCCGGCGCCAAGGCGGTCAAGCCCGACATCAAGATCGACAGCAAGTACATCAGCGAGCCGCCGGACTTCGGCGGCTTCAACGACCCGGCCAAGGGCAAGACCGCCGCCCAGGGCATGTTCGACGCGGGCGCCGACGTGGTCTACCACGCCGCGGGCGGCTCCGGCGGCGGCGTGTTCGAGGCCGCCAAGGCCGCCAAGGGCATGGCCATCGGCGTCGACTCCGACCAGGCGAAGACCGCCGCCCCCGACCTGCAGAGCGTCATCATGACCTCGATGGTGAAGAAGGTCGACGTCGCGGTCTTCGACTTCCTGAAGAGCTACGCCGACGGTGCGGTCAAGAGCGGCGTGGCCACCTACGACCTCAAGGCCGGCGGCGTCGACTACTCCACCACCGGTGGCCAGGTCGACGACATCAAGTCCAAGCTCGACGAGTACAAGCAGAAGATCATCTCTGGCGAGATCACGGTTCCCGACAAGAACTCCTGAACCGGATCTCGTTTCCTGAGCTGGTAGTGACGAAGGGCCCGGCGGACGACCCCCGGGCCCTTCGGTCCGTTCCCACCCTCACTCACCTTCCGTGACCCGCGCAGTCCGTGCGGAGGAGGCCGTCATCAGCACCTCGACCCCGGCCGTCGAGCTCGAGGGAATCACCAAGAGATTCCCCGGGGTCGTGGCCAACCGTGACATCTCCCTGTCCGTGCGGCAGGGACACGTCCACGCCATCGTCGGCGAGAACGGCGCGGGCAAGTCCACCCTCATGAAGATCCTGTACGGCATGCAGCGCCCCGACGAGGGAGAGATCCGCGTCAACGGCAGGCCGGTGGGCTTCCGCTCCCCGGCGGACGCCATCGAGGTCGGCGTCGGCATGGTCCACCAGCACTTCATGCTCGCCGACAACCTCACCGTGCTGGAGAACGTGGTCCTGGGCAGCGAGCCCCGCAAGGGCGGACTCGGCCTCGACTTCGGCGCGGCCCGCGAGAGGATCCGGGAGATCTCCCGCTCCTACAGCCTCGGCGTCGACCCCGACGCCCTGGTCGAGGACCTCGGCGTCGGCGCCCGGCAGCGGGTGGAGATCCTCAAGGTCCTCTACCGCGGCGCCCGGATCCTCATCCTGGACGAGCCGACCGCCGTGCTCGTGCCCCACGAGGTGGACGAGCTGTTCGCCAACCTGCGCGAGCTGGTCCGTGAGGGCCTCACGATCATCTTCATCTCCCACAAGCTCGACGAGGTGCTGTCGGTCGCCGACGCCATCACCGTCATCCGGCGCGGCACGACCGTGGCGAGCGTCGATCCCAAGGACGTCACCGCCCGGCAGCTCGCCGAGCTGATGGTCGGCAGCGAGCTGCCCAGCCCCGAGACCCGCGAGTCCACCGTCACCGACACGGTCGAGTTGTCGGTGCGGGGCCTGACGGTCCGCTCCGCCGACGGCCGCCCCGTCGTCGACGACGTGAGCTTCGACATCCGCAAGGGCGAGGTGCTCGGCATCGCCGGCGTCGAGGGCAACGGCCAGGCCGAGCTCGTCGAGGCGATCATGGGCATGCGGGCCGCCGAGGGCGGGATCCGGCTCGGCGAGGAGGACATCTCCGCCTGGCCGACGCTGCGCCGCCGCGAGGCCGGCATCGGCTACATCCCCGAGGACCGCCACCGGCACGGGCTGCTGCTGGAGGCCCCGCTGTGGGAGAACCGCATCCTCGGCCACCAGACGCGCCGGCCCAACGTCAAGGGCCCCTGGATCGACCGGTCCGGCGCCCGCGCCGACACCCGGCGCATCGTCGAGGAGTACGACGTCCGTACCCCCGGCATCGACGTGGACGCCGCGGCGCTGTCCGGCGGCAACCAGCAGAAGCTGATCGTCGGCCGGGAGATGAGCGGCGACCCGGTGTTCCTCATCGCGTCCCACCCGACGCGCGGCGTCGACGTCGGAGCCCAGGCCGCGATCTGGGACCACCTGCGCGCGGCGCGCGCCGCGGGCCTGGCCGTACTGCTGATCTCGGCCGACCTGGACGAGCTCATCGGCCTGTCCGACACGCTGAAGGTGATCCTGCGCGGCCGGATCGTCGCGGACGTCGATCCGCGCGACGTGACCCCCGAGCGGCTGGGATCGGCCATGACCGGTGCTGGAGAGGCGGCATGAACATCTTCGCAACGCGAGGCACGGCCGGGGTGGTCGCATGAGCACCGCCGGGTCGAGCTTCACCGACCGGCTGCTCGGCCGGGCCAGGCTCGGCGGCCTGCTCTCGCTCGTCGCGCCCGTCCTGGCCATCGTCTTCGCCGGCCTGATCACCTCGATCGTCCTGCTGGCCACCGGTGACCCGCCGCTGGAGACGCTCGGCGTCATGGTCGACTACGGCGTGCAGCCGCGGACGATGGTGCTCACCCTGAACTACGCGACGACGTACTACCTGTCGGCGCTGGCGGTGGCGATCGGGTTCCGGATGAACCTGTTCAACATCGGCGTGGACGGCCAGTACCGCCTCGCGGCGCTCATCGCCGCGGCCGTGGGCGGCGCCGCCGTCCTGCCGGGGCCGCTGAACACCGTGCTCGTCGTCGTCGTCGCCATGCTGGTCGGCGCCGGCTGGGCGTCGATCGCCGGCCTGCTGAAGGTACGGCGCGGCGTCAGCGAGGTCATCTCGACGATCATGCTGAACGCCATCGCCACCGCCCTCGGCGCCTGGCTGCTCAACACCGACCGCCTCGCGGTCGAGGTCGCGGGCAGCAACAACATCGGCACGAAGCCGATCCCGGAGGCAGCCCGGGTACCCGGGCTGGCGCTCATCCCCGGGACCGGGACGAAGGTGTTCGGGCTGATCATCCTGGCGGTCGCCATGGGCGTGCTGTACCACGTCCTGCTCAACCGCACCCGCTTCGGCTTCGACCTGCGCGCCACCGGCCGCTCGGAGTCGGCCGCGGTGGCCAGCGGCGTCAACGTGAAGAAGATGGTCCTCATCGCGATGATCATGTCCGGCGCGATGGCGGGACTGATCGGCATGCCGCAGCTGCTGGGCGCGTCCTACAGCTACAGCCTGGACTTCCCCACCGGCCTCGGCTTCACCGGCATCGCGATCGCGCTGCTGGGCCGCAACCACCCCGTCGGCATCGCGCTCGGCGCCCTGCTGTGGGGCTTCCTGGACGCCTCGTCGAACATCCTGCAGCTGCACGACATCTCCCCGGAGATCGTCGCCATCATGCAGGGCACGATCGTCCTGTCGGTCATCGTCGCCTACGAGCTGGTCCACCGCTACCAGATCTCCGCCGGGCAGCGCCGGGTGAGCAAGGAACTGGCCGGCAAGACCCCGGCCCGGCCCGAAGGAGCGTCGGCATGAGCGAAGGTGCCCTCACCGCCGAGAAGGCGCGGATCCAGGAGCCGGGCGGGACCGGCAGGCTCCGGGTGACCTGGCGGCTCCTGCTGCTCGGCCTCGCCGCCCTGATCGTCCTGCTGTCGGTCGTCCGCGCCCTCACCGGCGCCGTCGACCTCACCTCGGCCGGAGCGGTCAACGCGGCGGTCGCGCTGGCCGTGCCGATCGGCCTGGCGGGCCTCGGCGGCCTGTGGTCCGAACGGGCCGGCGTGGTCAACATCGGCCTCGAAGGCATGATGATCCTGGGCACCTGGTGCGGCGCCTGGGGCGCGATCCACTTCGCCAACCCCTGGGCGGGCGTGGCGGCCGGCGCGATCGGCGGCGCCCTGGGCGGCCTGCTGCACGCGATCGCGACCGTGACGTTCGGCGTCGACCACATCATCTCCGGTGTGGCGATCACCATCCTGGGCGGCGGCGTCACCCAGTTCCTCTCCAAGATCACGTTCGCGGAGATGCCCGGCGGCGGCGACACCCAGTCGCCCCCGGTTCCCAAACCGGGCACCGTCAGCCTGCCCGGGGTCTCCGACGCGCTGACCTCGCTGGAGTCCAGGCAGTGGTTCCTGCTGTCGGACCTGGCGGGCATCCTGCGCGGCCTGACCACGAACGTCTCGCTGTTCACCATCCTGGCGATCCTGCTCGTCCCGCTGACGTTCTACCTCCTGTGGCGGACGGCCTTCGGCCTGCGGTTGCGCTCCTGCGGCGAGCGCCCGGTGGCGGCGGAGTCGCTGGGCGTCAACGTGTACTACTACAAGTACGTCGCGGTGGTCGTCTCCGGCGCCCTCGCCGGCCTCGGCGGGGCGTTCCTGTCCCTGGTGGCCGCCAGCGCCTACCGTGAGGGGCAGACCGGCGGGCGCGGCTTCATCGGCCTCGCCGCGATGATCTTCGGTAACTGGCGTCCGGGCGGCCTGGCGGCCGGCGCGGCGCTGTTCGGCTACACCGACGCGCTCCAGCTCCGCCGGGGCGGCGAGTCGGTGCACGCGCTGCTGCTGCTCGTCGCGATCCTGATCGCGGGCGTCGCGGTCTACCAGCTCGTCCGGCAGCGCCGCACCCGGGCGGCGCTGATCGCCGCCGTCGCCGCGGTCGCGGTGTTCGCCGTGTTCGCGCTGACCGACACCATCGCGGCGCAGTTCACCTCGGTCGCCCCGCACATCACCACGCTGCTGGTGCTGTCGCTGGCCGCGCAGCGCCTGCGCCCGCCGGCCGCGGACGGCGTGCCGTACCGCAGGGGACAGGCGAAGTGACCACGACATCTGGGGGACCCTCCATGGGTGAGGACGACGAGACCGGCATCGACTGGGCGGCGCTCAGGACCGCGGCGGTGCAGGCCATGACCAACGCGTACGCGCCCTACTCCAAGTTCCCGGTCGGCGCCGCCGCCCTGGTGGACGACGGGCGCATCGTGTCCGGCTGCAACGTCGAGAACGCCTCCTACGGCGTCGGGCTGTGCGCCGAGTGCGGGCTGGTGTCGGCGCTCCAGGCGGGCGGCGGCGGGCGGCTCGTCGCCTTCACCTGCGTCGACGGGCACGAGGAGCTGCTCATGCCGTGCGGCCGGTGCCGCCAGCTGCTGTACGAGTTCGGCGGCGACGAACTGCTCGTGGAGACCGTGGACGGCCCGAAGCCGATGGCGGAGATCCTGCCGTACGCCTTCGGGCCCGACAACCTCAGCCGGGGGGACTGACCGTGGACGCGATCGACGTCATCGTCACCAAGCGGGACGGCCGCGAGCTGTCCACCGCGCAGATCGACTGGGTGATCGACGCCTACACCCGGGGCGTCGTCGCCGACGAGCAGATGTCCGCCCTGGCGATGGCGATCCTGCTCAACGGCATGAACCGGCGGGAGATCGCCGAGTGGACCGCCGCCATGATCCGTTCGGGGGACCGGATGGACTGGTCGGCGCTGCCCGGCCGTACCACCGACAAGCACTCCACCGGCGGCGTGGGCGACAAGATCACGCTGCCGCTGGCCCCGCTGGTCGCCGCGTGCGGCGGACACGTCCCCCAGCTGTCCGGCCGCGGCCTCGGCCACACCGGCGGCACGCTGGACAAGCTGGAGTCCATCCCGGGCTGGCGGGCCTCGCTGTCCAACGCCGAGATGCTCGACGTGCTCCGTGAGTCCGGCGCGGTCATCTGCGCGGCGGGCGACGGGCTGGCCCCGGCGGACAAGAAGCTCTACGCGCTGCGCGACGTCACCGGCACCGTCGAGGCGATCCCGCTGATCGCCTCCTCGATCATGTCGAAGAAGATCGCCGAAGGCACCGGCGCGCTGGTGCTGGACGTCAAGGTCGGCTCCGGCGCGTTCATGAAGACCCCCGAGCGGGCCCGCGAGCTGGCGACCACCATGGTCGAGCTGGGCACCGACGCCGGGGTCACCACGGTCGCGCTGCTCACCGCGATGGACCGCCCGCTGGGCCTGGCCGTGGGCAACGCGCTGGAGGTCGCCGAGTCGGTCGAGGTCCTCGCCGGCGGCGGCCCCGCCGACGTGGTCGAGCTGACCGTACGGCTGGCCCGCGAGATGCTCGACGCCGCGGGCCTGACCGGCGGCAAGGACCCCGCGGACGCGCTGAAGGACGGCTCGGCCATGGACGTCTGGCGGCGGATGATCAGCGCCCAGGGCGGCGACCCCGACGCCCCGCTGCCCGTCGCCGCCGAGACCACGCGGGTCCTCGCCCCCGCCTCCGGCGTGCTCGCCACGCTGGACGCCTACGGCGTGGGCCTGGCCGCCTGGCGGCTCGGCGCGGGCCGGGAGCGCAAGGAGGACCCCGTGTCCTTCGGCGCGGGGATCACGCTGCACGCCAAGCCGGGTGACGAGGTCCGCGAGGGGCAGCCGCTGATGACCCTGCACGCCGACGACGCCTCACGCTTCGAGCGGGCGCTGGAGGCTCTGGAGGGCGCCTACACGGTCGGCGAGGCCGCGGACCCGGGCCTGCTCCCGCTGGTCATCGACCGCGTCACCGCCTGACGCCGCCCCCGGAGACCGTCCCGAAAGGCTACGCTGACGACCTCCGGCCAGCGCGGCCGGGGATCGTCGGCGTCGGTCAGGCCGCCCGAGCCCTCCATCAGATCCTCCCGAGGGGGCCGTCGCCTTCAGACGGCGGGGGAATCGGGAGCGGGAGGGCCGCCAAGGCCCGAGCGTGCCCTGACCGACCGGGTCTGCGCATCGGGGTTCTCCAATCATCGCGTGTCAGATGGATGGCGCTGTCATAGTGATCGTGTGGCTCGTCGAGTGCGCACCTCCCCTGGCGCGGCGTACGACCTCGGATACCACGTCGTGTGGTGCCCGAAATACCGCCGCCCCGTTCTGGGTGGCCGGGTCGAAGACCGCCTGGAGGAGTTGATCTGCGCCAAGGCCGCCGAGCACGGCTGGGAGATCGTGACGCTGGAGGTCATGCCCGACCACGTGCACCTGTTCATCAAGCCGCACCCGAAGAACTCTCCGTCGTACGTGGCCGACCGGTTCAAGGGCTTCACCTCCCACCACCTACGCGGCGAGTTTCCGCACCTGCGATCCCGGCTGCCCACCTTGTGGTCACGGTCGTACTTCGTGGCCACGACCGGCGCGGTGTCCGCCGAGACGGTGCAGCGCCACATCGAAACCCAGCACGAGCGCGCCCCTAAGGGGGAGCGCCGTGCGTAGGTCGTACAAGTTTCTGATCCGCCCGACCAGCAAGCAGGTGGCCGCGTTGACGGCGTGCCTGGAGGATCACCGCGCCCTGTACAACGCGGCGCTGGAGCATCGCCGCACCGCCTACGCCAAGGCCGGGGTGAGCATCCGCTACGGCGACCAGTCGGCGGAATTGAAGCACATCCGCGCCGACGACGCGGGCGGGCAGGGCCGGTGGTCGTTCTCCTCTCAGCAGGCCACCCTGCGCCGTCTCGACAAGGCGTTCGCGGCGTTCTTCGCCCGCGTCAAGGCCGGGCGCACGCCGGGCTTTCCCCGCTTCAAGGGCAAGGGCTGGTTCGACACGGTGACGTGGCCCAAGGACGGTGACGGTTGCCGCTGGGACTCCCAGCCCGACCACCCCACCGCGACGTTCGTGCGCCTCCAGGGCGTCGGGCATGTCCGGGTCCACCGGCACCGGCCCGTGCGGGGCCAGGTGAAGACGATCAGCGTGAAGCGGGAAGGCACCCGCTGGTATGTGGTCCTGTCGTGCGACGATGTTCCCGCCCGGCCGCTTCCGGCGACGGGCGCGGTCGCCGGGCTGGACCTGGGTGTCGCGTCGCTGGTCACCACCAGCGACGGCGAGCACCTGACCAACCCGCGTCACCTGGCCGCGTCCGCTGAGCGGCTGGCCGCCGCTCAGCGGGATCTGGCTCGCAAGAAACGCGGCTCCGCGCGGCGGCGTAAAGCGGTGGCGCGGGTTGCGGCGCTGCACGGCAAGATCCGCCGCCAGCGGCTGGACGGCGTGCACAAGGCCGCGCTGCGGCTGGTACGCGGCTATGACGTGATCGTGCATGAGAACCTGCGGATCGCGAACATGACCCGCTCGGCATCCGGCACGCTCGAGGCGCCCGGCACCAACGTGGCGCAGAAGTCCGGTCTCAACCGAAGCATCCTGGACGCGGGGTGGGGGGTGTTCCTGACGATCCTGTCGCACAAGGCTGAAAGCGCCGGTCGAGAGCTGATCGCGGTGAACCCCGCCGGCACCTCCCGCACCTGCTCGCGATGCAGGCACGTGGCCAAGGAGAACCGCCTCGATCAGGCCGCGTTCCGGTGCGTGGCGTGCGGGCTCACCGCGCACGCCGACGTCAACGCGGCGGTCAACATCCTGCGGGCAGGGCTTGCCCTTCGCGAGGCTGCGGAAGCGGCTTAGCGAGAAGCCGCTCCCTTCAGGGAGCGGAGGAGTCACGAAGGCGTCGACCATCTCCTCCTCGCGTCCGGCGCGGTAGGAGGCGGGCAGCAGTCGCAGCACACGGCGGTAACGCTCTTCGAGCACATCGCTGCGCCCGATCCGTTCGCGCGCGCCTCCTCCTTCGCCGGCCGCGTCATATCGGGTAGGGCTATATCGAATTCGCCGGAGGAGCCGGGCGGTTCAGGCGGGGGAGGCGAGCCGTTCGGCGGGGGCGAAGACCTGTGACAGCACGGCGCGGTGGGTGGGTGTGGCCTCGGTGTGGCGGGCGCGGCCTTCGTCGGTGATGAGGACGAAGACGCCCCGCCGGTCGTCCTCGCACATCCCCCGGCACACCAGGCCCGCCTTCTCCAGGCGGGCGATCAGCCGTGAGCAGGCGCTCTGGCTGAGGTGGACCGCGTCGGCCACCTCCTGGACGCGGTATTTCTCCCGGCCGCCCTCGACCATGCGCTCCAGCACCTCGAACTCGCTCATGCCGAGCCCGTGCCGCTCGGAGAGCTCGCGCTCCAGCGCGCAGGTGGTCATGGCGTGCTTGGCCAGCACCTCGCGCCAGGCGCCGACCAGGGACTCCTCGCTCATGCGCGGATCATACCATGCGTGAACATTTAATGCACAAGAACTTAATTCGTTTGCATTAGATGCATCTGCATGGAAAAGTGTGCGGCATGCCTCATTCGTCCCCCGACGAGCGCTGGGCCGCGCGCCTCTGGGCCGCGCTCACCGTGCTCTCCGCCGTGGTGTTCCTCGACGCCCTCGACGTGTCGATGGTCGGCGTGGCCCTGCCGTCCATCCAGGCCGACCTGGGCCTCTCCACCTCCGCCCTGCAATGGGTGGTCAGCGGCTACGTGCTCGGCTACGGAGGTCTGCTCCTGCTGGGCGGCCGCACCGCCGACCTGCTCGGCCGACGCCGGGTCTTCCTGGCCGCGCTGGCCGTCTTCGCGGTGGCCTCGCTCCTCGGCGGCGTGGTGAACGACGGAACCCTGCTGATCGCCGCCCGGTTCGTCAAGGGTGTCAGCGCCGCCTTCACCGCCCCCGCCGCGCTGTCCATCATCACCACGACCTTCGCTGAGGGCCCGTCCCGCAACCGGGCCCTCAGCGTCTTCACCGCCGCGGGCGCCAGCGGCTTCTCCCTGGGCCTGGTCATCTCGGGCTTCCTGACCCAGCTCGGCTGGCGCTGGACGTTCCTCATGCCGGTCCCCGTCGCCGTCATCGCGCTGGTCGCGGCGCTGCGGTACCTGCCCAGGCGCGAGGAGGAACGGGCCGAGGGCGGACACGACCTCATCGGCGCGGTCACCATCACCGCCTCCATGCTGCTGCTGGTGTTCACCGTGGTCCAGGCCCCCGAGGCCGGCTGGGGCTCGCTCCGCACCATCGGCTCGCTGGCCGGGGTGGTGGCGCTGCTGGCCGCGTTCGTGGTCACCGAGCGGCGGGTCAGGCACCCCCTGGTACGGCTCGGCATCCTGCGGTCCGGCCCGATCGTCCGGGCCAACCTCGGCCTGGTCATCCTGTTCGGCTCCTACGTCGGCTTCCAGTTCGTGGCCATGCAGTACTTCCAGAACTTCCTGCACTGGTCGGCCCTGGCGACTGCGCTGGCCTTCCTGCCCGCCGGGCTGCTGGTCGCGGTGACCTCCACCAAAATGGGCGATCTGGCCGACCGGTTCGGCACCGGCAGGCTGATCGTCGTCGGCTCGGCCGCGCTGGCCGGCGGCTACGCCTTCTTCCTCCGGGTGAACGCCGACCCGGACCTGGTCACGCTGGTCATCCCGGGCATGGTCCTGCTGGGCATCGCCTTCGCGCTGTCCTTCCCATCGCTGAACATCCAGGCGACCAACGGCGTCGCCGACGACGAGCAGGGACTGGCCTCCGGCCTGCTCAACACCTCCGGGCAGGTCGGCGGGGCGGTCGTGCTGGCCGTCGTGACGGCCGTGCTCACCTCGAACACGAGCGCCGACCCGCTCGACGGCTTCCGCGCGGCGATCACCGTCTCGGCGATCCTCGGACTCGTCGGCCTGGCGATCGCGCTCACCGGCCTCCGCCGTACCCGCACGGCCGTCCCGGCGGCGGACGGCGGGACGCCGGACGAGAGGGTGCTGGAGACCGTCTGACCTCCGTCCGTCTTCCGCCTTCCGCACGGTGACACAGGGGCCCGTACGGAAGGACCGGCTCACCGGCCGCCGCGCTGGCCCTCCCGGCTCGCGCGGCGGCCGGCGCGTGTGTCCGCCACGGCCGTACGGCCGCTCCCAGGAACCGTACGGCCGTGCGGCCCGAAAGGACCGAAGCCCCCGTCCTTTCGGGCCGCACGGCCTTGATTCCGCCACGTTCCCCACCTGACCTGCGATGATCGAAGCGGTGCGGTGGCCGGTGCCGTCCACGGGGTGAACCGCCCCCGCCCCCGGGGCATCTAAGACGTAGGAGGCCCACCATGAAGCGCATCCGCGTCGCCCTCACCCTCGTCCTTCTCGGCCTGCCGGCCGCCGGCTGCGGCGCCGCCGCACGGGACGCCGGCTTCACCCCCGCCGACCCACCGGCCGCCACGGCGACCTCGGACGCCCCGGAGGATCCGGGCGCCTCCTCGGACCCCGCCGCGCCGCCGTCCTCCCCGTCCTCCTCGTCGTCCCCGTCGGCTCCGCCGGTCGCGCGGCCGGGGCAGAAGCCCCCGACGAGCACCCGGGAGGTCGAGGTCGAGCGCGACCTCGACGAGTCGCCGATCGTCACCGGCGCGCGGTTCGCCGAGCACGACGGGTTCGACCGCGTGGTGATCGACGTGAAGGGGGCACTGCCGGGCTACACCGTGCGCTGGGTGCCCAAACTGGTCCAGGAGGGGTCGGGCGACCCGATCGACGCCGTCGGCGGGGCCTACCTGGAGGTGAAGATGCGGCCGGCCGCGGCGCACGGCGACTCCGGGAAGCCCACCTGGACGGGTGGGCCGGTCTTCCAGGCCCAGCTGGGCAACGTGCAGAACGTGGTCAAGACCGGCGACTTCGAGGGCGTGGTGGGCGTCGGCATCGTCCTGGACCACCGGGCGGGGTTCCGGGTGACGGAGCAGCGGAGCCCGAACCGGCTGGTCGTCGACGTCGCCCACTGACCGGTCCGCAGCGATCCGTGGAGGGTCACGGCCGGTCCGCGGCGGGCTCACGATCGGTCTGCGGCGGTTCGTAGCGGTTCGCGGAGGATCACGGTCGGTTCGTGGCGAGCCACGGCCGGTTCGAGGCCGGTTCGTGGCCTGGAAAATGACAAACTGGTCGTATGGTACGCAGAATCGACAGCGCGACACGGATCCCGGTCCCCGGCGGCAAGGTGATCGAGGAGTACGTCGGCCGCGTCAACAGCGGTGACGAGGCCCTCTCGATCGCCCGCATGAAGGCCCCGGCGGGGTGGGAGGAACCGGCCCAGACCCCGGAGTTCGCCGAGTACACGCTGGTCCTCAAGGGCGTCGTCATCGTCGAGCACGCCGGTGGGACGACCGAGGTCGGCGCCGGGCAGGCGTTCGTGAGCGAGCCGGGGGAGAAGATCCGCTACAGCAGCGGCCCCGAGGGCGCCGAGTACGTCGCGGTCTGCCTGCCCGCCTTCTCGCCCGAGAGCGCCGGACGCGAGGAGTAGCCGGACGCGGGGAGCGGGCGGGGCCGCTCTGTCCGCAAGATTTCCGTTCCGACCTGCGACATAAGATGGCGAGATGAGTCAGCTACCCACCCTTGAGGAGATCCGCCGGGCTCCGAAGGTGTTGCTCCATGATCACCTCGACGGTGGTCTGCGGCCGGAGACCATCGTGGAGCTCGCCCGCGAGACGGGCTACGACCGGCTGCCCACGACCGATCCGGAGGAGCTGCGGACCTGGTTCCGCGAGGCGTCCGACTCCGGTTCACTGGAGCGCTACCTGGAGACCTTCGACCACACGGTCGGCGTCATGCAGACGCGCGAGTCGCTGGTCCGCGTCGCCGCCGAGTGCGCGGAGGACCTGGCGGCCGACGGCGTCGTCTACGCCGAGGTGCGTTACGCCCCCGAGCAGCACACCTCGGCCGGGCTCAGCCTGGAGGAGGTCATCGAGGCCGTCCTGGAGGGCTTCCGGATCGGCTCCGAGGGCCGCGACATCCGGGTGGGCACCCTGCTCACCGCGATGCGCCACCAGGCCAGGTCCATGGAGATCGCCGAGCTCGCGGTCCGCTACCGCGACGTCGGCGTGGCGGGCTTCGACATCGCCGGGGCCGAGGCGGGTTATCCTCCGACCCGCCATCTCGACGCGTTCGAGTACCTCCAGCGGGAGAACGCCCACTTCACCATCCACGCCGGTGAGGCGTTCGGGCTGCCGTCGATCTGGCAGGCGATCCAGTGGTGCGGCGCCGACCGCCTGGGCCACGGGGTGCGCATCATCGACGACATCACGGTGACGGGTGACGGCGAGGCCAAGCTCGGACGGCTCGCCGCCTACGTCCGCGACAAGCGCATCCCGCTGGAGATGTGCCCGACCTCCAACCTGCAGACCGGCGCGGCGCCGTCCATCGCCGAGCACCCGATCGGCCTGCTGCGGAAACTGAACTTCCGGGTCACCGTCAACACCGACAACCGGCTGATGAGCGGCACCACCGTCTCGCAGGAGTTCGCCAAGCTGTCGGAGGCGTTCGGCTACGGCTGGGACGACCTGCAGTGGTTCACGATCAACGCCATGAAGTCGGCGTTCCTGCCGTTCGACGAGCGCCTCGCGCTGATCAACGGTGTCATCAAGCCCGGTCTCGCGCGGCTCAAGTGGCAGGCGTGAGCGGGGCTCCGGGAGTGGGGTCGGTGTCATGAAGCAGGTGTTCCGGTCGAGGGCCGCGTTGATCCTCGGCTGGGTCTGGACGGCGTTCGCCGCGCTCAACGCGGTGGACCTCGTCGTCCGCTACAGCGGGCCGGAGTCGATGGTCGCGGGCGCGGTGCTGGCGGTCATCACCGCGCTGGTCTACATCACCTGCCTGCGCCCCGGGGTCGTGCTGGCCGAGGACGGCGTGCTGGTGCGCAACCCGCTCAGGGACACGTTCTTCCCCTGGGCGGCCGTGGACGACGTCGCGGTCTCCCACGCGATCAAGATCACTTCTGGTGACGCGGTCGTGCGCTGCTGGACGCCGCAGACCTCCGGCCGCGAGCGGGCGTCGGCCACGCGGCGGGCACGGCCCGCCCGCACCGGCGGGCGGTTCCGCACCGAGGCGACGCCCACCAAGGGGGAGCAGGCCGCGGCCGAGCTGCTGGCGGGCAAGACCCACGCCGACTGGGTGGCCGAGCAGATCGCCGAGCGGGCCGAGTCCGCCCGGCGGGCCTCCGCCTTCACCGCCGCGCAGCCCACCGGCACGACGGGGACCCCCGACGCGAGCGGCACCTCGGGTACGGCCGGAACCCCCGGCTCCGGTACGGCCGGCACGGCCGCCGGGAGCACCGGGGACACGGGAGACGCCGCGCGGACCCCGGTCAGGTCCGTCTGGGCCCCGGCCGCCATGGTCGCCCTGCTGGGCGCGCTCGCCGTGGTGATCGCCGCCGTGGTGGTCTCCTGACGGGAGACACCGGGTCGTTCCGACCTCACGTGCTCCGGGCCCTGGACCACGGAACACGGACCCGGGGTCTGGGCCACGGGCGGGTGTGGCCGCGCGCCGTCCCCGCCCGCCGTACCCCCTTCCCGCCCGCCCGGCCACGACCCGTCACCGTAAAGACGCCTCCGCCTCCGAGGCGGCGTGGAAACCTGTCGGTTTCCCGCCCCGTCGAATGTCGGTCGGCGGTCCGTGAACTGTCGGTTCCAAGCCCCGTGAAATGTCGGTGTTGCTGCCCTGAGCTGCGGTTCCAAGCGACCGTCGAATGTCGGTCGGCACCCCGTGAACTGTCGGTTACGCAACCCGTGAAATGTCGGTGATCCTGGTCCGGGCCGGGCCGGGTGCACGGTCGGTGTATGCGGCCGGGCACGGTCTCGTCATCGGGTGGAGGGCTCGTGGTGTTCCGCCGCCACGGCGCGTACGGGACCGTTGTCGGTTACTCGCCGGCGGCCGGTTCGCCGGGTGGCTCATCCTTCGGCGGGTCGGCTTCGAGGCGCCAGGCGCCGATCAGGTCCTCCGGCGTGATCAGTCTCACCTCGCCGGTCGTGGCCCCGCTGCGGGAGACGGCGAGCAGCGGGGTGGAGGCGTCGGCGCCCGGGAGCCTGGACCGGTGGACGATCAGCTCGTTCAGGTCGTGCCGGTCGAACGGCCGGTTCTCCAGCCATTTGACGGATCCGACCACGGTGATCTTTTTGGCGATCGGTTCGCGGTCCGCTCCGACGATGTCGATCTCCGGGTCGTTGGTGCGGGTCCAGTAGCCGCCGACGGCTCCAGTCTGCTCGGGCAGTCCGTCCATGCGCCGCAGGGACTCCCGGATGACCGGTTCGACCGCGGTTCCCCGCCAGGACGTCCACGTCCGCTGGAAGTTGGCGAGGGCCAGGTCGCCCCTGTCCCTTTCGATCTCCGGGAGCCAAGGGCCGACGAAGGCCAGCCAGAACCGCAGGTGCGTGTCCGCGATGTGGTATCGGGTCTCGCGTGATGGCCGGGTGGAGAGTGGAAGCTCGGCGGTGACCAGCCGTTTCTCCAACAGGAGCTGCAAGGCCCGGTTGAGCGAGGCCCTCGGGACGCCGGGGACCGCCCGCTCTATCGAGGAGCGGGTGCGCTGGCCCGAGCCGATCGCGCCGAGCACGATCCGTGCCTGGGCGTCGGGCGGCAGCTCGGCGGAGAGGGCGCGTTCGCCGCTCACGATCAGGGACGACGTGGAGTCCGTCAGGGCTTCCCGGAGGTACTCCTGGACGGAGAGCCCCGGCTCCCACTCCTCGCAGAGCATCGGCAGGCCGCCGGTCACCAGATGGGCGTCCACGGCGGTGGCCGCGGGCAGCTCCAGCTTGTCGGCCACGTCCGCCGGGGTGAGCGGGCTGACCACCATCTCGGTGGCCCGCATGTAGAAGGGCCGGTCGTACTGGTTGATCGCCTCCATCATCGACAGATCGGAGCCGATCAGGATGAGCAGCACGGGCAGGCGAGAGAACTCCCGGTCGAACAGCACCTGGAGGACGCTTTCGAGGTCGGGGCTGCTCGCGATCAGATAAGGCAGCTCGTCGATGACCACGACACTCGGGGCGTCCGGAGGGAGTGAGGCGGCCAGGAGACGCAGGGCGGAGTCCCAGGAGTCCGGTGACTGCCCGGTCAGCAGGTGGGCGGAGGGGAGGTCGGATGTGGAGGCGGCCTCGACGAACCTCCGGATCTGCTGCATCTCGGAGCCGCGGGTGGCCGAGTAGAAGAGATGGGGGACTCCGGCGCGCCGGATGAACTCCTCGGCCAGGCGTGACTTGCCGACCCGGCGTCGGCCGCGCATGAGGATGGCCCGGCCCGGCCGGCCGACGCGGTCCCCCGCCTCGACCTTGGACAGCAGCCTGCGCAGCTTGCCGAGCTCCCGTGACCTTCCGATGAACCCGTCCACGGCTCGATGGTCTCATTTCTGGGACACTCATTTCCGAGTGTCCCAGAAATGAGACTCTCAGCTTTGAGACTCTTAGCTTTGAGACCGTCTTACAGACCGAGGTGCGGGACCAGGCGGGCCAGTGCCCTGTCCGGGCGTGGTTCGGCGGCGAGGGCGGTCGCGAGCAGGACCCGTGCCTTGGGTGCGCGCAGCGACCCGGCGAACACCGCTCCCGCCTCGGCCAGGTCGACGCCGCCGCCCGCGCCGTACACCGGGGTCACCGGCCCCCGGGCGCAGCGGGAGGTGACGAGCACGGTGACGCCGTCGGCGACGCACGAGCGGATCTCGCGGAGCACCCCGGGCGTGGGGTTCCCCGCGCCCAGAGCCTCGACCACCAGCCCGCGGGCGCCGGCGGCCGCGCACGCCGCCACCTGGACGCCGTCGGCGTCCGGATGGACGGGCACGATGTCCACCCGGGGCTGCGGGCCCGCCATCTCCGCCAGGTCGAATCCGGCGGGACGCACGGGATGGAAGGCGATCCGGACCCGGTCGCCGGAGACCCGGCCGACGGGACCGTGGCCGGGGGAGGCGAACGCCTCGGGGGCGAGGGTGTCGGCCTTGGTCGCGTGCCGGGCGGCGTGGACGAGCCCGGCCATGGCGACGAGCGCGCCGAGTCCGCGTGCCGCGGGGTCGGCGGCCACCCGTACGGCGTCGCGGATGTTGCGCGGCCCGCCCCCGTCGGGTTCGGCCGCGTGCCGCTGGGCTCCGGTGAAGACCACGGTGCTCCCCGGGGGGAGGAGCAGGTCGAGCAGGTAGGCGCTCTCCTCCATGGTGTCGGTGCCGTGCGTGACGACGACGCCGTCCACCTCGGGGTCGCGGACCTCGGCCACGATCCGCCCGGCGAGTTCGAGCATCCGGGCCCGGGTGAGGTTGAAGCTGTGTTCGAGCATCACCTCGCGGACCTCGGTCGTCACGGCCGTCTCCGCGGCGGTGACCAGTCGGTGGCCGGGAACCGCCACGCTGACCCCGCCCTCCGGAGCCGGGCGTGAGGCGATCGTGCCGCCGGTCGTCAGGATGCGGATCCTCGGTCCCATCAGGACAGCGCCCCCTCGCGTGCCACGCCCAGACCGGCGTGGGCCCTGCGTGCCCGGACGGAGAGCAGGCAGTACAGGCCGCCGGCCACCAGCCCTCCCGACAACCAGGAGAAGTCGGTGCCGCCCAGCGCGCGGGCGATCGGCCCCTGCGTCGCCGGGACGAGCCCGAACTGCCAGCTCCACGCCGCGACCAGCCCGAGGCCGAGGCTGACCAGGGCTCTGCGGTTCACCGTGCCGTACGGCGAGGCGTCGTCCCGGTACAGCGAGGCCACGTCCATCCGTCCCCCGCGGAGCACGAAGAAGTCCACCAGCACGATGCTCGCCCACGGGCTGATCCACACCAGGATCGAGACCATCCAGTTGTCGAAGGCGTGGGCGAAGCTGTCGGCCTGGACGAACACCACCAGGACGGCCGACGCCGCCGCGCCGGCGACGAGGGTGAGCTTCCACCGGGCGACGCGCACGCCGATCGACAGCGCGGCGAGCGAGCAGGAGTACAGGTTCAGGATGTTGGTGGCGACCGGCCCGTGCATGATCAGGAGCAGGACGGGCAGCGCCATCACGCCGAACACCTCGGTCACCAGCGTGGACGGATCGGCGCCGGCGCCCGCACTGGCCAGGCACGCGCCGAGGGCGGCCAGCCAGACGGTCGGCACGTACGTGCCGAGCGCGGTCGACCAGAACACCGACCGGTCGGAGGACCGGACCCGGACGAAACGACTGTAGTCCGCCGAGTAGGGAAGCCAGCTGATCCCCCAGCCGATGCCGATGGCGGTGAGCAGCTGGGTGACGGCGGTGACCTTGGACACCGGGGTCACGGCGGTGGTGGCCGTCCAGTCGAGGGTGGTCCTGGAGAGCGCGATCACCGTCATGATCACCATGATCAGCACGGTGATCGGCACCGTGTACTTCTCGAAGGTGCGGATGGCGTAGAAGCCGTACAGCGCGAGGCCGAGCTGGACCGCCATGATGATCGCGGCGACCCCGTACTTCAGGCCGGCACCGCCTTCGACGCCGAACCGCTGGAGGATCGCCATCACCAGGTCGAGCACGACCCAGGTGTTGACGCCGACCCAGCCCATGGTCAGCAGGCCCTGCACCAGGCCGGGGACGACGGCGCCCCTGCGGCCGAACGACGCGCGGCCGAGGACCATCTGGTTCACCCCGGTACGGTGCCCCATGACGTTGAACAGTCCGAAGACGGCGCATCCGACGAGGTTGCCGACGGCGATCACGGCCAGGGTCTCCAGCAGACTCAGCCCGAGGGTGATGCCCAGGGCTCCGAGCACCCAGTTGATCGGTGCGATGTTGGCTCCCGACCAGATCCAGAACTGCTGCCACGGCGTGGAGTCACGAGCCGCCGGGGGGATGGGTTCGATGCCGTGTTCGTCGAAGCGGGCGGTCCCTGACACGTCCGCTCGGGCGGGGTCGCTGGTCGACATGGCTGCCTCCTTGGTGATGCGCACCACATAAGCACCCGGGTCACCGCCGTTCACAGTGGAGAAATATCTCCATATATCGCGATGGACATGGATATATTCACAGGGTGTTCACCCTGTCCTCCCTCACGCGGAACGCCTCGCTGAAGCTGCGCGTGCTCGTCCCCGGCCCGGCCGGGGTGATGGAGTCCCCGGTCGCCTGGATCCACAACACCGAGTTGCCGGACCCCTCCCGTTACGTGCGGGAACGCGAGCTCGTGCTGACCAACGGCCTGTGGCTCGACCGGGTGACCCCGGCGGAGTTCGTGGCCGGGCTGACGCGGGCGGGGGCGGCGGGGATCGTCTTCGGACTGCGTGAGGAGACCCCCGCGACGCCCCGGGAGCTGGTCCACGCCTGCCGGGAGGCCGGCCTGCCGCTGCTGGAGATCTCCCCCGCGGTCCCCTTCACCGCGGTCTCCGAGGCGGTCGCCGCCGTCTACGCCGAGGAACGCCAGGGCGAGCTGGTCGGCATGATCCGCAGGGGCGACGCGCTGGCCGGCGCGATCTCACACGGCGCCGGAGCCTCCGGCGTGCTCCAGGTGCTCCGGCGCGACCACGATCTGCCGCTCGCGGTGGTCGACTGGATGGGCCGGCTGATCGCGGCGGAGGGGGCCGGACTCGACGCCGGAGAGCTCCGGGAGGTGGCCGACGGACTCGCCCGCCGGCCGCCCGCGCTGGAGGTGTCCGTGGGACCGGCCGGACGCGCGACCCTGTTCCTGGTGGGCGCCGTCGGCGACGTCGACGCGGCCCTGGTCTGCCTCCGCCCGATGACGACCCTCGACCGGGCGGAGCGGGACGCGCTGGAGCAGGCGGCGCGCTTCCTCAGCCTGGAGGTGGCCAAGCGGCAGGCCGTACAGGCGATCGAGATGCGCTTCGCCGGTGAGCTGCGGGAGATGGTGCTCTCCGGTGGGCACCGGTCGGCCGAGGTGCCCGACAGGCTGCGGGCCTTCGGGGTGGACCCCGACGGCCCGCTGGCGGTGTGCGCCGTCGCCTTCGCCGAGGGCGAGGCCGCGACGCTGCCCGGTCTGGCCGAGGTCGTGGGAGGTTTCTTCGTGGCCGAGGGCGTACCGGTCGTGGTGGCGGGCGGCACCCAGGACGTCGTGGCGGTGCTGCCCTGGCGTTACTCCGGGCAGCGGCTGACGTCCATGGCGGAGCGGCTGGTCGAGGCGGTGGGACAGCGGTTCCCCGGGCGGCGTCCGGTGGCGGGTCTCGGTGACGTCGTCACCGGGTCGGCGGGGTTGCTGGAACCCCTGGTGCGGGCGCAGGACGCCTGCCGGGTCCTGCGCCGCGGCCGCAGCGGCCCCGCCGTGCGGTCCTTCGCCGAGCTGGGCGCGCACCGGCTGCTCCTGGGGCTGCAGGAATCCGGGACGCTGCGCGGTTTCGCCGACGAGGTGCTCGCGCCGATGCGGAGGTACGACGCCAGGCGGGGCGGGGAGCTGGAGCCGACGCTGCGTGCCTTCCTCGACCATGACGGGCACTGGGCGCTGACCGCCGCCGCGCTGCACGTCCACGTCAACACGCTGCGCAACCGGCTCTCCAGGATCGTGGAGCTGACCGGCCGGGACATCAACCGCACCGAGGGCCGGGTGGATCTGTTCCTGGCCCTGCGCGCCGACGACATGGCCTCGCGGTGAGAGCACGCGGGCCGGCGCGTCCGCACCGCGCGGCGGACCGGATCCCGGGCCCGCTCCGGACGGCGCCGTCCGGACGGGCCCGGGATCCGGGGACGGGCCGCCCGAGCCGCCCGGCGGGGACGGACGTCGCTCAGCGGGGATAGACCTCCGGGTCCGCCTCGGGCGCCCGGTGCGGGCGCCTGGCGAGCCCGGGATCGGCCGCCGCCGCCCTCGCCACGTCGCGGCAGCGGGCGAACCGCACGTCCCCGCACGCGAGCGCGTACTCGACGAACCGGCGCAGGGCCAGGGCCCTTCCCGGGCGGCCCGACAGGAAGGGGTGCGCGCACAGGTTGAACAGGGAGCGGTAGTGCCGCATGCCGTCCAGCTCCGCGCACCACATCTCCAGCACCTTCGCCGGTGACTCGATGACCGATCCGACGTGCGGCTCGGGAAGGTAGGCGTACTGCTCCCAGTCGTCCAGCGACCAGTGCACCGGCAACTCGACGATCTCCCCGTGCTCCGTGGGGAGCCGGTAGGGGCGGTCGTCGCCCATCAGCGACGAGTCGTAGAGCAGGCCGTACTCGGCGACGAGCCCGGCGGTGCGCCAGGTGGCCTCCCACAGCGCCGCCCGGTATCCGGTGATCTCGATGCCCTGGCCGGAGAACACCTCCAGCGCCCGGGCGAAGTCGTCCCGCTCCTCCTGGAAGGTCATCGACGTGGGCGGGCGGTGACTGTAGGAGTGGTGGGCCACCTCGTGCCCCCGCTCCACGATCGACCCGGCCAGACCCGGGCGGTGCTCGGCCACCCAGCCCGGCACGAAGAACGTCGCGGGCACGTCGAGGTCGTCGAGCAGGTCCAGGATGCGGGGCAACCCGACATCCGGCCCGTACGCCTGGTGCGACATCGTGCTCGCGTGCCCGGCGTAGCGGCGTCCCCGCGCGAGGATCGGCGTCTCGGCGTCGACGTCGAAGGTCAGCGTCACGACGGCGGCGGCCTCGCCGCACCAGTCCGTACTCATGTCGGCCACCATCCTCCTCGGAAGAGGTCACGCCCCGGTCAGGGCGGAGCGCCGCCACCGGCGCGCGTTGTCCAGGGTCGCCATGGGTTGCAGCATCATGTGGTCGAAGTCTTCCAGCGGCGTCCCGTCCGCCAGGCGGCGGGGCAGGTCGGGGGAGGCCAGAGCCGCCCGGCCGATGGACAGGAAGTCCGCGTGCCCGTCCGCCAGGACCTTCGCGGCCTGGCCGAAGTCGTGCATGCCGCCGTTGGCGATCACCGGCAGACCGCTCACCCTGCGGGCCAGACCGGTGATCGTGACGCCGTTCTCCATCCGCGCGGTCTCGATCCAGTCCCGGCCCTCGCTGGCGATGTGCAGATACGTCGCGTTCGCGTCGGCCAGCGCCCCGAAGACGGTCTCGGCGTCGTGGACGCCTCCGGGCCACCGGTGGGTGAAGTCGTTGACCTTCGTCTGGGACAGGCGGACGCCGACGCAGAAGTCCGGTCCCACTTCCGCGCGGATGGCCGCCACGACCTCCGCGGCCAGACGGATCCGGTTGGTGACGGGGCCGCCGTAGCGGTCCTCGCGCCGGTTGGTGTAGTCCGTGAGGAACTGGTCCAGCAGGTAGCCGTTGGCGCCGTGCACCTCGACCCCGTCGAAGCCCGCCTCACGCGCGCGCACCGCCGACTCGGCGAAGCCGCGCACCGCGGCCTCGATGTCGGCCTCGTCCATCGCCCTCGGCGTCGGCCACGGCCCGTGACCGCCGTACTCGGGCATCTTCTCCCCCAGAGGCGGCACGGCGGACGGGCCGGTGGTGTCGTCACGGTAGCGGTTGCCCTGCGACAACGCCCCGGCGTGCATGAGCTGCAGCACGACGGCCGCCCCCGCCTCGTGCACGCGTCCGGTGACCTCCCGCCAGGCCGCCGCATGCTCCGGGGACACGATCCCCGGCTGGTTGAGGTATCCCTGGCTGTGGACGGTGTCGGTGTAGGTGCCCTCGGTGATCACCAGCCCGAACCCGCCTCGGGCGAACTCGGCGTAGTACTCGGCCATCTCGTCGGTCGGCGTGCCGTCCGGGGCCGCCGAGACCCTGGTCATCGGCGAGACCACCAGCCTGTTGGTCGGCGTGAGCTCCCCGATCCGTCCCGCTTCCAGCGCCGGGTGCCCGATGCCGGAGGTGAAAACGCTCATGTCTGGACTTCCTTCTCGTAGGTATGTGGGAAGAACGGCCGGTCACCCGGACAGCACGTCGATCGCCAGCGGAGACGGGCCGTTCCCGTTGATCCCGACCAGGTCCTGGGGGCACGCGGACAGCACCACGACGCAGTCCATGACCGCCTCGAAGGTGATCGCGTCGCCCGCGCGGCTGACCGCGGGCAGCCAGCGGAGCTCTCCGGACTCCTGGACGGGGATGCGCATGAACACGTTGACCGGCTGGGGCGTGACGCCGCTGGTCAGCCCCAGCCCGGTGAGGGAACGGTGCAGGTTCTCCGCGCAGGAGGCGTGGGTCCCGCGCACGCCGAGCGCGGCGTAACGCGCCGGATCGCACGCGGCGATCAGCATGTCGTGCCAGCCGGGGGAGGTGTCGGAGACCAGCGTCAGGATCGGCCTGCGCCGGTCGGTGAGGAACGGCTCCCCGACCGCGGGGAACAACCGGCTCGTACGGCTGCGCGTGTGCGAGGCGCTGAGGTGCTCGGCCGGGTCGCCGGCGGCGAAGGCGAACAGGTCACCCACCTGGCCGCCCTCCAGGTCCACGACGCGCACCCGCTGCCCGGCGGTCACCGTGACCGCGCGTCCCTCGCGAGCGGGCACGACGACCCGTTCCTCGACCGTTGTCGGTTTCATGCCCGGTAGCAAACCACCCGGCGGACCGGTCACGCCATGGAGGTTCCTCCGGCATCCGGCCCCCGGAATGGACGTATCTCCATCTCGGGGGCCGGGCGGGCTCAGAGGGCCGGGCGGGCTCAGCTCAGAGGGCCGGGCGGGCTCAGAGGCCCAGGGCGGACGACAGGTCGGCGCGGAGGGCGTCCAGGTCGGCGGCGGCCCGAGCCCGCGCCTCGGAGACCTCCCCGGCGACCGGGACGACGACCTCCAGGTAGCACTTGAGCTTGGGCTCGGTGCCCGACGGGCGGACGACGACGCGGGCGCCGCCGGACAGCCGGTAGCGCAGGCCGTCGGTGGGCGGCAGGCCGCCCGCGCCCTCGCGCAGGTCGTCGGCGGACTCGACCTTCCGGCCGCCCAGCTCCACCGGCGGCGTGGCGCGCAGCCGGGCCATCGCGCCGGCGATCAGGGACAGGTCGTCCACCCGCACCGAGAGCTGGGAGGTGGCGTGCAGGCCGTACCGGCGGGCCTGGTCGTCGAGCAGGTCGAGCAGGGTGCGGCCGTCGCGTTTGGCGGCGGCGGCCAGGCCGGCGACGGTCAGCGCCGCCCCGATGCCGTCCTTGTCGCGGACCGGCAGGCCGGCGCCGGTGCCGACGCTGTAGCCCAGCGCCTCCTCGTAGCCGAAGACGAGGTCGCCGCCCTCGGCTCGCATGATCCACTTGAAGCCGGTGAGGGTCTCGGCGTGGCGCACGCCGTACCCGGCGGCGATCCTGCCGAGCAGGGAGGACGAGACGATGGTGGTGGCGACCAGGCGCCCGCCGCCGGAGGTGTTCCGGATCACGTGCTCGCCCAGCAGGGCTCCGAGCTCGTCGCCGGTGAGCATCCGGTGGCCGCCGTCCGGCAGGGGCACGCCCACCGCGCAGCGGTCGGCGTCGGGGTCGTTGGCCAGCACGATGTCCGCGCCGATCCGCCCGGCGAGCTCCAGCGCGAGGTCCATCGCGCCCGGCTCCTCCGGGTTGGGGAAGGCGACGGTGGGGAAGCCGGGGTCCGGGGCGGCCTGCGCCTCCACGATGGCCGGGGCCTCGAACCCGGCGGCCAGGAAGGCGCCGGTCAGCGTCACCGCCCCCACGCCGTGCAGCGGCGTGTAGGCCACCTTCAGGTCGCGGGCGTCGCCGATCGGCAGCGCGGTGACCGCGTCCACGTAGGAGGCCACGATCTCCTCGCCCAGCGTGGTCCAGGCGTCGTCGCCGGGGGAGCCGAGCGGCAGACCGGAGACGTCCCCGACGGCGTCGATCGCGTCGGAGATCTCCCGGTCCACCGGCGGCACGATCTGCGAGCCGTCGCCCCAGTAGACCTTGTAGCCGTTGTCCCGGGGCGGGTTGTGGCTGGCGGTGACCATCACGCCGGCGTCGGCGACGAGGTGCCGTACGGCGAAGGCCAGCACCGGGGTGGGCAGCGGGCCGGGCAGCACCGAGGCGCGCAGCCCGGCGCCGGTGAGCACGGCGGCGGTGTCGCGGGCGAAGACGTCGGAGTTGTGCCGGGCGTCGTAGCCGATCACGACGTGCCCGCCCGGTCCGAGCACCCGGGCCAGGCCCGCGGCGGCGCGCATGACGGTGACCCGGTTCATCCGGTTGGGGCCGGCGCCCAGCTCGCCGCGGAGCCCCGCGGTGCCGAACTCCAGCTTGGCCCCGAACCGCTCGCGCAGCGCCGCCTCGTCGCCGCCCTCCAGCAGCGCGCCGAGTTCGGCGCGGGTCTCCGGGTCGGGGTCCTGGGCCCGCCAGTCCCGTGCGAGCCGTACGAGATCGCTGTTCAACGTCGCCTCCTGCCGGCGGCGGCCCGCCGCCTCCGCCGGGTCCGTCATCGGTTCGGCCCGCCTCCGCGGGCCCTGCCGGGTGGTTGTCGGCGTCCCGGCCGTCTCACGAGGCCGGGACGGGGTCAAGGGTCGGTCAGAGCCTGTCGACGACCTTCGACAGCAGCCCGCCCATGCGCGCGGCGGTGGCGCGGCCGACCTCCAGCACCTCCTGGTGGTTCAGCGGCTCGCCCACCAGCCCGGCGCCCGGGTTGGTGACGAGCGAGATCCCCAGCACCTCCGCCCCGCCCTCGCGGGCGGCGACGGCCTCCAGCGCGGTGGACATGCCGACCATGTCGCCGCCGAGGACGCGGCACATGCGGACCTCGGCCGGGGTCTCGTACGTCGGGCCGCGGAACGCGACGTAGACGCCCTCCGCCATGGACGGGTCCACCTCGCGGACCAGGGCGCGCAGGCGCGGGGTGTAGACGTCGGTGAGGTCGACGAAGGTGGCGCCGGTGATCGGGTTGGCCCCGGTCAGGTTGATGTGGTCGCTGATCAGTACGGCCTCGCCGACCGCCTGGGTCTCCGGGCGCAGGCCGCCCGCGGCGTTGGTCAGCACGATCGTGCGGGCGCCGGCGGCGATCGCGGTCCGCACGCCGTGCACGACCGGCTCCACGCCGCGGCCCTCGTAGAGGTGGGTGCGGCCCAGGAAGATCAGCGCGATCTTGTCCTGCGCGGTCCGCACCGCGCGGATCCGGCCCGCGTGGCCCGCGACCAGCGGCGGGGCGAACCCGGGCAGGTCGGTCACCGGGACCTCGGCGATCGTCTCGCCGATCGCGTCGGCGGCCGGGACCCAGCCCGACCCCATCACCAGGGCGACATCGACGGACTCGACTCCCAGGGCGTCCTTGAGAGCGGTCGCGGCGTCCTCGGCGAGTGCATAAGGGTCATTCGTCACGCATCAGAGGTTACTCGCCGTTAGGACGGCACGTCGCTCAGCTGCCCGGGGACGAGCGAGGGCTCCGCCGCCGGCGGATCCGGTCCCCTGGCCCAGGGCTCAGCTTCCCAGGGACGAGCAGGGGCGCTCGCGCAGCGCCCGGACGTAGTCGTCCGGCGCCCCGGCCTTCTCCGCCGCCTCGGCCAGGATGCCGAGGTAGCGCGCCGAGGGCAGCCCGCCCTCGTAGCCGTCGAGCACGTAGAACCAGGCCACGACCTCACCCTCCAGGGTCTGCACCCGGAGCCTGACCTTGTGGTAGAGGCCGGCCGCGGCGCCCTCCCACTGGTCGAGGGTGGTCTCGTCCCATTCGGGCACGTCGTAGAGGACGACGAAGACCTGCTCTCCGGCCTCCTCCACGATGGTGGCGAGCGCGCCCTCCCAGCCGAGGTCGTTCCCGCCGAACGTCAGACGCCAGCCCTGAAGCCAGCCCGACCCCCGCATGGGGGAGTGGGGGGCCCGCTGGGCCATCTGCTTGGGGTCCATGTTGCTGCCGTAGGCGGCGTAGACAGGCACGGCACCAAACACTAATCGAAGAACCACCCGGCGATCACGCAGGCTCGGCCGACGGCGATTTTCGCCGGTGTGTCGCGGGTTCCGGGATTTTCCGGGGGGACGGCGAGCCGACCGGTCCGGTAATGCGGGAGAATAGGGACGTGACAAGGATCGTTATCATCGGCGGCGGACCCGGCGGTTACGAGGCGGCGCTCGTGGCCGCGCAACTCGGCGCGCAGGTCACGGTCGTCGAGCAGGACGGTCCCGGCGGGGCCTGCGTGCTCACCGACTGCGTGCCGTCCAAGACGCTGATCGCCAGCTCCGTGCGCAAGCAGGCGCTCCTCGACGCCAGCATGCTGGGCGTCCACTACACCGGCGGCCCCGACGGCGACGCCGGCGGCGTCATCGCCGACATGCCGGAGGTCAACCGGCGCGTCAAGGAGCTGGCCCGCGCGCAGTCGGCCGACATCGCGGCCAGGCTGTCGGCGGAGGGGGTCGAGGTGGTCCGGGCACCCGGGCGGCTGGTCGACCCGCAGGTGGTCAGGGCCGGTGACCGGACGATCCGGGCGGACGTGGTCATCGTGGCTACCGGCGCGACCCCGCGCATCCTCAACGGCGCCGAGCCCGACGGCGAGCGCATCCTCACCTGGCGGCAGCTGTACGACCTCACGGAGCTGCCCGAGCACCTCATCGTGGTCGGCTCCGGCGTCACCGGCGCGGAGCTCGCGGGCGCCTACCGCTCGCTCGGCTCGGAGGTCACGCTCGTGTCCTCGCGCGACCGGATGATGCCCAACGAGGACGCCGACGCCGCGGAGGTCCTTGAGGAGGTCTACCGCCGGCGCGGGATGAACGTCATGGGCCGCTCCCGCGCGGAGTCGGTCAAGCGCACCGCCGACGGCGTGGTCGTCACGCTGGAGGACGGCCGCACCGCCGAGGGCAGCCACTGCCTGATGACGGTCGGCATGGTGCCCAACACCGCGGGGATCGGCCTGGAGGAGGCCGGGGTCACCCTCGACCGGAACGGCTTCGTCCAGGTGGACAAGGTCTCGCGCACCTCGGCGCCCGGCGTGTACGCCGCCGGTGACTGCACCGGAGTGCTGATGCTCGCCTCGGTCGCCGCGATGCAGGGCCGGATCGCGGTCTGGCACGCGCTCGGCGAGGCGGTGCAGCCGCTGCGGCTGGCCACCGTCGCCTCCAACATCTTCACCGACCCGGAGATCGCCGCGGTCGGCGTCACCCAGAAGTCGATCGAGGCCGGCGAGATCGAGGCCAACGTGGTCAAGCTGCCGCTGGCCACCAACGCCCGCGCGAAGATGCAGGGGTTCAACGACGGCTTCGTGAAGCTGTTCTGCCGCCCGCACACCGGCATCATCCTCGGCGGCGTGGTGGTCGCCCCCCGCGCGTCCGAGCTGATCCTCGCGGTCTCGGTGGCGGTGCAGCAGCGGCTCACCGTCGACCAGGTCGCCCACACCTTCGCGGTCTACCCCTCGCTGTCCGGCTCCATCACCGAGGCGGCCCGCCGCCTGATGCAGCCGATGACCCCCAGCGGCATCTGACCTTCGCTCCCGGCCCGGAGCGTCCGGGCACCGGGGGTTCCCGGCGCCCGGCGTACGGCCGTGCCCGCCGTCGGCCGCCCGAGACGGCGACATGCCCGCCGGCGGCGTCCCGGGCCTTTCGCCGCTCAGCCGTGCCGGCGGCGTCCCGGGCCTTTCGCCGCTCAGCCGTGCCGGCGGCGCCGCCACCGGGTCCGTACGGCCCAGCCCGCCAGCAGCAGGATCATGCCCGCCGTGCTGAAGGCCACCATGACGGGCCCGACGGCGGGCCGTTCCGGCAGGAGGTTCGTCTCCGGCGGCCCGACCCGGGGGCTGGACGCCGCGGACCGGGGCCGCCGGTTCCACGGGTCGCGCAGACCGACCGGGAAGCCCCGGGCGCCCGCCAGGTCCACACCGCGCGCCTGGTCGAAGGTGGTCCCCTCGACGACCGCCCCGGTGAAGTCGGCGCCATGCAGGTCGGCCTGGCCGAGGTCGGCGCCGGTGAGGTCGGTGCCGGTGAAGGTGGCGTCGCCCAGCCCCGCCTGGTTCAGGTCGGCGCCGCCGAGCCTGCCCCGGGTGAAGTCGGCCCCGACCGCCGCCACCTGCTCGGCGTTGCTCTCCTCCAGGTTGACGCCGACCAGTTTGGCGCCGGTGAGGTCGGCCTGTCCCAGGTCGGTGCGGGCCAGCTTGGCCCCGGTGAGGTCGGCGTGGGGGAACCTCGCCTGCACGGCCTCGGCGTCGGCGAGGTACGCGCCGCGCAGGTCGGCGTGGTCGGCGCGCACCTCGCCGAGCCGGGACTCGGTGAGGTCGGCGGCGCGCAGGTCGGCGTAGCGGAGCGAGGCCCCGGTGAGGTCGGCGCCGCGCAGGTCGGCGCCGCGCAGGACGGCCCCGGTCAGATCCTCGTGGGCGAGCGTCACGCCGCTCAGCACGGCCCTGGTCAGGTCGGCGCAGCGCAGGCCGGCCGGGAGCGGGGCGCGGGTGAAGTCCCCGTCCCGCAGGTCGCGGCCCTCACCGGGCCGGCAGGGGCCGTCCCGGCCTCCGGGCGCGCCGGCCGCGGCGGCCTCCGGGATCGGGGCGCAGACCGGTGCCACCGCCGCGGCGACGAGGACGAGGGCCGCGACGGCGGCCGCCGGGGGTGCGCAGGCGACGCCGTCCGGGGCCGCGCGGTCCCGGACGGCGGACACCGGGGACGTACGGCCCCGGAGGGCGGACGTCGGGGACGCGGGTGCGCCGGGGACGGGCGACGGAGGCGTGGGAGCCCGGAGGACGGGTGCCGGGGGCACGGGACGGCGACGGCGCACGGGAACCTCCTTCGGGGTCGTCCCGGCCGCGCGGCGGGCCGTGGCGCCCGCCCCGATACCCGCTGCCCCCGCCGTACCCTCCGTACGGCGTAGCCGCCGGGAGGCGGCCGCGGACCGTCCGGGACCTGCTGTTCATCGTCTCCGTGGTCGACCGCGAACACCCATTCGCCACGCCGTACCAGCTCAAGGGGGACGGCTCCGGCTCCAGCCGATGCCTCCGGGCCGGTCCACGTCAGGTCCTCCGTTCCGGATGGGCACCCGCTGCCTCCCGCCCCCGCCTCAAGGGTCGCCGTTGACGTTTGTTGGTCTGGACACCAAACTAATTCGGGAACCGGAACACCGAGCGCTGGAGCCCTAATGCCCTATCGCCCTCCCCTCGTCGCGCATGAGTACTTCGTCGCCGACCCCCCGGAACTGCCGGTGCGCGTCCGGGGCGAGGCGGGCCCGGCGACGCTGACCGCCGCCGAGGCGGTGGCGTCCGACGACGCCTCGGTGACGCTGAAGGCCGCGACCTCCACCGGCGAGACGCTGGTGGCCCAGGTCGGCGTGGCGGGCGAGGGGGTGATCCGAGTACGGCTCGGCCAGGACGCGGACGCGCGGACCCGGTCGGCCGCCGCGATCTCCATGGTCACCCCGGGCGGGTTCGCCGGGGCGAGGGTGGAGGCCGGCGACGGGACGATCACCGTCGACGCCGGCTCGCTGCGCGCCGAGATCACCCTGTCGCCCTGGCACCTGAGGTTCACCGACGCCTCCGGCGCCACCCTGCTGGAGCAGGACCGCGGCCACACCGACATCAGCGGCCGGATGCGCACGCTGCCGTTCGGACGCTCCAGCGCGGACGGCGAGGTGGCCGCCTACCACGAGAGCTTCGCCGCCCCCGCCGACGAGGCGTTCGGTGGCTTCGGCGAGTCGTTCACCCCGCTGGACAAGCGCGGCCAGCGGCCGGTCATGTGGAACTTCGACGCCTTCGGCGCCGAGTCGCAGCGGGCCTACAAGAACATCCCGTTCTACCTGTCCAGCCGCGGCTACGGCGTGGCGGTGGACAGCGGCACGCCGGTGGAGTTCGACGTCTGCCAGTCCACGCACAGCTGCGTGCAGATCGTGGTGCCGGACGACCTCATCGACTACTACGTGATCGCCGGGCCCACCCCGCCGGAGGTGCTCGACCGGTTCGACCGGCTGACCTGCCGGCCGGCGCTGCCGCCCAAGTGGGCGTTCGGCACCTGGATCTCCTCGGGCTTCTTCGTCGACACCCAGGAGCGGGTGCTGGACCGGGCGCGGACGATCCGGGAGCGGGGCATCCCGTGCGACGTGCTGCACCTGGACACCTACTGGCAGACCGACGGGCACTGGTCGGACCTGCGGTGGGACGCGGAGAACTTCCCCGACCCCGATGCGATGCTCGCCGAGCTGGACCGGATGGGCTTCAAGGTCTGCCTGTGGATGAACCCGTACGTCTCCCACCTGAGCCCGGCGTTCCCGGAAGCCGCTCGTAACGGATATTTCTTGAAAAAGGCTGACGGCGAGGTCTACGTGGCCGACTGCTGGCACGGCTCCTACCCGCCCTGCGGCATCGTGGACTTCACCGACCCGGAGGCCGCCGAGTGGTTCCGGGGCCTGCTGCGGCCGCTGCTGGAGCAGGGCGTGCAGGCGTTCAAGACCGACTTCGCCGAGGGCGTGCCGCACGACGCGGTCGCCTCCAACGGGATGACCGGCACCGACCTGCACAACGTCTACACCCTCCTGTTCAACGACCTCGTCTCCGAGGTGACCAGGGAGGTCGCCGGGCACGGCATGGTGTGGGCGCGCTCGTCCTTCCTCGGCGGCCAGCGGCACGCGGCGCAGTGGGGCGGCGACACCTACACGAGCTACCCGGCGATGGGCAGCACGCTGCGCGGCGGGCTGTCGCACGGCCTGTCCGGCATCCCGTTCTGGAGCCACGACGCGGGCGGCTTCACCGGCCGTCCCACCGACGACCTGTACGTCCGCTGGACCCAGTTCGGCGCGCTGTCGCCGCTGGTGCGCCTGCACGGCACCACCAGCCGGGAGCCGTGGGAGTTCCCCCGGGTCGAGGCGGAGGCCGTCGCGGCGCTGAGGCTGCGCTACCGGCTCATGCCGTACATCTACACCGCGGCGGTCGAGGCCGCGCGCACCGGGGCGCCGATGATGCGGGCCCTGTGCGTGGACCATCCCGGCGATCCGGTGGCCTGGCAGGCCGACCTGGAGTACCTCCTCGGCCGTGACCTGCTGGTGGCCCCGATGACCTCGCCGGACGGCGTGCGGAAGGTGTACCTGCCCGAGGGCGGCTGGGTGGACCACTGGACGGGCGAGGTGCTCACCGGCGGCCGGTACGTGACGGTCTCCACGCCGCTCGACCGGATCCCGCTGTTCGCCCGGCACGGCGCGCTCATCCCGGTCCTGGCGGACCCGGGGGAGGCCGTGGGCGACGGGCCGTTCGGGGAGATCACGCTGGTCGCCTACGGGGTGGGCGAGGGCCGCGCCGTCGTCTCCGACGTCGACGGGGACACCGTGGTCACCACCGTCCCCGAGGGGGACGGGCTGCGGGTGACCGTCTCGGGGGGCGCGCGCGTCACGGGCGTCGAGCTGGTGGGCGCCGACGTCCCGGTCGTCATCACCACCGTCTAGGAGGCAGTCATGCTCAAGCTGAGAAGGGTGAGGACGGCCGCGACCGCCGCGGCCGTCGCCGCCCTGCTGGCCGCCCTGGCGGCCTGCGGGAGCGGAGGGCAGGACACGGACGAGCCCGCCGCGGGCCCCCGGACCCTGAAGCTCTGGCACTACGAGAGCGCCGACGGCGCGATGGGCAAGGCGTGGGCCGAGGCCGTCAAGGAGTTCGAGGCCACCCACCCCGGGGTGAAGGTCGCGTTCGAGGAGAAGGCGTTCGAGCAGATCCGCCAGTCCGCGGGCATGATCCTCAACTCCGGCCAGGCCCCGGACGTCATGGAGTACAACAAGGGCAACGCCACCGCCGGCCTGCTGTCCAAGCAGGGTCTGCTGACCGATCTGTCGGACGAGGCCGCCAAGCGGGGCTGGGACAAGCTGCTCAGCCCCTCCCTGCAGACCACCGCCAAGTACGACGACCGCGGCGTGATGGGCGGCGACCGGTGGTTCGGCGTCCCCAACTACGCCGAGTACGTGATGGTCTACTACAACAAGGACGCCTTCAAGAAGCGGGGCGTCAAGGTGCCGGCGACGTTCGACGAGTTCACCGCGGCGATGGACGCGTTCGTCGAGGCCGGGACCACCCCCCTCGCCGTCGGCGGCGCCGAGTACCCGGCGCAGCAGATCCTCTACCAGCTCGCGCTGAGCAGGGCGCAGCGGCCGTGGGTGGACGCCTTCCAGCTCTACAAGGGCAAGGTGGACTTCAAGGGGCCGGAGCTGAAGTACGCCGCGGAGACCTTCGCCGACTGGGTGAGGAAGGGCTACATCGGCAAGGACTCGGCCGGCGTCAAGGCCGAGGACATGGGACAGTCCTTCATCGCCGGCAAGTACCCGATGGCGGTGACCGGAAGCTGGTGGTTCGGCCGGTTCGCCACCGACATCAAGGACTTCGAGTGGGGCACGTTCCTCTGGCCGGGCAACACGATGCACGCCGGGTCCAGCGGCAACATCTGGGTCGTCCCCGCCAACGCCCGCAACAAGGACCTCGCCTACGACTTCATCGACATCACGATGAAGAAGGACGTGCAGAACCTGCTCGGGAACGCAGGCGGCATCCCGGTCGCGGCCGACCCCGCGGCGATCACCGACGCCCGCAACAAGGAGCTGATCGAGAACTTCACGGAGCTCTCCGGCGCCGACGGGCTGGCCTTCTACCCCGACTGGCCGGCGCCGGGCTACTACGACGTGCTGGTCTCCGGCGTGCAGAACCTGATCAACGGCACGAAGAAGCCGGACCAGGTCCTGGAGGAGCTCGCCGGGCCGTACCAGGAGAACCTCGCCGACCTCGGCAACTGACGTCACCCGCGCGGCCCGCCCCTTTCGGCGGGCCGCGCGAAGAGCACCACGAGACGAGACGAGGTCCTCCGTATGGACAGGCCCCGCGGCCGCGGGTACTGGGTGTTCCTGCTGCCCAGCGCCCTGCTGTTCACGGCCGTCATCGCGGTTCCGTTCCTGATGAACGTCGGGATCGGGTTCACCCGCTGGCAGGGGATCGGCGACCCGCGCTGGATCGGGCTGGACAACTACGCCCGGCTGTTCGCCGACGAGCGGTTCTGGGCCTCCTTCCGGCACAACGTCGCGCTGATCGTCGCGATGGCGATCGTCCCGACCGCGATCGGGCTGGTCCTGGCGGCCGCGCTGTTCGACCACGTCGGCAGGAGGTTCGGCCCCCGTACGGCCGGCGCGCTGCGGGCGGCGTACTACCTGCCGCAGGTGCTGCCGGTCGCGGTCGCCGGGATCGTCTGGGGCTGGATCATGCACCCCCGGTACGGCGCGCTCAACGAGCTGCTCGGGCTGGTGGGCATGGAGCCGCGCAACTGGCTCGGCGACCCCGCCTGGGCGCTGCCGAGCGTGATGCTGATCATGGTGTGGTTCCAGATCGGCTACCCGGTGGTCGTCTTCATGGCCGGGCTCCAGCGGGTGGACCCCGCGCTGTACGAGGCGGCCGAGATGGACGGGGCCTCCTGGTGGCGGCGGTTCTGGCACGTCACGATCCCGCAGATCCGGCCGGAGATCTTCGTGGTGCTGCTGACCTGCACGATCGCCGCGCTCAAGGTCTTCGGGCCGATCTTCGTGCTGACCCGCGGCGGCCCCGGCGGTGCCACGCTCGTGCCGTCGTACTTCAGCTATCAAAATTTCTTCGAGAAGGCCAACGTCGGGTACGGCTCGGCGATCGCGACCGTGCTCACCCTCCTGATCATCATGGTCACGGCCTTCTTCCTGCGGATCCAGGACAGGGAATCATGATCCGGAAGTACGCGGTCCTGGCCGCGCTGGCCGTCCTCGCCGTCGTGATGCTGGTGCCGTTCGCCATCGTCGCGGTCAACGCGGTCAAGTCGCCGGCCGAGTACTCCTCCGGGGGGCCGCTCAGCCTGCCCGGCGGGCTCCACCTGGACGGGATCGTCGCGTTCTGGAACCGGACGGACTTCGGCGGCAAGCTGTGGAACAGCCTGGTGATCAGCGGCTCGGTGGCCGTGCTGGCCGTCGTGCTGTCGGTGCTCAACGCCTACGCGCTCGGCGTCGGCCGGGTCCGCGGCCGCACGTGGATCATGGTGGCGTTCCTGGTGGCCAACACGCTGCCGCAGGAGGCGCTGGTCTACCCGCTGTACTACCTGGCCAAGCAGGCCGGCCTCTACGACACCCGGCTCGCCGTGATCATCATCTTCACGGTGATCCAGAGCGCCTTCGGCACCTACCTGCTCGCCTCGGTGCTCGGCCGGTTCCCCCGCGAGATCCTGGAGGCCGCCGCCCTCGACGGCGCCGGGAAGTGGCGGGCGCTGTGGCGGATCGTCGTCCCGGTCAGCAGGCCGACGCTCGCGGTGCTGCTGGTCTTCTTCTTCATCTGGACCTGGAACGAGTTCTTCCTGCCGCTGGTCTTCCTGGTCTCCAACGAGAACCAGACCGTGCCCGTGGCGCTGGGTGTGCTGCAGGGCGACAAGATGATGGACGCCACCATGTCGAGCGCCTCGGCGCTGCTGGGGATCCTTCCGGCGGTCGTCTTCTTCCTGATCTTCCAGCGGACCCTCACGCGCGGGGTGACGGTCGGCGCGATCAAGTAGCCACGGCCCCCGGTCTCGGCCGGCCCGGCCCCTGGTCCGGCCTCTCACCGGCCCCCGGGCCGCGGTTGACCGGTTCTTTGTCCGGTTTATCCGATTGTGACTTGACGCTGGTGGAAACATGGGCGTTACATGTCCTCCATCCGTAAACGTTTTCAGAGATGTGACGCCGCCTACTGAAAACGTTTACCGTCTACGGAGACCGAGGTGGGCATGAGCGAGGAACCGACGATCACGACGATCGCCCGCCGGGCGGGCGTGTCGATCGCCTCGGTGTCACGTGTGCTCAACGGCCTCCCCACCAGGGCGGAGACCGAACGCCGCGTGATGAGCGTCGCGCGCGAACTCGGCTACGTGCCGAACTCGGCGGCGAGGTCGCTGAAGTCGCGGCGCAGCAACCAGATCGGCTTCGCCATGGCCGACATAGGGAACCCGGTCTACCTCGCGATGGTCCGGGAGATCCAGCCCCTGCTCAGGGCGGCCGGCTACCGGCTCGTCCTGCACTCCACCAACGCGGACGCGGCCGACGAGCTCGACGTGCTGCGCGGCCTCGGGGAGCGGTACATCGACGGGCTCATCATGATCCCGCTGAGGGTGACCGACGGGCACCTGGAGATGTTCGCCGCCGCCCGCGCGCCCATCGTCGTCATCGGCTCCGTGCCCGAGGGCACCCCGGTGGACAACGTGCGGGTCGACTCCAGGACCGGCGTGCGGCTCGCCGTCCGGCACCTCCACGACCTGGGCCGCCGCCGCATCGGCTTCGTGAACGGCCCGCCGGACACCGTCCCCGGCGCGGCCCGCTCCGCCGCCTACGCGGAGGCGCTGGAGACGCTCGGCCTGCCGTACGACCGGGACCTCGTCGAGGTGGGCGACTTCTACCGCGCCGAGGGCGCGCAGGCCGCGGCCCGCCTGCTCGAACGCGTCCCGGACCTCGACGCGCTGCTGTGCGCCAACGACCTGATCGCCCTCGGGGCGCTCGACGTCCTGCGGCGCGCGGGGCGGAGGGTGCCCGAGGACGTCGCCGTGGCGGGCATGGACGACACCGACCTCGCCACGATCGCCTGGCCGCCGCTCACCAGCGTCTGGCTCGGCTCGGCCGAGCGCGGCCGGGCCGCCGCCGAACTCCTGCTCGACCGCCTGGAGAACGACGGCCGGCCGCCCCGCACGGTCACCGTCGAACCCCGCCTCGTGACCCGCGCCTCGACCCTGGGGGAGGAGTCTCCATGACCTTGACGGCCGAAAGGGAACGGGGGTCCGCGGCGGATCGCCGGGGCCGGCCCGAAAAGAGCCGGCAGGGGCGCGAGACGCTCCTGCTGATGCTGCCGGCGCTGATCCCGGTGCTGGTCTTCAGCGTCGGCCCGCTGCTCTACGGCATCTACCTCGCCTTCACCGACGCCAGGTCCGGGCGCAACTCCGTGACCTCGTTCGTGGGCCTGGCGAACTTCGGCGACCTCCTCACCGACGGGGACTTCTGGGCGTCGTTCCGCATCGGCCTGATCTGGGCGGTCTCGGTCACCGTGCTGCAGTTCGCCGCCGCGCTCGGGCTCGCGCTGCTGCTCAACGAGAACCTGCGGTTCCGGGGGTTCGCCCGGGTGCTCGCCATGGTGCCGTGGGCGATGCCGCCGGTCGTCATCGGGCTGATGTGGCGGCTCGTCTACCACCCCAACGCCGGCATCCTCAACAGCACGCTCCAGGGGGCGGGGCTGCTCGACCACAACGTCGACTGGCTCAACGACTTCTCCATCGCGCTCCCCGCGGTGATCGTCGTCGGGATCTGGACCGGCATGCCGCAGACGACCGTCGTGCTGCTCGCGGGGCTGCAGGGCGTGCCCAGGGAACTGCACGAGGCCGGTCACATGGACGGGGCCTCGACGTGGCGCCGCTTCTGGAACATCACGCTGCCGCAGCTCCGCCCGATCATCGTGACGATCACCTCACTCGACTTCGTCTGGAACATCAACCAGTTCGGCCTGGTCTACGTCCTCACCCAGGGCGGTCCGGGCGGACAGACCCGGCTGCCGATGCTCTTCGCCTACGAGGAGGCCTTCCGCTACGGCTTCTTCGGCTACGCCGCCACCCTCGGAGTCGCGATCGTGATCGTCGTGCTGGCCGTACTGGGTCTCTACATCGGCCGTCAGATGCGGGAGGCGAGCTGACATGCGCAGGCCGCTGCAGTACCTCGCCCTCCTCGGGTACATCGTCTTCCTGGCCTTCCCGCTGCTCTGGCTGCTGTCCACGGCGCTCAAGACGTCGCAGGAGATGGCGGGCCTGACCCCGACGTGGATCCCGCGCCACCCGGTCCTCACCAACTTCGCCGACGCGTTCACCGAGCAGGACATCGTCGGCAGCGCGCTGCGCAGCCTGGTGGTCGCGGTCACGAGCTCCGTGCTGACGGTCGTGCTCGCCCTGCCCGCGGCCTACTCCATGGCCCGCCACCGCTCGCTCGTCAACAGGGTCGCGATCGGATGGGTGCTGGTCAGCCAGGTCTTCCCGTTCATCCTGATCATCATTCCGCTGTTCATGGTGCTGCGGACCCTGGACCTGGTGAACACGCTGCCCGGCCTCACGGTCGTGCACGTCACCTTCACGCTGCCGTTCGCGCTGTGGATGCTCCAGGGATACGTGCGGTCCGTGCCGCGCGAGCTGGAGGAGGCGGCGGCGACCGACGGCGCGGGCCGGGTCCGCACGCTGGTGCGGATCGTGGCACCGCTCCTCGCACCCGGCGTGGTGGCCACGCTGCTGTTCTCCTTCATCTCCTCGTGGAACGAGTTCCTCTTCGCGCTGGTCGTCCTCAAGGACCCCGACGTGGCCACACTGCCGCTGACCCTGGTGAAGTTCACCGGCGCCGAGGGGGTCGTGCGTCTCGGCCCGCTCGCCGCGGCGTCGCTGCTCGCCACGATCCCGAGCCTGGCGTTCTTCGCGATCATCCAGAGACGGCTCAGGTCCGGCCTGCTGGCCGGCGCCGTCAAGGGTTAGCCGATCTTCGAAAAAAGCCCCCGACCCCAGCGGGGCGAGCCGAGCCGGACCCGGCGGAGCCGTACCCCTCGATAGGAGAGTCCGTTGCGTACCAGAACCGCACTCGTGGCGGCCGCCGCCGCGCTCGCCGCCCTGACGGCCGGCTGCTCGTCGGGCGACGGCGGCGGCCAGAAGGCCGGCGACCCGGTGAGCCTGAAATTCCTGAGCCTGGCCTGGCAGAAGGAGTCCATCGCCGCCAACAAGGCGATCGTCGACGAGTGGAACAAGGCCAACCCCGGCATCCGGGTCGAGTACGTCCAGGGCAGCTGGGACAACGTCAACGACCAGCTCGTCACGTCGTTCGAGGCCGGCGACCCGCCGGACGTCATCCACGACGACTCCCCGGCGCTCGCCGGCTTCGCCTCCCGCGGCTACCTCCTGGACCTCGCGGGCAAGCTGCCCGCCGACCTGAAGAGCGACATCCCGCAGGCCGCCTGGGACACCGTCACCTTCGGCGACGGCAAGGGCGGCCAGGGCGTGTACGGCGTGCCGTTCCTCCAGGAGTCGCAGGTCATCATCGCCAACAGGAAGCTGCTCGACGCGGCCGGGGTGCGCATCCCGACCCCCGAGGACCCGTGGACCTGGGACGAGTTCGCGAAGATCAGCAAGAAGCTCACCAAGGGCGACTCCTTCGGGGTGGCCTGGCCGCTGAAGTCACCGGTCAACAAGGTGCTCAACCTCGGGCTCAACTTCGGCGGCACCTTCTTCCAGACCGACGGCGCCAAGGCGACGGTCAAGGTGGGGCCCGAGGAGCGCGAGGTGCTGCAGCGCATCCACGACCAGCTCTACAAGGACAGGTCGGCCGACCCGTCCGCGCTCGGCATGGGCACCGCCGACCCGCTGCCGGGCTTCTACGCGGGCAAGTACGCCATGCTCCCGGCGGGCGTCTACCTGCGGCAGCAGGTCGCCGAGCAGGCCCCGTCCGGCTTCGACTGGGTCACGATCCCGCCGCTGAAGGGCACCGGCTCCGACCAGGGGGCCACCTCACAGACCCTGTCCGTCGCGGCCGACAGCAAGTATCCCGACCAGGCGGCGAAGTTCATCTCCTTCTTCCTCAACGGCGACAACCAGGCGAAGCTGGCCAAGGGCGACTGGCTGCTCCCGACCAGCGCCAAGGCCGCGGCCGACCCGTCCATGACCACGAAGGAGAACGGCTGGGACGTGGCGACCGCCTCCGCCAAGAACCTCGTGGTCGCGCCCTACCTCAAGGTGAACGGGTTCGACGAGTGGAAGAGCAAGGTGGCCACCCCCACCCTGCAGCAGTACTTCGCCAACAAGATCACCCTCGACGAGGCGGCGAAGACGCTCGTCGACGAGGGCAACAAGGTGCTGGAGCGGTACAACAAGTGACGCCGACCCGCGCCCGGGGGTGCCTGCTCGGCCTCGCGGCCGGCGACGCCCTCGGGCGCCCCGCGGAGAACCTCACCCCGGAGGAGATCGCCCGGCGGTGGGGCCGTCTCACCGAGATCGAACCCGGCGGAGGCGGCACCGACGACACCGAGTACACCCTCTTCGCGGCCTCCCTGCTCTGCCGGTACGGCGAGGCGCTGACCTCGGCCGACGTGGCCAGGGAGTACCGCGAGCAGATCATCCCGGGCATCGAGGGACCGATGCGGGGCGCGGGCTTCTCCGAGCTCGGCGCCGTCCAGGCGCTCCGCCGGGGCCTCGCCCCGCCGCTGTCCGGCCTGTGGCACCCGCACGGGTGGTCGGACGGGCTGGCCATGCGCGCCGCGCCGTACGGGATCTTCGCCGCCGGCCGGCCCGCGGAGGCGGCCCGGCTGGTGGCGGTGGACGGCGTGGTGAGCAACAGCGGCGAGGGCGTGTACGGAGGTCAGGCGGTCGCGGCGGCGGTGGCCGTCGCGATGACCGGCGCGGCCCCCGGCGAGGTCGTCGAGGCCGGGATCGCCGCCGTCCCCGAGGACTCCTGGACCTCCCGCAACCTGCGGGCCGCCGTCGAGGCCGTCGCCGCCGGGTCGGTGGAGCGGCTGTACGCGGCGGTGGTGGTGCGCCACTACCCGTGGACGGATCTCGCACCGGAGGCGGTCGCCCTCGCCTTCGCCGGTTACCTCATGGGGGCCGGCGAGGTGGAGGAGTCCGTCGTCTCCGCCGCCAACCTCGGCAGGGACGCCGACACGACCGCGGCCATCGCGGGCGCCCTCGCGGGGGCGGGGCGCGGCGAGGCCGCGGTCCCGGAGCGCTGGGCCGCGGAGATCGGCCCGGCCACGGGGAGGTGCCTCCCGGTCGTCGCCGGGCGGCATGTGCTCGACGCGGCCACCGAGCTGGTGGCCGCGTCGGAGCGGGCGGCGTGAGCGTGCCCGCGGGCCGGTACGACGAGTAGAGGCGAGCAGAGGAGAGACATGTCATCGGGGGACAGGATCCGCGGCGCCTTCATCGGCCTCGCGATCGGCGACGCGGCCGGCTGGCCGTCGGCGCGGCACCGCTCCACCCTGCTGGCGCCCTGGAGCAGGCGGCTGGAGCGGGAGCTGGACGCCTTCGCCGAGGAGCACCGCGTCACCACGCTGCCCGTGCCGTTCACGCTGAACCAGCCGGTCGAGCCGCTGGCGATCGGGCCGTCCGACGACGCCGAGTGGCTGGCCTGGACCGCGCTGACGATCCACGACGACCGGGCGGAGGCGTTCGGCAGGCTCGCGGAACGCTCCGACCTGCGGGTACGGATCTCGGTGCGCTCGGCGCTCGACAACCTGGCCGCCGGCAAGCGGCCGCCCGCCAGCGGGCACGACAACCCGCACTTCTTCGACGACGCGGCGGCGATCCGGGCCGTCGCCTTCGGGGCGGCCGGCATCGACCCGCGGGCCGACGCCTCGGTCACCAACGCCGGGGACGGCGTCCACGCCGCCGCGGCGATGGCGGCGGCGGTCGCGGAGCTCGTCGCGGGCGGGCCGATACCCTCCGCCGTGGAGGCGGCCCTGGCCGAGTTGCCCGAGGACACCGCGATCGGCTGCATGACCCGGAGGGCGCTCGCGGCGGCCCGTGAGGCGGGGGACCCCTTCGCGGCGGTCCCGGCGCTCGACGCGGCCCTGCTGGACCACGTCTACAGCTACGGCGTCGCGGCCGCCCAGACGGTCGCCGCCGCCCTGGCGCTCGCCGAGGTGTCCGGAGGCGCGCTGGGCGCGGCCGTGTCCGCCGCCGCGTGCCTGCCGTCGCTCGCCGACTCCGCCCCGGCGCTGACCGGGGCGCTGACCGGGGCGCACACCGGCCACCGGGCCCTCCCGGAGGGCTGGTGCGCCACGGCGCGCACGCTGGCCGGCTGCGGCATCCCCGACCTGGCCGGAACGGATCTCATCGACATCGCTGGAGGACTGGCATGACGCCGCAGGACCTGCTGACCGACAAGGCCGTCGGATGCGTGACGGGCGCCGCGGTCGGCGACGCGATCGGCGGCGCGACCGAGGGCTGGACGCCCGAGCAGATACGACGCCGCTACGGCGGCCACGTGACGGGCATCGTCCCGCCGTACTTCGAGGACTGGCGCAACGCCCGGCCCATCGCGCCGTACCACAAGGGCGACGGCCACGTCACCGACGACACCCTCATGACGCACGCCCTGATCCGCGTCTACGAGAAGGCGGGCGGTCACCTCGACGCGTACGCGGCGGCCGAGCACCTGGTGCCCGAGATGATGGGCGAGAAGCGGTGGATCCCCGAGCTGGAGGCCGAGGCGCTGCCCCTGCAGCGGGTCTTCCTCGCCGAGAAGTGGCTGGTCCTGCGCCTGCACTACGGCCACGTGGATCCCCGTGAAGCCGGCGTCGGCAACATCGTCAACTGCGGCGCCGCGATGTACATGGCGCCCGTCGGCGTCGTCAACGCGGCCGACCCGGACGGGGCGTACGCCGAGGCGATCGACCTGGCCGGCGCCCACCAGTCCAGCTACGGCCGGGAGGCCGCCGGGGTGCTGGCCGCCGCCGTCGCCGAGGCCATGCGCCCGGGAGCGACCCCCGACTCGGTGGTCGCCACCTGTCTGCGGCTCGCCAAAGACGGCACGCGGGCCGCCATCGAGGCCGTCTGCGACCGGGCCCGCGGCCTCGGCCACTGGGACGGCTCCTTCGGCGCGCTGCGCGAGGCCGTCGCCCCCTACGACACCGTCGCCGACACCTACCGCGACCAGGGGCTCGGCGCCCGCCGCCCGAGCCGCCTGCACAGCATCGAGGAGCTCCCGCTGGCGCTCGCCTTCCTGCTCATCGCGAAGGGCGACTACCGCGAGACCGTGCTCGGCGGGGTGAACTACGGCCGCGACGCCGACTCGATCGCCAGCATGGGCGGCGCGATCGCCGGGGCGCTCGGCGGAGCCGGCGCGGTGCCGCCGGAGTGGCTCGGCCCGGTGTCGGAGGCCAGCAGGATCGACCTGGTGGCTCCCGGCGTGACCATCGCCGGGGTGGCCCGGCGGGTCCACGCGGCCGACCTCGCCGCGCGGCGGGCCCACGAGGCCGCCTTCGCCGCCCTGACCGGGGACGCCCCGGCCGGGGACGCGGCGGCCGGGAACGCCCCGGCCGGGGACGCGGCGGGAGGGACGGCGTGACCGGCCGCCCGGCGGACCGGCGGACCGACCGGCCGGACGACCGCCTGATCCGGCTCACCTGGGTGCAGCCGGAGGACCTGGTCGGCCACGAGCTACGCCAGGCGGCTGAGGACGGCCGCGGCCCGGAGGCCGCCGCGATCGCCGCCCGCTGGCGCGCCGCCGGGGGGCACGACGCGCCGCCCAGGGCGGGCGCCTCCCCGCGGCCGGCCGACCCGGCGCTGCGCGACCTGGCCGGTGAGCTGCTGGACGAGCTGGCGGCGATCCCGTCCCCGCTCCCCGAACCCTCCGGACTCGCCGAGATCACCCTGAGCGCCCCCGGGGGCTTCCCCCGCGAGGCCGCCGACCCCGCCCGGCTACCCGACCGGCTGCTCGGCGCCTGGCTGGGACGCGCCGCCGGGTGCGTGCTCGGCAAGCCGGTGGAGAAGATCCCCCGTGAGGGCATCAGGGAGATCGCCGAGGCCACCGGCAACTGGCCGATCCGCGGCTGGTTCACCGCGGCCGGACTGCCGGACGAGGTGGCGGCCCGCTGGCCGTGGAACAGGCGCAGCGCCGTCAACTCGCTCGCCGAGAACATCGACGGCGTGCCCGAGGACGACGACCTGAACTTCCCGCTCCTCGGGCTCTCCCTGCTGGAACGCCTCGGCCGCGACTTCACCACCGCCGACGTGGCCGCGATGTGGCTGGACGAGCTGCCCGCGGGCCGGGTCTTCACCGCCGAGCGGGCGGCGTACCGCAACCTGCTCGACGGGATCGAGCCGCCCCGCACCGCGACGCACCGCAACCCGTTCCGGGAGTGGATCGGCGCCCTGATCAGGGCGGACGTCTACGGCTGGGCCAACCCGGGGGACCCGGCCGCCGCCGCCGCGCTCGCCTGGCGGGACGCCCGCCTCAGCCACACCGGCAACGGCGTCTACGGCGCGATGATGGTCGCCGCCATGTGCGCCCGTTCCCTCGTGGCCTCCTCGGTCGAGGACGTGGTCGCCGCCGGGCTCTCCGTCGTGCCGGCCGGGTCGCGGCTGGCCGGGGCCGTACGGGACGCCGTCGCGGACGCCTCGTCGGAGCCGGAGTTCGAGCGGGTCGTCGACCGGCTGTACGAACGCCACGGCGACCTGCACTGGGTCCACACGGTCAACAACGCGGCGCTGATCGCGGCGGCGCTCGTCCACGGGCGCGGCGACTTCACGGTGTCGATCGCGGGGGCCGTCGCCGGCGGCTGGGACACCGACTCGGCCGGCGCGACGGTCGGCTCGATCGTGGGCGGGCTGCTCGGCGCCTCCGGCGTCCCCGAACAGTGGAAACCGGGGAACCGGCTGGCCAGCAGCCTGCGGGGCTTCGACGGCATCGGCTTCGACCGGCTCGCCCGCCGCACCCTGGCCGTCGCGCGGGACGTCCTCGCCGACGGGCCGGCCGTGGATCGGGAGAACGCCTTCGCCGGCGCGCCGGCCGTGAACCGGGAGGACGTCCCCACCGGCGGACCGGCCGTGAACCCGGAGGACGTCTTCGCGGGCGGACCGGCCGTGGACCCGGAGGAACCGAACCTGGAGGAACGACGGTGAAGGCTCTGGAAGGGGTCCGCGTCCTCGACCTCGCGACGCTGTTCGCGGGACCGATGGCGGCCATGATGCTCGGCGACTTCGGCGCCGAGGTCGTCAAGGTGGAGCATCCGGTCAGACCGGACTCCTCGCGGGGGCACGGGCCCGGCGGCCTGTGGTGGAAGATGCTGGGCCGCAACAAGCGGACGATCACCCTCGACCTGTCGCGGCCCGAGGGCCAGGACCTGCTCCTCACACTGGCGCGCGACGCCGATGTGATCATCGAGAACTTCCGCCCGGGGACGCTGGAGCGGTGGAACCTCTCCTACGACCGGCTCCGCGAGGCCAACCCCCGCCTGGTGCTCGCCCGCGTCACCGGGTTCGGCCAGTTCGGCCCGTACGCGAGACGGCCCGGCTTCGGCACGCTGGCCGAGGCGATGAGCGGGTTCGCCGCGATGACCGGCGAGCCGGACGGGCCGCCGACGCTGCCGCCGTTCGGCCTGGCCGACGGCATCTGCGCGCTCGCGACCGCCTACGCCGTGATGACGGCGCTGCACGCGCGCGAGGCCACCGGGTCCGGGCAGGTCGTCGACATGTCGATCATCGAGCCGATCCTGACCGTGCTGGGGGCGCAGCCGACGATCTACGACCGGCTCGGGATCGTGCCGCCCCGCACCGGCAACCGGTCGGTCAACAACGCGCCGCGCAACACCTACCGGTGCGCGGACGGCTCCTGGGTCGCGGTGTCCACCTCGGCGCAGAACATCGCCGAGCGCGTCATGCGCCTCGTCGGCCGGCCGGAGTGCATCGCCGAGCCGTGGTTCGCCACCGGGGCGGGGCGCGCCGAGCACGCCGCCGAACTGGACGGGGCCGTCGCCGCGTGGGTCGGCGCGCGCACCCGCGACGAGGTGCTCGCCGCCTTCGAGGAGGCGCAGGCCGCGGTGGCGCCCGTCTACGACGTGCGCGACGTGCTGGCCGACCCGCAGCTCGCCGCCCTGGACGCCGTCACCACCGTGGAGGACCCCGAGCTGGGGCCGCTGCGGATGCAGAACGTCATGTTCCGGTTGTCGGGAACCCCCGGCGAGATCCGCTGGACCGGCCGCGCCCACGGTGAGGACACGGCCGAGGTCCTGGCGGAGGCGGGGCTCACGCCCGCCGAGATCGAGGCGCTGCGCGACAGGGGGGTGGTGTGATGCTGACCTGGCTGTACGCGCCCGCCGACCGGCCGGACCTGGTGGCCAAGGCGCTCGCCGGCCCGGCCGACGTGGTGATCGTCGACCTGGAGGACGCCGTCGCCCCCGGCGGCAAGGACCTGGCCAGGGCCGAGGTCGTGGCGCTGCTCGCCGTACCCCGGCCGCGCGTGCAGGTCCGGATCAACGACACCCGCACCGCCTGGGGCCAGGCGGACCTGCGCGCCGTCGGCGCCCTGGCCGCGGGTACGGCCGGCATCCGCGTGCCCAAGACCGAGTCGGCCGGTCAGCTGCGCGACGTCGCCGCCGCCGCGCCGGGCGCCGCGCTGCACCCGCTCATCGAGTCGGCTCTCGGCCTCGAACGGGCCCACGAGATCGCCTCGGCCGATCCGGCGGTGGCGAGCATCGGCCTGGGGGAGGCCGACCTGCGGGCCGACCTGGGCGTCAGCGACGAGGCGGGGCTGGCCTGGGCGCGGTCGCGGCTCGTGGTGGCGGCCCGCGCCGCCGGGCTGCCCGCGCCGGCCCAGTCGGTCTACACCGACTTCCGGGACCTCGAAGGGCTGGCCGAGTCGTGCCGCGCCGGCCGGGCCATGGGCTTCCGCGGGCGGGCCGCCATCCATCCGGCCCAGCTCCCGGTCATCCGCGACGCCTACCGGCCCGGCGAGGAGGAGGTCGCGGCGGCCCGCGAGATCGTGGCGGCGGCCGGGGCCGGCGCGGTGGCCCTCCCCGGCGGGCGCTTCGTCGACGAGGCCGTCGTCCGCCAGGCCAGGCGGGTGCTCGATGACCACCTCACCCAGGGTGAAAAGCGAATTTAGCGGGTAACGGCCCCAGATAACCCCTTAAGGGGCTAATCAGGTGAAATCTGCATATTCCGCTCCCTGGAGGAGACAGCGTATGACCACCACGACCCGTCCCGCGGACGCCTCCGGCCGGTTCGCCATCGGCGGCGACCTCACCGTCAACCGCCTCGGCTACGGCGCCATGCAGCTCACCGGCAAGGGGATCTGGGGCGACCCGCCCGACCCGGAGGAGGCCGTACGGGTGCTCCGCCGCGCGGTCGAGCTGGGCGTGAACTTCATCGACACCGCCGACTCCTACGGACCGTTCGTGTCCGAGCTGCTCATCAGGAAGGCCCTGCACCCCTACCCGGACGACCTGGTCATCGCCACGAAGGCCGGCCTGACCCGCTCCGGCCCCGACGACTGGCGCCCGGTGGGCCGGCCCGAGTACCTGCGCCAGCAGGTCGAGCTGAGCCTGCGCCACCTCGGCGTCGAGCGGATCGACCTGCTCCAGCTGCACCGCATCGACCCCAAGGTGCCCCTGGCCGAGCAGGTCGGAGAGCTCGCCGCGCTCCAGCGGGAGGGCAAGATCCGCCACATCGGACTCAGCGAGGTCGGCGTCGAGGATCTGGAGCGGGCCGGGGAGACGGCGACGATCGTCTCGGTGCAGAACCTCTACAACCTCGCCCACCGCGACGCCGAGCCGGTCCTGGAGCACTGCGAGGCGAACGGCCTGGCCTTCATCCCGTGGTTCCCGCTCGCGACCGGCGAGCTGGCCAGGGAGGGCGGCCCGCTGGACGCCGCGGCCAGGCGGCACGGCGCCACCCCGTCGCAGCTCGCGCTGGCCTGGCTGCTGCGGCGCTCCCCGGTGATGCTGCCCATTCCCGGCACCTCCTCGGTGGCGCACCTGGAGGACAACGTCGCCGCGGCGACCCTGGAGCTGACCGACGAGGAGTTCGCGGCGCTGACGGACGCGGTCTGAACCGCGCCGTCCGAACCGCGCCGTCTGAACCGCACGGCCCGAACCGCACTGGCTGAACCGCACGGTCCGGCGCGCCGGGCCCGTCGGGGCCGCGGTCCCGGCGGGTCCGGCAGGCCCGGCAGGCCCGGCAGGCCCGGCGCGTCCGCTCTCCGGCCGGGACCTGCGGGCCGGGTGTGAAGAATCCTGCAAACCAGGTCGTGAGTGACTTGCATCCACCGCTGCATGTAACTTATAAATTGACTTAGAGGTTTTCGGAACGGCAGGCGTGAGGAACCTGCCCGGTTCAACGGAGGTGGTTACCGATGCTGCTGACGTCGATCGACCCGTTCGTGCAGGAGTTCGACCGTCAGTTCGACCGGCTCGCGCGGCAGACCCTCGGGTGGGGCCAGAACGACTCGCGCGGGGCCATGCCGCTGGACGGCGTCCGCCGCAAGGACGACGTCCTCCTCAAGTTCGACCTCCCCGGCGCCGACCCCGACTCCGTCGAGGTCACCGTGGACCGGGGCGTCCTGACGGTGAGCGCCCGGCGCGAGGAGGAGTACGCCGAGGACGACCGCCTCTTCGTGCGCGAGCGTCCGATGGGGACCTTCACCCGCCGCGTCTACCTCTCCGAGCACCTCGACAGCGAGAAGATCGACGCCGCGTACTCCAACGGCGTCCTGGCCGTGCGCATCCCGGTGCTGGAGCGGGCGAGGCCCCGCAAGGTCGAGATCCACAAGGCCGCGTCGGAGCAGAAGTCGATCAAGGCCTGAGATCCGGCCTGATCGTCGGGTCTCCTCGGGGCGGGCGCCGGTCCGGCGCCCGCCCCGCGGTCGTCCCGAACCCCCGGAAAGGAGCGACGATGGTCAGGCTGCCCTTCGACGACGAGAACGCGCCGCTGTACTCGGTCGGCCAGGTCGCCGACATGCTCCAGGTCGAGCGGGCGTTCCTGCGCCGCCTCGACGAGCACGACGTGGTCCGGCCCGCCCGTTCCGGCGGCGGGCAGCGCCGCTACAGCCGCGGTGAGATCGGCGAGCTCCAGGACGCCATCAAACTGGTCGGCGAGGGCATGACCCTCGCCGCCGTCCGCCGCATCTTCGAGCTGCAGCACGAGGTCAGGCGGCTTCGGGAGGAGCTCGCCCGGGAGCGCGCCGCCCACGGGGAGCCCACGGGGCCCTGAACCGCGGCGCGGGCCGCGCGGGCCCCCGTTCGCCGGGGAGCCCCTGCACCTGACAGATCTGGCACTACCTCATGGAGGTATGGAAAGGCCTTCCCGCTCAGCCGCTCCCAGGGCGGGAAAGCAGAGTACGGCTGCGCCGTTCAATGCTGGCCGCCACGGATCCCGCACTTCCGGTGCCGTGGAGAGCAGGTCGGCGCAGGCAGGCCAGGCCGAGCGCACACGGCCGACCAGGTCCGTGACGATGTCACCCAACCCAGCGCCTGCTGCATGGAGGCGCCGTTCCAAGCGCTCGAAGGTACGGATGGTGACGGCGTCGAAACGCCGGGAACCCGCGAACTTCATACCGAGTGTCTCGCCTTTTCCCATGTAGGCCCGTGTACAGACGAGGTCATAGGCGGGGGAGAGCGCCGGGGTCCTGGGGTCCCGATAGATGAGCGACCAGTTTTTCAGATGGCCGTCCCGTAGTAGGGCGGCCATCGCCGGGGTGATCAGATGGGAATCTAGGACCTCCAGCCATTCCTTTTCGTCCATGGTGAGCGGTGGGTTAACAATGGCGGCACCGATGTCCTTGCCCGCCTCCTGCTCCATCGCGGGCAACAGAACACGATTAGCAGCCCAGAGGCGATACTTCTCGTCCATCTGGCGGGTGGGGACCAGGTAGCGCACGGCGTCGGCGGCGGTGGGACGGCCGGTCAGGCATTCTGCCAGCTCGATCTGTTCGCTGGGTTTCCCCGTGCTGGGGTCGCGTGGCTCCAAGGACCACCAGGAGCACAAAGTGATCTTTGCGGCTGCTTCGTTGGTCCTGAATCTCCGGAGTTCGGGCAGTTGCGGCTCAGGACGGTTCAGGGCTCCGAGGAGGTTCTGTACTGATCCTGTGAGGTCGTTCGGCTGAACCTTCGCGCAGAGCGCGCGGCTCGCCCCCGTGGAACTCCCTTTGAAAATCTCCGGGCCGAACAGAGCCGCCCGCCAGTACCAACGACGAAGTAGCTTGCGGTTGACGGGATCAGGATCGGGGAAGTGCGCGAAGACCCGGGTGAGAACGATCAGGAGGTAACGGTACGCCAGCAGGCTGAAATGGGGAACTCCGGCGTCCTTCTGCAGGAAGCCGACTGCCCTTCCCAGGGCTTCTTCTCCTGCCTGGAAGGCGGTATCACGATCTTCGCCTGGGAATTCGATGACCTCTCTGCGGTTCTCGTCATCGAACTCCGTCCGGATCTCTCGCTCGGGATTGGGGCCTCGTCTGGCGAGGATCGCACGCAGTACCGTGTCGCTGTCGATCCGACCGAAGCCGAACCGTTCATCCACGTGAGCGGCGATCACATCGATGGTAAGAGTCCTGTCCTGCTCCGACTCATCGCCGGCGAAGAGCGCGGAGAATATCTCAGCTTTGCTCAGGCGCTTCCCGTAGTTGTTCATCCGGTCGAAGATGTCCTGAAGAACTTCAGCGTTCTCCTGCTCCACCTGGTAGGCGGGCATGGGATATTGCCGCAGGACCGTGGTCAGGTTGAACGCCTTGTCCTGAAGCTCGGCGGAGATCTCCGGATAGACGGTGAACCACCGCAGGACCCGGCGCAGATCGAACAGAATGGGTAGCGGGATGACGTATGGATCTTCAACGGATGGCCGGGGAACGAACTTCTCGGTGCGCAAGTCGTAAGCGAGTGCGAACCGTGTCTCCCGGGCGCCTTCCTCGTGTAGAGCGTTGGCCAGGCTGGTGATGCGCTGTTGGCCGTCCACCACCCACAGTGACTGGTCCATGCGGGGGGCATCGATACTCAAGGTGCCGAGGGTGAGCGTCTGCTCCGCGGCGGGCCGTACCCACAACAGAAGGCTGCCTACGGGGTAACCCTTGACGATGCTGTCGAAGAGCCGGATGACGTCTTCGCGGCCCCAGCGAAAGTCGCGCTGGAAATGAGGCACCCTGATCTGTCCGCGCCAGGCCATGCCCACCAGTTTCTCGACGTCGTAGGTCGTGGCGCTGGGGCGCGTTTCCAGCCCGGTGCTCATCGCGGCTCCTGCCATGGAAGTTCCGTGTCCACAGGGGTGGTCGGATTCAGCTCGATCCCCATTGAACAAGCATGTCAGGCCGTGAGCCGAGGTTCAGACGGTATAGGCGATCTCACGGCTGACATATGAAGATCCAGGCAGGATGGGGCGCGCGGCTCAGCCCTTGACGGCGCCCACGATCACCCCCTTGGTGAAGTGGCGCTGGACGAACGGGTAGACGAACAGGACCGGGAGCAGCGCGACCACCACGATCGCCATCTGGATGGCCAGGCCGGGCGGCAGGGCCTGCCCGGGGATCGTGCCGGTCCCGCTCTGGCCGACGAACAGCGACTGGCCCTGGAGCACGTACTGCCGCAGCACGACCTGCAGGGGCCACTTGGCGTTGTCGTTCAGGTAGAGCACGGCGTTGAAGAACGAGTTCCAGTAGCCGACCGCGTAGAACAGGCCGATGACCGCGGTGACGCCCTTGGACATGGGCAGCACGATCCGCCGCAGGATGCGAAACTCGCTCGCGCCGTCGATGCGCGCGCTGTCGGTCACCTCGCCGGGGATGCTCATGAAGAACGACCGCATGACCACGAGGTTGAACGCGGTGACCGCGGTCGGCAGGATCAGCGCCCAGTAGCTGTCGATCAGGCCGAGCGAGCTGACCAGCAGGTAGTTGGGGATCAGTCCGGGGCCGAACAGGAACGTCAGCAGGATGAGGAACAGCAGCGGCCGGTGCAGCACCGAGCCGGGCCGGGACAGGCCGTAGGCGGCCAGCACCGTGACGCTCAGGCTGATCGCCGTGCCGACCGTGGTCACGCCGAGGCTGACCAGGACCGACCGGGTGACCACGCCGCCCGCGAACAGCTGCTGGTAGGCGGCGAGGGACAGTTCGCCGGGCATCGTGACCAGTCCGCCGGCCCTCGACACGGCCTCCTGGGTGGAGAGGCTGGTCAGCACGACCATGTAGATCGGGAAGAGGACGGCCGCCACGACGAGCGTGAGGACGAGTCCCTTGGCGAGCCCGCCGGCGCGGCCGGGCCGTTCGGCCCATGGAGGTGAGGTCGTCATGATCGTTTGTAGATTCCCTGTTCTCCGAACCGGTGGGCGACCTTGTTGGCGATGACGATCAGGATCAGTCCGGCCACGCCCTTGACCAGGCCCGCCGCCGCGCCGTAGCTCCACTCGCCGGTCAGCAGGGTGCGCCAGTAGACGAAGGTGTCCAGCACCTCGGCGGCGTCCCGGCCGACCGCGTCGCGTTGCAGGAAGAACTGCTCGAAGCCGACGTTCAGCGCCTCGCCCAGCCGCAGGATCAGCAGCAGGACGATCACCGGGCGCAGGCCGGGCAGCGTGACGTGCCACATCCGCCGCCAGCGCGAGGCGCCGTCCACCGCCGCCGCCTCGTAGAGGTTCTGGTTGATGGCGGCCAGCGCGGCCAGGAAGACGATCGCGCCCCAGCCGGCGTCCTTCCAGACCGTCTCGGCGGTCACCAGCAGGATGAAGGTGTCCGGGTTGGTCATGACGTCGAAGCCGCTGTAGCCGTGGTCCCGCAGGATCTGCGAGAGCAGCCCGGCGCCGCCGAACATCTGCTGGAACAGCGTGACGACCAGCACCCACGAGAAGAAGTGCGGCATGTAGACGATGCCCTGGATGAACACGCGCAGGCGGGGCCGTACCACGCTGTCGAGGAGGATGGCCAGCGCGATCGGCACCGGGAAGTAGAAGACGAGCTGGAACGCGGTGATCGACAGGGTGTTGAGCGTCGCGTCCCAGAAGCTGTCGTCGAGCAGCAGCCACTGGAAGTTGGAGATCCCGACCCACGGGCTGTCGGCGACGCCGACGTAGGGCGAGTAGTCCTGGAATGCGATGACGTTGCCGAGCAGCGGGACGTAGTGGAAGACGATCAGCAGCCCGATCGCGGGCACCGTCATCAGCAGCAGTTGCCAGTCGCGGCGCAGCCGGTCCCGGAAAGGGACACGGGTGCCCGGGCTTGTCGAGACGGCCCTTTTACCGACATGCTTGGAGGTGCCGGCGCCGGCGGGTGAGGTCAGGTCACCCGCCGGCCCGGTCCTCGGCTCGTTGCTAAGCACGGCCGTTGTCCCGCAGGATCTTCATGTAGAAGTCCCTGGCCTCGTCGCCGCCGTCTCGCCGCCACTCCGCGGCGATCTTCTTGGCGTCGCTGACCGGGCGCCGCCCGCGCATGATGTCGGTGAACTTGTCCTCGGTGGGCACCTGCAGGCCGGAGAACTTCGACGGCTTCTGGATCCGGATCCCGTCGAACGGGGTCTTCTCGACGTGCGGGAAGGTGGCCTGCTGCCACGCCATGTTGGCCTTGACCGCGTCGGGGTAGGCGACCCAGTCCACGAAGATGGGGCGTCCGCCGAGGAAGAGGTAGGTGGGGGCGACCTCCTTGCGGCCGAGGTCGTTCAGCTGCGGGACGTTCTTGTCGTCGCGGGTGAAGTGCTTGCCCTCCACCCCGAAGTTGGACAGCTCGTACTCCTTGGTCCCGTACGGCGCCGCGCACCAGTTGAGGATGGAGAGGATCTCCTCAACCTTCTCCTTCGGGGTGCCCTTCTTCACGAAGGTGAAGATCCCCGCCGCGTTGTTGTGGTACATCAGCGGCTTGCCGCCGTCGTGGGCGAAGACCGGGAAGGCGTCGATGGCGAAGTCGGGGTTCTTGCCGCGGTGCTGCTGCAGCAGCTCCTTCCAGCCGCCGAGCCCGTCGCGGTAGACGGTGATCTGCCCGCCCCCGATGAGGTCCTTCTCGTTGGCGCCCTTGCTGCTCACCACGGAGGGGTGGATCAGGTCCTCGGCGAAGAGCTTGCGCATGAACTCCAGCATCTGCTCGTACTCGGGGGTCTCGTACTTGTGGACGAGCTTGCCCCCCTCGTAGCGCCACTCCTGCGGGATCCGGAAGACCGTCCAGAGCATCTCGTGGATGTCGCCGAACGCCCAGCGCTTGTTCTTGGGGTCGTTGATCTCCTTGCCGAGCCGGTACAGCTCGTCGGCGTTCTTGGGCGCGGTGTTCCAGCCGTTCTTGTCGAACAGGTCCTTGCGGTAGAGCAGCGCGAAGGGGAAGGGCTCGGTGGGGAACGGCACCGCCATCAGCTTGCCGTTCCAGACCGACCACTCCCACGCGGCGGTCGGCAGGTTGGCCAGCAGCGGGTACGGCTTGACCTTGTCGCCCTGCAGGTAGGGGGTGAGGTCCTCGAACGCCTTGTCGACGGCCTGGTTGAAGTCGGCCATCTTCTCGATCTCCCAGCTGGGGATGACCATGAGGTCCGGGAGGTCGCCCGAGGCGAGGCGGGCGATCGCCTTGTCGGCGTACACCGTGCCGTCGGCGATCTGGAACTCCACGGTGGCGCCGATGTCGGCGTTGGCCGCCTGGAAGTAGGCGTTGTCCGCCAGGGCGGGCGGCACCGGGCCCCACAGCGGCGTCATGGCCTTGTAGGAGCCGCCCTTCCCTGCCTTGGCGGTCAGCGCGGGGGCGGGGGAGGCGGGGTAGGTGGTGAAGCCGCCGCCGATGCCGGGGATGCCCGGCAGGTCGGAGACGATGCCGGGGATGTCGGGCTGCGCGCCGGGGAAGGGCGCGTAGGTGGGGGTGAGGGAGGTCAGCTTCTCCGCGGCGGCGGCGGTGGCGCCCCCGCTTCCCGGCCGGGGGCCGCTCGGGGCGGAGCAGGCGCCGAGCAGGCCGCCTCCGGCGGCCATCGCGGCGCTGAGCCCCACCAGGCCGAGGAAGCCTCGGCGGGTGGTCGTCGCGCCCGGGGTCTGGGTCATGGCGCTTTCCCTTCGTCGGTTCAGATCAGGGGGGTGTCCGCGGGAGAGGGGTCGCGATAGAGTTAGTTCGTCTGATGGCCAAACAAATTAGTCGAGGCCGACCCCCGCCACAAGGGAGCGCCGACCCGGCGTCCGCGGGAGGCGGTCACGGATTGGTGAACGATGGTGCATGATGGGGCCAGCCTGGCCGAGCCGGAACGGGACTGACCTTGATCACATCTACGAGCGACCCGCAGCCGGCCGACTTCGCCGACGTGCGGGCGACCAACCTCGCCGTCGTCCTGCGGTTCGTGCGTGAGCACGCCCCCTGTTCGCGGGCGGACATCGCCGCCTCCACGGGGCTGAACAAGGCGACGGTCTCCAGCCTGGTCGCCGACCTGATCGACCGCCGGCTGGTCCGGGAGACCGGGCTGACCGAGAACCGCGTCGGCCGCCCGGCGACCATGCTGGTGCTCGACGGCTCGCCGTACGCGGCGATCGGCGTCGAGATCAACGTCGACTACGTCACCGCCGTGGCGGTGGACCTGTCGGGGGAGCGGCTGTTGTCCTGGCGGCGCTCCTTCCAGGGGCCCGACGTCACGGTGTCGCAGGCGATGGCCGTCGTCGCCGGGCTCGTCCGCCGCGTGACGGCCCGGATGGCCCGGGAGGAACGGCAGGTCCTCGGCCTCACCGTGGCCGTGCCCGGCCTGGTCGGCACCGACGGGGTCGTCCGCGTCGCGCCGAACCTCGGCTGGCGCGACGCCGACCTGGCCGGTGACCTCGCCAAGGCGCTCCGCGACCCCGGATTTCCGGTGCAGGTGGACAACGACGCCAACCTCGCCGCCCTGGCCGAGCACCGCTTCGGCCCGTGGGCCGGGACCGCCGACCTGGTGTACCTCACCGGCGAGATCGGGGTGGGCGCCGGGGTCATCCTCGACGGGCGGCTGCGGCGCGGCGGGCAGGGCTACGGCGGCGAGATCGGCCACATCCAGCTCGATCCGCTCGGCGCCGAGTGCCGCTGCGGCCGCCGTGGCTGCCTGGAGGCGATGGCCGGGATCGGCGCGGTGCTGGAGCACGCGGCGCTCTCGCCGGCGGAGGTGGAGGTCGAACTGGAGGAGACGGCCCGCCTGGCCCGGACCGGTGACGCGCACACCCTCGCCGTCCTGGCCGACGTCGGCCGCAACCTCGGCCGGGGCGTCTCGATGATGGTCAACCTCCTCAACCCCGAGGTGGTCGTCCTCGGCGGATACTACGTGCCCCTCGCCCCCTGGCTGCTGCCCGAGATCGAGGCCGAGGCGCGCGGGCGGGTGATCGCGCCGGACGCCGGCGGCTGCCGCGTCGTGGCCTCCACCCTCGGGTACGGCGCCGCCGCGCTCGGCGGCGCCGCCCGGGTGCTCGATCTGGTGGATTCAGGGCGTTTGCCGCGAATCTCTTGACCTGAGTCGCACGGGCGTGCACCCTCGGGGAAGCTCCGTTCGAAACACCCGCGTAACGAACGGAGCATTTCCGGATCATTCATCGAAGCGCTTCGACGGACCGGGGCGCCTCCATCAGACCGATTTTCGAAGCGCTTCGATACCCCCCAGAGGACGGTCCCCCCATGAACGAACCCTTCCGCGACCCCGGAGTCCCCCTCGCCGAGCGCGTCGCCGACCTGCGGGACCGCCTGACACCGGAGGAGAAGATCGGCCTGCTGCACCAGTACCAGGCGCCGATCCCGCGGCTGGGCGTGGAGGGTTTCCGCACCGGCACCGAGGCCCTGCACGGTCTGGCCTGGCTCGGCCCGGCGACGGTGTTCCCGCAGGCCGTGGGGCTGGCCAGCACCTGGGACCCGGAGCTGGTCAGATGGGTCGGCGAGGCGACGGGAGACGAGGTCCTGGCCTTCCACCGCAAGGACCCGTCCGGCGCCGGGCGCAACGTCTGGGCGCCCGTGGTGAACCCGCTGCGCGACCCCCGGTGGGGACGCAACGAGGAGGGCTACTCCGAGGATCCGTGGCTGACCGGCGTCATGGCGGCGGCGTACGCGTGGGGCCTTCGTGGGAGCGATTCCACCGTGCTGAAGACCGCGCCCACCCTCAAGCACTTCCTGGGCTACAACAACGAGACCGACCGCTGCGTCACCTCCAGCGGCCTGCCGCCCCGGGTGCTGCACGAGTACGAGCTGCCCGCCTACCGGCCCGCCCTGGAGCAGGGCGCGGCGGTGGCCGTCATGCCGTCCTACAACCTCGTCAACGGACGCCCGGCGCACCTCAGCCCGCTGATCCGCGAGGCCCTGCGCGAGTGGGCGCCCGACGACATCCTCGTGGTCAGCGACGCATACGCCCCGGGGAACCTCGCCGGCATGCAGGCGTACCACGAGGACCTGCCCACGGCCTACGCCCACGCGATCAGAGCGGGCCTGGACAGCTTCACCCAGGACGACGACCGGTCCGGCGAGACCCTCGGGCACATCCGCCGGGCACTGGAGCTGGGCCTGCTCACCGAGGAGGACGTCGACGAGGCGGTACGGCACGCGCTGTCCATCCGGTTCCGGCTCGGCGAGTTCGACCCCGCCACGCCGTACGAGGGGATCACCGAGGCGGTCGTCAACTGCACCGAACACCGTGAGCTGGCCCGCGAGGCCGCCCGGCGCTCGATCGTGCTGCTGCGCAACGACGGGATCCTGCCGCTGGCCGCGCCCGGCCGGATCGCGGTCATCGGCCAGCTCGGCGACACGCTGATGGAGGACTGGTACTCCGGCACGCTCCCCTACGCCGTCACCGCCCGCGCCGGTCTCGCCGAACGGTGCGAGACGGTGTTCTGCGAGGCCGTGGACCGGGTCGCGCTGAGCGTGGAGGCCGGGGCCGTCGTCGCCGACCCCGGCGGCGGGCCGCTGTCCGTCGCGCCCGGCGGCGGGGGCGACGAGGCCCTGTACGACCTGTTCGACTGGGGCGGCGGGTCGTACGCGCTGCGGGCCGTGGCGACCGGCCGTCACCTGTCGGTGGGCGACGACGGCGTGCTGGTCAACGACCAGCCCGGCCCCAACGGCTGGGAGGTGCGCCAGACCTTCCGGATGGAGCGCCGCCCGCGCGGGACGCTCGCCCTGCGGCACATCTCCACCGGCCGCTACGTCGCCCTGGACGACGGGACGTTCCGGCTGGCCGACGACGCCGACGCGGCGGCCTGGCTCACCATGGAGCGGGTGGTGGACGGCGCCGAGACCGCCGCCGCCCTCGCCGCGACGGCGGACGTGGCCGTCGTGGTGGTCGGGGACCACCCGCTGGTCAACGGCCGCGAGACCGAGGACCGCCTCGACCTGGACCTGCCCGCCGCCCAGCAGGCCGTCGTCCGGGCGGTGCGGGCGGCCAACCCGCGGACCGTCATGGTGATCAGCAGCGGCTACCCCGTCTCCTGGGCCGACGAGGACCTGCCGGCCGTGCTGTGGTCGTCGCACGGCGGCCAGGAGTACGGCCACGCCCTGGCCGAGGTGCTCTTCGGCGACGCCGACCCCGAGGGCCGGCTCACCCAGACCTGGTACCGCTCGGCGTGCGAGCTGCCCGACCTGCTCGACTACGACATCATCGCCTCCGACGCCACCTACCAGTACTACCGGGGCGAACCGCTCTTCCCCTTCGGGCACGGCCTCAGCTACACCACGTTCGACTACTCCGGCCTGACCGTCTCGGTGGAGAACGGCCCCGGCGGCGCGGACGGCCCTAGCGGCGCGGAGGGCGGCACGGTCACCGTCACCGCCACGGTCGCCAACACGGGCCCCCGCGCCGGGGCCGAGGTCGTCCAGCTCTACACCCACCAGCGCGGCTCCCGGGTCAAGCAACCGCTGCGCCGCCTGCGCGGCTTCACCAAGGTACGGCTCGCACCCGGCGAGAGCACCACGGTGAGCTGGCGCCTCCCCGTCCGCGACCTGGCCTTCTGGGACGTCACCCGCAACCGGTTCGTCGTGGAGGACGCCCCGCACCGGGCCATGGTCGGCCGCTCCGCGCGGGACATCCGGCTGTGCGCCTCCTTCCACGTCGAGGGGGAGCGCATCCCGCCCCGCGCGGCCCTGGCCGGGCCGATCCGCGCGGTGGACCACGACGAGTACGACGCGGTGGCCTTCGTGGACGCCGACCGGGTCTCCGGCGACGCCGTGCGGTCCACCGAGGCGGGGGCGTGGATCGCGTTCCGCTCGACGGACTTCGGCGACGGGGCCGCCTCGCTCTCGGCGCGTGTCACCGGTGCCGAGGGCGGCGTGATCAGCCTGAGGCTGGACGACCCGCTGCACGGCCCGCTCCTCGGCGACCTCGCCGTCCCCCGGGCGGGCCGCTACGACCTCACCGAGGTCCGCACCGGGCTCGCGGATGTCCGCGGGGTCCGTGATCTCTATATGGTGTTCGAGAACGCCGGGATCACCCTGGCCGGCTTCACCTTCGGAGAGCGCACGTGAGCGAGTGCGACGAGCGGACGGCATGGCGCGCCCGCGGGCGCGTCCCCCGGGACACCGGGCGGGGCAACGGTGTCCTCCCAGCCGGCGGACGTGTCCTTCCGGTCGGCGGACGCGTTCTTCCGGCCGGCGGGCGAGGAGGCGCATGAGCGGGCGGGCGGTGACGATCGCCGAGGTCGCCCGGCACGCCGGGGTGGCGGTGAGCACCGTCTCCTACGTCCTCAGCGGGAAACGGGCGATCTCCGCCGACACCCGGCGGCGGGTCCTCGACAGCGTGCGGACGCTCGGGTACCACCCCAACGCCGGGGCCAGAGCGCTGGCCAGCCGGCGGGCGAACGTCATCGCGCTGGTGCTGCCGCTGCGGGCCGGGATGCACGTCCCGGTGCTGATGCAGTTCGCCACCTCGGTGGTCACCGCAGCCCGGGGCTACGACCACGACGTGCTGCTGCTGACCGCCGACGAGGGGGCCGAGGGACTGCGCAGGGCGGTGGCGAGCGCCCTGGCCGACGGCCTGGTGCTGATGGACGTGGAACTGCACGACAGCAGGGTGCCGCTGCTGCGCGAGCTCGCCGAGCCGAGCGTCCTGATCGGATTCCCCGCCGATACGGCCGGGCTGACCTGCGTGGACCTCGACTTCCACCGGGCCGGCGCGCTCTGCGTGGAACACCTGGCCGAACGCGGGCACCGGGAGGTGGCGCTGCTCGGCGCCCCCTCGGTGGTCTACGAGCGCGGCACCGGGTTCGCCCGCCGTACCAGGGAGGGGTTCACCGAGGCCGTGGCCGGGCGTGGCATGACCGGTACGGCCCTGCCGTGCGAGGAGAGCTTCGAGGAGGTCGCGGAGACGGTACGGCGGCTGCTGGAGACGCGGCCGGAGCTGTCGGCCCTGGTCGTGCACAACGAGGCGGCGGTCGGCCACGTGCTCGGGGCGCTGCGCCAGTACGGCAGGCGGGTCCCCGAGGACGTCGCGGTGGTGGCGATCTGCCCCGACGACGTCGCCGAGCGGGCCGGCCCGGCGCTCACGTCGGTGCTGGTCCCGGCCGAGGACGTGGGCCGCGAGGCGGTGCGGCTGCTCATGGCCAAGCTGACGGGCGCCGCCGTGCCGGACGCCACCCTGCTCGCCCCCCGGCTGACGGTGCGCGGGAGCACCTGACCTCGTCCGGCGGAGCGGACGCGTCGGCCGCCCGGCGGGTCCCGGCGGCCCCGCAGAGCCCGCCGCGTGCGAGGTCCGCCGGGCGCCGTAGGCGGCCGGGACGCGGAGACGGGCGCCGTACGGGATCCGGACACGGAGACGGGCGCGTCCCCTCGGGGGAACGCGCCCGTCTCGCCGTCTCAGGAGGCGATCGTCAACCGGTCACCGGCGGGTCACCAGTCGCCCCCACCGAAGTCACCGCCGCCGAAGTCTCCGCCGCCGCCGAAGTCGCCCCAGCCGCCGCCGCCGAAGTCTCCGCCGCCGCCGAAGTCGGCACCGCCGCCCGCGTCGGCCACGCCCTGCTCGTAACCCATGCCGTAGCCGCCGCCCATGCCCCAGCCGCCGCCCATCATGCCACCGAGCATGGTGCCGACGAGCATGCCGGTCATGATGTCGCCGAAGCCGCCGTAGTAGCCGTAGGCGTAGGGCTGGTAGGCGGGACCGGCCTCGTAGTACGGGCGGTAGCCGCCGTTGACCATGACCTGGCGCGTCTGCGGCTCGAAGCCGCGCTCGACGGCCTCGGCGTCCGCCGCGCAGGCCGGGACGTCGCGCACCGCGCCGCCGGGCGGGGCCCAGCGCACGTCACGGGCGGACGGGCCGTGCTGCGGGTTGAAGAAGCACGGGGAACGCCGCTCGGGAAGCGGCTGGTTGTTGACGCGGGCCTTGACGCAGGCGAGGGCGTAGCGGCCCTCCTCCAGCGTGGAGGTCACGTTGCGCAGTTCGTCGGGGCGCTTGACCGCGTCCAGCTCCACCTTGGCCCGCTCGTAGGAGTCGAGGGCGCGCTGCCAGTCCTGCTGGTGCTCGGCGCCGTCGCCGAGGAGCTTGACGTCGGTGTCGAGGCCGGTGATCTCCTCGCCGAACTTGGTGACGTCCTCGTCCACGGTCTGCTTGACCGCGGCCAGCTCCGCCGCCTCGCGGGCCTCGCGCTGCTTCTTCTTCTTGCGGGAGTAGAAGAAGAGGCCGAAACCGCCGGCCAGGGCCAGCACCAGGATGCCGATCAGGACGCCCCCGCCGCCTCCGGAGGAGGAGCGGGAATCCGATCCGGAGCCGGAGCCGAGCCCGGCGCCGCTGGCCGCGTCGTCGGCCAGCTTGACGAAGTTGACCACGTTGTCGGTGGGGCTGGAGGTGGTCTTGGCCCGGCCCAGCAGCTCGTCGACGTCGACGCCCTTGATGTTGGAGACGCCGAACGGGGTCTTTCCGCTCATCAGCAGGATGGTGGACTTGCCGCCGACGTCCTTGCGGACGGAGGTCAGCAGGGTCCTGGCCTGCGACTTGCTGGTGACGGACCCCTCAGGCAGCAGCCCGACGTAGACCGAGGAGCTCTTCGTCTGCCCGACGGCTCCGCGGATCTCGTCGACGGCGTTCGCGGGGATGCCGGAGGCGGGATCCGCGTAGAAGCGGTCGCCGTCCGTCAGGCCCGAGGAGATCGTGCCCGGGTCGGGCGCGGCGGCATGGGCGGCTGGAGCGATCATGAAGACGGCCAGCAGCCCGGCGAGCAGCGCGACGAGCGCGGCGCCGAGGCGGCCCGGTGCGGTTTTTGTCGTGATCACGGCAAGAAAGCCTCCTTCGCCCTTCAGGACGAACAAGCGGACGTCAGAGTTCCCACTTCCCGACCGTATCCCTTCCAGACGTCCCCCGCGGCGTCCGGGACGGCGCGGCGGCCGCCGCGCGCCGTCCCGGACGCCCGTGGGGTCGCGGATCCGCGCCGCCCCGGGCGCCGGTCAGGCGTCCTTGATGTCGCAGATCACGGCGCCCGCGGTGACGGTCTGGCCGGGCGTGGCCGCCAGGCCGGTGACGGTGCCCGACTTGTGCGCGGTCAGCGGCTGCTCCATCTTCATCGCCTCCAGCACCACGACGGTGTCGCCGGCCGCGACGGCGTCGCCGTCGGCGGCCACCACCTTGACGATGGTGCCCTGCATCGGGCTGACCAGGCTGTCGCCCCCGGCCACGGCCTTCTTGCCCGCACCGCCCGGGTTCCCCCGCCGGGGCGGCCTGGCGGAGCCCCGGGCCGGGGCCGGCGCGGCGAACCCGGCCGGCAGCACGACCTCCAGGCGCTTGCCGCCGACCTCGACGGTGATGTGCTCCCGCTCGGCGGGCGCGCCGGAGTCGGCCACCGGGCCGGCGTACGGCTCGATGGGCGTGGCGAACTCGGTCTCGATCCACCGGGTGTGCACCGAGAACGGGTCGGAGGTGAAGGCCGGGTCCTCGATGACGGCGCGGTGGAAGGGCAGCACGGTCGGCATGCCCTCGATCTCGAACTCCGCCAGCGCCCGGCGGGCGCGCTGCAGCGCCTGCTCGCGGGTCGCGCCCGTCACCACCAGCTTGGCGACCAGGGAGTCGAAGGACTGCGGGACGGTCATCCCCTCCTCGTAGCCGGAGTCCAGCCGCACGCCGGGCCCGGACGGGACGCGCATCGCGGTGATGGCGCCCGGCGCGGGCAGGAAGTTGCGCCCGGCGTCCTCGGCGTTGATCCGGAACTCGAACGAGTGGCCGCGCAGCGGCGGGTCGTCGTAGCCCAGCGGCTCGCCGTCGGCGATCCGGAACATCTCACGCACCAGGTCGACGCCGGCGACCTCCTCGGTCACCGGGTGCTCGACCTGCAGGCGGGTGTTGACCTCCAGGAAGGAGATGGTGCCGTCCTGCCCCACGAGGAACTCGCAGGTGCCCGCCCCGACGTAACCCGCCTCGCGCAGGATCGCCTTGGAGCTCGACCGCAGCAGCCCGACCTGCTCGTCGGTCAGGAACGGCGCGGGGGCCTCCTCGACCAGCTTCTGGTGGCGGCGCTGCAGCGAGCAGTCACGGGTCGAGACCACCACCACGTTGCCGTGGGCGTCGGCCAGGCACTGGGTCTCCACGTGGCGGGGACGGTCGAGGTAGCGCTCGACGAAGCACTCGCCCCGGCCGAACGCGGTGACGGCCTCGCGGACGGCGCTGTCGTACAGGTCGGGGATCTCCTCGGCCGTCCTGGCCACCTTGAGGCCGCGCCCGCCGCCGCCGTACGCGGCCTTGATCGCGATGGGCAGGCCGTGCTCGGCGGCGAAGGCCAGCACCTCGTCGGGGCCGGAGACCGGGTCGGGGGTTCCGGCCACCAGCGGCGCGCCGACCGCCTGGGCGATGTGGCGCGCCTGGACCTTGTCGCCGAGGGCGTCGATCGCGGACGGCGGCGGGCCGATCCAGGTCAGGCCCGCGTCGATGACGGCCTGGGCGAAGGCGGCGTTCTCGGCGAGGAAGCCGTAGCCGGGGTGGACGGCGTCGGCGCCGCTGTCGCGGGCGACGCGCAGCAGCTTGCCGACGTCCAGGTAGGTCTCGGCCGGGGACTGACCGCCCAGCGCGTACGCCTCGTCGGCGACCCGCGCGTGCAGCGCGTCGAGGTCCTGGTCGGCGTAGACCGCGACGCTGGCCAGCCCGGCGTCCCTGCACGCGCGGGCGATCCGCACCGCGATCTCACCACGGTTGGCGATCAGGACCTTGTGCACCGACGTGTTCCCTTCGTGCGTTCGTACGGCCCGGCGGGTCTTGTCGATGGAGCATCGGCCTCGGGCCTTCAACGGAGTGTAGGCGTCATCTGATCGCCGGGTCTCGTCCGGGTTGCTCGGTGCGGTGACCGTTTCGCCGGCCGCCGGCCGTCCCGCCGCCCGGGGGCCGTCCCCGGGACGCGCGGACCGGCATGAGAAACCGGGTGAAAACGCGGCGGCCTTTCGGGTGGGAAGGAAGATCCATAGCCGCTGCGCATATTCACGAAATCATTGTGGTCCGGTCGCCTATCGTGATTTCGTTTGGTGATCCCCGACACCCATCCCGAAGGAGACGGGCATGAGCCAGAACTTGCTCGGCGGAAATCCCGCGGAAATGCAGCAGATGGCCACCCAGTTCACCCAGCAGGCGGACCAGGTGAGGGCCACGATGGCCGCGTTGGACCGGGAGGCCGGCAAGGTCGGCACCGCCTGGACCGGTCCCGGCGCCCAGCGGTTCAGCGAGGCCTGGCAGAACTACCGCGCGGCCTTCCAGCGGATGTCCGAGGAGCTCGCCGAGGCGTCCCGCGTCATCAACACCTACCGCGGCAACATCGAGTCGGCCACCCGCTGACCCGTCGGCCGTGGCCCTGCTTCGCCGTTTCCACAGCGAAGCAGGGCCATGGCGACCAATTCAGGGCAAAGCTCCGGACAAGGGTTTTTCACCTGCTGAGGGGCGAGCAATGAGCGCTTGGCAGCCCCGGCGGGAGCACCCGCCGGGTGAACCCGCGGCCGACGCGGGCCGTCCCGGTCTGGAGGAGATCCTGGACCGTGCCGCCGCCGCCGCGGTCGACACCTTCTCCACCGAGGACATCCTGGACGAATTGGACAGAGGGAGATCCGAGCGGCGATCATGACCGGCACCGCGCCGGACCGAACGGGCCGGATCCGGGTAGGAACCGGTCATGTCCGCTGCACCGCCTCCGTCCCCGCGAGTGGACCGGCCGGTGATGTACCACCGCTGGTCCCACATCACGTTCGTCCACTGGCGCTATCCCGCCGAGCTGATCCAGGCCACGCTGCCGCCAGGTCTCAAGGTCGACGCCTTCGACGGAACGGCGTGGGTCAGCCTGACCCCCTTCCTGCTGGAGGGGTTGCGGCCGCCGGGGATCCCGGCCCTGCCGTGGCTGTCCCGCTTCCCGGAGACCAACGTGCGCACCTACGTGCGCGACGAGCGGGGCCGCGCCGGGATCTGGTTCTACTCGCTGGACGCCGGCCGTCTCCCGGCCGTCCTCGGCGCCCGCCTCACCTACGGGTTGCCCTATTTCTGGTCGGACATGGCGGTGCGGGTGGACGGCGCGCGGCGCCGCTACCGCTGCCGCAGGCACCGGCCGCTCCAACCGGGCGGGCACTGCGACGCCGTCGTGGAGACCGGGCCGCCGCTGGACGCCCCGGACGAGGCCGCGATCTTCCTGACCGCCCGCTACCGGCTGTTCACCCTCTTCGCGGGCACGCTGGCCTCGGCCGAGGTCGAGCATCCCCCGTGGCCGCTGCGCGAGGTCCGGCTGGAGCGCCTGGACCAGAACCTCGTCCGGGCGGCCGGGCTGCCCGCCCCGGACCACCCGCCGCTCCTGCACGCCTCTCCCGGCGTTCCGGTGGCCGTCGGGATGTGGCACCCGGTCCGCTGACGTGCGCCGGCCGGGTGCTTCCCGGGTGCTTTCCGGGGCCGCCTCGGCCGGACCGCCGGACGCGTTCCGGCACCCTCGGGCCGGGTTCAGCCGGGCAGGGCGGTCTGGACGGGGGTCGTCGAGCCGAGCGTGACCAGCAGGCCCCGGCCGGGCGGGCCGCCGACCGCGCCGCGCGGCAGCCGGATCGTGAACAGGTCGCCGTCGGCGGGGCTCTGCACCGCCAGCAGCAGGCCGGTCCGGGACTTGCGGGCCTCGGCGACGAACCCGCGGTAGGCGGTGGTCAGGTCGCCGGTGGCCCCGCCGGCGATCAGGCCGTGCTCGCCGTCGCGGCCGGTGCGCAGCACCTGTTCCAGGGCCATGCCCAGCGGGGAGTCGGGGGAGACGAGCTCGGCGTCGTCGACGACCACCACGTAGCGCTCCCGTCCGGCGACGGCCCCCTCCAGATCGCCGTCCGCGCCGAGGACGGCCACCACGCCGGGCACGCCCGCCAGGTCGCGCAGCGGGCTGCGCCGCGGGGCGACCGCGATCACCGGTGTGCCGTGCTCCAGCAGCGAGCGGGCGGCGGTCACCAGCGCCGAGGACCGGCCGGACCGGGGCGGGCCCGCGACGACCGCACCGGGGCCGTGGGCCATCAGGTCGACGCCCATGGGGGTCAGCGAGTCGCCGCCGGCGCCGAGCAGGGCCCACAGCGGTGACGGCGGCTCGTGCGACGGCGCCAGCGCCATCGCCTGCGCCGCGGTGATCCGGGTCGGCAGCGCGTCCACCCGCAGCGGCGGCTCACCGCCCCAGACCCACCCGGCGGGCCCGGCCGCGGCGGTGGCCGTGGCGGCGCCCGCCGCGGCGGCCACCGGGGACACGACCCGGTCGCCGCCGAAGCGGGCGGGGATCGCGCGTGACAGCGCCTGGAGCTCGGCGACCTGGGCCGGGCCGGACGGGTCGTCGCGGAGCAGCCCGATCTGGTGCTCGACGACGCCGTGCTCGCCGGACGACACCGCGCGGCCGGGGCCGAGCACGGCCGGAAGGTCCTTGACCGGCAGCCCGGCCAGGCCGTAGTCGGCCGGGTCGGCCAGCCGCAGGATCAGCCGGTCGTCGAACACCGTGGAGATCTGGCCGATCAGCGCCGACCGGTCGCCGGTCACCACGGCGCGCAGCCCGACCGCCGGGCCCTCGCGCAGCAGCTGCATCATCGCCTCGACCAGCCGGCCGTAGTCGTAGTTCTCGAACGCGGCGACGAACCCCTCCCATCGGTCGAGCATCAGCACCAGCCAGGGCGGCCGCTCACCCGGGAACCCCAGGGATCCCGGGGACCCGGGGGACCCGGGGGACCCGGAAGACCCGGGGGGCACCGTGGAGCCGGTGGAGCCGGCGCGCAGCTCGGCCAGCGAGGCGTGACCGGCCTCGGCGAGGAGCTGCTGGCGCCGTCCGACCTCGGCGCGCAGCCGGGTCAGCAGCCGCTCGACCCGGTCGAGCTGGTCGCGGGTCACCACCGCGCCGCAGTGCGGCATCGCCATCAGCGGCAGCAGCGCCCCCGAGCCGCAGTCGATCACGTGCAGGTGCACGTCCTCCGGGGACGCGCCCGCCGCGATCGCCCCGGCCAGGGTGCGCAGCGCGGTGGAGCGCCCGCTCCGGGGGGAGCCGGCCAGCAGCAGGTGGCCCCCGCGGGCGAGGTCCAGCGTCAGCGCCCGCCGGTCCTGCGCCCACGGCAGGTCCGTCATGCCGAAGGCCAGTGGCGGCACCTCCTCCTTCCCCGGCCGGTACGGCGCGGCCCCCTCGGGCTCCGGGAGGCCGGGGGCGACCACCAGGTCGGGGAGCGGTTCCAGCCAGGGGCTCGGCTGCCGGGGGACTCCGGCGACGCGGGCGGCGTCGGCCAGGGCGTCGGCGAGCACGGACAGGTCGGTGACGGCCGCCCCCTCGGCCGCCGCGTCCGGGGCGGCCGGCGGATGCCCCAGGGCCCGCCAGCCGACCTCGGTGACCCGGGCCCGGACCTCGCTCGCCGCGCCGGGGCCGCGCCCGCCGATCCGCGCGGTCTGCACGGCGACGGCCGCGCCCGCCCCCGACTTGACGTAGCACCGGCCGGGGGCCGACTTGGGGATGTGCGCGGCGTCCGGCCGGCCGATGACGTCTGCGGACTCGGCGGCCTCGGTCACCCGCAGCGCGATCCGCAGCGAGGTGTTGGCCTGGATGTCGGCGGTCACCACGCCGCCGGGCCGCTGGGTGGCCAGGACGAGGTGGATGCCGAGCGAACGGCCCCGCCTGGCGATGTCCACCAGCCCGGTCATGAAGTCGGGCAGCTCGGTGACCATGGCCGCGAACTCGTCGATGACCAGCACCAGCCGGGGCAGCGGGGGCAGCGGCGCGCCCCGGCCGCGCAGCGGCGTGGGCGGGGCGGACGGGGCGCCGCCCCCGGCGACGAGCAGGTCGCGGGAGGCGCGGGCCGTCTGGGCGTCGCGCAGTTCGTGGTAGTCCTCGATGTCCTTGGCCCCGGCGGACAGCAGCAGCCGCTCGCGGCGCCGGATCTCCGCGGCCAGGGAGTCCAGGGCCCGCTGGGTCAGGTGGCCGTCGAGGTCGCTGACCATACCGACGGTGTGCGGGAGCCGTACGCACTCCTTGAAGGCGGCGCCGCCCTTGTAGTCGATCAGCACGAACGTCATCTCGTCGGGCCGGTTGACCACCGCGAGAGAGCAGATGAGCGTCTGCAGCAGCTCCGACTTGCCCGCGCCGGTGGTGCCGGCGATGAGGGCGTGCGGGCCGTCGACGCGCAGGTCGACCGAGAACGGCCCGTCGGGGCCGACGCCGATCAACGCCTCGGTGGACCGGCCCCATCGTCCGGCCAGGGCCTCGCCGGACACCGACGGCAGCCGTAGCGCGTCGAGCAGCCGCGCGGAGCCGGGCAGGGCCGTGGCGGCGTCGTCACGGCTGACGTCGCGCAGCGGCGCCAGGGACCGGGCCAGCCGGTCGCACCAGGTGGCCGTGACCTGGTCGGCCAGGATCCCGCCGATGCCGTCCAGCCCGCCGCCGCGCAGCCGTACGGTGCCGTCGGCGGCCACGTCGGCGACGGTGGCGCACTCCTCGGGCAGCAGCCGCTGGTCGTCGTCGATCGCCAGGGTGTGGACGCCGGCCCGCGGGCCCTGGCGCAGCACCTGCGGCATGCCGGGCAGGGCGCGCAGGACCTGCGCGCCGTCCAGGACGACCAGCACGTCGTAGGGGCGCTCGTCGTAGACGGGGATCGGCTCGTCCCGCCCGGTCCCGCCGCCGAGGTCGGCCCAGCCGGCGGGGGCGCGGCCGATCCGGGCGGCGGGGTCGTCCTCCTCGCCGAGCCGCTCCTCGATCAGCGTGACCAGCTCGCTCACCCGCCGGGCCGCGGCCTCGGGATCGGCGCCGACCAGCGCGACGCAGTCCTCGCCGCCGTGCGGGGCGCAGTGGGGCAGCCAGCGCACCCAGTTCCACCGCTCCTCGCCGTCGCCGTGCGCCGACAGCACCACGATCGCCAGGTCGCGCGGGCTGTGCAGGACGGCGGCCTGGCCCACCAGCCAGCGCGCCAGTCCGGCCGTCCGGGACCGTGGGCCGGTCAGCCCGGCGACGCCCAGCCGCCGCATGGCCAGGGCCACCGGCACGGCGTGGCAGGCGGGCGGGTCGGGCGGGACGAAGTCGGCGGGCGCGGACCGCTCGGGGACGAACTCCAGGCCGGCCGGCAGGTCGGCGAGGCCGACCCGCAGGCGCAGCGCGTCGGGGTCGTGGTCGCGGCGCTCCCAGAGCCGCCGCCGGGGGCCGGTCGCGGTGAGCAGGACCTCGGCGGGGTCGGGCGCGGCGGCGCGGCGCTCGGCCTCGTCGGCGGCGCGCGCCGCCTCCACCGCGGCCTCGAACTCCCGCATCCGCTCCCGGTAGCGTTTGAGCTCCTTGCGGTACTGCTTGCGGCCGTGCCGCCGGTCGCTCACCCACTGGCCGACCATGATGAGCGGGGTCATCAGCGCGATCAGCAGGTAGTACCACGCCTTGAGCGCCAGGGCCATGCCGACGCCGAGCACGAGGGGCAGGAACGCGGTCAGCAGCTGCAGCCGCATGCCCTCGGCCCGTTTCGGCTCGGCCGGGACCTCGAAGCGCCGTTCGCCGCCGGGGGAGCGGAGCCGGGGCGGCCGGTTGTAGGCGAGGCCGCCGTCGGGCTGGGCGTCGAGGTGGGCGTCGGGGGGCTCCACGGCGGTCAGCGTCAGCACGGTCGTGCCGCAGGTCAGCAGGGCGTGCTCGGGCCAGGGCGCGAGGCCGCGGAGGGGTTCGCGGTCCAGCCGCGGCACGGCCCCGCCTCCCGGGGCGGGCTCCACGGTGATGGCCTCGGGGGTGAGGCGGATCACCGCGGCCTCGGCGGGCAGCCCCGGGTCGGGGACGGACACCGCGCAGACGGGGTCGGAGCCGACGACGTGGACGCCCAGGCCCAGCCGGTGCACCGACCCGGCGGCCGGGCCGCCGACGACGCGGATCTCCACGATGCCGCCGGGCTCCTCGGCGATGGTGGCGGCGGCGAGGTCGCGGTCGAGGGTGACGAGGTCGCCGTCGCGGAGCAGGCCGAGGACCGGGGCGCCGGGGTCGAGGGCGCGGCCGTCGAGCCAGAGGTCCGGCGGCTCGGCGGCGTCGCCGTCGCGGCCCAGGCCGTACGGGGCCCTGGTGCGGGTCAGCCGCACCACGTTGGTCGGCCGCTCGCCGCCCTGCCCGGAGAGCGACTCCGCCAGCCGGCCCACCGTGGTGGTCTCGTCCGCCTCCACCACGACGTCGCGGTCGGCGTGCTCGCCGAGCACGGTGAGCATGATGCGCATCGCCGCTCTCCCTCGGTCGGGGGCCGGGTCCGCCGGGTCCACGGTACAGAGCGGGAACCGCCCGGGACGAGGTGTTCGCGGCGATGCCGCGGGGCCCGGGGTGGTATGTGGAAAACATTCCCGCCTGTGGACAACCGTCGGATGTGACCGGCCGGTCATGCCGTTCTAATGGGGTTCGATGGTGCCAGGGACGGGGTGCGGGCTGGGGACGGGTCGCCCCTTCCTGTGGATAACCCGACGGTTTCCCCTGTCCCCGAGGTCGCTATATCCGGCAAAAGGTATTTTTCGCCTTAAGTCCGTCAAAGCGGTCATGGGACCCGGGTTTCGGGCGGTCCGGTTCGCGGGCCGGACCGGCGGCGGTGCGGTGCGGCCGTGACCGCAGGGACCGAAGGGAATATTGGGACGGTAGATATATGCATTAATTCATGTCCTTATCACCCGGATAAGCTTCTTGTCATGTGGCGGAAGGGACAGGTTTCATGGAGCCGTCGTTGACAGACCTGTTCCTATCAAACGAGCATGGGACCCGGCTTTTGTCCGGCGCTTCATCGGCATGGTGCGCATAATGGCGTAAATTCAACCAGTAGTCCCAACGCGTTAATCACTCTGGGAGTCCCCCTGCCCATGAGGACCAGTGAGAAGCCGGCGAGCCGCACACCGCTGAACGCCGAGCGGCCGGGGTCGGCGAGTTCCCTTTCCGGCCCGGCGTCGCGCAAGCTCCCCGTACCCCCGCGAGAGCGCAAACCCGCCCTCGCGGCCCTCGCCGTACTGCTCATCCTGGGCGGCGCGCTCGCCACGACCCTCCTGGTCATGCGCAGCGGAGACCGGGTCTCCGCGATCGTGATCTCCCAGCAGGTCGGCGCGGGCCAGCCCTTCACCGAGGCCGTGATGCGCGAGACGCAGATCGCCGACACCGGCGTCGGCTACGTCGCCTGGGCCGACCGCGCCCTCGTCGCGCAGAACTTCGCCCGCGTCACCCTCCTGCCCGGCACCCTCCTGACCCGCGACATGGTCGTCTCCGCCAGCAGGGAGCTCGGCCCCGGCAAGGCGCAGGTCGGACTCTCCCTCAAGCCCGGCCAGATGCCCGGGACGCTGGAGCGGGGCGACCGGGTCCAGGTGATATACGTCCCGAGCCGGGGCGGCGGCGGCAACGCCACCAGCCGGGTGCTGGCCCCCAACGCCCTGGTCCACCAGGTCGGCGGGTCCGGCCAGGCCCAGGGCAGGACCTCCGGCCTGGTGACGGTGATCGTGGACAGCACCATCTCCCCGACGGTCGCCGCCTACGCCTCCAGCGGTGAGATCGCGCTGGCCGAGCTGCCCGGAGCGCGCTGAGGTGGCGCTCATCGCACTGGCCGCCGACAAGGGCGCCCCGGGCGTGACCACGGCGGCCACCGCGCTCGGCGCCGTCTGGCCGCACCCGGTGCTGCTCGCCGAGTGCGACCCGGCCGGGGGAGACCTCGCCTACCGCCTCCCGGCCGCCGACGGCGGGGTCCTCAACCCCGCCCGGGGACTGCTGACCCTGGGCGCCACCGCCCGCCGCGGCCTTCGCCCCGAGCAGATCCACGAGCACACCCAGAAGATCGTCGGCGGCCTCGACGTGCTGGCCGGGCTGACCCACGGCGAGCAGGCCGCCGGGCTCACCTGGATGTGGGGCCCGCTCGGCCGCGCGCTGGCCGCGCTGCCCGGCGCCGACGTGCTGGCCGACTGCGGCCGCCTCGGCGGGCACCCGCAGACGGCCGAGCTGACGGCCGAGGCGGAGCTGGTGCTGCTGTTCACCAGGGCGAGCCTCGACCACGTCGCCCACCTGCGCGAGCGCCTGCACATCATGCCCCGCGACCCCCAGATCGCGGTCGTGGTGATCGCCGATCCCCGCCAGTACCGCACGGCCATCGAGGAGGTCCGCCGGATCGTCACCGCCACCGGCCGCCGGGTCGCCTTCGTCAGCGGCCTCGCGCACGACCCCAAGGGCGCCGAGCTTCTGCGCGGCCAGTGGGGCGGCCGGCTGGACCGCTCCCTGGTCATCCGTACGGCGCGCGAGCTCGCCGCCCGCGTCGTCGCCACCGTCCGAGCCCCGGAGCCGGCCGTATGACCGTCGACCACACCCTCGTGAAGCGCTTCCGGCAGGAGGTCGGCGACCGCCTGGCCCACCAGCGCCGCCTCGACCAGGCCGGCGGCCTGGCCCCGATGACCGGCGAGGACGAGCGCCAGTTCGCCCGGGCGCTGATCGCCCAGGTGCTGGAGGAGTTCGCCCGCGGCGAGATCGGCGTCGGCCGCACCCCGCCCACGGCCGAGGAGGAGGAGGCGCTCGCCGCCGGCATCCACGCGGCCCTGTTCGGCGTCGGCCGCCTGCAGCCGCTGCTGGACGACCCCGAGGTCGAGAACATCGACATCAACGGCTGCGACCGCGTCTTCGTCGGCTACGCCGACGGCCGGGAGGGCCTGGCCGAGCCGGTGGCCGACAGCGACGACGAACTGGTCGAGCTGATCCAGATCCTCGCCGCCTACAGCGGCCTGTCCAGCAGGCCGTTCGACACCGCCAACCCCCAGCTCGACCTGCGCCTGCCGGACGGATCCCGCCTCTCGGCGGTCATGGACGTCACGGTCCGCCCGGCCGTCTCCATCCGCCGTGCCCGGCTGGGCAAGGTCTTCCTCAGCGACCTGGTGGGCAACGGCACGCTCACCCCGGAGGTGGGCCGCTTCCTGTCGGCCGCGGTCGCCGCGCGGAAGAACATCATGATCTCCGGCTCGACCAACGCCGGGAAGACCACCCTGCTGCGCGCGCTGGCCAACGAGATCCCGCCCACCGAGCGCCTGATCACCGTGGAACGGGCCCTGGAGCTCGGTCTCGACCAGTTCCCCGAGCTGCACCCCAACGTCGTCGCCTTCGAGCAGAGGCTGCCCAACTCCGAGGGCCAGGGCGAGATCAGCATGGCCGAGCTGGTCCGCCGCTCCCTGCGCATGAACCCCTCGCGGGTGATCGTCGGCGAGGTCCTCGGCGACGAGATCGTCACCATGCTCAACGCGATGACCCAGGGCAACGACGGCTCGCTGTCCACCATCCACGCCAACTCCTCGATGGAGGTCTTCAACCGCATCGCCACCTACGCCCTGCAGGCGACCGAGCGGCTGCCGATCGAGGCCACCCACATGCTCATCGCGGGCGCGATCGACTTCGTCGTCTTCATCGAGAAGCGCAACGAGTACGCCGCGGGCGGACGGCTGCGCCGCTTCGTCTCCAGCGTGCGGGAGGTGGCGGGCGTGGACGGCCGGGTGCTGTCGTCGGAGGTGTTCGCCCAGGCGCCCGACGGCCGGGTCCTGCCGCACGCCCCCCTGTCGTGCGCCGAGGAGCTCGCCCGGCACGGCTACGACCCGGGAGGCTGGTCATGATCCCCGTCCCGCCCGGGCTGCTCGACCCGCTGGTGATGCTCGCCGGCGCGGCCGTCGGCGCGGGACTGTTCCTGCTCGGCCTCGCCCTGTACGGCGTGCGCCCCCGCCCGGCCGTCCCCGGTCGCGGCCCCCGCCGCAAGGAGGTCCTGCGCGCCCTGTCCACCCGCTCGGCGGTCGGCGCGATCGCCGGGGTGGTCGTCCTCGTGGTGACCGGCTGGCCGGTCATGGCGGCGGGCGCCGTCCTGCTCGCCCTGGGCTGGCGCGGCCTCTCCGGCGGCGCGGCCGAGGAGCGCACCGCGATGCGGCGGCTGGAGGGACTGGCCGCCTGGACCGAGTCGCTGCGCGACACCATCGCCGGGGCCGCCGGCCTGGAGCAGGCCATCCCCTCCTCCATCAGGGCCGCGGCCCCCACGCTCCGCCCGCACCTGCGCTCGCTGGTGGACCGCCTGCACACCCGCATGCCGCTGCCCGACGCGCTGCGGCTGTTCGCCGACGAGCTCGACGACCCCTCGGCCGACCTGGTGGTGGCCGCGCTGATCCTCAACTCCAAGCTGCGCGGCCCCGGCCTGCGCGACGTGCTGGGCGCGCTCGCCGTGTCGGCCCGCGAGGAGCTCGACATGCGCCGCCGTGTCGAGGCCGAGCGCCGCTCCACCCGGCGCAGCGTGCAGATCGTGGTCGGCACGGCCGTCGCCTTCGCCGTCGCCCTGGTGGTGTTCAACCCCTCCTACGTCGAGGAGTACGACAGCACTCTCGGCCAGGCCGTGCTCGTGGTGGTCGCCGGGTTCTTCGGAGCCGGGTTCGCCTGGATGCGCCGCCTGGCCCGCTTCGACAAGCCGGCCCGGCTGCTGGGCCTGCCGTCCACGGGGGAGGCGCACGAATGACCGAGGGAGTGCTCGCCGGGGGCGTGCTGGGGCTCGGCCTGTTCCTGCTGGTCCGGGCGCTGTTCCCGGCCCGGCCCGGCCTGGTGTCGCGGCTGCTGGCGCTGGACGCCGCCCGGGAGGGCACCGACGCGCCGCGCGCCCGGCTCGTCCTGCCCGACGAGGAGGTCAGCGCCTTCCGGCGCTCCCTGGGGGAGCGGCTGGCCCGCTTCTACGCGGCGCGCGGCTGGGAGGCCCGCTCGGCCAGGGCCGACCTCGCGCTGCTCGGCAGGTCGTTCGAGGGGTTCCTCGCCACCAAGGCGCTGCTGGCCGCCTCCGGGCTGCTGGCGTTCCCGCTGCTGGTCGGCTGGCTGGTGCTGATGGGGTGGGGCGTCTCGCTCACCGTGCCGCTGTGGGCCGCGCTCGCGGTCGCCGGGGTCTTCTTCGTCCTGCCCGACCTGCAGACCAAGCGGGACGCCGCCCGGATGCGCCGTGACTTCCGGCACGTCGTCGGGGCCTTCCTGGACCTGGTCGCGATGAACCTCGCGGGCGGGCGCGGTGTGCCCGAGGCGCTGATGATGGCGGTCTCGGTGGGCAGCCCGAACGCCGACGACGACGGCGCCAACTGGGCGATGTCCCGCATCCGCGAGGCCCTGGGCAACGCCCGGATCGTCGGCATCACCCCCTGGCAGGCGCTCGGGCAGCTCGGCGACGAGATCAACGTCGACGAGCTGCGCGACCTGTCCGCCGCGCTCGGGCTGGTCGCCGACGACGGCGCCAAGGTCCGATCGTCCCTGACCGCCCGCGCCGCGACCCTGCGGCGCCGCGAGCTCGCCGAGGTGGAGGGGCAGGCCGGCGAGCGCTCGCAGTCGATGCTCGTCGCCCAGCTCCTGCTCTGCGCGGGCTTCGTGATCTTCCTGAGTTACCCGGCCGCTATGAAGATGTTGGGGTCCTGACCATGCTGAGCAACCATCCGTGGATCGTCTATACGGCCGCGTTCCTGAGCACGAGGATCGAGCGGGCCCGCAACGCCCCCACCCGGGGCGCCTCGGCCGTCGAGTGGGTCATCATCACGGCGATCATCGCCGGGGTCGCGCTCGGCCTGGCCACCCTCATCAAGACCCTCGTCGAGGGCAAGCAGGCCGAGATCTCCAACCAGTTCGGCGGGGGCGGAGGCGGCGGGGGCGGCGGAGAGGGGAACGGCGGTGGCTTCGGTGACGGCTGAGCTCCGCCGGGAGCCCGCCGCCGGGAGCCGTGCCCGTTCACCCGCCGGCGAGGGCCGCGGCCGTTCACGGGCCGCCGTGAGGGCCACCGTACGGACGACCGCGCGGACCGCCGTACGGCGCCGCCGGGAGCGCGGGGCCGCCGCCGTGGAGCTGGCGATGATCATGCCGGTGGTGCTGGCGATCATCCTGCTCGTCGTGCAGTTCGCCCTGTGGTTCCACGGGCGGCAGGTCGCCGACGCCGCCGCCCGGGAGGGGGCCCGCCTCGCCCGGATCGACACCGACTCCTGGGAGTCGGACGCCACCTCCAGGGCCGAACAGGTGCTCAGGGCGGTCGGCCCGAAGCTTCTGGAGGGCGCCGCCGTGACGGCGTGGGACGAGGACGGCCGGCGCGGCGTCGAGATCACCGCCACCGCGGTCCAGGTGGTCCCGCTGCTGCCGTCCACGACGCTCACCATCACCGCGCGGTTCGGCGGCCCCGTCGAGTGCTTCCGGCCCGACGACGGGAGCGAGGGATGCCCGTGAGCGCCCTCGCACGGCGCGGCGGACGGCGGTCGCCCCGGACCGGGAACCCCCGGACCGGAAGCCCCCGGACCGGAAGCCCCTGGCCCGATGGCCCGCGGTCCGGCCCGCGCGGCAGGACGCCCGCCACCCGGCACGGCCCGCGCGGCGAACGCGGCTCGCTGACCGCCGAGACGGTCCTGCTGGCCCCGGTCTTCCTGCTGTTCCTGCTGCTGCTCGTCGGCGCGGGAAGGCTGGTCGAGGCCCAGGGCGAGGTCAACGGCGCGGCCAGGGACGCGGCGAGGGCCGCCTCGGTCGAGCGCTCGTTCGCCGACGCCGAGTCGGCGGCGCAGGAGGCGGCGCGGGACTCCCTGTCGGGGCAGTGCGAGCCGCAGGTCAGCCTGGAGGGCAGCCGGTGGGAGATGGGCGGCCGGGTCCGGGCCGAGGTCACCTGCTCGCTCGACCTGAGCTTCCTCGGCTTCGGCGCGGCCAAGGACATCGAGGGCGACTCGGTGGTCCCGCTGGAGCGGTTCCGGCGGGTGGAGGAGGACGGGGGATGAGCGCCATGCGGCGGTCGCCGCGTTCCGGACCGGTCCGGCGGGCGGGCGAGCGGGGGTCGATGTCGGTCTTCACGGCGGTCTTCTCCGTGGCGGTCTTCCTGCTCGCCGGGCTCCTGGTGGACGGCGGCGCCGCCATCAACGCCCGGCTGCGGGCCGCCGACATCGCCGAGCAGGCGGCGCGGGCCGCCGCCGACCGGATCGACGAGGAGACGCTGCGCGCCACCGGCCAGGTCCGGCTCATGGACGAGGGCGAGGTCTGCGCCGAGGCCGAGGAGATCGTCTCCGCCCACGCCGCCGGCGACGTCCGGATCGCCGGGTGCTCCGTCGGCGCCGGGCAGGCGGAGGTCACCGTGGGGGTCACCGTCCCCTGGAAGGCGATCTTCCTCGCCGCGCTGGGCTTTCCGGGCTCCGATATGAAGGCCGAGGTCACCGCGGGCCCGGACGCCGGGGACGACGCCTGATGGCCCGTCCCGCCCCGCCCGGGCGCCGCCCCGGCCCGCCGCGGACGGCGAGCCATGCCGATCGGGGCGTACCGCCCGCCCGGCCCGCAGGACGGGGCGAACCTGGACGAGGAGGGAGACAGGGAGGGATGGGAGGGAGAGGCATGCCACCGCGACAGCCCGTGCGCATCAGGCCCAGGCGCACGCCGGGCGACGTGCTCGCCGGACTCGGCGCGCTGGTGCTGCTGGCCGCGCTCGTCGGCGGGGTCCCCTACGCCCTGCTGCGGCTGGCCGGGCCGCCCCTCCCTCCCGAGCTGCTCGACCTGGACGTGCTGACCAGCCAGGTCGGCACCAGCACGATCATCGCGATCCTCGTACTGCTGGTCTGGCTCGCCTGGCTGCAACTGGCCGTCTGCGTGATCGTCGAGGTCTACGCCGGGATCCGCCGGGTCGGCATGCCGGCCCAGGTGCCGTTCTCCGGCGGCACACAGGCGCTGGCCAACCGGCTGGTCTCGGCGGCGCTGCTGCTGTTCACCGTGTCGGCGGTGGTGGTGCCGATCGCCCGGCCCGGCGGCCTGCCGGTCGGCCCGCCGGTCGCCGCGGCCGCCGCGGACGCGCTGTCGGCGCTGCCGGCCCCGGTCGCCGGGGAGCGGGCGCCGCTGACGCCGGTCGCCGAGGTCAAGAAGGTGTACGTGGTGCAGCCGCCGCACGGCCGCCACCACGAGAGCCTGTGGGAGATCGCGGAGAAGTGCCTGGGCGACGGCCGCCGCTATCCGGAGGTCTACCGGCTCAACCAGCACAAGGAGCAGCCCGACGGCAGCCGCCTGCACATGGCCGACCTGATCAGGCCCGGCTGGGTGCTCGACATGCCGGACGACGCCAGGAACGTGCACATCGTCCCGGTGGACCAGCCGCGCGACGAGACCCTCAAGGACCATCCGTACAAGCCCGCCGAGCTCGACGGACGCACCCAGCACGTCACACCCGGCGCCCGGGACCTCCCGGCGGGGGAGGAGACGGGGACCGGGCACCACACCGGGAGGCACACGGAGGTCTCCCCGCCCCAGGACACCTCGGTCCTGCCCGGCGACGGCTCCGGAGACCGGCGGTCCGGCGACCCCGGGCGGGTGGAACGGCCCGCCCCCGCCGAGACCGGCCGCGGCACCGCGGAGCCGTCCCGGACCGGCGAGCACGCCGACCCCGCCCGGACCGGTGAGCGCGCCACCGGGCGGGAGCACGCGCCGGGCGACCCGGGCCGGGGAACCGTCACGGAACGGCCGGTCCCCCCGGACTGGGCCGCCGAGCCCGAGACCGGGGCGCCGCTGCTCGACTACCTCGCCGGGGCCTCCCTGCTGGCGGCCGGGGTGCTGGCCGCCCTCGGCGGCAGGCGCAGGCGGCAGCTCTGGGAGAGGGCGTTCGGCCGCCGGGTGGTCCGGCCGCGCGACGACGCCGCCGAGGCCGAGGTCGCGCTCAGGATCGGGGCCGACGCACCGGGCAGCCGGATGCTCGACCTCGGGCTGCGGCTCCTCGGCAGGTCGCTCGCCGGGCAGCGGCGCGTCCCGCCGACCGTCTACGCCGCCTACCTGTCCGCGCAGACCCTCGACCTGTGGATCCACCCGCCGCAGGAGGACGCCCCCGCCCCCTGGGTCTCCTGCGACGGGGGCCAGGTCTGGCGGCTGTCCGCCGAGGAGGGCCGGATGATCGACGAGCGGTCCCTCGCCGACGCGCCCGCGCCGTACCCGGGGCTGGTCTCGCTCGGCTCCAACGGCGAGGGCCGGGTGCTCGTGGACCTGGAGGCGGCCCACGGCCTGATCAGCCTGAAGGGGGAGCGGACCACCTCGGCGCTCGCCGCGCTCGCCGTGGAGCTGGCCACCAACCGCTGGTCCGACCGGATGCGGATCACGCTGGTCGGCTTCGGGGAGGAGCTGGCCGTGATCGCCCCCGACCGGATCCGGTGCGCGGGCTCCCTCGCCGAGGTCCTGCCCGAGCTGGAGGCCACCGCGAACGAGCGCGGCCACGGCGACGACGTGCTCACCGGCCGGATCCACGGCCGCGCCGCCGACCCGATCTGGCCGCCGCACTACGTGCTGTCCGCGGTCGCCCCTACGCCTGAGGAGGGCCGACGCCTGGCGCTGCTGGCCAGGAGGGGCGTCCGTACGGCCGCCGGGTACGTCGTGGCGGGCGAGGCGCCGCACGCCACCTGGAACTGGGAGATCACCGAGGACGGCCGGGCGCTCGTCGACGCGCTCGGCTTCGACGTCACCGCCCAGCTCCTGCCCCGACGCCACTACCGCTCGCTGGTGGAACTGTTCCACACCGCCGACCGGCTCGACGGCGAGCCGCTGTCCGACGGGCCGCTGTCCGACGGGCCGGAGTCGCGGTGGGCCGCCGGGGCGCCCTCGGTCGAGGTGCGGATCCTCGGGCCGGCCGAGGTGCTCGGCCCGCCGCCGATGGAGGAGGGCCGCGCCGCCCTCGCCGCGGAGCTCGTCGTCTACCTCGCGACCCACCCGGCCGGCGTCCACCCGGTCGTGCTGGGAGGCATCCTGTGGCCGCGCGGCGTGCAGTCCGCGGTCCGGGACGCCACCATCGCCCGGGTCGTCGACTGGCTGGGCACGGACCGCTCCGGCCGGCCCAACCTCCACACCGACGACTCGGGCCGGCTCCGGCTGGGCCCCGAGGTGCGGACCGACTGGTCGCTCTTCCGCGCGTTCGCCCGCCGGGCGCAGGCCGACCCGACCATGCGCGCCGTACTGCTGGAGAAGGCGCTGGGGCTGGTGCGCGGCCCGCTGCTCGCCGACCGCCCGCGCGGCCGGTACGCCTGGCTGGCCGCCGACGACCTGGAGTACGACGTGACCGCCGCCGTCGCCGACGCCGCCCACCGGCTCTGCGAGGTACGGCTGGCCCGCGGCGAGGCCGACCGGGCCGTCGCCGCGGTGCGGGCCGGGCTGCTGCTCGCCCCCGACGACGAGGGGCTCTGGCGCGACCTGCTGCGGGCCACCCACCTCACCGGCGACGCCGCCAGGCTGCGGGCCGTGGCGGACGGCCTGCACCGGCGCTCCGCCCGGCCCGGTGGGGGCGGGATGGCGCCGGAGACCGAGGCGCTCATCGACGAGCTGCTGCCCGCGTGGCGGATGCGCTCGGCGCCGTCGGCATGACCGCGCTGAACGGCGAAGCCCGCCGGGCGGAGAACGCGAGGACGGAAAAGACACGGATGACCGGGGACGGAGGGAGGAGCGGAACCATGCTGATTCGTGCATACCGGTGGTTCCGTGCGGCGGGCGCTCCTAACGTGACCGTCATGCGAGCGTTGGCCGCGCTGGCCCTGGCCGCGCCGGTGGGCTGCTCCTCGCCGCCCGCCCGGCCGTTCACCCCCGTCGACCTCCCGGCCGACCCGCCGGGCGCGTCGCGGGACGCGGCGGGCAGCCCCGCACCGGGCGGCACGGACGGCCCGCGGCGCACCGACGGCGCCGTCTCCGGGCCGAAGGAGGAGACCATCGTGATCTCCCCCGGCGTGCGGGTGGTGGTCGAGTGGCCCGCGGTGTCCGACCCCGACACCACGGGGATGATCAACGCCTTCCGCGACTACCGCGCCGGGTCGTACAGCGCCGTCGTCACCCGGGGCGCCGACACCGCCTACCTGAACGCGATGCGGGACGAGGGGGCCTGGCAGGGCCGCGAGTGGGTGGGACGGTTCATCGAGCACCGCACGTCGCTGCGGGGCGTCTCCCGGATCTACGCGATGAACGTCGCCGCGGTCGACGGCCGGGGCGCGACGTTCAAGGCCTGCGTCGACGAGACCGGCATGCGACTCCTGGACGCCGGAACCGGGACGGCGGTCCGCAAGCAGCCGTCGTGGACCCGGAAACCGTTCCTGCAGACCGCCGGGATGCGCCGCGGTGACGACGGCGTCTGGCGGATCGTGCTGCTCCAGTATGAGGACCTGCCCAGTGAACCCGCGAAGGGGTGTCTCCGATGATCGTGAATGTGGCCGTCGCGGGCCTGCTCCTGCTCGCCCCCGGCCCGCAGCCGGACGGCGGCGGCGGTGGCGGGGTCCGGACCAGCCAGAGCGGCAACACGAGCAGGATCGAGCTGTACAACTCCCAGATCCGCCTGTCCGGGTCCGGCCTGGGCGCCAAGAGCGACGGGTACCAGGTCAAGCGCCACTGCTGGTACGAGCCGGGCAACAACGCCGAGGACGAGATGAAGTTCCGCAACGACCGGCAGAACAGCGCGGAGCGGACCTGGGGCGAGACCCCCGACGACGGCTACCTGGACAAGTACAAGGACAAGGTGGGCCAGGAGGGCCGCTGGTGGCACGTCGCGCACGACGGCACCGACGCCGGCGTCTCCTGCTTCGGCGGCATGGAGCCCGAGATCTGGGTGCCGCCGAACACGACCCCGCCCAACGCGATCACCATGCAGGAGCTCCTCGACATCGCCCGCGCCGCGCTGACCGTGCCCGAGCCGAAGATCAAGCTGAACCCCGACGTCAAGAGCTACGTCAACCTCCCGACCTGGGTCTGGCTCGACGACGTCGGCCAGACCACCAGGTCGGTGACGGCCACGATCCCGGGCTACATGAGCGCCACCGTGACCGCGAACCTCCACGACATGACGATCAAGTCCGGGACGACCGAGGACCGGGCCAGGGTCATGACGGACTGCGGGCCGACCGGCAAGCCGTACACCAAGGGCGGGACGTTCACCTGCGGCGTCCAGTACCTCCACGCCTCGGTCGACCAGCCGCGCGAGGTCTACGAGCTGACGGTGACCTCGGTGTGGGAGGTGACGGCGCAGGGGCAGGGCGGCGTCGCGCCCTTCGCCTACGACCCCTACGACCCCATCCAGGTCGGCGCGACCCGCGACGTCGAGGTGGGCGAGGTGCAGAGCACCGTCACCGGGACCGGCTGAGGCGCGGCGCCCCGCCGTCCGCGGATCGGCTGAGGCGCGGACGGCGGGGCGCCGGACCGGACCGGGCGGTCAGCCGACGGCCTTCTCGTGGGCGAGCAGCCACTGCTTGACCGGGGTGCCGTAGTAGTAGCCGCCGAAGCCGCCGGTGGACGGCAGGACGCGGTGGCACGGGACGAACGGCGCGATCAGGTTCTGCGCGCACGCCCCGCCGGCCGCCCTGGCGGCCGTCCTCGGCATCCCCGCCCGCTCGGCGAGCTCGGCGTAGGTGACCGTGGTCCCGGCCGGCACCTCCCGGAGCGCGGTCAGTAGCCGCTGCCGCCTGGGCGACCCCGGCTGGGACACCTCGACGGCGTCGAGCGCCGCGAGGTCGCCGTCCAGATAGTCGCGTACGGCCCGCGCCGCGTGACCCAGGTCGTCCACCCTGGCGAGGCCGTGAGCCCGCATCGCGGGCGAGAGCCTGGCGAACATCTCCTCCGGGTCGGCGGTGAAGCCGGCCGCGACGAGGGTCCCCTCGTGCGAGAGCAGCGACAGCGGCCCGGCCGGGGTGGGCAGGACCTGCGCCTCGATCGTCGTGGTGACAGTGGTGGTGATCATTCCGAACTCCAGAGATGTAGCGCGGCGTAGGCCCGCCAGGGCCGCCACCGTTCGATGTGGTCATCGGGAATGCCCAGGCACGCCATGGCTCGCCGTAGCCCGAGGTCCCCCCGGGGCCAGGCGTCCGGGTCGCGCAGGGCGCGCAGCGCGATGTAGCCGGCCGTCCACGGGCCGATCCCCGGCACCTCCAGCAGCCGGGCGACCGCCTCGGCCGGCTCCTGGGCGCCGTCCAGGTCGATCTCGCCGTCGGCGACCTTCGTGGCGAGCGCCTTCAGCGTGGTCACCCGCCGTCCGGTCAGCCCGAGCCCGGCGAGGTCGGCCTCAGCGAGGTCGGCCGCGGTGGGGAACAGGAGGTGCGGGCCGTCCCCGCCGGCGCAGCCCCCGTCCGCGCCGCTCGCCCCGGCCGTGACGAGGCCCGCCGTACGGCCGACGCGCGCGGTGAGGCGGCCCAGGATGGTGCGGGCGCCCGCGACGGAGATCTGCTGGCCGATCACGGCGCGGACGGCGGCCTCGAAGCCGTCCCAGGCGCCGGGGACGCGCAACCCGGGCCGGGCGGCGACCAGCGGCGCGAGAGCGGTCTCGCCGAGGGCGCCGGAGATGGCCTCGGGGTCGGCGTCGAGGTCGAGGAGGCGGCGGGCGCGGGCGACGACGCGGGCCAGGTGGCGGGTGTCGTCGAGGGTGACGTCCAGCCGGACGTGGCCGGGGAGCGGGGTGAGGGTGATCGTCCCCTGCGGCACCGCGCGGCGGTAGGAGGTCTCGTCGGCCTGCTCCAGCCCCGGGATCGCCCGCGCCGCCAGGAACCGCATCAGCGTCCCGGCATCGTACGGCTCGCGCCGGTGCAGCCGGAGCGTCAGCGCGTTCCCCGATGCGGCGCGGCCCGCGGTGGCCCGCAGCTCGCCGGGGGTGAAGCCGTAGGTCTCCTTCATGGTCGCGTTGAACTGCCGGACGCTGCCGAAGCCCGCGGCGAACGCCACGTCGCTGATCGGCAGCCCGGTCTCGGTCAGGAGCTGCTTGGCCAGCAGCAGGCGCTTGGTCCTGACCACGGCCAGCGGCCCCACGCCGAGCTCGCCGGCGAACAGCCGGTGCAGGTGCCGCTCGGTGATGTGCAGCCGCCCGGCCAGCCGGGTGATCCCGCCGTCGTCGGCCACCCCCTCGTCGATCAGGCGGAGCGCCCGGCCCACCAGGTCGCCGCGGTGGTCCCAGCCGGGGTCGCCGGGGCTGAGCTCCGGCCGGCAGCGCTTGCAGGGCCGGAACCCGGCGGCCTCGGCGGACGCCGCGTGGCGGTAGAAGCGGACGTTGCGCGAGGTCGGGGTGCGCGCCGGGCAGACCGGGCGGCAGTAGATGCGGGTCGTGGTGACCGCCGTGTAGAACCGCCCGTCGAAGCGGGCGTCCCGGGCGGCCACCGCTCGGTAACAGGAGTCGAAGTCGAGCTCTGTCGCGGACACACCTGAAACGTTAGCCCCAGCGCAGGGGGACGGCTGGCGGGAATCGGACGCGACCGTGAACCTCCTCCCGGACGCGACCGCCGGGCCGGGCCCGGGAGGAGGGACCGGATCGGGAGAGGGCCCGGGAGGGGCCGGATCGGGGTGGAACCGGGCCGGGCCGGAGCTGGAACCGGGGGCGGGGGCCGCCCGGCGGTCCGGGGTCAGCGGGAGGAGACGCCGACCCCGATCTCGAACTCGCGGTAGACGCGGGCCCAGAAACCGTCGCGGAGCCACACCCGGGCCTCGGGGTAGGGGCGCAGCGAGTGGCCGAGCTCCTTCTCCGCCTCGATCAGCAGCTCGGTGTCGATCACCGTGGGCAGCAGCGGGCCCGGCAGCAGGTCGCGGATGTTGTCGCGGCCGCGGGTGAGGATCCACTTCTGGGCCACGTGCTCGCCGACCTCCTCGACCCGCGGGCGGCTGGGCCCGAGCTTGGCGGCCTGGCCGGGGGAGACCTTCGGCTTGATCGAGGCGGGCGTCCGCCCGGCGAAGACCTGGGCGGGGGAGGGGGCGGTGGCGACCGGGGTGACCGGGACCGGTGCGGGGGCGCGGCTGAAGAAGGAGCGCAGGAAGTCGGCGCTGATGATCTCGACGGTGTCGGCCTCCCAGACCAGGCGCTCGGCCTGGTTGGTGCCGTACGGCGGCTCCACCCCCCACAGGTGGATCCGCACGCCGTACGCCTGGGCGGCCTCGACGGCGGGGACCATGTCCTCGTCCCCGGCGAGCAGGATCGTGTCGCTCACCGCGTGGTGGCGGGCCAGCGCCTCCAGGTCGCTGCGGATCTGCGCGTCCACGCCCTTCTGCTGCCCGCGCGCGTTGAGGTTGCCCAGGCGCACCTTGACCCACGGGAGCTGGGCGATGACGCGCTGGTCGACGGTCGGCACCCGGTCACGGGCGGCGTCGTACCAGTAGATCCGCAGCAGCTCGCCGTGGATGCGCGTCTCGGCGTGCTTCTGCAGCGCCTGGATCAGCTCGTCGGCCGCGACGCGGTATTCCTTGCGCTCCTTGGCGCCAAGCAACACCTCCCCCGCCGCGGCGTACAGGTATCCCACGTCGACCAGGACGGCGTACTTCGCGATGACGGGGTGCGAGGTGAGGTCCAGGATGGTCATGTCGTCCTCCAGGCCTCGGACTAGCTGATCGGCTGGCTATATACGCCCATTTCTTAGATAGTCCCAACTCTCGTGCGGCTTGACACCCTGTTCCCGAGATCTATCGCGGTAATCCGCTGGATCGCCAGGCGCCTTGTCCGGTGGGGAGTGGCTTTCGCAGTCGGTAAGCGGGATCGCGCCAGTTCCCCGGCTTTCGTACGGTTTCACCCTCCGGTGCGGTCCTCGAGGTGATCGCGATCACCAGCGCCGCGACCTCCTCGGGCCCCGGCTCACCATGGACGATCCTCAGCTCGGTCACAGCGGAATGTTCCCATGCTTCTTCGGCGGAAGGGTGGCGCGCTTGTTACGCAGGGCGCGCAGGGCGCGGACGATCTGCACGCGCGTGTCGGAGGGGCGGATCACCGCGTCGACGTATCCGCGCTCGGCCGCGAGGTACGGGTTGGCCAGGGTGTCCTCGTACTCGGTGACGAGCCGGGCGCGCTCGGCGTCGGGGTCGCCGGACGCCATCAGCTCGCGCCGGTAGAGGATGTTGACCGCGCCCTGCGCGCCCATGACGGCGATCTGCGCGGTGGGCCAGGCCAGGTTGACGTCGGCGCCCAGGTGCTTGGACCCCATGACGTCGTAGGCGCCGCCGTACGCCTTGCGGGTGATGACGGTGACGAGCGGGACGGTCGCCTCGGCGTAGGCGTAGAGCAGCTTGGCGCCGCGGCGGATGATCCCGTTCCATTCCTGATCGGTTCCAGGAAGGAATCCGGGAACATCCACAAATGTCAGCACGGGAATGTTGAAAGCATCGCAAGTGCGGACGAATCTCGCCGCTTTCTCCGACGCCGCGATGTCCAGCGTGCCGGCGAAACTCATCGGCTGGTTCGCGACGATCCCCACCGGGCGCCCCTCGACGCGGCCGAAGCCCACCACGATGTTCGGCGCGAACCGCGCGTGCACCTCCAGGAACTCCTCGTCGTCCAGGACGTGCCCGATCACCGTGTGCATGTCGTAGGGCTGGTTCGCCGAGTCGGGGATGAGCGTGTCCAGCTCGCGGTCGGCGTCGGTGACCGACAGCACCGGCTCGGTCTCGAAGACCGGCGGCTCGTCCAGGTTGTTGGACGGCAGGTAGGACAGCAGCGCCCGGGCGAACTCCAGGCAGTCCTCCTCGTCGGACGCCTCGTAGTGCGCCACGCCGGAGCGGGAGTTGTGCGTGTGCGCGCCGCCCAGCTCCTCGAACGTCACCTCCTCGCCGGTGACCGTCTTGATCACGTCGGGGCCGGTGATGAACATGTGCGACTTCTCCGACACCATCAGCACGAAGTCGGTGAGCGCGGGGGAGTAGACGGCGCCGCCCGCGCACGGGCCCATGATCAGCGAGATCTGCGGGATCACGCCGGAGGCGTGGACGTTGCGCTTGAAGATCTCGGCGTACAGGCCGAGGGAGACCACGCCCTCCTGGATGCGGGCCCCGCCGGAGTCGTTGATGCCGACCACCGGGCAGCCGGTCTTCAGCGCGTGGTCCATGACCTTGACGATCTTCTCGCCGAAGACCTCGCCCAGCGAGCCGCCGAAGACCGTGAAGTCCTGGGCGAACACCGCCACCGGCCGGCCGTCCACCGTGCCGTGGCCGGTCACCACGCCGTCGCCGTACGGGCGCTCGCGCTCCAGGCCGAAGCCGCTCGACCGGTGCCGGGCCAGCTCGTCGAACTCCACGAAGCTGCCGTCGTCCAGGAAGGAGAGGACCCGCTCCCTGGCCGTCATCTTGCCCTTGGCGTGCTGTCTGGCCACCGCGCGCTCGGAACCGGCGTGCTTCGCCTCGTCCAGACGCCGCTCCAGGTCGGCGAGTTTGCCCGCCGTGGTGTGAATGTCGATTCCGGTGGCCACCGGCTCAGCGCTCATCGGTTCCTCACACTCGTCGTCGTCGACTCCCTGCGAGGGTAGCCGTCCGGAACCCCGTCGAACCATCGGGGGCGCTCGTTCGTTCAGCGGCCTGGGATAGGTTTCGTAAAAGGCTGGAAACGGCAGAGTAGGGGCCATGGCGGACATCGTCGAAGCGGTACGCACCAGGCAGCTCGTCAAGAGATTCGGTCAGCAGGTGGCGGTGGGGGGCGTCGACCTCGTCGTGCCCCGGGGCGGCTTCGCCGGCCTGGTCGGCCCGAACGGCGCGGGCAAGACCACCACGCTGAGCATGGTCACCGGCCTGCTGCGCCCGGACGGCGGAACCGCGCACATCGACGGCCTCGACGTCTGGCGCGAACCGATCGCGGTCAAGGGCCGCATCGGCGTCCTGCCCGAGGGCCTGCGCCTGTTCGAGCGGCTGTCCGGCCGGGAGCTGCTGGCCTACAACGGCCAGCTCCGCGGCATCCCCAAGGAGGAGGTCGAGCGGCGGTCGGCGGAGCTGCTGCGGGTGATGGACCTCGCCGACTCGGCCGACAAGCTCGTCGTCGACTACTCCACCGGCATGCGCAAGAAGATCGGGCTCGCCGCGGCGCTCCTGCACAACCCCGCGGTGCTCTTCCTCGACGAGCCGTTCGAGGGGGTGGACCCGGTCAGCGCCAACACGCTGGTCGAGGTGCTCCGGCGCTACACCGCCTCCGGCTCGACCGTCGTCTTCTCCAGCCACGTCATGGAGCTGGTGGAGCGCCTGTGCGACTGGGTCTCGGTGATGAGCCGCGGGCAGATCGTCGCGCAGGGCCCGCTGGACGAGGTGCGGGCCGGGCGGAGCCTCAACGAGGCGTTCCTCGGCCTGGTCGGCGCCCACGGTCACGACGGCGGGGAGGAGGGCCTGTCATGGCTGGGCGCGACCTCGGCGTGAGCGGCGACACGGACGGCGGCGTGAGCGGCGCGGAGGACGGCGCGGGTGTCCGCCCGGAGACCGGTGTGAGCGGTGCGGGCGGCGCGGCGCGGGTGGGGCCCGGCGTCTTCGTCCGGCTCAAGCTCCGGCTGATCGCCGGCGGCCTGCGCGGGAACGGCACCCGGCTGGCCGGGTTCGTCTTCTCGGCGGTCGCCGCGGTGGTCGTGGCGGGCTTCGGGTTCTTCCTCCTGGCCGCACTCCGCGGGGCGCCCGCCGACGTCGCGCGGGACATCACGATCATTCTGTTCACCATGCAGCTGCTCGGCTGGGCGGTCGTGCCGTTGCTGGCGTTCGGCCTCGACGACACCCTCGACCCGTCCCGGCTGGCGCTGTTCCCGCTGCGCACCGGGCAGCTCGCGACCGGCATGTTCGCCGCCTCGGTCACCGGCGTCTGGCCGCTGGCCACGCTGGTCGCCGCGTTCGGCGCGGTCGCCGGCCTGGCCACGGGGGCCGGCGGCGCCGTGGTGGGCGTCGTCGCGGTGCTGCTGCAGTTCGCCCTGTGCATCGTGCTCTCGCGGCTGATCACCACGGCCCTGTCCGGCGTGCTGCGCACCCGCCGGGGCCGCGACGTGCTCGCCGTCTCCGCGATCTTCGTCGTCCTGGCGGCCCAGCTGCCCAACCTGCTGGTCAACGGCGGGGTGGGCGGCGACCCGCTCGCCCTGCTGGGCGGCCTGGCGTCGGCGCTGCGCTGGACGCCGTCCGGAATGGCCGCGCACGCCGTCGCCGACGGCGGCCCGGCCGCCCTCGCCGAGCTGGCCGTGCTCGCCGTCCTGGTCCTCGTGATCGGCCGGCTGTGGATCGCCGCGCTCCGCCGGGCACTGGTCACGGCGGACGCCTCCACCGAGGCGGCCACCGTCCGCAGCTCGCGGGGCCTGCTGGCCCGCGTCCTGCCGGACGGCCCGCTCGCCGCGGTCGCGACCAAGGAGCTCAAGTACGCCCGCCGCGACCCGCGCGGGCGGGTCGGCTGGTTCGCCGCCGTCGCGGTCACCGGCGTCCTGGCCTTCTCCATGAACAACGGCGACGCGCCGGGCTCGGCCTTCCTCGTGGTCGGCCCCGCCTGCATCGGCGCGGTGATGATCGCCCTGCAGGCGGTCAACATCTTCGGCATCGACGGCCGGTCGCTGTGGATGAACTCCGTCGCCTACGGCTCGGCCCGCGACTGGCGGACCGACATCGCCGGGCGGCAGCTGGCCGTCGCGACGATCGCGGTCCCGCTGCTGGCCGTGCTGGCGGTCGTCGCGGCACTCCTCGCCGGTGACCTCTCCTGGGCCGTGCCCGCCGCGCTCACCGGCTGGGGCGTCCTCGGCGCCGGGCTCGGCGTGGGGGCCCTGACCAGCGTGCTGATCCCGTACACCGTGCCGGAGCGGCTGAACGCCTTCACCGGCGCCGCGCCGGGGCAGGGCGGCGTCGCCTTCGCCGCCTCCTTCGGCGGGATGATCGCCAGTGTCGTGCTGTCCCTGCCGGTCGTGCTGCCGGTGCTGCTGGGGTCCCCCTGGTTCTGCGTCCTGGCGGTGCCGTACGGCCTGCTGGTCTCCTGGGGCGGGCGGCGGCTCGCCGGCGGGCTGGCCTTCGGCCGGCACCCGGAGATCCTGGCCGCCACCTCCCGGGCGAACTGACCGCCGGAGCGCGCCCCTCCGGCGGGGTACCGACCGCCCGGAGCGCGCCCACTCCGCCCGGAAACGTGTGTCCGGCCCCGCCCGCCCCTCCCGCCGGGAGGGTCGGGCGGTCCGCGCCGGATCCCGTCAGTGGTCTAGTCCAATAGGTGAGACCACTCCTCACGGGACATAACGGACTGGATACGCTGGCGAGCATGCCCGCCATCGCGAACGAACAGGCAGAACGCTCAGCGCAGGCCGCGCAGCAGGCAGAGCGTTCCTCCGCCGTCACCGAGATGCCCGAGGAGCTGCGCGCGGACGTGCGGCTGCTCGGAGAACTCCTGGGGCAGGTCATCGCCGAGTACGGCGGCGACGACCTGCTCGCCGACGTCGAACGCCTCCGCAAGGCCGTCATCGCGGCCCGCCGCGGGGAGGTCTCCGGCGACGAGGTCACCGCACTGGTCGCCGAATGGCCGATCGATCGGGCGGTGCAGATCGCCCGGGCGTTCACCTGTTACTTCCACCTGGTCAACCTCGCCGAGGAGCACTTCCGCATCCGCGTCCTGCGGGTCCGCGACACCGGCGAGGAACCGCTGCCCGACTCCATCGCCCAGGCCGTTCACGAGCTGGGCGAGGAGAGGGTCGCCGAACTGGTGGAGGGGCTGCGGCTCCACCCGGTGCTGACCGCCCATCCCACCGAGGCCCGCAGGCGCGCGGTGGTCACCGCGATCCAGCGGATCAGCGGCCGCCTCGCCGACTACAACAGCCCCGGCCGGGGCGCCGCCGAGCGGGCCGAGACCCGGCGGCGGCTGCTGGAGGAGATCGACCTGCTGTGGCGGACGGCCCAGCTCAGGTCCACCAAGCTCAACCCGCTCGACGAGGTCCGCACGGCCATGGCCGCCTTCGACGAGACGCTGTTCCGGGTGGTCCCGATGGTCTACCGCTCGCTGGACGCCGCCCTCGGCGTGGACACCGGCGCCCGCGCGCCGAAGGCCCGCGCCTTCATCCGCTACGGGAGCTGGATCGGCGGCGACCGCGACGGCAACCCCAACGTCACCGCCAGGGTGACCAGGGACGCCATCCTCATCCAGGCCGAGCACGTGCTGATCGCCCTGGAGAACGCCGCCCAGCGGATCGGCCGGACCCTCACCCTGAACGGCGGCCAGACCCCGCCCTCGGCCGAACTGCGCGCGGCGCTCGCCGCCGCCGAGGACCACCACCCCGAGCTGGTCTCGGAGATGGCCACCCGCTCGCCGCGGGAGCCGCACCGGCAGTGGCTGCTGTTCGTCGCCGCCCGCATCGCCGCCACCCGGCAGCGCGGCCTCGACCTGGCCTACCGCTCGCCCGGGGAGCTGCTGGACGACCTGCGGCTGGCCCAGACGTCCCTGGCCGGCGCCGGAGCCGCCCGGCAGGCGTACGGCGAGCTGCAGCACCTGATCTGGCAGGTGGAGACGTTCGGCTTCCACCTGGCCGAACTGGAGGTGCGCCAGCACTCGCAGGTCCACGCCGAGGCGCTGGCCGAGATCCGGGCCGGGAAGACCTCCGAGCGGACCGAGGAGGTGCTGGCCACCATCCGGACCGTCGCCTGGATCCAGGAGCGGTTCGGCGTGACGGCCGCCTCCCGCTACGTCGTCTCCTTCACCCGCTCCGCCGACGACATCGCCGCCGTGTACGAGCTGGCCCGGCACGCGCTCGGCGACCGGGCGCCCGTACTCGACGTGGTGCCGCTGTTCGAGTCCGGGGCCGACCTGGCGAACGCCCCCGCCGTGCTGACCGGCATGCTCGACATCCCCGCCGTCCGGGACCGCCTGGCCACGGGCGAGCGCCGCCTGGAGGTCATGCTCGGCTACTCCGACTCCGCCAAGGAGCTCGGGCCCGCGGCGGCGACGCTGAAGCTGTACGAGGCGCAGGAGGCGCTGGCCTCGTGGGCCGTCGTGCACGACGTGCGGCTGACGCTGTTCCACGGCCGGGGCGGGGCCCTGGGCCGCGGCGGCGGGCCGGCCAACCGCGCCGTGCTCGCCCAGGCGCCCGGCTCGGTCGGCGGCCGGTTCAAGGTCACCGAGCAGGGCGAGGTCATCTTCGCCCGCTACGGGCACGACGCCATCGCCCGCCGCCACATGGAGCAGGTCACCTCGGCGGTGCTGCTCGCCTCCACCCCGTCCGCCGAGGCCCGCACGGCCAAGGCCGCCGCGCGCTTCCGCGGGGTGGCCCGGCAGGTCGCCTCCGCCTCGGAGAGGGCCTACCGGGCGCTGACCGAGGCGCCCGGCTTCCCCGAGTGGTTCTCCCTGGTCAGCCCGCTGGAGGAGATCGGCTCGCTGCGGCTGGGCTCCCGCCCGGCCCGGCGCGGCCTCGGCGCGCCGCGCTCCCTGGACGACCTGCGGGCCATCCCGTGGGTGTTCGCCTGGGCGCAGACCCGGGTCAACCTGCCCGGCTGGTACGGCCTGGGCAGCGGCCTGGCCGCGGTGATCTCCGAGAGCGGCCTGGACGAGCTGCGCGCCGCCTACCGCGAGTGGCCGCTGTTCGCCTCGCTGCTGGACAACGTGGAGATGTCGCTGGCCAAGACCGACCGCGACATCGCGGCCCGTTACCTCGCGCTGGGCGGCCGGGACGACTTCGTCCGGCAGGTCCTGGCCGAGTACGACCTCACCCGCCGCCTGGTCCTGGAGGTCACCGGCCACAGCCGCCTGCTGGAGAACCGCCGGGTCCTCTCCCGCGCCGTCCAGCTCCGCGACCCGTACGTGGACGCGCTGTCGCACCTCCAGCTCCGCGCCCTGTCGCGGCTCCGCGCCGACCAGGCCGGCCAGGAGGTCTCGGAGGAGGAGCGCGAGCGGCTGTCCACGCTGCTGCTGCTGTCGGTCAACGGCGTCGCCGCCGGCCTGCAGAACACCGGATGATCCGCCTCGCCACGGCTGACGACGTGCCGGTGATCGAGGAGATCGTCGAGGCGGCCTACCGGCCGTGGGCGGACCTCATCGGGGTCCGCCCCAAGCCGCTGGACGACGACTACGCCGCGCACGTCGCGGCCGGTCGTGTCCACCTGCTGTGCGAGGCGCCGGGGACGGACCTCCCCGGCGGGGCCGGCGTGCTCGGCCTCGTCGTCCTGGTCCCGGAGCCCGGCACGCTGCTGGTGGAGAACGTCGCCGTCCGCCCCGGCCGGCACGGCAGGGGGCTGGGCCGGCGGCTGCTGGCCTTCGCCGAGGAACGGGCCGCGGAGCTGGGCCTGCCTGCGCTGCGGCTCTACACCAACGCGCGGATGGAGCGGAACATCGCGATCTACGGGCGTCTCGGTTACGAGGTCACCGAGCGTCGCCTGTCGGGGCCGCGCGACGTGGTCTTCATGGTGAAACGACTCGCTCCGGGGCCGAGTAGACGTTGAACCGCTCGTCGCGCAGGAAGCCGACCAGCGTCATCCCGAACTCCCTGGCCAGATCGACGGCCAGGGAGGAGGGCGCCGAGACCGAGCAGACGATCGGGATCCCGGCGGCGAGGGCCTTCTGCGCGATCTCGTAGCTGCTGCGCCCGCTGACCAGCAGGACGCTCTCCCGCAGCGGCAGCCGATCGGTCATCAGCGCCCAGCCGACCAGCTTGTCCACGGCGTTGTGCCGTCCCACGTCCTCGCGGACCGCCACCAGGTCGCCGGCGGCGGTGAACAGACCGGCCGCATGCAGGCCGCCCGTCTTGCCGAACACGCTCTGCGCCGCGCGCAGCCGGTCCGGCAGGCCGTACAGGACCTTGGGGGCGACCCGCGCGACGCCGTCCGGGGCGCCGCCGTTCGCGGTGCCGTCGACGGCGCCGTCCCGGGCGGGGACGGGCAGCGGCGCGCACCGGTCGCGCAGGGCCTCCAGGCTGGCGGAGCCGCAGACGCCGCAGGCGCTCGACGTCATGAAGTGCCGGTCGAGGGTGGGCAGATCGGGCAGCCTGCCCTGACGCAACCGCACGGTGACGGTGTTGTAGCGGGCCTCCCGCGGCAGGTCCTCGTCGGTGCAGTAGGCGATGGAGGACAGGTCGCCGGGAGTGATGATCCCCTCCCCGTACAGGAACCCGGCGGCCAGCTCGAAGTCGTTGCCGGGGGTGCGCATGGTGATCGCGACGGTGCGGTGGACCTCCGCGGGGGCGGACCCGCCGACCGCCCGGGGGCGCGGCGTGGCCGAGCCGACGTGGCGGGAGGCGCTCAGCCGGATCTCCAGCGGTTCCTCGGTGGCCAGGTCGTCGCGCCGCTCCCTTGCGGTGCCGTCGGACACCGCGAGGACGCGGGCCCGGGTGGTCGGTCCTGGCCGGGGCGTACCGGCACGGCTCGTGCTCATGTTCATCATCTTCCCCGCTCCTTGGAGTGGCGCCGATAGCCGGTGGGATCTGCGTCTTCCCCGCCACGGCCTCGGTATTCCTCGGTGTCGCCCCCGCACCGTCGTCACGATCCGGTCACCGGCGGCGGGCGGAAGGAGGGATGATGGACGGATGCCCGACTCGCCCTTCACCGACCTCGACCGGCCGCCGCTCTCCGAGGCGGCGCTCAACCGCGCCCTGGTACGGCCCGGCGGCCTGTGGTCCGGCGTCACCGTCGTCGAGCGGACCGGCTCCACCAACGCCGACCTCGCGCAGGCCGCCCGCGACGGCGCCCGGCAGGGGGCCGTGCTGATCGCCGAGGCCCAGTTCGCCGGGCGCGGCAGGCTGGGCCGGGCCTGGACGGCGCCGCCGCGCTCCGGCCTGGCGCTCTCGGTGCTGCTGCGGCCCGACCCGCCCCCCGCCCGGCACGGCTGGCTGCCGCTGCTCGTCGGCCTGGCCGCGGCGTCGGCGGTACGCCGGATCGCCGAGGTGGACGTCCGCCTGAAGTGGCCCAACGACCTGCTGATCGGCGAGCGCAAGCTCGCCGGGGTGCTCGCCGAGCGGATCGACGGCGCCGTGGTGGTGGGGATCGGCCTCAACGTGAGCCTCCGCCCCGAGGAGCTGCCCGTGGAGACCGCGACCTCCCTCGCCGTCGAGGACGCCGTGTGCGTCGACCGCGACCCGCTCGTCCGCGGGGTGCTGCGGGAGATCGAGGCTCACTACCGCGAATGGTCCGAGGCCCAGGGCGATGCCGACGCCTGCGGGCTGCGGGCCGCCTACCTCGCCGCCGGCGCGACCGTCGGCCGCGAGGTCCGGGTGGAGCTGCCGGGGGAGCGGGTGCTCGCCGGGCGGGCCGTCGGCGTCGACGCCTCCGGGCGCCTGCTGGTGGAGTCCGGGGGCGAGGAGCACGCGCTGAGCGCCGGCGACGTGGTGCACGTCCGTCCTCGCGCCTCCTGAGGGATCCCGGGAGCTTCAGGGGGCTTTCCGTGGGAAGCCGGGCCCCGGAGAGGGCGTCCGGCGGGAGCGTCCGGCCCCGGCGCGCATCCGGCCTGGGCCCGTCCTCGCGCCTCCTGACGGCCGGGGGCCGGACGTGCCACGATTTGCCCATGGGTCTCCCGGATCACCACCTCACGGACGGCGAGCAGCGCGTCCGCTCGTTCCGCCCCCACTGGCGGCGGCTCGTCGTGCCGTTCCTGGCGCTGGTCGTCATCGTCGTCGCCTCCGGCGCCGCGATGTTCTACATCCCCGACTTCGAGTACGCCGGCTACGCCCGGATCGCGGTCGCGGTGATCTCCGTCGGGCTGCTGACCGTCTGGTCGTTCGTGCCGTACCTGAAGTGGAAGAACACCTCCTACCTCCTCACCTCGCACCGCCTGTCCATCGGCACCGGCGTGCTGAGCAAGTCGCACGACGACATCCCGATGGCCAAGGTCAACACGGTCAGCGCGGAGCAGACGCTGGTGGAGCGGATCCTCGGCTCCGGCACGCTCCACGTCGAGTCGGCCGGCGAGCAGGGCCGGATCGAGCTGCGCGACATCCCCCACCTCCAGGAGGTGCGGGCCGAGCTGTTCCGGGCGATCGACGAGGCCGACGACCACGACGACCACGACGACCACGACGAGCACGACGGCGTGGACGGGGAGGGCGGCCCGGAGGCGGCGGGCGATCTGGACGGGACGGGCCGCCGGAGACGGTAGGGCCTCCCGAGGCCCTTCCAGGGCCTCCCGGGGCTCCCGTACGGCCGGGGGCCCCGGAGCCGGCCCGGCCGCGTGGCGTAACCTCCTGGACGGGGCGGACCCCCTGGACGGGGGTGGCGAGAAGGGGGACCAGGGGAAGTGACGGGACGTCCGACGGCCGAGCAGATCGAGAGCGTCTTCGCCGGCGACCGGCCCCGCCACACCCGTATCCAGGTGGCCGAGCTCGCCGGGGTGCCGCAGAGCCTCACCGAGCGCATCTGGCGGGCCCTGGGGTTCGCCACGCTGCCCGATGACGCGGTGGCCTTCACCGACGCCGACGTGGACGCCCTCCGCCGGGTCCGGGTGATGATGGACGACGGGTCCATGGACGACGAGACCGCCGTCCGGATGGCCAGGGCGCTCGGCCAGACGACGGCCAGGCTCGCCCAGTGGCAGGCCGACATCCTGATCGGCGCCATGCTCGACCCCGGCCGGACGCCCACCGACGACGACCTGGCGGCGGTCCTCGACACCTCGCGCCGCATGCTGCCGGACCTGGAGCGGATGCTGGTGCACGTGTGGCGCGCCCAGCTCGCCGCCGCCGGCACCCGCCTGCTCGCGGTCGCCGACATGGCCGATGAGATCACATCGCCCCGGCGGACCCTCGCGGTCGGCTTCGCCGACCTGGTCTCCTTCACCCGCCTGTCCCGCTCGCTGGACGAGCGGGCCCTGGCGGGGCTGGTCGAGGGGTTCGAGGCCCGCGCCTCCGACATCGTCGCCGCGAACGGCGGGCGTCTGGTCAAGACGCTCGGCGACGAGGTGCTGTTCACCGCCGCAGACCCGCGCCGGGCCGCCGCGATCGCGCTGGAGCTCGCCGGGACGGCGGGCCGGGACGGCCCCGGCGTGCGGATCGGGCTGGCCCACGGCCCGGTGCTGCCGGTCATGGGCGACGTCTTCGGCACCACCGTCAACCTGGCGGCCCGGCTGACCGCCATCGCCCGTCCCGGCACGATCCTCGCGGACGAGGGGGTGGCCGCCGCCGTCGAGGGCGCGCCGGGTGTGGAGGTGGTCCGCATGCGCCGCCGGCCGGTCCGCGGCCTCGGCATGGTCCAGCCGTACGTGCTGCGGGGGAGCTAGCCGTACGGGCCGCGAGGGGCCGGAGCGCGGGTCCGGCGCGTTCCGCCGCGCACCGGGCGGGGTGACGGTCCGTGCGGGGGCGTGCGTGTTTCGCGGGGACTGATAAGGATTGAGGCGTGGGCGTCTCATGGGACCGCTTCGTGGGCGCCGACCGACGACCGGTACGAGCTCGAAGATCTGAGGTGCATGACATGCCGTACACCGTGCAAGGCGTGGTCGCGCGGGCGAAGGGTGAGCCCGTCTCGCTGGAGACGATCCACGTCCCCGACCCCGGCCCCGGCGAGGCGGTGGTGAACGTCCAGGCGTGCGGCGTCTGCCACACCGACCTCCACTACCGGGAGGGCGGGATCAACGACGAGTTCCCGTTCCTGCTCGGCCACGAGGCCGCCGGGGTGGTCGAGGCGGTCGGCGAGGGCGTCACCGAGGTGGCCCCCGGCGACTACGTGATCCTCAACTGGCGGGCGGTCTGCGGTGAGTGCCGCGCCTGCCGGCGGGGCCGTCCGTGGTACTGCTTCAACACCCACAACGCCGCCCAGCGGATGACGCTGGAGGACGGCACGCCCCTCAGCCCGGCCCTCGGCATCGGCGCGTTCGTCGAGAAGACCCTGGTCGCGGCGGGCCAGTGCACCAAGGTGGACCGGCAGGCGCCCGCGACCGCGGCCGGCCTGCTGGGCTGCGGCGTGATGGCGGGCATCGGCGCCGCGATCAACACCGGCGCGGTGAGCCGCGGCGACAGCGTGGCCGTCATCGGCTGCGGCGGCGTGGGCGACGCCGCCGTCCACGGCGCCCGGCTGGCGGGCGCGACGAGGATCATCGCGGTGGACGTCGACGACCGCAAGCTCGGCTGGGCGAAGGAGTTCGGCGCCACCCACACGGTCAACTCCCGCGACGCCGACCCGGTGGAGGCCATCCGCGAGCTCACCGGCGGCAACGGCGCCGACGTGGTGATCGAGGCGGTCGGCCGCCCGGAGACCTACCGCCAGGCGTTCTACGCCCGCGACCTGGCCGGGACCGTCGTGCTGGTCGGCGTGCCCACCCCGGAGATGAGGATCGAGCTGCCGCTGCTGGACGTCTTCGGGCGCGGCGGCGCGCTGAAGTCGTCGTGGTACGGCGACTGCCTGCCCAGCCGCGACTTCCCCATGCTCATCGACCTCTACCTCCAGGGCCGGCTCGACCTCGACCGGTTCGTCTCCGAGACGATCGGCCTCGGGGACGTCGAGGAGGCGTTCGCCAAGATGCACCGCGGCGAGGTTCTGCGCTCGGTGGTGGTCCTGTGAGCGCCGGAGAGGACTCCGCGGTCGGCAGGGTCGTCACCTCGGGGACGTTCTCGCTGGACGGCGGCACCTGGGAGGTCGACAACAACGTCTGGCTGGTCGGCTCGGGCGACGAGGTCGTCGTCATCGACGCGGCGCACGACGCCGACTCCATCGCCGAGGCGGTCGGCGACCGCCAGGTCCGGGCGATCGTCTGCACCCACGGGCACGACGACCACGTCGGCGCGGCCCCGGCCCTCGCCGCGCGGACCGGCGCCCCGGTCATGCTCCACCCGGCCGACCAGGTCCTGTGGGACATGGTCCACCCCGGCACGCCGTACACGCCGCTCGCGGACGGGCAGGTGATCTCGGCCGGCGGGGTCGAGCTGCACGTCATGCACACGCCGGGTCACGCGCCCGGCGCGGTCTGCCTGTACGCCCCCGCGCTCGGGACGGTCTTCACCGGCGACACGCTGTTCCGGGGCGGGCCGGGGGCGACGGGCCGGTCGTTCTCGTCGTTCGAGACGATCATCGAGTCGATTCGCGGGCGGCTGCTGACCCTGCCGCCGGAGACGGTCGTGCGCACGGGGCACGGCGACTCCACCACGATCGGCGAGGAGGCTCCGCACCTTTCGGAGTGGCTGGCCCGGGGGCACTGAGCCCGCCGGCCGGCCCCGCCGGGGAGACGCCGGCCGGTTCGCCCGGCGTCTCCCCGGCGGGGGCCGGCCGGTTCGGGGGCTCGGGGTCGCCGGGTCGTCCGGTGCGGGTACGCCGGGCCGCCGGGTCGTCCGGCGCGGGCCCGTGGCGGCACGGACCCTTTTGTGTTGATCGCTTTGTGTTGATCGCCGGGACACGCCCGCTTTATCCCTTACGAAGTGATTTACGGGTTCTGTTATCCGGGTCATTGGGAAGACTGCCCTTTCGAGGTTCTTCCGATGCGGGAGCCGTACCGCGCGGCCTCGGGGCGTTGCGGCGTGACTATCCGGGATTTATCAGTGTTTGCCCAGGTCAATGGATAGGTCAATGACGAGTCAAACCGCGCGCTGTACCGGGGAAACGATCCTCTAAGGTCCTACGATCGCGTTATGACCTGTGTACTTCTCGCCGAGGATGACACCTCGATCTCCGAACCGCTCGCGCGTGCGCTGCGCCGCGAGGGTTACCAAGTCGAGGTGAGCCCCGACGGCCCGCAGGCCCTGGAACGGGCGCTGTCGGGTGGCATCGACTTGATAGTTCTTGACCTCGGCCTGCCCGAGATGGACGGCCTCGAAGTCGCCAGGCGCATTCGCGCGGAGGGGCACGGCACGCCCGTGCTCATCCTCACCGCTCGCGTCGACGAGGTCGACACCGTGGTCGGCCTCGACGCCGGAGCCGACGACTACGTCACCAAACCCTTCCGCCTCGCCGAGCTCCTCGCCCGGGTGCGCGCCCTGCTGCGGCGCGGCACATCCGAGACGCCCGTCGTGCAGGGCGTCCGCATCGACGCCGACTCCCGTCGCGCGTGGATGGGCGACAAGGAGCTCCATCTCACGACCAAGGAGTTCGACCTGCTCCGGGTCCTCGTCCGGGACGCCGGAAAGGTGGTCACCCGGGAGCAGATCATGCGCGAGGTGTGGGACACCAACTGGTGGGGCTCCACCAAGACCCTGGACATGCACATATCGTGGCTGCGCCGCAAGCTCGGCGACGACGCCGCCAAGCCTCGGTACATCACGACCGTCCGGGGGGTCGGCTTCCGCTTCGAGCGAGAGTAGGGAATGCGCCGGCGGCTCCTCTCCTCCACCCTGCTCGTCGCGGTCATCGCGGTGCTGCTGCTCGGTATCCCGCTCGGCGTGGCCGTGAACCGGCTGATCGAGGAAGAGGCGACCCAGGGCCTCGTCTCGCAGGCCAAGAGCCTGCTGAACGAGGTCGAGTACGCCCGGCTGCAGGATCAGCCCATCGATTCCGTGCAGCTGGCGCGCAAGTATCCCGACCGGTACATCCAGATCTACGTCAAGGGCACGCCGCCGCAGGTGACGACGGTGGGCACCGAGCCCTCGGACAGTCGCAAGATGACCGAGGACGCCCAGTCGGAGAACGGGGTGTACGTCGCGGTCACCCGGGACCGCACCGCGGTGGCGCGGGAGGTCCGGGCGTGGCTGCTGCTCATCCTCGGGCTGGCCACCGCCGCGCTCGCGGTGGCGGTCGGGCTCGCCATCGTGCAGTCGCGACGGCTGACGCTTCCGCTCAGCGACCTGGCGATGATCGCTGAGCGGCTCGGCTCGGGCGACGCCCGGCCGAGCAAGCACCGCTACGGGATCCAGGAGCTCGACCGGGTGGCCGAGGTGCTCGACCGCAGCGCCACCCGCATCTCCGACCTGCTGGCCAGGGAACGCGAGTTCGCCACCGACGCCTCCCACCAGCTCCGCACCCCGCTCACCGGCCTGACCATGCGTCTGGAGGAGATCGTCGCCGCCGCGCACGACCCCTCGGTCGTCAAGGAGGAGGGCGAGGCCGCGATCGTGCAGGCCGAACGGCTCACCGCCGTGATCGACGAGCTGCTCGCCGCGGCCCGGCGGCAGCGGCACGCCCAGGCCGAGGCCGTCAAACTCGACCGGATACTGGAGCAGCAGCTCACCGAGTGGGGTCCGGCGTTCCGCCGTATGGGGCGGGACATCCGGCTGGGGGGCACGCGCGACCTGCGCCCACTGGCCACCAGCGGCGGCATCAGTCAGGTGATCTCCACGCTGCTGGAGAACTCGCTGCGGTACGGCGACGGCACGGTGACGGTGACCACCGGTGAGAAGGACACCTCCGTCGTGGTCGAGGTGGCCGACGAGGGGACGGGCATCGCCGACGACCTCGCCGGCCGGGTGTTCGAGCGGAACGTCAGCGGCAAGGGCGGCACCGGCCTCGGGCTGACCCTGGCCCGCGCGCTGGCCGCCGCCGACGGCGGCCGCCTGGAGCTCGTACGGCCCCGCCCCGCGGTGTTCGCGCTGTTCCTGCGCAAGGCCGAGACGGGGAGGAACCGGGTGGTCAGCGGGCCCGCGTGACGTCGTCGGGCAGTTCCTTCGGCACCTCTTCGGTGGCCGCGAGGAAGACCCACTTCCTGTAGGACCAGAAGCGGAACATCGTGCCCATGCCGATGCCGACGAGGTTGGCGAGGTTCGTGCTCAGCGGGTCGGTCAGCTTCAGCGTGTAGTAGGTGAAGCCCAGGCAGAGCAGGCCGATCAGCAGGGCGATGCCGTTGAGCAGGAAGAACAGGAAGTACTCGCGGGCCAGGCCGCTCTGCTCGTGGTGGCGGTAGGTCCAGTAGCGGTTGCCGAAGTAGGCGAAGGTGGTCGCCACGACCGTGGAGGCCACCTTGGAGGTCAGCGGGCCCTGGTGCAGGCCGTACTGGGCGAGGTTCAGGATGCCGACGTCGATGACGAAGGCGATCCCCCCGATGGTCCCGAACTTCGCCAGTTCCTTCACCAGGTCGGCGAACCGCAGGTAGGCGCGTCGTAGAAACTCCACGTCTCTGCCTGGTCCTTTCGGTCGGCTGAGGACCCGCCGCTCGGGGACCCCGGATACTTGCGCTGCCAGGGTACCGGGATACCTTCCCGTTCCGCGTCCCGGTGGATCGGTGGGGATGTCAGCGGTCAGTTAACAGCATTCCACGAAATGTATGGATGAGTCGGATAAATCCGTCAACATCACGTTACGCTGATCGGGCGGAAAAAGCCGCTGGGCGGCCGTGCCTCGCCAGGCGACCCGGAACGGTCGCCCAGCCTCCCCGCGCCGCCTGATCCTCCGGATCCGGGGCTCGCGGCGGCCGGCCGTACCGGGCCGGTAAACTCGACCGACGTGAGCAGCCCTTCCTCCGCACGTTCCCTCGGCCCCGTCGTCGGCATGATCGGCGCCGGTCAGCTGGCCCGGATGACACAGCAGGCGGCGATCGCCCTCGGGGTGGAGCTGCGGGTGCTGGCCGCCGCCCCCGGCGAGAGCGCCGCCCGGGTGATCTCCGACGTGCGCCTGGGCGACTACCGCGAACTGGCGGACCTCCGCGACTTCGCCAAGGGGTGCGACGCCGTCACCTTCGACCACGAGCACGTCCCCACCGAGCACGTCCGCGCGCTGGCCGCCGACGGCTTCGCCGTGCACCCCGGCGCCGACGCGCTGGTGCACGCCCAGGACAAGGCCGTGATGCGCGAGCGGCTGACCGCGATCGGCGCTCCCTGCCCGCCCTGGCGGCGGATCGAGACCGCCGCCGACGTCGAGGCGTTCGCCGCCGAGCACGGCTGGCCGGTCGTGCTGAAGGCGGTCCGCGGTGGCTACGACGGCCGCGGCGTCTGGGTCTGCCGGTCCGCCGGGGAGGCCGCCGAGGTGCTGGCCTCCGGGGTGCCGCTGATGGCGGAGGCGTTCGTGCCGTTCGAGCGCGAGCTGGCCGTCCTCGTCGCCAGGTCCCCGCACGGCCAGGGCGTCAGCTACCCGGTCGTGGAGACCGTCCAGCAGGACGGCATCTGCGTGGAGGTGCTCGCCCCCGCGCCCGGCCTCGACCCCGAGCAGGCCGCCGTGGCCCAGCGGATCGCCCTGAAGATCGCCCACGAGCTGGGCGTGACCGGGCTGCTGGCCGTCGAGATGTTCGCCACCTCCTCGGGTCTCGTGGTGAACGAGCTGGCCATGCGCCCGCACAACAGCGGCCACTGGACCATCGACGGCGCCCGCACCTCCCAGTTCGAGCAGCACCTGCGCGCCGTGCTCGACCTCCCCCTCGGCTCGCCCTCGATGGCGGCCCCCGTCGTGGTGATGGCCAACCTCCTGGGCGGCGACGACCCGGACGTCTTCTCCCGCTACGAGCACGTGATGGCCCACGACCCGGGGATCAAGGTCCACTTCTACGGCAAGGAGGTACGGCCCGGCCGCAAGATCGGCCACGTCACGGCCCTCGGCACCGACCTCGACGAGGTCCGGGCCAGGGCCAGGCACGCCGCCGTCTACCTCTCCGAGGGCGTCTACACCTGAGCCCTCCTTCGAGGGCGTCCGCGTCCGGGCCGTCCGCCGCGGGACCCGCTCTCGCGCCGGGAGCGCCCACGGCGCGGTCCGTGGGCAGACCATGGGACCACGGGAACGCAAGACCACGGGATCTGAGATCACGACATCGCGAGGAGAAGGCATGACCGACGTCGGCATCGTCATGGGCAGCGACTCCGACTGGCCGGTGATGAAGGCCGCCGCCGAGGCGCTGGCCGAGTTCGGAGTGGCGTTCGAGGCCGACGTGGTCTCCGCGCACCGCATGCCCGAGGAGATGATCTCCTACGGCTCGGAGGCCGCCGGGCGCGGCCTGAAGGTGATCATCGCGGGCGCCGGGGGAGCCGCCCACCTGCCCGGGATGCTCGCCTCGGTCACCCCGCTGCCGGTGATCGGCGTCCCGGTCCCGTTGAAGTACCTCGACGGCATGGACTCACTGCTGTCGATCGTCCAGATGCCCGCCGGGGTGCCGGTGGCGACCGTCGCCGTCGGCGGCGCCCGCAACGCGGGGCTGCTGGCCGTACGGATCCTCGCCGCCGCCGACGAGGAGCTGCGGGCCAGGATGGAGGCGTTCCAGGTGGCGCTGAAGGAGCAGGCCCACGCCAAGGGCGCCAGGCTCCGCGCGGAGGCCGCGGACCTCGGGGCCTGAACGCGTGAGGCGGGAGAACCGGCCGGCGTCAAGATCGGAAGGCCGAAAAAATGCCCATTATGGTGCAGATGTATTGATATATCAGTGTCGTTGGGGATAGCCAACCGCATCCAGGGAAGAAACAGACCTCCATGCTATGGAGGTGAGAATGATGCGGAACGCGATACGTGCCATCCTCGGGCTCACCGTGGCCGTGACGGCGGTCTTCGGAAGCCTGGGAGCGGGAGACGATCACCAGAACACCGGTGCCGAGAAGCGGTCCGTGTCCACCCGCTGATCTCGTTCTCCGTGCGGCGGGTGGGTGGGGAACCGCCGGGTTCCGCTCACGGGTGTGAATTCCGAAGACGGTCGCCCCGCCCGACGCCTGATGCCGCGGTGCCCGGCGCCGCCTCGCCTGAGCGGGCCGTCCGGCGCGACTCGCCATCGGCGTCACCGGGCGCGGCCCGTCAACCGGCGGCCAGCTCTTCCAGCGCCCGCAGGCTGGGCAGTTCCCGCTCCGTGTCCGGCGGGACCCGGCCCGCACGCGGGTCCTCCTCCTGCCCTGCCCAGTGGCGCAGCGCCTGAAGCGGGGTGAGCCCGTTGGCCTTGGCCCAGCGCAGCCGCTGCACCCACGACACGGCCGCGTTGAAGCCGGCGTCGCCGCTGTCCTCGCGGGCCATGTACTGAGCCGCGTCGTCGGCGGTCGCCGCCCACAGGTACCCCACCACCGCGTCGCCGAGAACGACGGGGGAGAAGCGCACGGCCGACTCGGTCGTGCGCGCGAAGCCCTCAGGCGCCCAGACGGTCCTGAACTCCGGTTGGTCCTGCAATGACATCGGTCATCCCTCCTCAGCCGCCGTCGTCCGGCAGCACCCAGCCGTAGATGTGCCATTGGTCGTCCCGCCGCACCACGTCCTCCGCGAACCACGCCCGGCCATTGCCGAGCAGCAGTTCCTGCTCGCTCCCGTGCTTGCTGATGGCCTTGACGTACAGGGCCGGAGTGCCTTCCGGCACCCGCAGATGCAGGATGATCGGGTGGTAGTCCCAGACCGCTGCCTTCCCGATGTTCGTCGACATGAACGCCGGATCCCGCTGGACGGTGCCCGGCAACTCGTGGATGGGCACGGAGAAGAGGTCCGGGGCCATGTGCAGGGCGCGGAACACGTCGATCGTCTCGGGCACCAGACGCAGGTTGGTGGCCTCGTTCAGCCGCTCGATGTGCGAGATCGCCTGGGCGCGCTGTTCCTCGGGAGGCATGCCCGTGTAATCCGGGTTCTTCTCGAAATAGGCGCTGTCTCGCAGGTATCCATTGATGGGCATGTATCCGGAGCCGGTGTAGGTCTCGACCGACTGCCGGACGCCGTCCGGCATGGCCTTGACGGTGCCGCCCCAGACCGCGTCACCGAACGACGTGTCGACCAGGCGCGCACCGAACGGTGCGTCCAGCGTGACGTGGGGAGGCGGCCCGACGTAGAAGAGCCCCGATTCCCAGTTCCTGAGCGTCTCGCCGAATGCCTGCGACACCTCCGCGCTGAGCCCCTTGAGCGGAAGCACCGAACCGTCGGGCAGGGCCGCGCGGACGTGACCGGGCGGCATCGCTCCGAAGTCCACCGGTGGCGTGACGTGAACGGATCCGGACATGGGGGTGTAGGAACCCGTGGCCAGGAACAGGTTCGGGTGGCCGGTCTTCCCGTCCGGGACGGCACCGGCCGGATCACTCGTGACCTTGCCCGCCTGCTCGCCCGTCTTCGTGTGCCCGTCCACGGCGGCGGTCGTCGTGTGCCCGTCCACGGCGGCGGTCTTCGGCGCCGCTTCGGCCGCCGTGCTCAGGGCGGTCACCGGCTGGTCGTACAGCGCGAGCACGTCGGGCAAGGCGTTCTTGAAGGCGGGGTGAAGCCGCCCTTCGTTCGCCAGCTCGGCCAGCTCCGGCAGCGTGAACCATTTCGCGTCGGTGGTCTCATATCTGTCGATCTTCGGTGAGAACATCTCCCCTTCGGCGGCGAGGTTGGTGTACGTCCACCCGCCTGGCCCCTCGAAGACGTGCGACCCGGTGAGTTTGAGCTTGTCGAGATACGCCTGGTCGACGCCCAGTTCCTCGCTCAGCTCACGGGCCGCGCCCTGGGGGGCGGTCTCCTTGCTGTCCAGGGCTCCGCCGGGCAGCTGCCACTTGCCGACGTGCGGGGAGACGGGGCCCATCTCCACGAGGAGATAACGCGGCACACCGTGCTGGTCCACGTTCTTGATCAGGACACCGGCGGCCCCGTACTTCCCCCACACTCCATGGCCGATGTAGCCGTCGCCGGACAGCCCGGGATCGGCGAGTATCTGGAACGGAGACGTCGGTTCCCTCACCGCCGCCGAGTGAGTGGTCGCCGCCGGGACGGTCGTCTCCGGGGAGTGAGCGGACACTCCTCCATGGGCGCCCGGCTCGGTCCCGCCCTCCGTCCGGTGCAGCAATGCGTCGATCTTGGAAGTATGAAGGGAGGAGGGGGCGCCCGGGTGGGTCCCGGTTCCGGGGGCGTGCGGCGCGACGGGTCCCTGTGCGGTGGAATGGAAGGTCGGTGGCAGGTGGCCGGGCGAGCCGTTCCCGCCCGTCCAGTTCATCTTGAGACCGGCGACTGCTCCGGCGATCGGCCCGTTGACGGGTCCGACGCCGGGTTTGGACGCGGCCGGGACATCGCCGGCGTGAGGTCCGTTGATCAGCGAGTCGATGGAGGACCCGGGAACGGCATCGGATTTCGGAACCGGTTGACCGGTGCCGCTCAGCGTGGTGTGCGTCGTGGCGGGCCCGTCGGCGTACTGCCCTGCCGGGTGCGCGGTCTGGTGAGCCGTCTGGTGTCCGGTCTGCTGGACCGCGTGGTGTCCGGTCTGCTGGACCGCGTGGTGTCCCGTCTGATGGGTCGTCGTGCCGTCCGGCCATCCGGCCTTGCCGGGCACGGACGACGCCGGGTCGGCGGTCAGGTGGGAGCCGGGGTGGTCGGCGCCCTGCTTGAACGCGGACAGCGGCGCACCCTCGCTCGTGCCTGACTTGCCGAACACACCCGGTCCGTAGCCGTCACTCCCCGGGGGCGGGAACGGGTCGGGCCCCTTACCCGGAACGTGACCGGGCGAGGCGTCGGGGCCGCCGTGACCTCCTCCCCAGCCTCCCCGGCCTCCCACGGGTCCGTCGCCGATCGGGTGCGCGCCCTGACCCCAGCTCGCCCAGTGCGCGTCGGCGCCGCCCAGCGCGCCGGACGTGACCCCCTTCATGACCATTTCCCAGTCGATCGGCTCGCCGCTGAACAGCATGGGGGCCGCCGTGGTCGCACCGCTGGCCAGAGCCGACCTGCCCATCAGACCCCACATGGACCTGGTGGGGAAGAAACCGGTGAAGGCGGTCAGGAAGCCGCCCATCAGCGCGCCCATGCCCGCCGACGTCCCGATCTGGGCCCAGTCGAGATGGTCGCGCCGTGACTGTGACGCCTGCACAGCCAGGTCCATGCCGCCCATCAGCCCGCCGAACAGACCCGCATTGATGAGCAGCTTTCTGCCGAGCTGCGCGATCGTCAGCCTGGCGAGCTGCACGCGGGGTCCGATCATGGCGAGGGACACGCTTCCCCACGGTCCCACCGCGGCCACGAGCAGCCAGCCGATCTGGAAGATGAGGAACCAGACGGAGACCTCGATCATCCGTTTGGTGTACTCGACCTGCACGCCCATCTCGTTGAACTCGAGAGCCCCCTTGACCAGCTGGTCGACGAGGTCCACCAGAACCGGATCGGCGTACTTCCGCACGTACTCGAGGTGCTCTTTCAGCGCGTCGCCGTCCCAGCCGTCGCCCCAGCCCATCGGGGGAATCAGCCCCTCCATCTGGGCGACGTTCTTCGCGGAGGCGGCGCAGGCGTCGGCCAGCCGGTAACACCCCGACTCGTCGCCTTCCGGCCAGTCCATGCCCACGGCCCAGCCCACATACGGCTTGGCCCAGTCAGGAACCAGGAACCCGTCGAACCCCAAGGCCGGTCACCAATCCGTCGCAGACTCTGCCGATTCGTACGTCGAGGCGTTGTCCCGCAGTCCGTCGCGGATGTCCTCAGCCTGTCCGATGGCGGTGTAGAAGGCACCGAAGATGCCTTCCCTGATCGTGTAGAGGTTCTTCTCCAGGGCCGCACCGTACTGGTCGCTGCCCAGGGGGTTGCCCTCCCGGAAGAACACGTCGGACAGGAGGTGGCGCTCGTCGTCCAGTCGCAGTGCACTGTCGTCGGCCCACAGCGATCGGTTCCGGAGCTCTTCCCACTCGGCCCGGTACCCGTCCGAACCTGTTCCTCCGCTTCCGGACAGTCCTGTCTCGCTCCCGTAGCCGTCGTCGGGGCCGGTGGTCACCCGTTCGCTCCCTCTTCGAACCGCCGGAGGTCGACCGGCTGAGGCAGGAACGACTCCAGGCTCGCCTCTTCACCGAAGACCTGCTCGTACGGCAGACCCGCCGGCAGGAACGGCTCCATCAGCTCCTTGGTGCGCTCCGCCGTCTGGGCCACGGCCGCCCCGATCTGCTCCATGATCGACTGTGACAGCTCCGACGGAGAGAGCTTCCGGTACACCCGGGGATCCAGCTCGATGTCCTGAATCTGCCCCCGTGGCCCCACGGTCACCGTGACCATCTGGTCGTCCGACCGCGCGGTCGCGGTGAGCTCGGCCAGTTCGCTGTACACCTGACGCAGGCGCGCGGCCTGCCGGTTGTACTCATGCGCCATCGCCTTGATGGTCTGCGGGAATCCGTCGTTCACCGGTTCATCTCTCGTATTCGCTGCCGCCCCGTAACCTTGAATATCCCGAGATGATAGACGCCTGTAGATCAGATTGGCAGATTTCGGCGGATCCTATGGCGGGATTCCGTCGCCCGGAGCCGGACCCGCAGCCGAGCCTGAATGGTCACCGGGCGCTTGAGCGGCCACGACGCGGTGCGGTGATCTCCGGACCGCATGGACGGCGGAGACGCGACGCGGACGGCTCCGGCCGCTTCCCCCGACCGGGCGTCCCTCGTTCTCCCGGCGCCCCTACCCGCCGAGGTCGCGCCGCCGAGCGGCGTCGGCGACCTCGACCTCCGTCATCAGGGACAGCAACTCGCTCACCCGTCCCGCCTCGACGGGCCGGGGGTCGTCGGTGATCCAGCAGGGGAACGCCCAGAACGAGCGGGCCCATCGGCGCCAGAGGACCACCCATCCGGGGCGGGCCGCCTCGTCAGGGTGGAGTCCGTCCACCTCGACCGCGGAGTCGAGGGACTGCTCTCGTCCCGCCGCTGCGCGGGCAGCGGGGGGTGGATCGCCGCGGCGGTGCCCGCCTCGCCTGCCGGCGCGGTCGGCTCTGTCCAGGACCATTGCTGCCACCAGCTTTCTTCACGGGATGCGGCGCGGACCTCTTCGGTGAGGGCGCGCAGTTCGGGATCGGTCCTCACCGGCTGGGGAGGACGGCGGTAGGCCACGCGGACCCGTCCGAGCAGCCCCCGCCGCTCCAGGGACTCGGCCAGCGCCTCCAGGTCGCCCGCGGGGCCGAGGCCGTGCCCGCTCTCCGGGACGTCCGCCGTTCCCCGGCCGTCCGGGGCGGGCATCGCCTCCGGGCCGTTCGGGCCGCTCAGGCCGTTCGGGTCGTTCGGGTCGCTCAGGCTGCTCGGGCCGTTCAGGCCGTTCAGGCCGTGCGGGTCGCTCGGGCCGCCGGGCGCGAGCGCCGTGCCGGGGCGGCCGGGGACCGCCCCGGTGGGACCGGGGTCCGGAGCTGCCTCCGGACCGTCATGGACGTGCGTGTCCGGAGTCTTCCCCCGATGGACCGCGGCTCCGGGACGAGGCCCCGCGGCCGTCGCGGCCGGGGCGTCGTCGGTGATGATGGTCATGATCTGCTCCGTGCGGAAAGGGATGGGCGTCGGGTTCGCGTGCCGCCGCCCGTCTCGGGGGCGCGTGGACGGGGCACGTCGCCGGGTGGGTCTCCGCTGGGTGGGGGACTCCATCGGGGACGGTCCGGCCGGACGGTGGTGGAAGGCGCCCGGCAGGACGCGTGGTGGTGGCCCCGCTCCCTCCCTCCTCCGGTGAGGGAACGGAGCCACCGGCTTTCACCGGAAGGGGCGGCCGACGGTCGTCCGCGCCGTGCCCTCCCGGAGCGTGACCCGCGCCGCCGCCATCACCCGGAACCCGGCGGCGCGGGCGTTTCATGATCGGAAGGTGTGGTCAGCCGTTTCGGCCATGCCGCCGTCCCTCCGGTCGCTCGTCGAACTGCGCTTCACAGCGTGGCACGAGTCGGTTACTTTGCGTGAGAGATTGGCCGCAAAGCGTTCGGGTGTGATCCCGGCGGGCCGGCCCGGAACCGGTCGTTCCACCCGGCCCGGCGTACGGTGGATTGACCGCAAGCCGTTGCGGGTGAGGGGGACGGCCCGGATACTGACCGGGATACCAAGGAGCGCCCCGGACGGGCGCCGGACCCACGGCGAAGGCGGTGCGACATGGAGGCGGATCTGAGCGGCGCCGTCTGGCGGAGGGCGACCTCCGGGGACGACGACGGTGAATGCGTCGAGGTGGCGGTGGTGGACTCCCCGGCCACCGGCCACAAGGCCGACCTCGGCCCGCTGTACGTGCTGCGCGACTCCAGGGACCCGGACGGGCCGAAGCTGTTCTTCACCCGTGCGGAGTGGGACGCCTTCGTGGGCGGCGTGAAGCTCGGCGAGTTCGACGACTGACCTGGTGGAAATGCTGGAAGGAGGGCCCCACCGAGGTGGGACCCTCCTGACCTCCGCGAACGCGGGCGGCCCTCCGTACGGCCCGCCGCCCGGTCCTTCGTACGGTGGCCGGCCCGAAGGCGGGCGGACCCAGGTCAGCCCTTGATCAGCTCCAGGATGTCGGCGTTGAGCTGGTCCTTGTGCGTCACGTACAGTCCGTGGCCCGCGGTCGGGTACTCCTTGTAGACGGCGTCCGGCATGAGCTCCGCCGTACGCCGGCCGGTGATCTCGACCAGCGCCGACTGGTCGGCGGTGCCGTGGACGATCAGCGTCGGGACGGTGATCCCGCGCAGCGCGTCCCGGTGGTCGGAGGAGAACGTCTCCCGCCAGACGGCGGTCGTGGCCCAGGGGGACGCGCTCAGGCACTGCCGCATCGTGAGGTCGATCAGTGCGGGGGAGACGTCGTTGCCCAGGTGGGTGGCGAAGAAGCCCTGCGCCCGGTCGGCGAACCACTTGGGCCGGTCCGTCTGGAACTGGGTGACCGTGGCCTCGCTCATCTCCTCGGGGACGCCGCCGGGGTTGTCGTCGGTCAGCTTCAGGAACGGCAGGATCGCCGCGACGAACGCCACGCGCGCGACGCGGTCCTCGCCGTGCCGGGCCAGGTAGCGGGCGATCTCGCCGCCGCCGGCCGAGTGCCCCACCAGCGTGACCTCCCGCAGGTCGAGGTGCTCGATCAGGGTGGCGAGGTCGTCGGCCCGGGTGTCGATGTCGTATCCGGTCGAGGGACGGTCGGAGCGGCCGTGGCCCCGGCGGTCGAGGAGCACGCAGCGGTATCCCCGCTCGGCGAAGAACGGCACCTGGTACTCCCACATGTCGCTGTTCAGCACCCAGCTGGAGACGAACACGATCGGCGCGCCGGTGCCGTAGTCCTCATAGGCCAGGCGGGTGCCGTCGGCGGTCTCGAAGTACGGCATGTCGATCTCCTCACTGGCCGGGGCATCGGGGAACCGGCCGGGTTCTCGGGGGACGCGTTCGTTCCCGCTGACGGAACGCTCCGGGGGCGCGCTCGTCGCCGTCCGGAACCCTCCCGGGGCGATGTGCTCGCCCCCGTGGCTCAGAACGCTACGGAAGACCGGTGTCCCGCCGAATCAGTCACGCATCGGCAATTCCCCCGCCGCCCTTCAGTCGGGTCAGCCTTCTCCCGCCGGGGTCAGGACGTGGCGGATCCGCCGGGCGGCGTCGTCGGCGTCCTCCACCGGGCAGATCGGCTCCGCCCACGACCACCGGTAGCACCAGCCCTCCGCGTGGGGCGTCGCGTAGACGTCCTCGGAGAGGACGGGGGCGGCCGGGTTGATCACGACCAGCCGGGGAGGCCGCCGATGAGCGACCCGGACCCGCGCGTGCAGGCCGTACCGTGCGAGGAGTTCGCGCAGGGTCCTGAGGTGGGCGACGGCGACGGCCGCCGGGTCTTCGGTCACGGACATGATCGGCTCCGGTGCGGTGAGCAGTGACGGGCGGCCGCTCTCCCGGCCGCTCCCAGGGGGCTGGAAGGCGACCGGAAGAGCGGGTCCCCGGCGGTGGGCACCTCATCCGGGGACGGGATCCGGCCTGTGGCGGGGGACCACGGCCGGACGTGCGGCGGCGGCTCCGCCCTCCCCCCTCCAGCGGAGGGCGGAGCCGCCTTCGCGCCGGGTTTCCCCGAACGCCTTCACAGCGTGACAGGAAGTGGTTACCTTCCGTAAGAAAACGACGACCACCTCGGCGGACGTGCTCCGGGAGCCGTTCCGGCGTGGTCCCGGCGTGAGACAGGAGTCCCCATGCCCCCCTCGCGTGTGATCGACGGCGGGTCCGGTCCGCTCGCCTTCTTCGCCGCCGAACTGCGCCGCCTGCGTGACCAGGCGGGATGGACGCAGGAACGGCTGGCGGAGGAGATCGCCTACTCCACCGCCCTGGTCGGCATGGTGGAGACCGCCAAGCGCAGCCCGTCCCGCGACTTCACCGAGCGATGCGACCGGGCGCTCGACACCGGCGGCGCGCTGATGCGCGCCTGGCCGCTGCTCCGGCAGGAGGTCTACCCCTCGTGGTTCCGGCCGTGGGTGGAGATCGAGCGCGAGGCCGCCGTCCTCAAGAGCTGGCAGCCGCTGGTCCTCCCCGGTCTGCTCCAGACCCCGGCCTACGCCCGCGCCCTGCTGACCGGGCGGCGCGGGATGCCCGAGGACCGGGCCGACGAGCTGGTGGCGGGCCGGATGGAGCGCCAGAACCTCCTGCGGGGCGCCCGGCCGCCGCTGCTCTGGGCGGTGATCGACGAGAGCGTGCTGCACCGCCGCATCGGCGGCCCGGAGGTCATGCACGAGCAGATCGCCGCCATCCTGGCGACGATGCGGGAGAACCGGTGGGTCTCACTCCAGATCGTGCCGGGGGATGTCACCGTCACGGCCGGATTGAGTGGGGCTTTCGTGATAGCGGGGGCCGAGGGCGCCGCGGATACTGTCTACGTGGACTGCGCCGCCGAGGGGCACGTCACCGACCACCCCCGCGACGTCGCGGAGATCTGCACCCGCTTCGAGGAGCTCCGCACGGAGGCCCTGCCTCCGCGGGCGAGCATCGACCTGATGACGAAGGTGATGGAGACATGGAAGCAGACCTGAGCAGGGCCGTCTGGCGCAAGGCGTCCCTCAGCAGCGACAACGGCGGTGACTGCGTGGAGATGGCGGTGGTGGACGCCCCCGCCGCCGGCCACAAGGCCGACTTCGGCCCGCTGTACGCGCTGCGCGACTCCAAGGACCCGGACGGGCCGAAGCTGCTCTTCACCCGCGCGGAGTGGGACGCCTTCGTGGGCGGAGTGAAGCTCGGCGAGTTCGACGCCTGACGGACGGGTGACGGCCCCGCGACTCGCGGGGCCGTCACCCGTCTTCGCTTCAGACCCCGATGTCCAGGGTGCCCTGGTCGTCTCCGATGCCGAAGGGAGCGTAGGGGCGCCGCCCCGTGGCGATCTCCTCATTGAGCTTGAGCAGCCGGGCCACGATCTCCTGAGGATTGTGAGCCACGGCGCTCGGCCAGCCATATGCGGCTGCAACCGCCTCGTCCAGCTCTCTGTGGAGCGCCTTGAGGTCGGTGTAGGCACCCTCCTCTACGAGGTTGTAGAGCCGCGTGAGACCGAAGTTCTCCTCAGCGCAGATCTTCTGCCGACACTCGATGATCTTCTGGGCCGCTTCCCCGATCCGTTTCGCGATTTCCTTGCTCACGGGATCTGGCCAGGAGAACGTCATGAAGACCGTCGTTGGTGTGTAGCGGATGTCGCCCTTGAGGGTGGAGCTCTTAGCCCACGCCCATGCCATGTGCGTGGAAGAGGAAAGGATGCCCATTGAGTAGTCGTCGTCAAGGGCGAAGACATTGGTGAGATCACTTGGACACGTCCAAGGGTCCACCCATGTGAACAATGGTCGCTTCCCTATGCGGACGCCTGCTATATAGCGTGGAAGTCCGTCGAGGGCCTGGCGCATTCCAGGTCGGCCCTCCGCGAACTGCCACCAGCGCTCCCTGTAGATCTTCCGGTTGTTGGTTGCCCGCTTGGGCTTCACCTTCAGCCGTGCGATCTCAAGCGCCTCCGGGTAGCGCATCGCGCTCTCCAGCGGCATGTTGGCGAAATCGATGATCCAGCGGGTGGCCTGCTGCTGAGGGTGTTCTGCGATGTCCTCGCCGATGAGATAGGGACGTATCACATCGCGATATCGTGGAGTCGAATGCGATAAAAGTCTCCGTGCTTCCTCGTCGCTGATGAAGAAGTCCCCCGAGGGGATCACCCCTTGGAAACAGCGGCCCTTATTGGCGGGAAGTTCATGGCTGCTTGCTGTGGACTCCTCTGCCGACCGGAGTTCGGCCGTTATGCCTGAAACGGGACGGCCATTCAACAGGAACTCGGCCGGCTGGGCCTCCGGACGCTTTATCCAGCTCACCAAGCTGACGTGTACCTTGGCCTCGCCCGGCCACTTCTGACTGGAGACCGCATCGGTGATCACGCCGCCGTGGGCGGTGATGTACTCAAGACTCGCCGAGCGGGCCCGGTTCTGCGAGATGGAGTTCGTGCCGACGAGGCCCGCGCGCTGGCCCGGCTTCAGGTGATCGTTGGCTTTACGGAACCAGTAGACGCAGTAGTCCTTGATCCCGGTGTTGAAGGTTCTCTGCAGCCACTTCACCGTCTCGTCACCGAGGGAGGAACGAAGCTGCTGTGACCCGAGGAAGGGTGGATTGCCGATCACGCAGTCGACCTCCGGCCAGGGGGCGAGCAGGGCATCTCCGCGCTGGATGCCCGCAAGTTCCGGGAGCGGAAGCGGGTTCTCCGCGGGTCCGAAGCGCTCGATCATCTGCCGCTGGCCCATCCAGAGCGTCAGGCGGGCGATCTGGGCCGCGACGCTGTTCATTTCTATGCCGAGCATGTTGCGCAGCGGGAAGTACGGCGGGACGCCGGGAGGCACCGGAAGCCCGGTTTCCTCGGAGAGACGCACCATACGCAGCTTCAGCTCGCGTTCCAGGGTGCGAAGCTCCCGGTAGGCGATGTAGAGGAAGTTGCCGCAGCCGCAGGCGGGGTCGAGCACCCGGAACTCGCAGAGCTCGTCGAGCACCTGCCGGGCCTCGGCCGGGGTGGTCGTCGCCTCGATCCGCTCCGTCCACGGTCGCACGATCACCGGCCGTACGATCTTCATGATGTCCGACTCATGGGTGTAGTGGGCGCCGAGCTCGTGGCGGCCCTCATTGCTGAGGAAACCCTCCATCAACGAGCCGAAGATGGTGGGGTTGACCTCTCGCCAGTCGTATCCGCAGGCCTCGAGGAGGATCCTCAGCTCGTCTTCGGTGAGGTCGATCTTCGATGGCCGTGAGAAGAGATCGCCACCGGCGTAGGGAACTCCCCTGAGGGGGTCGGTGCGCACGCGGTAATCGGGATCGCCGAGGGCGTCGAACAGGCCGCCCAGGGCGATATAGGTGTTCCATATCTTCGGGTGGTCGAGCACGGCCTTGGCGAGGTGCTTCATCGCGTTGCCCCGGATCATGCCGAAGTCTTCTGCGAACATGACCCAGACGGTCTGGAGGACGAACGCTCCAATCTTCTCGCGTGATGCCGCTCGCCTGGACACCAGGCTCTGGTAGAGCTTCGCCATGGTGGAGGCGGCCTGGGTGGTCAGACCCCGGTCGGCGACATCGAAGATCGGTTCCTCGTCACCGCCCGCGAGGAACTGCAACGTCTCGTACTTGTCCGGCAGCTCTTCGAGGGACAGCACCGCTCGGGGCGCCTTCGGAAAGCGCCCCGGCTCCCACACCTCGAAGCGGTGGAACGCGCAGAGCACGACGTAAGGCGGTGCCGCGCGGTTCTCGTCGGAGTCCGAGGACTCCCGCCAGTAGGCGAGAGCCTGCTTGCGGTGCTGGTCGAGGCGGCCTGCCTGGCTGGGGGCCTTCATCTCGATGATGCACACACCGGACCAGTGGAGGTCCATGAAGCCCTGGGACGACTTGTTGTCCTCCAGCACGGCGCCGGCCGCCTTGCGGTCGTTGCCGTAGCAGGCGAAGAGTTCGTTCAGGAATGTCTGAGCTTCTGATCGCTCAGTGCCCTGGTAGTCCTTCCACCGGGAGACGAAGTCCCGTAGGGCGGACTGGATCTCTTCACCGCTGCGCAACGCCGCCTCCTGGCATCAGAACATCCGCTGCTGGTCGCCCCCGAAGTGGGTCGCCTGGAACAGCTCCCGGCGAACGGATTCCAGCTGGGTGATCGCTGAGTCGAGGGCGACCACCAGGTTGGGATTGTCCACCATGCGGCTGACATTTTTCCGGGCTTTACCAGCACGGATGATGGCGTCCTCAATGCCGGAGATCGTCCCCGAGATCTCGTTCATGGACATCTCGTCGGCGTACTGCTGCGGCGAACGGACGTCACGGGAGTCGTCGATCAAGGGCCTCAGTTCAGGTGGCTGGTTCATGGTCTTCCCCTCAGACACGTTGAGCGCTTTCACCATATCGGGCATCCTCCCGTCACTTGCCGCACGCCTCTCTCGACGGCATCGAAGGAGCACCATGATCTTGTTGCACCCCTCGCCGGGGCCGTCGGACCGGCCGTCTCCCGGCTCGTGGCGGGTGCGGTAGAAAGGCGCCCGTGACCGAAGACCACCGAAACAGTTCCCGACGTCGGACCGGACCGGGTACGGCGCGCCTCGTGAAGATCCTGGCGGGCGCCCTCGCGGCCGGAGCGGGCTTCGGCGCGGCGACCTCCCTGACCAACGTCCTCTCCAACCACTACGCGGATCTCGAAAGCCGGGCCGCCACCACCGGCGGGGTCTCGGCGCTGGAGATCGTGAGCGTGCTGGTGGACTCCGGCTGGGCGTGGGCGGGGTTCGCGGTCCTCATCGGCTGGCTGGTCGCGTGCGCCGGAGAGGACCGTCCCGGGACGGCGGTCCGGGCCGCTGCCGCCGCCGCCCTGGCCCTGCTCGCCGCCACGGCGGCCTACAGCTTCGTGGACACCGTCCGGGGCGGTGGGCCGCTGTCCTCCTGGTACGAGTCCGAACCTCTCTTCTGGTGGGTCACCAGCATCCTCTTCGGTGCGCCCCTGGGAGCCGTGGGCGCCTGCGCCCGGCGGCCGGACGTGGCCGGTCTGCTCGCGAGGCTGGTCGTGCCGGTCGGCGCCGCCGTGCAGATGGTCGTGCTTCCGCCCGGCAGGAACGAGCGGATCGAGGCCATGGGGCAGGCGATCGTGTTGGCGGCGGCCGCGGTGGCCGCCGGCCTCGTCGTCGTCCGCTTCCTCGCCGCGTGGCGGCGTCGGCCCTCGCCGGTGGGCATGGGGGCACCGTGACCTGTACGGCGCCGGCGGACGGGCCGAGGCCGTTCTTCACCCGCACGGAGCGGTACGCCTTCGTGGGCGGTGTGCAGCTCGACGGCTGACGGACGGGTGACGGCCCCGCCGCCCGCGGAGCCGTCACCCGTCGTCTCGGACCCGATGTCCGGGGCGCGCCGTACTACGTCCGCAGAGCGTCGGCCCCCTCAACGACCCCGCAGTGTGTGAGGCGGCCGGCGATGTCGGCGGGGAGACCTCTCGTGTCGCCGTGCGTCGTCAGCGCCATCCGCAGTGATCCGGCGTGCGTGACGACGCCGAGGATCCGTTCGTCGCGGACCTGCGTCGTCATCGTCGGGCCCCAGATCGCGACCGCGGACGGCGTGCCGGGCTCGGAGATTCCCAGGTTGGTGATCTCCAGGTCGGCGGAGGTGGCGGCGAGCATCGCCGCCTCCGCCTCCAGGGCGTCGGCGGGGTCGAGCGAGGCGAGCATGAGCGCCGCGTCGCGGGCGGCGTCGCGTGCCGCCCGCAGCTGCGCGGTCGCGTCCTTCGCGAGGGACCAGAGTGTGCCGCGCGCGGGTTCCCGCAGAACCACGGTCGTCGCCGTGAAGCGGTTGACGACGTCGTCATCGAGGCCCAGCGCCGAGCGGAGGTCGATGGGAACGTTGATGCGGATGCTCTCGGCACCGGTGCGCGCGGAGAGCGCCTGCGCGGCGGCGGCGCAGAGCGCGCCCTGGACGGTCGACCCGTGGACGCGGGCGGTCGAGCGGAGGTGTCCGGTGGTCGCGGGGTCGAGTTCGGCGACCTCGACGCTCGGCGCCGTGGCGTCGAACGGGCGGATCGTGGCGGCGGCCGGATCCGCCGGAGCGTCCGGGACGTGATCGGCCGCCTCCGCCGGAGGAGCGGGGGCGGGGGTGTGATCGGCCGGCCGCTCCGCCCGGGGCAGGCGCTCCAGCAGGCTCTCCTGATCGATGGGCACCGGCCGGGCCGGGGGCGTCCGCCCGTCGAGGATCGCGAGGAGGTCGTGTGCCGCGCGCAGCGCGCCGCGTCCGTCGGTGACCTGGTGGGAGAACGTCAGGAGGACGACGGTTCCGTGGTCACCGGAGGCGTCGCTCACGAGCGTCGCGCGTGCCAGGGGACTCCCGCCGGCGTCGATGGGGCGGGTCTGCTCCTGTGCCGCCGCCTCGCGCCAGTCGCCGCCGCGGACCTGCCGGACGGGGATGGTCTCGGCAGACCCCCGGAACACCGGGCGGTCGCCGGTGCGGTCGATGCCGGCGGTGAGCAGCGGGTGCGTCTTCTGGAGGTGTGCGAGCGCGTCCTCCAGCCGCTGCGCCGAGACGGGCGACCCGAGTTCGACGGCGAGTGAGAACTGCACCGGGTTACGGCCGATGTAGAGGTCGATGATGTGTTCGAACGCTCCCAGCGAGCGCATGACCGGGTGTGCTTGAGGGTTGTGCATGCCGTCCTTCGTGTCGATGGGCCGGGCGCGTCGGTGCTCGGACCGCTCGGTCTCCTGGCGCCGGATTCCTGCCCGGGAAATCCAGATCGATGACCGGCGGTCCTGTTCAGAGCCGGCAGTGCCGGTCTTCCGCGGGGAGCTTCAGATCGATGAGGTAGTCGGCGAAGGCGGCGTTGACGCAGGGGTTGACCCCCTCCTGCGCGACGGTGTGCCGCGCGCCCTCGACGGTGAGCACGGTGCCGCCGATCGCGTCGGCCAGGACCTTGCCGGCCGCGTAGGGGGTGGCCGGGTCGCCGGTGACGGAGATGATCAGGGTGCCGGGCAGGTCCTTGACGTCCTGGGCGTAGGGGATGCCGAGGCTGGGCTCGCCGGGCCAGGACTCGCACGCGTCCCGGGTGACGCCTTCGACCTTCTCGCCGCTGTCCACGTACGGGCTGGTTTTGATGATGTCGGCGCGCAGCCGGGCTTCTTCCTCCGGGGTGCGGCGCGCCTCGTCGTTGCAGTTGATGGCGAGGTTGGCCTCCAGGAAGTTGTCCCAGACGCCGGAGGCGTCCCGGCCGCCGAACAGGTCGCCCACCTTCGTTATCTGCGTCCCGTCGCCCTTCTTGAGCTGGGCGAGGCCCTTGATGAGCACGGGCCAGGCCTCGGGGTAGTAGAGGCCGGCGGTGACGCTCCCGACGGCCTGGTTGAAGTTCATCGTGCGCCCCTTGCCGGCGGGGACGGGCTTGTCGATCAGCGGCCGGACCAGTTTCTGGAAGGCCTCCGTGGCCTTGGCCGGGTCGTCGCCCAGCGGGCAGTCCTTGCCGGCGGCGCAGGAGGCCGCCAGTTTCTCGAAGTTCTTCTGGAAGCCGGCCTGCTGGGTGAGCCGCCGCCGCGGGTTCTCCGCGGTGGGGTCCACCACGCCGTCCAGCACCAGCGCCCGTACCTTCTGGGGGAACATCTCGGCGTAGACCGCGCCGAGCCGGGTGCCGTAGCTCTGGCCCGCGTAGGTCAGTTTCTCGTCCCCCAGGGCCGAGCGCAGGACGTCCATGTCCCGGGCGGCGTTGCGGGTGCCGACCGCTGCCAGGACCTCTTTCCCGCCCGAGCCCTTCGCGCAGCGCTCCGCCAGGCGCCGGGTGTCGTCCTCGGCCCATTCACCCGCGGAGGCCAGCAGCGTGGTCTGGTCCTCGCCGCGATCGCGTTCGGCGTCGGTGAAACAGCTGATCGCGGGGGTCGACGACCCGACCCCGCGCGGATCGAACCCCACGACGTCGAACCGTTGCAGCAGTGGGCTCTTCGCGTACGCGGCGGCGAAGCTCGTCGCCTGGACCATGCCTGAACCACCCGGACCGCCCGGGTTGAGCACCAGTGACCCGATGCGCTGTCCGGGGTCCCCCTGGGCGGGAAGCCGGAGCACCGCGACCTGCATGGCCTTGCCGTTCGGCTCCTGGTAGTCCAGCGGCACCTTCAGCCGGGCGCACTCGAAGGGATTGACGTAGAGCTTCTTCTGCCCCGGCGTGGTGGCGTAGCCCTCGCACGAGCCGAAGGACAGTTTCTGCCCGTAGTAGGCATCCAGCCCGGCGGAGGACGGCTGCGGCTTGCGATCCGCCGACGTCGGGGTGCTCGTGCAGGCGGCGACCAGCGCGAGCACCACCGCCGCCGCCGGGGCGGCGCCGACGCGACCCGCGGTGAGCCGGGGGACGAGTGAACGGGACCGGTCCGTGGACGCGCCGGGGTCGAACAGGGGCATGGGATTCCTTCGGAGTCGATCGGTTCAGCAGGTTGAACCCTCAACGAGACACCATGCCGTGGCGGCACACTCAACTTCGTGCGGGTGTGACCTTCCGGGGACGGTCCGTGACCTCACATGGGACGTTCGGCGGTGACACGGCCGGGCCCGCGCCGTGTGACGCGGTGGCGTACGGCCGTGAGCCCGCGGCGGCGGCTTCCTGACGGTCCAGACGATCGGCGCCGCCCCGGCGGGGTTTCGGGGCCGTCCGGGGAAGACCTGCCCGGTGTCCGTTTGACCATGACCTGAGGGCACGGTTTCAGATGGGGGACGAGCCCCCGCTGAGGGGGCGGGACAGGAGGCGATGATGTTTCGAAGGCGTGGTACGGCCCTGGTGGGGGCGCTGGGGCTGGCCGGTGCCCTGGTCGCGGTGATTCCGGCGACGACCGGGGCGGCGGCGGTGGGGAAACCCGCCGCGGGGCCGGCGTGGGCGGCGTGTCCGGCCGACGTGGTGGTGGCGCCGGCGGCGCAGGGGATGGTGCGGTGCGCGAAGGTGCCGGTTCCGTTGGACTACGGCGACCCGGACGGCACCCAGATCGAGATCATGGTGTCGCGGATCGCGAGCACGAATCCGGACAAGCGGCGCGGTGTGCTGATGTTCAACCCGGGCGGTCCGGGCGGCACCGGGCTGGACCAGCCGGCGCTCCTGTTCTCGAAGGGACTGCCGTCCAGCGTCACGGACGCCTATGACCTGATCGGCATGGACACCCGGGGTGTCGGCCATTCGGCTCGGGTGAGCTGCGGCTTCACCGCCGGGGACGCCTACTGGGCCAACATCCCGCCGTACGCGGCCGACGACGCGGCCGTGACCCGGCAGGCGGAGGTCGCCAAGGACGTCGCCGCCCGGTGCGCCGCCAAGGACACCGGCGGGCGCCTGCGGCACCTGAGCACCGCCAACATGGCGCGCGACCTGGACCGCATCCGCGCCGCCCTCGGCGAGAAGAAGGCCAGCTTCTACGGGGCGTCCTACGGTACGGCGCTGGGTGCGGCGTACGCCTCGATGTTCCCGGCGACCACCGACCGGGTCGTGCTGGACAGCAACATCGGCGACACCCACCTCGACCGGGCCGGCCTGCGCCGGTACGCGCTCGGCATGGAACAGGCGTTCCCCGACTTCGCGAAGTGGGCGGCGAAGCGACACGACTCCTACGGCCTGGGCCGTACACCGCAGCAGGTGCGCAGGACGTATTTCGCCATCGCCGAACGGCTCGACCGCACACCGTCCCCCGACGGGATCACCGGTCCCGCCTTCCGGCAGTTCACCTTCGCCTCCCTCTACAACAAGCTCCAGTACGGCCCCCTCGCCCAGGGCTGGCAGGCGTTGCTGAAGCCCGGCCAGACGCCGCCGAAGGCGACGAAGGCGCCGAAGACGGCGGCTCCCAACCCGGCGGACAACGCCTTCACCGTGTATCTTGCCGTGACCTGCAACGATCGTCAGTGGCCCGAGGACGTGGACACCTACCGGCGGGCCGTCACGCAGGACCGCGAGCGGTACCCGCTGTTCGGCGCGGCCAGCGCCAACATCATCCCGTGCGCCTTCTGGAAGCACGAGCCGGCCGAGCCGCCCGTCAAGATCAACGACCAGGGGCCGCGCAACGTGCTGATCCTGCAGAACCGGCGGGACCCGGTCACCCCGCTCGCGGGTGGCAGGCTGCTGCGGGAGAAGTTCGAGAAGCGCTCCCGGCTGGTGGTCGCCGACGAGAGCGGGCACGGCGTCTACGTGCTCGGCGGCAACGCCTGCGCACTGAACGTGACCACGTCCTACCTGGTCGACGGCACGATGCCGGCCGGTGACAGGACCTGCCGGAGCGACTCGCGTTGACTGTGCCCCGAGGGCATGGTGTGGAATGCCGGCATGTGGGGGAATGTCGGCCGGGGTCGTCGAGCTGTACAACCCCGCGCAGATCGACGTCCCGCAACGTGTCGACGTCATCCTCGGCCGGGACGAACCCGCCGGGTGAGACGTCCCCGGCCGCCGCGGCCCCGGACGTCTCACCCGGCGCCGCCCGTCTGTACGCCCGAATCCTGCGGCGTTTCGCCCGCGGCAGCGGCGGCGCGATCGGATGCCGGGCGACCGCCGCGTTCCGCGGTGATGGCCTCAGCCGTCCGTGTCGGACAGCAGTCGGCCGGTGCGCCGGAGGACGTCCAGCTGCGCGGGGTTGTAGAGCTCTGCCAGGGCCTTGTCGACGATCTGCTCGACGTAGCGCTTGCTGTACCGGCTGCCGGCGTTCGTGATCTTCGCTTCGGGGTGCTTCGCGTACAGCGTGCGTACGTAGGGCGCCATGTCTCGGGCCACGGCGATGCGGGTCTGCTCGTCGGCGTCAGGGGGGAGGGTGTTGAACCGCTCGGCGACCGGGTCGGTGGCGGGTTCGCGCAGCATGTCCGTCCAGGCGCGCATGGTCTCCTCGCCCAGGATCCGGGTCAGCACGACGACGAACGAGCGGTCCGCGTGCGGCATCTTCGCCACGGCATCGGGTGCGGCGAAGCCGGACGGCAGTTCGGTCGGGGTGGACTGCCGCAGGAGGAAACCGAGTTCGAGGCGGGCGCGTTGGAGCCGTTCGATGGTGACCGCGAGTTCGGCGTCGAGGCTGCGCAGGGCCTCCACCGGATGGTCATCGGTGTCGTCCATGGCCGCGATCTGGGACAGCGAGAACCCGAGGTCCGTCAGGCGCTTGATGCGCAGTATCCGGACGAGGTGAGCGACCCCGTACTGTTTGTAGCCGTTGGCGAGCCGGTGCGGCTCCGCCAGCAGCCCGACCTCGTGGTAGTGCCGTACCGCCCGCAGCGTGGTGCCGGCGAGTTGGGCGATCTCGCGGGTGCTCCAGGTCACGTCGTTCCTCCGTCCGGCGGCGCTTCTCCGCCGCCGTGCTACCCCATCGGCTCCAGTGAAGACCATCCCGTGAAGGCACGGTCGAGCCGCCCCCGGGGAACCCGTTCCGGACCGCGGTCTCCGCGGCGCAGGCACGGGTTCCCCGGCTCCTTCACGCCCCGCGTCCAGGCCGGCCTGACCGGCGCCCGCACCTGATCGTGGACCACGGCCAGGACCGCCGGGGTACGCGTCATGCGGCGGTCACGTCGCGGATACCGGCTGTCAGAGCCTTCCGGGGGCCTGGAACACGAGGCCGGAGTCGTACCGCTGTTTGGCGGCGCGCAGGCGCTCGGCGTTCGGTCCGAAGGCGGCGGCGGTGCGCTCGGTGTCCTCCGGGCCGAGCAGGTTGGGGTAGCCGCCCGGAAGCCGGTCGGTTCCCCGCACCCAGGCCCGGTGCCGGTCCTCGGCGGGGTCTCCCGGTTCCCAGGCCGCGATGGTCTCGATCATCAGGTGCGGCGTCCGGTTGTGGAATGCGGTGGCGTCGGCGGGGACACGGGCGGCCGCCCCGTGGAGGCTGTGCAGCGAGATCCCGGAGAACGGCGAGGTCATGGCGCTCGCGGTGTCGGTCAGGACTTCCTGGACCGTCCGGTCGAGTCCGGTGACCGTGCTCGTCCCGATCTCGACGTGGCGGCCGGGCGGGAACATCGCGTCGATCTGGGCGAGCTGATCGGTCATCGTGACCGGGCCGACCTGCGCCGTCAGCGGTTCGCCGAGTTCGGTGAGCCGTTGCAGCACCCGGGTCCCGGCCTCGGGGTCGCCGCACCAGGTCGGTGCGGCGAAGAGCGCCGGCTCACCGGTCGGGGCGGTGATGAAGCCGGCCTGCACGGTCAGCTCGTCCGGCCCGCGCAGCAGTGACTCCTCCAGCTCCGGCAGGACGTCGAACCGAAACATGATCATTCCGGCCAGGATCGCCGGCACCGTGTGCAGCCTGATCCGCATCGTGGTGACCACGCCGAAGTTGCCTCCACCGCCGCGCAGGGCCCAGAGCAGCTCGGGGTCGTGCTCCTCGTCGGCGGTGACCAGCGTGCCGTCGGCGAGCACCACGTCGGCCGACAGCAGGTTGTCCGCGGCGAGGCCGAACCGGCCGCTGAGCGGCCCGTACCCACCACCGAGCGTCAGGCCGGCCATCCCGACCGAACCGGCCGTCCCGGTCACCGCGACCAGGCCGGCCCGCTGCGCGGCCGCGGCCACGTCGGCCGAGGTGGCGCCGCCCGCCACGGTGGCGACCGCGGTGGCCGGGTCGACGCTCACCTGTCGCATCGGGCTCAGGTCGAGCGTCAGCCCGCCGTCGGCCAGTGCGCGACCGGCCCAGTCGTGCCCGCCGCCACGGACCGACAGCGGGAGACCTCTCTCCCGGGCGGCCCGGACCCCGGCCTGGACGTCAGCCGTGTCGGCGCATCGGAGGACGGCGAGCGGACGGCTGGTCACCGCGCCGTTCCAGATCTTCAGGGCTGCTTCATATTCCGCTCCGGATGTCAGCATGTCGCTCATGTCGCCAGAGTAACCGCATACTCATCAGAGCCAAACTCTGATGAGTGGCGCAGGCTATGCTCGGATGGCCATGACCGAACCGCCGAGAAGCCGCCGGGCCGAGTACGCCGCGGCCACCCACGCCGCCATCATCGACGCGGCGCGTCTGCTCTTCGCCCGCAACGGATACTTCGCGACGAAGGTCGAGGACATCGCGGCGGAAGCCCGCGTCGCACCGGCCACGGTGTACGCGGTGACCGGCGGCAAGCGGGGGCTGATCCGGACGCTGGTGGACCGGTGGAGCCAGGCGCCGATCATCGCGCAGACCCTCTCCCGGCAGGAGACCCTCACCGACCCGGACGAGATCCTGCGGCGCACGGCGTCCGTGGTCCGGGACATGCGTGAGACGTACGGCGACATCGTGCGGCTGATATTGACGACCGCGCCGCACGACACCGGGCTCGCCGAGGACCTGCGGGTGGCCACGAGACGCTACCGCGATGCCATCGAAGCCGTCGCCGTCCGGCTCCGCGACGTCGGTGGTCTGCGGGCGGGGATGACCGTCGCGGAGGCGACCGACATCCTCTGGTTCTACTTCGGATACTCCGGCTATTTCACCATGGTCGATGACAACGGCTGGACCTACGAGCAGGCGGAACGCTGGCTGGTCGCCCAGGCCGCCGCGGCTCTTCGCTGAGACCCGATCGCCGCCGCACCCGTCGGCGGGTGCGCGGTCAGGCGGTGTCGCCCAGTTCCTTGGTCAGCCGCTCCAGGCCGCCCCTGATGAGCCTCCCGTAGTCGTCGTCGCCGAGCGCGCCGATCATGGCCCGTCCTCGCCGGAGGTGCTCACGGGCGCGGTCGAGATCGCCCAGCCTGCGGTAGCAGTCGCTCAGGTTGAGGTGCAGCGACGGATACAGGCCGGCCACCGAGAGCGTCACCCCGGCCTCGGCCGCCCGCTCGTCGGTGACCAGGTCGGCGGCGGCGAGCGCCCGCAGATCCCACATCAGCTCCTCGTGCACGTCGTCCTGCGTGTCGGCCATCGAGTGGGCGAGGACGCAGACGTGCAGCGGATCGCCCTGCTCGCCGCCGATGTCACCCCAGATCCGTGCGAGAAGGTCGCGGGCGGCCTCCCGCTGACCCCGGTGGTGGTTCAACACCGCCGCCTCGCCGATCCGGGCGAGCGTCGGGTCAGTGATCATGAGCGGCTCCTTGGCGGTCGCGGTGATCGCGCCACTCTACTTTCCCGGCACGACGGGAGGCGGTGTGTGCCCTCGCCCGAGGCGGGTAGGGCCCGCCCTGAGGCCGTACAGGACGAGAGGGAGGGGTCGTCATGAGCGGGATCGGAGACTGGGCGAAGAAGGCCGAGGACCTCGCCAGGGAACACCCGGACCAGGCCGACCAGGTGCTCGACCGGGGTGAGGAGTTCGCCGGCGAGCGGACCGGCCACAAGTACGACGAGCAGATCGGCAAGGGCGTCGACGCCGTCCAGCGACGCTACGGCGGCGGCGACGCGGGCCCCGAGGCCGACCCCCGGGGCGGCACGGAACCCGTGGATCCCCGCGGGGACGCGGGCCCCGAGGCCAGGCCCCAGGGTGGTCAGAACGACGCGGGCCCCGAAGGGCGCGTCCAGGGAGGCTGACGCCGGACCGCCCGGTGCGGGGTCCCGTTCCGCGGGACCCCGCACCGGGCGGTCAGGACACGCGTCCGCGCCGGCACCCCGTGACGGCGGCCACGATCACGCTGATGGGGACCACGGCGGTCCGGCGGGTGCCGCCTCCGGCCGGTGCGGCCCGGTCACGGGCGGCCGAGGGCGCGGTAGTGCCAGCCGGCGTTGCGCCAGAGCTCGGCGTCGAGGGCGTTGCGGCCGTCCACCATCTTGCGGGAGGCCACGACGGCGCCCAGCTCCTCGGGGTCCAGCTCGACGAACTCCCGCCACTCGGTGAGCAGCAGCACGACGTGGGCCCCGCGGGCCGCCTCCATCGCGGACTCGCCGTACGACAGGTGCGGGTGGGCGCGGCGGGCGTTCTCCTGGGCGATGGGGTCGTAGACGGTGACCCGGCCCCCCTGCTCGCTGATCTTGACGGCGACGTCGAGCGCGGGCGAGTCGCGGATGTCGTCGGAGTTCGGCTTGAACGCGGCGCCCAGCACGGTCATCGAGCAGCCCTGGAAGGAACCGCCGGCCAGTTCGCGGGCGAGGTCGACCATGCGGGCCCGGCGGCGCATGTTGATCATGTCCACCTCGCGCAGGAACGTCAGCGCCTGGTCGGCGCCGAGTTCGCCCGCGCGGGCCATGAAGGCGCGGATGTCCTTGGGCAGGCAGCCGCCGCCGAAGCCCAGACCGGCGTTGAGGAACTTGCCCCCGATGCGGTCGTCGTAGGACAGGGCCTGCGAGAGCTGCTTGACGTCGGCGTGCGCGGCCTCGCAGACCTCGGCCATCGCGTTGATGAAGGAGATCTTGGTGGCGAGGAAGGCGTTGGCGGCGACCTTGACCAGCTCGGCGGTCGGGTAGTCGGTGATCACCAGCGGGGTGCCGGCCTCCAGCATCGAGGCGTACACCTCCCGCATGACCTTCTCGGCCTTGTCGGAGGCCACGCCCAGCACGATCCGGTCGGGCCGCAGGGTGTCCTGGACGGCGTAGCCCTCGCGCAGGAACTCCGGGTTCCACGCCAGCTCGGCTCCGGCGCCGATGGGCGCCAGCCGGGCCAGCTTGTCGGCCAGGCGCTGGGCGGTGCCCACCGGGACGGTGGACTTGCCGACGACCAGGCACTCGCGATCCAGGTGCGGGGCCAGAGCCTCGATCGCGGCGTCGAGGTAGGAGACGTCGGCTCCGTACTCGCCGGCCTTCTGAGGAGTGCCGACGCACAGGAAGTGCACGTCGCCGAAGGCGGCGGCCTCCTCGAAGGAGGTGGTGAAGCGCAGCCTGCCCGCGGCGATGTTGCGCCGCAGGATCTCCTCCAGGCCGGGTTCGTGGATGGGCAGGTCCCCGGCCTGCAACCGAGCGATCTTCTCGGCGTCGACGTCGACGCCGAGGACTTCGAAGCCCAGTTCCGCCATGCACGCGGACGTCGTCGCACCCAGGTATCCGGTTCCCACCATCGTGAGGCGGTAGGCCACTGGCGTTCCTTTCGGTTCTGCCCGATTCTGTGCCGTCAGGGTATCGGCATCCTAGGAGACCACTTTGCCACCTGCACAAACAGGCAGCGATGCATCTCACACGGGATGGATCGGTCCATACATTGTTGGACGTCCTACTATTTGCCCATGAGCTTCCCTCTCTACGCCCTGCCTGAAGAGCACCAGATGCTCAGGGAGACCGTCCGCGCCCTCGCCGACGAGAAGATCGCCCCCCGTGCGGCCGAGGCCGACGAGACGGGGGAGTTCCCCTGGGACGTCTACAAGGCGCTGGTCGCCGCCGACCTGCACGCCATCCACGTTCCCGAGGAGTACGGCGGCGCGGGGGGCGACGCCCTGGCGGCCGTCATCGTCATCGAGGAGGTGGCGCGGGCCTGCGCGTCGTCCTCGCTGATCCCCGCGGTCAACAAGCTGGGCACCGTACCGCTGCTGCTGTCGGCGTCGGAGGAGCTCAAGCAGCGCTACCTCGCGCCGGTCGCGCGAGGTGAGGCGATGTTCTCCTACGCCCTGTCGGAGGCCGAGGCGGGCAGCGACGCCGCCTCGATGAAGACCCGCGCCGTGGCCGACGGCGACCACTACGTGCTCAACGGCGCCAAGATGTGGATCACCAACGCCGGGGTGTCGGAGTACTACACGGTGATGGCCGTGACCGAGCCGGGCGCGGGGGCGCGCGGCATCTCCGCGTTCGTGGTGGAGAAGGGCGACGAGGGCGTCAGCTTCGGGCCCAAGGAGAGGAAGCTCGGCATCAAGGGCTCCCCGACCCGCCAGGTCATCCTCGAGGACGTCCGGGTCCCGGCGTCCCGCATGATCGGCGCGCCGGGCACCGGTTTCAAGACCGCTCTGGCCACGCTCGACCACACCCGCGTCACGATCGCCGCCCAGGCGCTGGGCATCGCCCAGGGCGCCCTCGACTACGCGGTCGGCTACGTCAAGGAGCGCAAGCAGTTCGGCAAGGCCATCGCCGAGTTCCAGGGCGTGCAGTTCATGCTCGCCGACATGGCGATGAAGCTGGAGGCCGCCCGGCAGCTCACCTACGCCGCCGCCGCCCGGTCCGAGCTGGCCATGCACGGCGAGCCGCAGGCCGACCTGACGTTCTTCTCCAGCGCCGCCAAGTGCGCCGCCTCCGACGCGGCCATGGAGATCACCACCGACGCGGTGCAGCTCCTCGGCGGGTACGGCTACACCAGCGACTACCCGGTGGAGCGCATGATGCGCGACGCCAAGATCACCCAGATCTACGAGGGCACCAACCAGATCCAGCGCATGGTCATGGCGCGCCAGCTGCTGAAGTAGGCCCTTGGGCAGGAGAAGCCCTCTCCTCCGTGGAATCGTCCGTCTGCCTTCGTGGCTCCCGGATGGTCTCGCGTGTCCCTGTTCCGCCCCTGCTCCGTGGAACACGATGCGGGGACGGAACAGGCTCATATTCATTGCTTCTGTGGGTCGGCCATGAGCGGGCGTCGCCGGGGAGGACTCCAGAGAGTCGTGTAAGGGTGTGGACCCCTGGCGGTGGCGCCCCCTTCTTGGAGAAGGGTCACGCTTCTGGATCGCTGCCGCGATCTCGCTTGAGTGTCGAGCACACCGCCGCTGTGCCGGCAATCCACAGTCCGGCTGCTCCCCCTGCGGCTCCGGCGCCGATCATGACGGATCCGGCGACCGAGCCGCCATCCCCGAGGGCGAGAAGGGTGCCTGCGACGCCAACCAGGAGCGAGAGCAAGGTGCCGGCGATGGCCCACCAGATGAGGTTCGTCGTGCTCACAGGCTGCTCTCTCCTTCCCAGGAGACCGCACGCCTGTTCCGGCTGGATGTCGGACGAAGATTCATGACACTAGGAGTAGCAGGGCGTAAACCTTGGAAACTCTTCGTTGGCCCGCTTCGGATGAGGTAGTTGCTCCTCCGGACGTCTCCGGACGCCTCCGGACGCGATCGGACGCATCCGGTCAAGCTTTCTAAGTGCGACAAGTCGTGTTTGGCGCAACGAACTGCCGCGATCCTGACCTGTGGGACCATGGTTACCTCTGAGGGCCAGGTGGCAGGACGGACTCTTTCCCTGTCTAGCCGTGTCCTCTTTGTTCATTTATAGGGCATTTGCGATCCCAGGCAGGTTGGATCATGAGTGAAGCCGATCCAGGTGGTGACCCCCTTGCGTCGCTTGTGGCGCGGATGCGGAAGCTGTACTCCGTTGAGGCCGGTCAGCCGCCCTATCCGATGCTCACTCGAGTGGCGGAGAGCGTCATCGCCGAGGCCGGTGAGGAGCGTGAGTGGCTGAGGCCTCTCCCGCGTACCACTGCTCACGATCTTGTGAGTGGAAAGTCCAAGAGAATTCCCGATTGGCTGCTGGTGCGAACTCTTGTGATTGTTTGTCACCGTATTGCCGTTAAGTCCGACCTTGACATCGCTTCCCTGAGTGATCTTTTTGGGGAGTTCCAACAGCTTTGGCGAGCTGCGAAGGAATGGGAAGGGATCACCTCGCCTGTAGCCCATCCTCAGGAGGAGTCGCTCTCGGAGGGCGAGGAGCAAACCGCCGAGAACGAGATGGCCGGCGACATCCTTGCTCCACTCGCCGGAGAGGCTCCTGCCCAGAGGACTGCACCGACAGTGTTTCCCATACCAGAAAGCTGGGGGCGCCCAGGTGGGCAAAGGCTCAAGCAGGCTCAGGACGGCGACGCCTGGGCTGCCTATGAGCTGGCCGTACTGCTGGCATGCGAGGCTGCCGGTATGGCCGAGAGCGACCCAGAGGGGGCGAAGTACTGGAGCGACGCGGCGGCCTACTGGAGGGCGAGAGCGATGGGAAAGGTTGCTCAAGCCGCAGAGCTCCGGCTGCAAGGCCTTCAACTGGTTAATGCGGCTCGCGCTCTGGCCGTTGATCACAAGAAGGCTGGAAGTGTTGGCTCGATAGCCTTCTTCGAAGCGGTTACGAAGGCGGAAGGGGCTGTCCAGGGCCTCAAGTTCGCATCCGCAACGGACACGAGGCCGGGAGAAGTCGCCGTCTTCAATGATCTCGACACGTCAGGAGACGGTGGTGTGCTCGATGGAGCCTGAGATCTGTCTGATACATGAGCCCTGCACGTGACCGTCGGCGATGTTCAACGATCGCACCGCGTTTGAAGCGGTGATGAGCATGTTCCGGCTGCGCCGCCGCATCGGCCGCCCCCGCACCCGGCCGGACCGGCTGGTGGCCGACAAGGGCCACCACTCCTCCCGGAAGATTCGCTTCCGTCTGCGGCGACGCGGCATCGGCGCGATCACCTCCGAACGGCCCGGTCGGATTGCCGGCCGCGAACGCGAGGTGACCGCGTGGGCCGCCCGCTCTCAATGCTGCGGCCTGCAAGGGGCGCGATGCGGTGGAGCGGTGCTTCGCCGAGCTCAAGCAACGGTGAAGCCGTCGCCACCCGCTATGACAAGGTCACCGGCCGCTCGGGTCCGCTCTGGAGCCCGGTGAACGTTCGGGCTCCAGAAATGTGCGGGAATTCCGGAAACATTTGGGAAAGCCCGTCGCGCCCGCCGTCACCGTCGGCGCGGCGAGCACCTTACGAGTGACGCGAATGTCACGATCATGTCTTATGGCGATCGGGATCTTTCAGGAGACGATCGATCAGTCCGGCGGAGAGGCCGGTACCGCGTCGAACCGGACGGGGAACCCATGGCGGGTCGCCATCACCCGATCACGGGCGGGAGTGGGCCGCCGAGGTACGCCGCCGGGGCGGGACGGATGCCGGTGTCCCGGTCCATGACGTACCCGGGAGGCTCGTTGCGTCGCCTCGTTCGTTCTCTCGTCGCCGGCTGCGCCGCCGCGCTCGTGGTGGCGGCCCCGGCACCGGCGCACGCGGCGGGCGCGCCGCCGTCGGGCGCCGGCCAGCGTTTCGCCCTGCTGTCCCAGGCCAACGGCCTGTACGTCAGCGCCGAGGCCGACGACCAGGGAACGGACGAGGGCATACTCCGGGCGCGGGGCGGGCTGGTGAAGTCGTGGGAGCAGTTCACGCTCGTCGACGCCGGATCCGGCCTGTACGCGCTCAGAGCCAAGGCCAACGGCCTGTACGTCACCGCGGAGAAGGACTACGCCGGCGGCGGCGCCGGCATGCTGCGCGCCCGCGCCTCCTCCATCGGGTCCTGGGAGAGATACAGACTCGTGCCGATCGGGCAACTGGTCTCCGGTACGGCGGTGGCGGCGCAGAAGGTCTGCGTGCCCGACGTGAACAATGTCGACCGGGGCTCCTACGGCATCGCGCTGGCGGTTCCCGACGTCAACACCTGGTACGCGGCGACGCCGCTGACCTCGCCGCCCGGCTACGAGCAGCGCACCGCGCTGTGCGCGGTGGTGGAGTCCAGGGCGCTGAGCCTCTGCGCCGCGCACCTCAGCTCCGCGCTGTCCGCCGACGACCCCGACGGCCGCTACCGGGCCCGGCAGGTGTCCGAGCTGCTCGCCGCGGCGGCCAGGCCCGGATACCGGTCCGTCCTGGGCGGGGACCTGAACCTGACCCCGCCCGACAGCCCGGCCGGACCCGTGCCCGACGCGCTGGCACCGGTGTACGAGGCGTACCGGGGGTGCGACCAGCCGGCCCACGGCGGCGCCCGCACCGGCGTCCCCACCTCGGGCAACTCGAAGATCGACTACATCTTCGGGCCGAAGTCGGCCGGGTACCGGTGCCGGGTGGACACGTCCGACACCGGCTCCGACCACAAGCCGATCTACGCCACCATCACGATCCCCGGCCCCTGATCCCGGGTCAGGGGCGCCGTCCGAGGGCGGCGTGGGCGGCGGCGAGGCGTTGGGGGGCGGGGCGGCCGGAGGCGTCGCCCGACACCTCGTCGGCCCATTCGAGCAGGCGGCGCAGGTGGGGGTCGGCCGCGGACGCGGTGAGCGGAGGGCTGCCGAGGACGACCTCGCCGCCGGTCCCGTCGATGGAGATGAGCGTCCCCTCGGGGAGCACCCGCCCGCCGGCCCGCACGGAGCCGCCGGTGACGGTGAGGCCCGCGACCCCCACGACGGCCGGTTTGCCCATCGCCCGCGCGACGATCGCGGCGTGGCTGGCCGGGCCGCCGCGGGCGGTGACGATTCCGGCGGCGGCGGCGATGCCGTGCATGTCGAGCGGGGAGGTCTCCGGACGGACCAGGATGACGGGGCCCTCCCCGGCCATCCGGACCGCGCTGTCCGCGGTGGCCGCCACCCGGCCGGCCGCGACACCCGGGCACGCCCCCAGCCCGCGGGCGAGAAGGCCGGCCTCGCCGGCCGTCGTCAGGCGGACCGCGCCGGCGTGCCGGAGATGGTGGGGGGAGACCCTGAGCAGTGCCTCGTGACGTCCGATCACGCCCTCGTCGGCGAGGCCGGTCGCGAGACGGACGGCGGCGGCGCCGGTGAACCGGCCCGGGCGGGCCTGCAGCAGCCACAGCTCACCGGCCTCGAAGGTGAACTCCAGGTAGCACGCGTCGCGGTAGTGAGCCTCCACGCGGTCCAGGGCGTCCAGGAGGGCGGCCCACACGACCGGTTCCCGGTCGGCCAGGTCGCGCAGGGGGAGGGTCGACGACCTGCCCGAGACGACGTCCTCGCCCTGGCGGCCGAAGAGGACCTCGCCGAACGGGACCGGCTCGCCGGTGTTGGGATCGCGGCTGAACGCGACCCCGGTGCCGCTGCGGTCGTCGCGGTTCCCGAACACCATGGCCTGCACGACCACCGCCGTGCCGAGGTCGTGCGGGATGGCGTGGAGCTCGCGGTAGGTCGTCGCGCGCGGCGTCTCCCACGAGGAGAAGACCGCCGCGACGGCCTGCCCGAGCTGCTCGGCCGCGTCGTCCGGGACGGGCCGGCCGGCGCGCCGCCCGATGACGGCCTCGACCTCGCGGATCGCCCGGGACAGGAGGGCCGGGACGTCGCCGGGCCCGTCCACCCCGTGCCGGGCCGCCTCATCCGCCGCGGCGCCGCCGGGATCGCGTCCGGTCGCCTCACCCGCGAAGACGCCGCCGGATCCGCGTCCGGTCGCCTCGCCCACGACGGCGTCGAGGGTCTCCGCGGTCAGGTCCGTGGTCGCGGTGGCGAAGCCGTACAGGAACCTCAGCCGCGCGTCGAGCGCGAACCGGGCGTCACCCGTCTCCGCCGCCAGCGCCGTCGTGGCCGCGGTGGTGAGACCGAGGTTGAGGATCGTGGTCATCATGCCGGGCATCGACTCGCGCCCGCCGGAGCGGACGGACACCGCCAGCGGTCTCTCCCGCCCGCCGAGCCTGCGGCCCGTGGCCTCCTCCAGGGCGGCGACGGCGGCCGCCAGTTCGCCGTCGAGGCCGTCGGGCGGCCGCCCGTCACGGAGGAAGGCGCGGCACGCGTCGATGCCGATGACGAACCCCGGCGGCACGGGCAGTCCGAGCCGCCGCAGCAGGACGAGGCCGTACGCCTTGCCCCCGATGGCGTCGGCCGTCTCCCCGGCGTCCGGCGAGAGCGGGTGGATCCATCTCGTCGGCGGCCGCCCGTTCCGGCGGGTCACCGGGGGATGCCCAGGGTGGCGAGCAGGTCCTCGTGGAGCTGGAACCACACCGAGTGGTACGACTCCATGTCGTCCGTCACATGGTCGAGGTCGCCCGAGGCCACCCGGGCGAGCGCGCCGGCGAGGCGGACGCCGTACCGTCCGAACCGCGGCAGCGCCGCGGACAGGTCCGCGCAGACCGCCTGGGCGCGCCGGTCGAGATCGGTGAGCAGGCCGAGGACCCGGGCGTCGTAGGCGGGGTCGGTGTGGTCGTTCACCACCGGTACGTCGTCGGTGGAGCGCAGCTGCCAGGCCCCGCAGATGTCGAGCAGCTCCGGGTTGAGGACGAGGAAGCGGTCGTACGCGACCGCCACGGCGGTCCGGGCGCCGGCCGCCTCCAGCTCCTCGGTGATCCGCCGGGCGTCGGCGGCCCGGCCGGCCTCGGTGAGGCCCCACCCGCCGAAGACGCCCGCCGTGTACGTGACGTGGCCCGCGACGGCGAGGTCGATGAGCTCGGACTCGACGTCGGACTCGCCGAGCCCCGTCACCGCGGCCACCCTGGCCGTGTCGGTGAACCCGGCGCAGCGGAGCGCGTGGAGGACCCGCAGGTCGCCGGCAGGGGGAGTCGGGGGAGCCGTCATGCCCCGCTCCCACCGGATCGTGCGACGTCCGGAGCGCCGGCGGTCGCCACGGCGTGGGCCGCGCCGCGGCCCTCGGCTCGGGCGACGATCCTGCCGCCCCGGACCCGCACGGCGGCCTCGGTGGCGTCGCCGACGCCCGGCAGGCCGAGGGCCGCGGCGGCCAGGGCGTGGTCGTCGAGCACCACGCGGAGGGACGGCCACGCGTCGGCGGCGAACACGCGCCGCAGGCACGCGGTGAGATCGTCGATCCTGAGCCGTACCAGGCGGCCGATCTCCGCCGGGTCGCCCGTCACGGCGACCACCGTCACCCGGTCGGCCGGGAGGGCGCCGCGGACGGCCTCCTCCGCCGCGGCCAGCCGCCCGGCCCCCAGGATCGCGATCACACCGTCGTCGCCGAGGTCGGCCCGGCGGCCGGTGATCCGGTCGGACACCCCGGCCGGCGGGATCCAGGGATCGTCGCAGGGGCGTGCGGGGGAGACATAGGGCAGGTGAGGCGGGTTCCAGGCGTCCGCCAGGTCGATGCCGGCCAGATGGCCGCAGGCCCGCACCACGTCGAACGGGTCGCCGAACCCGGGCGCGGTCTCGGCCAGGCCCGCCGAGCCGTTCAGCAGCGTCAGCGCCAGTTCGGCCAGCCGTACGCGCCGGGCGTCCCGCGGTGGGTGCGACTCGAGCGCGAGGGCGAGCAGCAGCGCCTCCAGACGGGCGACCTGGGCCAGCGCGGTCCGGGAAGGCTCGTCGTCGAGCACGCCGGTCAGCGAGCGCAACCGCAGGTGACCGTCGGCCGGCGAGTCGCCGCTCAACGGCAGCCGTTCGAGCCAGACCCTGGCGAAGGAGCCCAGCGACCCGGCCACCGAGGCCGATGAGGGCCGCGGGGCCCGCCCGTGGACTCCGGTGGTTCCGGGAGACCCGGCGTTCCCTGGAGGCCCGGCGGTCTCGTCGGCACCGGTGACGCCGGTGACGCCGACGGCTCCTGCGGTCTCGCCGGTGGAGCGTTCGACCAGGCCGACCAGCACGGCCAGATACAGCGCGCGCTTGGTCGGGAAGTTGGAGTACACCGCGCCTCGGGTCATCTCGGCCCGCTCGGCGATCCGGTCGATCTTCGCCCCTGCGTATCCGTGCTCGGCGAACTCCCGTCCCGCCGCTTCCAGCACCGCCGCGCGGGTGCGCTCCTGCTGCTGCGCCCGGGTCAATCGCGCCATCGTCACTCCTCTCCCATCACGGCATCAGGATACCTATTGAATCCGAATTCTCTTGACATCCGAATGATGATGGCATGGGAGCTGTGAGTCCGGAAGGTGGGGGCGACGGCCCGGAGGTGGACTCGTCCCCCGGAGTCCCCGGCGCGGGAAACGGTCGCCGGGTGTGGGGAGAACTCATCCATGGCGATTCGCCGGACCCCCGCGCAGTGATCCCACCGGCGGTGGGATTGATGGGTGAGCGAACCGCTGCGAACCGACAAAATGAGCATCACCGTTCCGGCTGATGTTGCTGCTGAGCTGCGCGTCCGTGCCGGGCGAGGCAACGTGTCGGCCTACGTCACCCACGCGCTGGTCCGCCAGCTCGAACATGACCGGCTGGGAGACCTGGTGACAGCGCTCGACCGGATCCACGACCCCGTCACCGACGACGAAATGGCGGCGGCCCGAGCCGAATGGCCGGGCGCGTGAGCCGCCGGAAGCGGCTGAGCCCGCATGACCACGGCGCCCTGGTCCTCGACAACGAGGGTCTCAACCGTGCGGCGATCGACCGGACGATGTACATCCGTCTCAAGGTCGCGCACCTCGACGGGCGTCGTGTCATCACGTCGGCGGCCATCCTCGCGGAAATCCTTCGCGGAGGGTCGCGGGACGCCGGCGTGCATCGCGTCCTGGGTGGTGTGGTGGTCGAGCCGGTGACCCCGGATATCGGGGAACGCGCCGGGAAGCTGATCGGCGCAGCCGGCTTGACCACTGACCAGGCCGTTGACGCCATGCTGGCCGCCACGGCCTTGACCCAGCAGGGACCCGTCCTGATCGTCGCATCCGACGTCCCCCACCTGACGGCCCTCACGGCCGCCCACCCGAAGACCGGCGTCGTCCACGTCGGCAGGCTCGGCCACTGATGCCGTCGGCCGAACGCATTCGCCGATGACGCCGTGGCGGCCGGGACGCGGTCAGGCGGCTCCGCCCGCCGTCCGTCTCCGGGTCCGGGCGGTCTCATCGGCGGGCCGAGGCACGGACGCCGTACCGCCGGACTCCCGCAGCCTGCGGCGGTAGGTCGCGGGGGGTGTGCCGTACGCCGCGTGGAACGCCCGGTTGAAGTGCGACTCGCTGGTGAAGCCCCACCGGGCCGCGACGGCGCGGACCGGCAGGTCGCTCCGCGCGGGGTCGGAGAGATCGTGGCGGCAGCGTTCGAGCCGGCGCCGCCGGATCCAGCCGGCCACGCTCAGCCCCTGCTCCTCGAAGAGCTTCTGCAGGTGGCGGACGGAGACGTGGTGCTCGGCGGCGACGAGCGCGGGGGAGAGGCCGGGGTCGGCCAGCCTCCGTTCGATGAACGCCTGGGCCCGCGCGACCATGCTCGCGCGGGAGTCGTCCACCGGGGGCCGGTCCGCGCCCAGCTCCTGGGTCAGGAGGGCGGCGAGCAGGTCGAGGGCGGCCGTGGCCACCCGGGCGTCCACGCCGGGGTCGTGGGAGGCGAGATCCCACAGGAGGCCGGCGAGGAGTGCGCCGGCGCCCGCGCGGCCGGGCAGCCTCCGCACCAGGAGGCGCTCGACCTCCGCCTCCCACCAGGCGTCGAAACGGTCACGGTCCGGAAGGTCGTCCGGCCGGAGCGTGTAGGCAGGCGTCATCTCTTCCCCGTCGAGTGATCGCGAAGTCCACCGGGGCCGAAGCGCCCCGGCTCCCGGGCCCGGAGTCGCCGGGCCGGACGGCTCCCGGGGCGGGGAGCGGCCCTTCCCCGCGGGAGTGATCCGCTTCCGGAGACCGCGGCGCTTCCCCGCGGGGGCGATCCGCCTCCGGAGATCGCCCGGCGCGGTATCGTCGAGGAGCATGATCTTCCCCCGCAGGCCGTCGCGGTGTACCGGCGCGTGCCCCGGGCCCCGGGCCGGCGCGTGCTCCGGGCACGCCTTCAGAGCATCATTCGGGCGGCCGCGGGAAGCAACGCCTTTCAGCTCTGATCGAAAAGGGGTTCCGGACGGGAGGCGCCCGGCATGATCCGTCTGCATTTCACCGAGGCGGACCTGCGAAGGGTCACGCTCGCCCCGGCTCCGGACGCGTTGCTGGAGATCGGCCTGAGCCTGCGCCGGCTCCGCGGCGCGCCGGGCGGCGCGGGCTGGTCGAGGCCCGCCGTACTCGAATGGAACAGGGGGATGGCCGCCGGTTCGGGGACCCGGGCCGGGAGGCTCCTCGACCTCGTCTCCTCTGACGAGGCGATGCCGGCCTTCCTGTGCCAGCCGGACGCCGGGGACTTCTCCGCGGGCATCGAGCGGATCAGGCGGACGCCCACCGCCCAGCTCGCCGTCGACCTGAGCCACCTGAACCCATCGCGGGAGGTCTCCGGGTGGTACCGGGAGCTCGCCGACGGAGACACGGAGGCGCGGCAGACCCTCGTCAGCGAGCTGGACGACTACTTCGCCGCGTCGATGGAACCTCTGTGGCCGCGGATCCGGGCGACCGCCGCGGCCGATCGGGCGCTACGCGCCGAGACGCTGATGCGGGGCGGCGTCGACGCCCTCCTCGCGACCCTCGGCGTCACCTGCCGGTGGGAGCCACCGGTCCTGCACGTCGGCACGGCCGGCACCTACGACATCCCGCTGTGCGGGCTCGGGCTGACGCTCGTCCCGTCGTACTTCGCGTCCGCCCCCCTGGTGGGCTACCGGCCCGGCGGGACCGTCGCCCTGATATACCCCATGGTCCCGGAGGGCCGGCCGGACGGCGCCCCGGACGTCCTGGGCCCGCTGCTCGGCCGTACCCGGGCCGCCGTGCTCGCCGCCCTGCGCCGGCCCGCCACCACCACGGCGCTGGCCGAGCGGACCGGCGTCTCACCCGCCTCCGCCAGCCAGCACGCCGCGGTGCTGCGCAACGCCGGGCTCGTCTCGACGGTCCGGACGGGCAGCGCCGTGCTGCACACGCTGACCCCGCTCGGAGAGGCCCTGCTGGGCGGCGACCCCGCCCGCCACGTCTCTACCCGCTGAACCGCCGGTGCCACCGGCGGCCGGTCGCCTGGCCCGGCCCGGAGCCGTCACCGCCACCTGGCCGCTCCGGGCCGGAACGGTCAGGCGGCGGCCTCGTAGGCCTCCCGCAGAGAGGAGCGGGTCTCGAAATAACGATCCAAATTGGTGATCGTCAGAAGATGCGTGATCATTCCCGGCCCCACCACCAGGATCAGGCGGCCCTGTGCGTCCCTGACCCGGGCGAGCGCGCTCACCAGTACGCCCAGTCCCACGGAGTCACAGAACGGCACCTGCGTCAGATCCATCACCAGGCAGGGGCGGCCGGGGGCGTCCAGGACGCGGTCCACCTCGGCTCGCAGCCGGGGTGCGACCGCCATGTCCAGCTCGCCCGCCGCCCGCACCACCGCGCACGGCCCCTGGTGCCAGCTCTCCACCTCGAACGTCGGATTCGAAAGAACCACGGTCATCACCTCCGTGCCTGGTTCCTGCCCTCGGAGGTGTTTTTCATGTAGAGAAATTACTTTTTACAGATGTTCTCCGTTGCGGTCTTCGCCATCGGAGTGGCGACGGGCGCCGGCGTCGCCGACGGCCCGGCGGAGGGTCCCGCGGAGGAGGTGGCGGACGGCGCCGCGGTCTCGTCGACGGTGACCTTCCGGACCCCCGGGTACCGACGGCCGATGACGACCTCGACCCGGCCGCCGAGATCGTCCACCTGGCGCGTCTCGGCCCCGTGCAGGGCGGCGGCCACGGTCCGGGCCGAGTCCTCACGGCCGGGACCGTACCGGACCACCGTCCTGTCGTGGTCCTTCTCCGGGGTGTTGCCGGCGGCGTCGGGGACCGTGAAGCCGGCCCGCTGCAGCTCGCCCCTGACCCGCGCGCCGAGGCCCGTGGTCGTGGTGCCGTTGAGCACCCTGACGGAGATCCGCGAGGGCGGCACGGTCAGCGCGCCGGCCGTGGGCGAGGGCGTGGACGAAGGGGACGACGAGGGGGACGTGGCCGCCGTGGCCGACGCGGACGCGCTCGGGGAGGCGGGCGAGGCGGGTTTCGAGGGCCCGACGAGCGGCTCGTCGGCGGCGATCCGGCGGAACAGCTCCCCTGCCGCGTCCTTGTCCCACAGCACGGCCGACTCGCCCGTCGGGGTCCGGTAGTCGACGTCGGCGAGCGGGACGGTGGCGAAGGCGACGTCGTCGGTGGAGACGTCCTTGAGCTGCCGGGCCAGGCCGAGCAGGTCCCCGCGGAGCGCGTCGTCCACCCGGAGCGTGCCGAGGGTGCTGTCGACGAACGAGACGAGCCTGGCCGGGTTGGTCAGCGTGCCGCCGCTGAGGGCCTGGTGCAGCAGGGCCGAGATCACCTGCTGCTGACGGTCGATCCGATCGAGGTCGGAGCGGGCCGTCGCCCGGGTGCGGGCGTAGGCGAGGGCCTTGGCGCCGGGCAGCGAGTACGTCCCCGGCCGGAGGTTCAGGCCGGTCTTGGGGTCGTCGATCGGGACCGGCGTGCAGACCGAGACGCCGCCGAGCGCGTCCACCACGTCGATGAAGCCGAGCACGTTGACCTCGACGTAGTGGTTGATCGTCAGCCCGGTCACCGTCTGCACCGCGCGCACGGCGAGCTTCGGGCCGCCGAGCTGGTACGCCGCGTTGATCTTGTGGTCGCCCTTGCCGGGGATCGTCGTCCAGGTGTCGCGGGGAAGGCTGACCACGGTCGCCCTGCTGTGGTCCTCCGACAGGTGGACCACCATCATGGTGTCGGTGCGCTGCCCCGCCTCGCGGCCCAGTTTCAGCGCGTTCTGCTGCTGCCGGGTGAGGTCGTCGCGCCGGTCCACGCCGACGACGAGGATGTTCATCGCGCCGGTGGACCGCGACCCCGCCACCCCCGCGTCGACCGCCTGGATCTTGCCGGCGGCGTAGTTCGGCAGCGCCCACATCACCCCGGAGCCGCCCAGCACCAGGGACGACAGCGCGCCCGCGACGAGCAGGCCGCGCCGCCGGGACCGCGCCCTCCCGGACGACCGGCGCTCACGCCGGGGGGCCAGCCGTACCTTGCCGTAGGCGTCACCGCCGACCTGCACACCCGAGTCGTCTTCCGGGTCGCGCATCCATGGCCCCCTAGGCTCCGGCTCGGCTGGGTCGATGAGCTACCGGTTCGTACAGTAGCGTGAGCCCCGCCATGAAGCAGTTTCCCGACTCGCCCGCGCCGGCGTCGTCCCCCGAGACGCGTGTCTGGCCGCCCATCTCCGTCGTCATCCCGGTGCTGAACGAGGAACGCCACCTGCGGGAGGCCGTACGGCAGGTCCTGTCGCAGCGGTACGCGGGCCCGATCGAGGTCGTGCTCGCGATCGGCCCGTCCAAGGACCGCACGCAGGAGGTCGCCGACGCGATCGCCGCCGAGGACCCCCGGGTCGTCGTGGTGCCGAACCCGACCGGCCGTACTCCCAACGCCCTCAACGCCGCCATCGCCGCCTCCCGCCACGGGATCATCGCCCGGGTGGACGGTCACGCCATGCTCCCCGACGACTACCTCAGCGTGGCCGTGGAGACCCTGGAGGAGACCGGCGCCGACAACGTCGGCGGCGTCATGGCAGCCGAGGGCGTCACGATGTTCGAGCGGGCCGTGGCCCGCGCCATGACGTCCAAGATCGGCGTCGGCGGCGCCCGGTTCCACACCGGCGGCACCGCCGGCCCGGCCGACACGGTCTACCTCGGGGTCTTCCGCCGCGAGGCCCTGGAGCGGGTCGGCGGCTACGACGAGCACTTCCAGCGCGCCCAGGACTGGGAGATGAACCACCGCATCCGCGAGACCGGCGGCCTGGTGTGGTTCCAGCCCCGGATGCGGGTCTCCTACCGGCCCAGGCCCACGGTCAAGGCCCTCGCCAAGCAGTACTTCCACTACGGCCGCTGGCGCAGGGTGGTGGCCAGGACCCACGAGGGCACCATCAACCTGCGTTACCTCGCGCCGCCGGTGGCGGTGGCGGCCATCATCGCGGGTCTCGTCGTGTCCCCGTTCTTCTGGCCCGGCCTGCTGATCCCGGGGGGTTACGCGCTGGCGATCCTGGCGGGCTCGGCCGTGACCGGCAGCGGCCTGCCGCCGGGCGCGCGGCTGCGGCTGCCCCTCGTCTACGCCACCATGCACATGTCGTGGGGCTGGGGGTTCCTGACGAGCCCCCGGCGGCTGAGCAGGCCCGGCGCCGCGTCCGGCTGAGCGGGCCCGGCCCGCGGCGGCGCGACCCGGTGGCCGGGCCGGGCCGGTCCGCGCCCGGGGTCCGGCCCCGGACGGGCGTCCGGGGCGTCCGAGCGGCTCAGCCGGACGCGCGCAGGGCCCGCTCGCAGGCGCCGTTCACCGCGTCGTTGAAGCGGGTCATGGCGTCCGGGTGGTCCGGGCCGAGCAGATAGGTCCGCAGCTTGCGCCGCGTGGCCGCCAGGGCGTCCTCCCCGCACTCCGCCATGGCCCGCAGCACGGCGGGCAGCTCCCGCAGGTCCGCCGACAGCAGGTAGCCGCCCTCGGTGCTCGGGTACCGCTCGCGGAACACCTGCTCCGCCAGCCCCGCCACGTTGGTCACCGCGTACGGCTTGCCGCTGGCGACGAAGTCCGCCACCACGCTGGAGATGTCGGCGACCAGCAGGTCCGACTGGTTGAAGCAGTCGTACAGGGCCGGTTCGGGGCCGGTGACGACCAGGTGCCTGATCGTCCCGGCGTCCCGGCGGCGGAGCCCCCCGCCCGAGGGGTGGCGGGCCATCGACCGGTGCAGCTCCGCCCGGTCCAGCAGCGCGCGGACCTGCTGGTGGGCGCGGCGCGCGGCCGGGCTGCGGTAACCGGTCAGCGGGTGCGGCTTGTAGATCACCCGGACCGCGGGGGAGCAGGCCAGCAGGGCGCGGACGATCGCCGGGCCCATCGTGGTGATCGAGGTGTGGAACAGGTCGTCGGTCCACCCCTCCCAGGTCGGCGCGTACAGCACCGTGCGGTACGGCAGGCCGGGGCCGGCGGTGCCGACCCCGCTGAGCTGGGGGCGGCCCACCTCGTGGACGTCCTCGTCGCGCACGCCCACCCTGGCCCGGAGGTAGCGGTCGCGCCCGGCCTGCCCGGCCACCCACACCTCGTCGTAGACCTTGGTGAACGGGTTGAACGACGCCTCCTTGTCGCTGTCGCCGTGGCCCACGAAGACGCTGCGCATCCCCCGGATGCGGAGCATGTGGATGTTCTTGCCGACGTTGGCCGGATACAGGCACACCCGCACCCCGGTGAGCGCCTCGAACCCCATCAGGTCGGCGGCCGAGGGGACGCACACCACGGGCAGCGAGGTCTCCCCCAGCAGGCGCAGCATCTCCCGCTCCCGCAGCACCACCACGGCCCGCCGGTCGATCCGCTCCAGCGGGCGCAGCCACATCCGGACCTGGTAGGCCGAGTCGGGGGGGCCGGAGAAGTAGAGGGCGACCTCGGGCCGGTGGGCGGCCAGGCGCTCCCCGGCGGCCCGCAGCACGGCCGCGCCGTCGCCGAGCGGCCGGACCCGGCGCAGGTGCGGCAGCAGGCACAGCGCGCCCGCGCCCGCGACGGCCAGCGCCCCCGCCGCCCCCGCGACGCCCGGCAGCGCGGTGCCGGACAGCGCGCCCAGCGCCGCGCCGCCCACCGGGAGCACGTCCAGGTACAGCGGCCGCATGCCCCGGTGGTCGGTCAGGACGCGCCACGGCGGCGGCGGGACCCGCACCGCGTCGAGGTTGCGGGTCAGCACCGGCATCCGGTTCAGGGTGCGCTGGTGGAGGATCGCCAGCCCGGCCAGCAGCCCCCGCGCGCCGTGCACCGCGAACATCCCCAGGACCAGGGCCGCGAACCAGGGCGACGCGGTGCCCGCCGTACGGGCGACCAGGACGATCACCGCCGTCTCCCGCGTCAGGAACCGGAGCGTGATGCCCAGGTGCGCCCTGGCCATCAGGTCGACCAGGGGGCGCGCCCGGTACCGCGCGACGATCTCGGCCGCGTAGGACACCGCGCACAGGGCCAGGAACAGGCGCGGCCGGGGCCACAGCGCGGTCACGAGGAGCGCCGGGTACGAGCCGAGCACGGCGGCGGCCGCCACCAGGGCGCGAAGGTCACGCTTCATCCTTAGAAGGTAACTTTGACCAGGCTGTTTGCCCTGGTAGGCGCGCTGTGCCGCGTTCCGCCGGGGTACGGCGGAAGCCTCCGGAGGCTTCCGGAAGACGCCGGAAGACCGGGACGCCGGACCTGCCGGACACGCCGGGTCCCGGGCGGCGGAGGCGCCGGGGAACCGCCGGGGACGCCGGGTCAGCCCGCGTCGACGCGGACGTCGATCACGTGCCCGGTGATGTCGGAGATCAGCACGTCCAGCGAGGTCTCGGCGACGGCGCGCGGCGACAGCAGGGTGTGCGCGGGCTCCTCGCCGAACGCGCGCACCCGCATCGGGGTGCTGGTCCGCTCGGGGTTGACGCAGTTGACCCGCACGCCGTCCTCGGCCCACTCGTCGGCCAGCGCCTGGGTCAGGTTGACCACGGCGGCCTTGGTGGAGGAGTAGAGGCTGTAGCCGGCCCGGCCCCGGGTGTAGGAGGACGAGGTGTACAGCAGCAGATGGCCCCGGGTCTCGCGCAGGTGCGGCAGGGCGGCGCGGGCGATGTTGACCGGGCCGAGGTAGTTCACCCCGACGGTCTCGGTGACCGTGGCGTCGTTCGTCTCGCCGAGGTCCCCCATGTGCAGCACCCCGGCGGTGTTGACGACGTAGTCGACCCGGCCGGTCTCCTTGGCCGCGAGGTCGAGCGCGTCGCCCACCGCCTGTGGGTCCTCCACCCGCACCCCGTTCAGCGATCGGGAGAAGGGGAACACCTGGGCGCCGTGCCGCCCGGCCAGCTCCACGACCTCGGCGCCGATGCCGTAGCTGCCGCCGAAGACCACCACGGTCCTGCCCTGGAGCGCCTGCCGGTGGGCGAAGGCGGAGTGGTGCGGGGCGGCGCCGGCGGCGAGCTGGAAGAGCTTGTCGGCGATGAACACGTCCACCGGGTGGGTGACCTTCATGTTGTGCTCGCTGCCCCGCACGATGTAGATCGGCACGTCGGGCAGATAGCGCAGCACCACGCCGCAGTCGTCGGTGGGCGGCTGCCGGTCGAAGTCGGGGTCGGCGAAGGCCCGCTCGTACGCCTCGCGGACCACCGAGAGCCGGAAGCACTGCGGCGTCTGGCCGCGCCGCAGCCGGGACCGGTCGGGGACGTCGCGGACGATCTCCCCGCGCGGGCCGGGGGCGGCCACCACGATCGTGTCGGAGCTGGGGATCGCCACGTCGACGGCCGAGTACACCTTCAGCGCCTCGACGCACTCGGTGATGATCCGCGGCTCCAGCAGCGGTCGCACGGCGTCGTGCAGCAGCACGTCGCACTCCCGCGTGCCCAGCGCCTGCAGCGCCCGCCACGTGGTCTCCGGCCGGGTCGCGCCGCCCTCCAGGACCTTGCTGACCTTGCGGAAGCCGTTGCGGGCGACGAGCCGCTCCACGTCGGCGGTGAAGCCCGGCGTCATCAGGACCACGATCTCGTCGATCTCCGGCGCCGCGTCGAACACCGACAGCGTGTGCTCCATGATCGTCTTGCCCGCGACCTTGATGAGCTGCTTGGGGGTGTTCAGGCCGACCCGCTGGCCCACCCCTCCGGCGAGGACGACGGCGACGGTGCGGAGGCGGGGTTCGAGAGCGGCCAAGGTCAGCTTCCTTCGACGGTCGGTTACCGCGAGCGTAATGGGTGCGTACCCGATCGCAGGCCGCGCTCCCGTGCTATCCGGTCAAGATCTCGCTACGCTAAGTGCGCACTCCCGATTCGCACGGTCATCCCGTCGGATACGAAGGAGCCCGGTCTTGCACGATTCCCACGCGCCCGCGCCGTCCGGCCCTCACGCGTCCGACGACCTCCCGCCCCCGTCCGGCGACGCGCCGCCCGGCGACCCGGCGTCCGGCGACGCGCCGCCCGGCGACCCGGCGTCCGGCGACGCGCCGCCCGGCGGCCTCCGCGAGCCGTACGGCGGGCCGGACGGGAGGTCGTACGGCCCGTCGTCCGGCCCTCGCGCGCCCGGCGACGCGCCGCCCGGCCGCGCGGGGAGACCCGGACGGTCCGCCCCCGGCACGGCCGCCGCCGTCGTGCTCGCCACCACCGCCGGCGCCGCGCTGCGCTGCGGCGACGGCACGCTGCTCGACCGGCTGACCGCCCAGCTCGTCGCGCTCTCCGTCGGCGAGGTCCACGTGGTGGCGCGGTCGGGCGACATCACCCGCGCGCCGGGCGGGGCCTACCTCATCGGGTCGGAGGGGTCGCACGGCCTGGCCGACGACCTGCGCCGGGTCTCCCGGGTGGCCCGCGCCGCGACCGGTCCGGTGGCCGTGCTCGCCGGTGACCTGGTGGCGCACACCGAGGCGCTGGCCGTACTCCTGTCCGCCCCGGGCGGCGGCACGACCGCGCTGGTCGTCACGGACGGTGACGACCCGGGGCCGCTGCGCCCGCCGGTCCGAGCCGAGGGCGGCAGGGTCGCCGCCGCGGGCACCTCGCTGCACGAGGTCACCGGCGCCAACGGCACCTTCCGGGGGGCGCTGCGGGTGGGCGAGGCCGACCTCGGGCGGCTGGCCGAGACCGCCGAGACGCTCGCCGATCTCGCGGAGACCGGCGCGTTCGGCGCGGCGGGCGACGCGGATGCCGGCGACCTGCTGCTGGCCGGGCTGGTCCGCTACGGCGTCCACGTCCGCGCCCGCGGGCTCGGACGGCTGCGCTGCGAGCGGGTCGCCGGGCAGGCGGACGCCGACGCGGCCGTGCGGCGGCTGCACGAGGTGGACGTGACCCACGCCCGGCTGGACGCCGCCGTCAAGGCCGACGACGGCTTCTTCGCCACCTACGCCGTGAGCTCCTGGTCCGGGCACCTCCTGCGGCCCGCCGCCGCGCTCGGGCTGACGCCGAACGCGGTCACCTGGTTCTCGGCGGGACTGGCGCTCCTGGCCGCGGCCTGGTTCTCCGCGGGCACCCGCCCGGCCCTGGTCGCCGGGGCCGTCCTGGTCTACCTGTCGTTCGTGCTCGACTGCGTCGACGGCCAGCTCGCCCGCTACACCCGGATCTTCTCCCCGGCCGGCGCGTGGCTGGACGCCATCTTCGACCGGGCCAAGGAGTACGTCGTCTACGTGGGGCTCGCCGTCGGCTACGCGGCCGGGCACGACGCGCCGGGCGGCGGCCCGGAGGGCATCTGGGCGCTGGCGGTGGCGGCGATGATCCTTCAGGCGCTCCGCCACATGATCGACTTCTCCTACGCCGGGTCGCGCGCCGACGCCGCGCGGACCCGCTCCGCCGGGCCCCGCGGAGTCCCGGCCGGCGCGTCCGGCCCGGCGGCGCGGCCGGCGCCGTCCCATTCCGTCCCGCCGGCACGCCCCGCCCCGCCGTCCGGCACCGCAGCCGGGCCTCTCGCCGGCCCGCCCGCCGATCCGGCCTCCGCCGGGCCGGAGCCGGGGGAGGGGGCGCGGGCCGTGCCGCCGGGAGGCCCGCCGCAGGGGAACCCGGTCGTGCGGCTGTCGCGGCTGCTGGAGCGGAGCTCGCCCACCCGCTGGCTGAAGAAGATCGTCGTTCTCCCCATCGGGGAGCGGATGGCGCTGATCTCGGTGACCGCCGCGCTGTTCAACGCGCGCGTGACCTTCCTCGCGCTGCTGACCTGGGGCGGCGTCGCCACCCTCTATACGCTCACCGGCCGGATCGGCAGGTCGCTGAGCAAATGATCATGAGTGACGGGCTCCGCGAGGGCACCGTCCCGCCGCCGCGCGGGGGACGGGCCGCGACGCGGGCGGTGAGGCGGGTGCGATCGTGACGACCGTGCAGATGACGACGGTGCCGCGCGGCACCCTGGTCGCCTACCGGGACGACGGGGTGCTGTCGCGGGCGATGGGCGCGCTGGTGGCCGGGCAGCTCCCGCCGCTGCCGCCCGTGCTCGCCGGCACGTTCGTCACCGCGGTGCTGCTGCTGGTCGGGGTGGCCGGCGCCGACGGCCTGGCGGTGTTCGCCCCGGCGGTGGCGCTGCTGCTGGCCGGTCCCGGCAGCTCCCACCCGCACGACGGCCGCCTCGACTGGCTGGTGCCGCCGATCCTGCGCCTCACCGAGTACGGCTTCGCGGCCGCGGTGGGGTTCGCGCACGGCGTGTCGTACTGGCTGATCTTCCTGCTGCTCGGCGCGATGGCCTTCCACCACTACGACGTCGTCTACCGGCTGCGGCAGCGGGTCTATCCGCCGTCCTGGCTGGCCACCGCCGGTTTCGGCTGGGACGGCCGCATGCTGCTGATCGCGCTGGGCGGCCTCGCCGGGCAGGTCACGCTCCTGTTCGCACTGCTCTCCCTTTACCTGTGGGGGCTCTTCGGGTGGGAGAGCGTCACCTGCTGGCTGGCCGCCTCGGGCCCCGAGGGCCCCGAGGGCCCCGAGGGTTCCAGGGGGTCCGGGACGGACGCCGGCGGGCCCGCCGGTACCGGCTGAGAAACCCCCGGTGAACCTCCGAATACACCATCGGGGCGTAAAGGCAACTAACCTTTGGGGCCAGGAGCGCCCGATGAGGGGCTCATTCGGATGAGGAGTGCACGTTGCTGGGAATGGTGCTGGCCGCCGGGGCCGGACGTCGCCTGCGGCCGTACACCGACACGCTGCCCAAGGCGCTCGTGCCGGTCGACGGCGAGACCACGATCATGGACATCTCGCTGCGGAACCTCGCGGCGGCCGACCTCCGTGACGTCGTGGTCGTCGTCGGCTACCAGGCGCAGGCCGTACACGAGCGCAAGGCCGAGCTGGAGCGGCGGCACGGCGTGAAGCTCACCCTCGTGCACAACGACAAGGCCGAGGAGTGGAACAACGCCTACTCCCTGTGGTGCGCCCGCGACTACTTCGAGCAGGGCGTGCTGCTGGTCAACGGCGACACCGTGCACCCGGTCTCCGTGGAGCACACCCTGCTGTCGGCGCCGGAGAGCAGCGACATCCTGCTCGCGGTCGACGACGTCAAGAAGCTCGCCGACGAGGAGATGAAGGTCACCCTCGGCGGAGACGGCCACCTCGCGCGGATCACCAAGCTGATGGACCCGGCCGACGCCGCCGGCGAGTACATCGGCGCGACGCTGATCCGTCCCGGCGCCGCCGGGCGGCTGTCCGACGCGCTGCGGGCCACCTTCGAGCGCGACCCGCAGCTGTACTACGAGGACGGCTACCAGGAGATGGTGAACCGCGGGGAGAAGATCGCGATCGCCCCGATCGGCGACGTCTCCTGGGTCGAGGTGGACAACCACGACGACCTGGCCAAGGCGCGGGAGATCGCGTGCCGATACTAGCCAGGATGCTCCCCGCCCCCCTGAGCATGGAGGTGCGGCGGGGGGCGATCGCCCAGCTCGGCTCGCTGCTGGCGGACAGCCGGGTGGCGACCTCCGGGCGGGTGGCGGTGGCGGTGGGCGCCGGTCAGGGCGACCGGATCACCTCGATGATCACCCCCTCCCTCGACGAGGCCCGGATCTTCCGGGTTCCCGACGGCTCGGTGGACGCCGCGGTCACGCTCGGCGCCGAGCTGCGCAAGGGCGCCTACGAGGCGGTCGTCGGCATCGGCGGCGGCAAGACCATCGACGCCACGAAGTACGCCGCGTCGCTCGCGGGCATCCCGATGGTGGCGGTGGCCACCAACCTGTCGCACGACGGGATCTGCTCGCCGGTGGCGTCGCTGACCCACGACGGCGGCAAGGGCTCCTTCGGCGTGCCGATGCCGCTGGCCATCATGGTCGACCTCGACTTCGTCCACGACGCCCCGTCGTCGCTGGTCCGCTCCGGCGTCGGCGACGTCGTGAGCAACCTGTCGGCGATCGAGGACTGGCAGCTCGGCAACACCGAGCGCGGCGAGCCGATCGACGGCGTGGCCTGCGCGATGGCCCGCACCGCGGCGGAGGCGGTGATGGGGCGGTCCGACTCGGTCGAGTCCGACGCGTTCCTGACCGTGCTGGCCGAGGCGCTCATCCTCTCGGGGATGTCGATGGTGATCGCCGGGTCGTCCCGTCCGTCGAGTGGCGGAGATCATGAGATCCTTCATGCCGTGGACCAGCTCTTCCCCGGCACCTCCAACCACGGCGAGCTCGCCGGGATAGGTGCCGCCTTCTGCTTCTTCCTGCGCGAGGACGAACGCCGGCTCGGCCAGGTCGCCGAGTGTCTGCGCGCGCACGGCCTCCCGGTCAGCCCCGCCGACGCCGGGCTGAGCGTGGAGCAGTTCACCGAGGCGGTCGTGCTGGCCCCGGCGACCCGTCCGGGCCGCTACACGATCCTTGAGCACCTGCGCCTGTCCGAGGCCGAGATCCGTGATCGGGTGGAAGATTATGTCCGGACCATCGGTCGCTGAGTTCCGCGCGGTCGCCCAGCCGCACTCGACCATGGACCGCAACAGCGGTGAGCACTGGGCCGGCGCGCTGTACATGCGCAAGCTGTCGATCTACGTCACCTGGCTGCTGGCCAAGACGCCGATCACCCCCAACCAGACCACCTGGCTGATGATCGTCACCGGGCTGCTGGCGGGCGTGGTCCTGACGGTCCCCACCCTGTGGGCCGCCGTGCTGGCCGCGCTGCTGGTCCAGCTCTACCTGCTGCTCGACTGCTCCGACGGCGAGCTGGCGCGGTGGACCGGGCGGACCTCCATCACCGGCGTCTACCTCGACCGGGTCGGCCACTACTTCGCCGAGGCGGCCATGCTCATCGGGCTGGGCTTCCGGGCGTCGGAGGTCCGCCCCGACTGGTACACCGTGCTGGGCTTCGCCGCCGCGCTCGGCGCGATCCTGATCAAGGCGGAGACCGACCTGGTGGACGTGGCGCGCGCCCGGTCCGGCCTGGTCGCGGCCACCGAGGCGTCGGCGGAGCACTTCCGCTCGCGCGGCCTGGGGATGGCCCGCAGGGCGGCCGCCGCGTTGAGGTTCCACCGGATCGTCCAGGCGGTCGAGCTGTCCCTCCTCGTGGTGGTCGCCGCGGTCTGGGACCAGCTCGCCGGCGGCCTGGCCGCGACCAGGGTGCTGACGGTGGCCTGCGTCGTGGTGGCCGTGCTGCAGATGGTGCTGCACCTGGTCAGCATCCTGGCCTCCCGGCGGCTCTCGTGAGCGGGGGGCGGCCGGGGACCGGGCGGCTGAAGGGCGGGTGCCGGGGAAGTGGACGGCACGGAACCGGACGGCGGCGCGGTGCGTCGTAGGTGCGGAGATCCGGCGTCGTTTGGCGGGTGTCCGCCGACGGTTCCGATACGCTTGTCCCCCGTACCAGAGGGCTCCAGCAATGCCACAGCCGCCCGACCCAGCAGACTCGGTGATCATGAAAGTATGCTCCGCACGTGCTCTCGACGCGTCAGGACGATGACCCGTTGAAGATTTCGTGCGTCATCCTCACCATGGGCAACCGGGTCCCCGAGCTGGGTCGTGCGGTCGAGTCCGCGCTGAACCAGGTCGACGGCGACGTCGAGGTGGTCATCGTCGGCAACGGCGCCGACGTCCCCGAGCTGCCGGTGACCGTGCCGCCGGGCTCGTCGGCGTCGATCAGGACGGTACGGCTCGGCCACAACGCCGGCATCCCGGCCGGCCGTAACCGCGGCGTCGAGGAGTGCACGGGCGACGTCGTCCTCTTCCTCGACGACGACGGCTGGTACGGCGACGCGAACGTCGTCTCCCACCTGCGTGAGCGCTTCTCCAAGGAGCACGACCTCGCGGTCGTCTCGTTCCGGGTGAAGGACCCCGACGGCGGCGTGGGGCAGCGCCGGCACGTCCCGCGGCTGCGCGCGGGCGACCCCGAGCGGTCCTCCCCGGTCACCACCTTCCTGGGTGGCGCCTGCGCCATCCGGCGGTCGGCCTTCCTGCAGGTCGGCGGTCTCCCCGAGCGGTTCTTCTACGCCCACGAGGAGACCGACCTGGCCTGGCGGCTGCTGGGGGAGGGCTACCGGATCGAGTACGACGCGCAGACCGTCATGTACCACCCGCAGGTCCCGCCGACCCGGCACGCCGACTTCTACCGCCTCAACGCGCGCAACCGCGTCTGGCTGGCCCGGCGCAACCTGCCCTGGGCGCTGGCGGTTCCGTACCTCGTCAACTGGGTCATGCTGACCCTGATCCGCGAGCGTTCCGGTACGGCGCTGCGCGCGTGGTTCCGGGGGTTCTCCGAGGGCCTGCGCGAGCCGGCCGGGGAGCGCCGTCCCATGGGCTGGAAGACGGCCTGGCGGATGCTCCGCCTGGGCCGCCCACCGATCGTCTGACCCGCGCCGGATCCGGCGGTCCGTGCGGGTTCCGGCCGGCCCGCGCCGGATCCGGGTGGAACGCCCGGAATGCTCGGCCTGGCCGTCCGCCGCCCAAGCACGCGGCAGGTGTCATTCGGGAACGCGGCGGTCAGAGCCATCCGTTGCGCTGGGCGAGGCGGGCGGCCTCGATGCGGTTGCGCGTGTGCGTCTTGCCGATCGCCGAGGACAGGTGGTTGCGCACCGTGCTCTCCGACAGGTGCAGGCGCGCCGCCAGATCGGCGATGGTGGCGCCGTCGACCGCGGCGGCGAGCACGTCGCGTTCGCGGCCGGTCAGCGGGCTCGGCCCGGCGCGCAGCGCGGCGGCCGCCAGATCCGCGTCGACGATCCGCCGTCCCGCCGCGGCGTCGCGGACCGCGGCGGCCAGCTCGTCGACCGGGCCGTCCTTGACCAGGAAGCCGGCCGCGCCCGCCTCCATGGCCCGGCGCAGGTAGCCGGGGCGGGCGAAGGTGGTGAGGATCAGCACCGCGCAGCCCGGCAGGCTCGCCCGCAGCTCTTCGATGAGGTCGAGGCCGCTGCGGCCGGGCAGCTCGATGTCGAGCAGCGCGACGTCGGGCCGCGCCGCCAGTGCCGCCGTGACGACCTCGTCCCCGCGGCCGACTCGGGCGACGACCTCCAGGTCGTCCTCCAGGCCGAGCAGCAGCGCCAGCGCGTCGAGCATCATGCCCTGGTCCTCGGCGATCAGGATCCGCAGCGCCGCGGCGTCGTCCTCCCAGGCCGAGCCGTCCCCCGCCATGGAGCCGCCGTCTCTCTGAGCCGAGCCTTCCCCCGCCGTGGCGTGGTCGTCACCCGGTGCCCTATGTCCGCTCATCGCGCGGCCGTCGCCGGGATCGCCACCGTCAGCGTGAACCGGCCGCCCGGCCGCGGACCGGCCTCGAACCCGGCGCCCGCCTCGGCCGCGCGTTCGGCGAGCCCGTGGAGCCCGTATCCCGTGCCGTCCGCCGGGGCGGGTCGGGGGCCCGGCCCGTATCCCGTGCCGTCCGCCGGGGCTGATCGGGCGCCCGGCCCGTTCCGCACGCCGGCTCCCTCCCCGTCCCGGCCGCCGGTCCCGGCCGCCGGTCGCCCGGCTCCGCCCGCCGCGTGTCCGGCCGGGGCCCCGGCCCCGTCGTTGCCGATCTCCAGCACGATCTCCCCCTCCCGGTCGGTCAGTGTGATCTCGCACCACGTGGCGTCCGCGTGACGGATCACGTTCGTCACACCCTCCCGCACGGCCCAGCCGAACAGCGTGTCGGCCGCGGGCGGCGGGCACAGGCCGCCGAGGGCGACGGAGACACGCACCCCCGCCTCCGCCAGGGCCGCGCGCGCGGCGGCCAGTTCCTCGGCGAAGCCGCGCCCGCGGTAACCCGCCACGGCCGCGCGGACCTCGGCCAGCGCCCGGCGTCCGACGGAGACGATGTCGCCGGACTGCGCCGCGGCGGCCTCCGCGTCGCGGGGAGCGAGTCTGCGTGCCGCCTCGGCCTTGACGACCATCAGTGAGAGCGTGTGTCCCAGCAGGTCGTGCAGGTCCCGGGAGAAGCGCAGCCGTTCCGCGGCGACCGCCGCGTTCGCCAGCTCCCGCCGGGTCGCGCGCAGCTCGGCGATGACGGCGAACAGCCTGAGCGTGACGTGGGTGACGAGGCCCGCGGTGAAGGTGCCCCAGGCGACGGCCGCGATGGCGTCCTCACCGCCGCCCCGCCACCAGGTGACGAGCATCGAGACGATCGTCACCGCCGCGAGCGCGACCGGCAGGACCCGCCCGCGCAGCACCACGCCGCAGGCGATGGAGAGCAGTGGGCACAGGTAGAGCCACTTGCCGCCGTGGGCCGCGCACAGGGCGAAGGTCACCGTGACCAGGACCGCGAGGAGCGGGACGGCGGCCCGGAGGCGTCCGGCGAAGGCGGCGCGGACGGCCAGCAGGTAGGCGGCGACGACCGCGGCGAGGCCGAGGACGCCGGGCCAGTCCGGGCGTCCGGCCAGCTCTCGGGCGGGGAAGTAGGCCAGCCCCGCCCAGAAGGAGAAGGCTGACGCCCCCGGCTTCCAGGACCCGTCCACGCGCACCAGGTTATTCCCAGAGGTCCAGCCGGTGCCCGGCCGCGTAGTCGACCGGCCGTATCGCGTCCGGCGCGAGCGACAGGGTGCTCCGGGGGCCCTCGGACAGGCGGGGCCACGCGGGCAGGCCGGGGCCGTTCGGCGACCCGGTGCGGGCGAAGTTCGTCCAGTAGCCGGTCATCCGGTCCGCCAGCCGCGACTGGGCGGCCGTCAGCCGGGCCTTCCTCTCCGGGAAGAGGTACGGCAGGTCGGAGGCGTGGTAGGCGCCCCAGTCGAAGTCCGCCTCCAGCGGCAGGAACATCGGCGCGTCCCGGTCGGCGAACTCGTAGCCGTAGACGGGGACGTGCCGGGCCAGCAGCGTGTTCTGCTCGTGCACGCCCCTGGCCCACATCCGGTCGGTCATCACCGCGGCCCACGCCTCGCCGGGGGAGCGGTAGGAGGAGGGCGGGTACTCCCGCATCACCCGCGCGGCGTCGTCGCCGAACGCCTCGGCGACCAGTGTGCCGTACTGCCCGGCGGTCATCGGCGCGCCCGCCGCGTCGTAGTTCAGCCCGACGAAGAGCCGGTGCTCGTCACGGGTCGCGCCCGCGAGCACCGGCACCCGGTGGAAGCGCCCCGCGCGGATCGCCTCCGCGGGGGAGACGGGGAGCACCTCGTTGCCGTAGGCGTACGCCTGGAAGACGTTCATGATCTGCGGCACCGCGAGGATGTCCTCCACGGGCAGCGCGCGCAGGCACGCGAGGTCCCGGCAGCCGAGCTTCTCCGCGTACACGCGGCCCAGCGCCTCGACCTCCGCGGTGCCGCGCCAGGCGAACGAGGGCGCGGCGGGCAGGCCGGGGAACATGCTGCCGGCGGGCATGTCCATCATGGTCTCGCCGCTCTGCATGATGGCCCGCCGGAACAGTCCCCGGGCTCCGGGCGAGGTGAGCTGGCCGCCGATGGACAGGGCGCCGTAGGAGACGCCGAACACCGTGACGTTCGACGGGTCGCCGCCGAAGGAGGAGATGTTGCGCCGGACCCAGCGCAGCGCCGCCTGCTGGTCCTGGAGGCCGTAGGTGCCGGAGTTCGCGAGTCCCGGGTAGCCGAACGCGCCGAACACGCCCAGCCGGTAGTTGATCGTGACGACCACCACGCCCCGCGAGGCGAGGGCGCGCGCGTCGGAGAAGTGGCCCGCGCCGAGCGCGCCGTCGCCGTGGATCCACACCATGACCGGGCGGCCGGTGGCGTGGGCGCGGGGGGTGGTGACGTTGAGGACCAGGCAGTCCTCGTTCGTGCTCGCCGTGTCGGCGTAGTCGGAGCCGACCTGCGGGCACATCGGGCCGGGTTCCGTCGCGTCCCGGACGCCGTCCCAGCGCCTCGCGGGGCCGGGCGACCGCCAGCGTTCCGCGAAGGCGTAGGGGATGCCCTGGAAGACCCGGTGCTCGTCGGTCACCGCGCCGCGCACGGCTCCCGTCTCGACCCGGACGACCGCGGGGTCCGGCCGGCCCGCCGGTGCCCGCCAGGGACCCCCGGCGGGCGGTACGCTGGCCGCCAGCAGCAGCGCTGCGGTGAGAAGAGTTCGCATGCGTCCACGCTCCCGGACGCCCGCCGGGGCGGGAAGGTCCGTCGATCCGGGATCGACCAGGACAGAAGTACCGCCTCCGGGCCGCCCGCCGGTGAGCGGCCCCGAGCGGCCCCGGGCCGGAGGTCCCGGACGTCCCGGGAGGCCCGGCCCGGCTTCAGGCGCTGGCACCGCCGTCGAGGACGAGGTCGAGCCCCACGGCGTAGCCGGCCTCGTCGGAGGCGAGCCAGAGCACGGTGCCGGTGATCTCCTCCAGGGCGCCGACCCGGCCGATCGGCGACTGCTCCTTCATCCGGGCGGCCCGGTCGGCCTCGGCCTCGCCGGGCCGCATCGACATCGGGGTGTCGAACGGGCCGGGGCTGACCGCGTTGACGCGGATGCCCTCGCCGACGCATTCCAGGGCCGCGGTCCTGGTCAGCGCGCTGACCGCGGCCTTGGACGCCGCGTAGGCGCCGAGTCCGGGGATCCTGTGGTGGGCGCCGATGTTGGAGGCGATGTTGACGATCACGCCGCCGCCCCGGGCGCGCATCGCCCCGATCTCGTGCTTCATCGCGAGGAAGACGCCGGTCGCGTTCACGGTGAGGACCCGGGTCCACTCCTCCTCCGAGGTCTCCGCGACCGGGGCGGCGGTGAAGGTCCCGGCGTTGTTGACCGCGACGTCCAGGCCGCCGAACCGGCCGGTGATCCCGTCGACGAGCGCGGCCACGTCCGCCTCGCGGGTCAGGTCGGCGGTGAACGCGGCGGCCCTGCCGCCCTCGGCCTCGGCCAGCTCGACGGTCCGCTCCAGGGACTCCCGGCGGCGACCGGCCACCGCCACGGCCGCGCCCTCCCGCGCGAATCCCAGGGCGACGGCCCGCCCGATGCCGGACCCTCCGCCGGTCACCAGCACGACCCTGTCGGTGAATCTCATCTCCCGCGCACCTCTCCTGGACACCGGGGACGCGGCGGCTCCGCCGTACACCCCATGTTTTGGACTGATCGTTACTTTATGATGGCACACGTGATCCCCTCTAGGCTCCCGGGGTGCACATCGACCTTTTCACGATCATCGTCGAGGAGTACGACCCGGCGATCGAGTTCTTCACCGGCGTCCTCGGCTTCGACCTGGTGGAGGACTCTCCGTCGCTGACGAACGACGGGCGCCCCAAGCGGTGGGTCGTCGTGCGGCCGCCCGGCGCCCGGACCGGGATCCTGCTCGCCCGCGCCGACGGGGAACGGCAGTTCGCCGCGGTAGGCGACCAGGCGGCCGGCCGGGTCGGGTTCTTCCTGCGGACGGACGACTTCGACGCCGCCTACGAGCGCATGACCGCCGCCGGGGTCGAGTTCGTCACGCCGCCGCGTGCCGAGCCGTACGGGCACGTCGCAGTGTTCCGTGACATCTCCGGCAACCGGTGGGACCTGCTCGGCCCGGCCCGGCCCCGCTAGAGTTCGGGTCCCGGTCGTTCTCCGGAGCGCCCCTCCGGGCCGGGAAACGATGGCCCATCGGCGTCGTCCGGCGCCGCGAAAGGTTCCACGTGGACGTCTACACCCTCGGCGAGGCCTTCGGCGTCGTCACCAGCGGCCGGATCCGGCACGAGCACGAGGCCAGGCTGGACGTGACGGGGGCCGAGTTCACCGTCGCGGTCGGACTGGCCAGGCTCGGGCACGAGGTGGCGTGGCTGGGCAAGGTGGGCGCCGACGAGTTCGGCGCGCGGATCGTCACCGCGCTGCGCGGGGAGGGCGTGGACGTCTCGGGCGTCCGGGCCGACGAGGGGCTCGCGACCGCGATGCTGACACGGGAGTGCCGTCCCGGGCAGGCGGCCCGGGTCACCCACTACCTGACGGGCACCCGGCTCGCGCAGGGCAACGTCCCGCTGGACCGGATCGCCGCCTCCCGCGTCCTGCACGTCAGCGGGATCACGGCCGCCCTGAACGCGCGGGACGCCCTGCACGTCGCGGTGCGCGCCGCCCGGCTCTCCGGCGTCACTGTCTCGGTGGCCGTCGACTACCGCGAGCGGCTCTGGCCGGACCTGCGGGAGGCCGAGGAGGTCCTCGGCGCGCTCGCCCTGTCGGCCGACGTGCTGTTCGTCCACCAGGCCGAGCTGGACCTGGTCAAATCCGCGCTCACCGGCGACCGGGAGGTCATCGTGATGCGGGGCGCGCGGGGCGCCAGCGTCCGGGTGGACGGCGTGCGCCACGACGCCCCGGGCCGCACCGCTCCCGTGGTCGACCCGGGCGGCTCGGCGGAGGCCTTCACGGCGGGATACCTCAGCGCCCTCCTGGAGAACCTGCACCCGGCCGACCGGCTGCGCCGGGGCACGCTGCTCGCGGCCTTCGCGGCCTCCGGCCCCAGCGACTGGCAGGGCCTGCCCACCCGGGCCGAGCTCCCCCTGCTGGACCTCGGCGGCTGACATGGGTGTCGAGAGGACTCGGATCGAGATCCGTTGACGACCGAATTCGGAAGAACCCCTTCAGCCGAGTAGTTCGTCGATGGAGGCGACGGTGCCCGCGCGGCGTCCCCAGGCTTCGATCCGTTCCAGGTCGGTGCACGCCAGGATGAGCTCCCGGGCGTCCTGGGGCACCTCGATGCCCCGGGCGGTCAGGATGAGCAGCAGCATCTTGGCCTCGCCTCGGACTTCGCCTTCCGCGATGCCTTCCGCGATGCCTTCCGCCTTCCCCTCCGCCTTCCCTTCCGCTTTGCCCTGGCCGTAGTAGTGGCGGGCGTATCGGCTTTTGTACTCGCGGGTTCCGGTGCTCATCATCGCCTCCAGGATCTGCCGGGCCGCTGTGGGAAGCATGGCCAGCACTTCGTCAATATAACCTTGCGCCTGCTCCAACTCGATGTGGTCGAGGGCGTCGAGCATGGCGGCGAAGATCTTGTCGCCGGTGGTGGTGTCGCCGTGGCTGAGAGCCGACAGGACGGCCAGGTGGGGGTTCGCACGGGCTTGGTGGGGGTCGGTGATGGCGGCCTGCTGGACCAGGCCGGCTGAACGGGGCGGCCGAGCCGCCGCGGCGCGGGTGTCAGACGTTCACCTGCGGCAGCTCGACGGCCACCGTGAGCCCGCCCTCCTCGCGGGGCTCGGCGGCCACGGTGCCGCCGTGCGCCTCGGCGACCACCCGGACGATGGACAGCCCGAGACCGCTGCCCCGGTCGGAGCGCAGCCGGTCCCCGTGCAGCCGCCGGAACGGCTCGAAGATCGTTTCTACCTCGTACGGCGGCACGGGCAGCCCGGTGTTGGACACCACCAGCTCGACCCGGTCGGTCCGCCGCCGGGTGGACACCCACACCTGCCCGCCCGCGTGGTTGTGCCGTACCGCGTTCTCCACCAGGTTCTGGACGAGCCGTTCGACCAGCACCGCCTCGCCCGCCGTGGGCGCCGGGTCGAGCAGCCGGTGGACGGTCACCCCCTGCTCCTTCGCCTCACCGGCGGCCAGGTCGAGCACGTGCTCGGCCACGTCGGCCAGGTCGAAGGGACGCCGGTCCAGCACGGCGCGCTCGCCCTCGGCCAGGGCGAGCAGACCGTTGATCAGCCGCTCGTGCCGGGTGTTGACCACCAGCAGGGACTCGCCGAGCCGTTTGACGTCCTCGCTCGCGTCGGGACGCCGGACCGCCACGTCCACCAGGGTGCGGTTGATGGTGAGCGGTGTGCGCAGCTCGTGCGAGGCGTTGGCGATGAACCGCCGCTGCCCGTCGAAGGAGCGGGACAGCCGGGCCAGGACGAGGTCGACGGTGTCGGCGAGCTCCTTGATCTCGTCGGCCGGTCCCTCGTGCGCGATGCGTTCGGCGAGGTCGTGGCTCTGGGAGACGCGCAGCGCGCTCGCCGTGACCGTCCGGACGGGGCGCAGCGCCCAGCCGCCCGCCCGCCAGCCGGCCGCCGCGGCCAGCCCGCCGCCCGCGAGGACCGCGGCACCGCCCCAGGTCAGCACGTTCTTGATCGTGTTGTCCTGGTAGACGCGCCTGATCTGCGCGGCCCGCTGACCGGCGATGTAGTACTCCTCGCTGCCGGGCCAGTGGGTCTTCCCCGCGACGCGGATCCACTCGGGCTGCCGGAGCCCGTCACGCGGCTCCAGGCTCTGCCGTACGACGAGGGCGAGCGCGGCGACCAGGACGATCCCGACGAGGACGAACACTCCGCCGCAGGCGAGGGCGAACCGAAGCCTGACACTGCTCTTCATGGGCTCCTCCGGTGTGGGGGCTCCGCCCTGGGGGAGGTCACGGGATCCGGTACCCCGCCCCGGTGACGGTCTCGATGACCGGCGGGTCGCCGAGCTTGCGGCGCAGTTTCATCATCGTCGTGCGAACCGTGTTGGTGAACGGGTCGATGTGCTCGTCCCACACCTTCTCCAGCAGCGTCTCGGCGGAGACGACCGCCCCGCGGGCGCGCAGCAGCTCGGCCAGCACGCCGAACTCCTTCCGCGCCAGCGGCACGTAGCGGCCGTCCCGGAACACCTGCCGGTGCGCCCAGTCCAGGCGTACGCCCGCCCGCTCCAGGATCGGCGGGTCGGCCGCGCGGACCCGCCGGCCCAGCGCGTGGACCCGCGCCACCAGCTCCTCGAACGCGAACGGCTTGGGCAGGTAGTCGTCCGCGCCGAGCGACAGCCCCGCCACCCTGGAGCGCACGTCCCCCGACGCGGTGAGCATGAGGACCCGCACGGCCGCGGCGTCGGCCACCACGGCCCGGCACACCTCGTCGCCGTGCAGGCCCGGCAGGTCCCGGTCCAGGATCAGCACGTCGTAGTCGTGGACCCGCACGCGCTCCAGCGCCGCCTCGCCGTCGTAGGCGACGTCCACGGCGAGCGCCTCCCCGCGCAGCCCCTCCGCGATCGAGTCGGCGAGCATCCGCTCGTCCTCGGCGACCAGTACCCGCAACGTGCTGCCCCCCATGCCATCGACGTCGTGCGATGCCGTCAGATCGCGCCACCATGCCAGCAACGCCATAACGCGGACATAACCGGATCAGGTGACGACGAGTTTATCGATCGATCGTTTCAGTTCTCCTTCGAAGCCGGGAACCGCCCGGCTCCGAACCGGGGGACCTTCCATGCTCACCTCAACGGCCGGCGTCCGGATCGAACCCGTCATCTCCCCGGGCGGCGCGCGGCACCGCCTGCGCCGGGTGCTCGACACAGGGCACGGCCTGTTCGCCGTCGTGATCGCTTCGGCGGCGGCACTGCGCGCGGTCGTCATGCTCGGCTACGACACCGCCCAGCTCTACTGGTACGACTCGTTCACCTACCTGGACACGGCCGTCCACCTGAAGCCCGGCGGCGCGTTCCACCCCGCCGGCTATCCGGTGCTCCTGTGGCTGCTCCGGCCGTTCCACAGCGTCGCGCTGGTGGCGGGCGTGCAACACGTCCTGGGGCTCGGCATGGGCCTGATGATCTATCTCCTGCTGCGCCGCCGCTCGCTGCCCGCGTGGGGCGCGACCCTGGCCACGCTGCCCGTGCTGTTCAACCCGGCGTTCCTCCGGCTCGAACACGCCGTGCTCTCCGACACCCAGGTCACGTTCCTGGTCATCGCCGCGCTGACGGTCGTCATGTGGCGGGAGAAGCCCTCGCTGCGGTCGGCCGCCGCGGCCGGGGCGCTGCTGGCGGCGGCCGGGCTCACCCGGACGGCCGCGGTGCCGCTGCTCGCCCTGTTCGCGCTCCACCTGGTGCTGCGGCGGGCCGGGTGGCGGCGGGTGGTCGCGCTGGTGCTCGCGGGAACGCTGCCGCTCGCCGCCTACGCGGGCTGGTACCGGCAGCACCACGGGCGCTTCGCGCTCAGCGGCTCGGACGGCGTGGCGCTGTGGGCGCGCACCATGACGTTCGCCGACTGCTCGGAGATCAGGCCGCCGGCCGCCGAGGCGCGCCTCTGCCCGAACGGCACCGTCGTCGACGCGGCCTCGGAGTACGTGTGGGCCGCGGGCGCCTCGCTCAACCGGCTGCCGGGGGACCGGTTCTCCCACAACGATCTGGCCAGGTCGTTCGCGCTGCGCGCCATCGCCGCCCAGCCGTTCGACTACCTGCGCGAGGTCGCCGCCGACGCGTCGCTCGCGTTCGCGTGGACGCCGGTGCGCCACCCGAAGCGGATCGTCCCGGCCCTGACGTTCCCGGCCGGTTCCTGGCCGCTGCCGTCGTTCCCGCTGATCGATCATGTCCGGGGTGAGTACGATCCCGCCATCCGGGGGATGTCGTCCGTCGCGCCGTACGACGCGTTCCTCGCGGCGTACCGCTACCCGGAGGTCCTGCACGGCCCGCTGTTCGCGGTGCTGCTGCTGCTCGGCGGGCTTGGTGCGATCGGACGGCGGCGTGCCGCCCTGCTGCCGTGGGCCGTGGCGATGTTCCTGTTCCTCGGGCCGATCGCCGCGCTCGACTTCGACCACCGCTACATGCTGCCCGCGATCCCGGTGGCGTGCGCCGCCGCGGCCCTGGGCGCGGCCGGCCTGTGGCGCACCCGCTTCGGCCGCCGCCGGTCCCTCCCCGAGACCTAGAGGGTCTTGGCCTCCTCGAAGCGCATGGTCACGTGTGCGGCCGTGGCGGTCAGGAGGGCGCCGCCGGGCAGGCCCAGCTCGCTCAGCTCCCTGGCGACGGGGTGGTTGCCCAGGCGGATGAGGGCGCCCGCCGGCCGTACCCGTCCGCCGCGCGGCGTCACCGACCAGGGAACGCGGCGGGTGACGCCGTCCTGGTGGGTGTAGGCGTCGGTGGAGGCGGTCAGGGCGGGCGCGGGCACCGGGACGCCGGGACGCAGCAGGAGGTCCAGCACCAGGCGGCCGTCCTGGCGGACGACGCACCGTTTGTAGGGGGACGACACGCGCAGGTCGATGTCGGCCAGCTCCTTGGGGAAACCCCAGATCGTACGGCCGGCCTCCAGGGTGAACCCCTGGTCGACGGGGAGCCAGTGGACGAACAGCCCCGCCCCGGCCCGCAGCGGTTCCGAAAGGCCGTGACGCAGGCCGTGACGTAGGCCGTGACGCAGGCCACGGCGGCGGGGCATCGGGCCCGCCTCCGGCGGCCGGATCAGGAAGGTCATCCCGAACTCGTGGTAGGCCCCCAGGTCCCCCTCGGTGTAGTCCAGGAACGCCAGCGTGCACAGCGCCTTGCCGGGAAGCACCTCGACGACGTCGAGCCCCGAGTAGGCGATCACGGCGCGGGCCGCGTCGGCACGGACCAGGTAGGAAGCCGTGCAGGCCATGGCGTCCTGGACGCGGACCGGTGTGGCGACCTCGCGGCCCTGGATCAGATGGCGTGCCATGGCTCCACTAGACCAATCCTCGATTCTCCCGTCGCTTCCGTTTGGCATACCCGCGAAGAACGCGGCATGCACGCGTCGGGGGACGAACTCCGCGGACGGTCGGACGACCGGACGGGCGGGGGCGCGGGGGCAAGCGGTCAGACGAGCAGGGGGCGGGCGGTCAGGCGGGCGGGGACGCGGTCAGGGGCGGCGCGGTCGGAGGGCGGGCGGTCAGGCGGGGCGGAGGCGCGGGGATTGGCGGTCAGGCGGGCGGGGACGCGGTCAGGCGGGCAGGGGGTGGGGACGGGCGGGCGCCGGGGCGGCGCCCGCCGCGGCCCAGCCCTCCAGCAGCTCGACGAACCCGCCCGAGTGGTCGGCCCAGTCGTGGCGGTGCAGCGCCTCCCGGTACCCGCGCGCGCCCATGTCCGCCGCCCGGCCGGGGTCGTCCCGAAGCGTCAGCACGGCGCGCAGCGCGGCGTCCACGTCGCCGAAGGGCACCACCACGCCGCAGCCGGTCCGCTCGACCGCCGCGGCGGCGGCCGGGGCGGGGGTGGTGATCACCGGGAGCCCCCGGGCCATGTACTCGACGACCTCGACGGGCATGGCCCGCCCGGCGCCGGGCAGGTCGCGCGGGAGCGAGAGCCCGGCCAGGGCGCCCTCGGCCATCCGCGTCGCGTGCCGGTCGGGCACGTGGCCGTACCAGTCGAGCAGGCCCGCCCGCTGCGCGTCGCGGACCGCCGGGCGTACCTCCGGGTCGGCCTCGCCGATCAGGTCCGTCCTGATCCCGTACGGCGCCAGCCGCCGGGCCAGCTCGACCAGCTCGGCCACGCCGCCGTCCGCGCGGAGCCGGCCCAGGTGGACGACCCGTGCGCCGGCGGGCGGCCGGGGCGGCCGGCCGGGCACGCGGGCGGCGCCGGGGACCACGGGGTGGGACAGCTCGAACCGCTCCCGCAGGGAGTCGTCGGCCAGGATCAGGTGGACGCGGCGCTCGGCGCGGGACTCGGCGAGGCGGAGCAGCGGGTGCGGGAGCCCGGGGAACGGGCCCGCCGCCCGAGGACCGGCGGCGTCGTCGCGGACGTCCCAGACGGTGACGGGGCGGCGGCGGGGCAACCGGAGCAGCGACGCGAGGTCGCAGACGAGGAGCAGGTCGGCGTCCTCGGCCCCGCGCCGCAGCGCTCCGCGCACCGCCCGCAGCGCCCGGCCGCGGTGGGCGCCGAGCGCGCGCGGGACGTCGATCGCGCGGATCCCGGGGATCGGGGTGACGTTGCAGTCGGTGAAGGGGGCGACATAGGTGATCTCGTGCCCCGCGTCGAGGAGGGCCCGGATCTGCCTGTGCATGATCCGGGCGTCCTCGGGATGGTGGATGATCGTCCCGACACATACCCTCATATGCCGATGCTGGATGGAGCTTCGGTCGTCGGCGGGTGTGCCGGGTTAATCACCGGGGAAGCCGGGCTGAACTCTCCCCGCGGGCGGGCCCGGCGGCCGGGTCGGCGGGCGTCGCGGCGGCGGGCATGTCCGCGGCGGGCACCGTCGGGGGCGGGGACGTCGGCTGCCCGGCCGGGCGCCGGTAGAGCCACACCAGACGCGGCTCCAGCAGCCACTTGAAGACCGTGCGGGTCACCGGCAGGCAGAGGATGATCGCCAGCACCAGCGCGCTGGAGGCGATCGCGATCACGCCCAGCGGGCCGTACAGCCAGGGGAAGCTCAGCCACTTCTGGTCCTTGGCGACGAGTACGACGACGCCGTGCAGCAGGTAGGCGTAGAGGGTGCGGGTGCCGAGGTCGGAGAACCACGTCCGCCGCCGCGGCACCACCGCCAGCAGCGCCACCGACAGCGCCAGCCCGGCCAGCAGCATCGCGCCGCGCACGCCGAGCCCGAGCCACCAGCTCATGTCCATGGACTTGAAGCTGTAGCGGTAGTAGACCGGCTTGAGGCTGACGTGCGGGGCGATGAGGATCGCCCCCGCGGCGCCTCCGGCCAGCACGATCCCGCCGGTGATCCGCACCCACAGCGGCTTGAGCAGGTCGAAGTGCTCCGGCTTGAGCACCAGGCCGATCACGTAGAAGGGGAGCAGGCCGAAGAAGCGGTCGATGCTGAAGTCACCGGAGATCTCCGAGAAGCCGGCGACCATGGAGATGACGAGTGCGACGAGCACCGGCTGCCGCATGCGGTTCCAGATGGGCGTGGAGATCCGCCACAGCACCAGGGCGAGCAGATACCAGTTCAGCCACGCCGGGTCGATGATCGTCAGGGACCACTTCTGGCCGACCGCGAAGCGCAGCAGCGCGTACCCCAGCTCCACGACCGCGTACGGCACCAGCATGGTGTCGACCAGCTTGTTGATCTTGGCGTTGGAGTTCCAGAAGTTGCGCCCGAGATAGCCGCTGACCAGCACGAACGCGGGCATGTGGAACGTGTAGATGAAGAGGTACGCGGCCTTGGACGAGTGCGCCGCCAGGGTGGGCACCAGCGAGTGGCCGGTCACCACCAGGGCGATCAGGACGAACTTGACGTTGTCGAGGTACGGCTCGCGCTTCTTCTTCGCCGGAGGGGCGGGAGGCTCCTCCACGGGCCGGGGCTCCTCGTCCGCCTCGGGGTAGTGGCCCCAGTGCGACAGCCGGGTCTGCGGTTTGTCCCAGTAGGAGAACGGCCGCTCGCCGGCTCCGGTCTCCGGCGGTGCCGGGGCGGAGGCCGCCGACGCCCACGCCGGGATGTGCGCGCCCGCGGACGCCGGCGTCCAGGCCGGGTCCAGCGGGTCCGGCGTCCGCCCGGCGGGGGCGCTCCGCGTGCTCTGCGCGCCCCGGGGGTCCGGGACACCGCCCAGAGGGTCCGGGAGACCGCGCCGGGAATCCGGGACACCGCCTCGGCCGTCCTGGAGACCGCCCCGGGGGGCGGCGTCCGGCGTCCAGGGGTCCTGGGCCGTCCGGCCGGGATACGGCGTCCGCGCCCGCGGCGGGTCCCACGGCTCCTCGACGCCGGCCGGCGCCCACGGCTCCTCCACCCCGGACGGCGCCCAGGGCTCCCCGGCCCCGGACGGAGCCCAGCCGTCCCGCGGAGTGGGCGACTCGGTCCCCCAGCCGGGGGCCTCGCCGCGGCCGGACGCCGGAGCGTGCCGGCCCGGGGCCTCGTGGAAGCCGTGAGCCTCCCGGGCCGGGGTCTCATGGAGGCCGTGGGCCTCCCCGCGCGGGGACTCGTGCGCCCCGTGGGCGTGCCGGCCCGGAGCCTCGTGCGGGCCGGGCGCCGCGGAGCCCGGGGAGCCCCACGAGGAGGCGGACCCGGAGGGGTTCCGGGGGGAGTCGGGCGCCGGGGAGCCCCAGGAGGGGGCGTCCGGCTCCTGGGCGGGCTCACGGTAGGGCGGGTAGCCCCACATGGTGACCTCGCCGGCCTCCTCGTCCCGCTCGTCCCCCCGGTTGTTCCGGTTGTCCCGGTCGTCCCCGAGAGGGTCCCGGCCGTCTCCGTGGTGACCCCGGCCGCCGCCACGGCGGCCCCTGCCGCCCCCGTCCGGCGGCTCCGGCCAGGAGGGCTGGGGCGTCTCGGACGCCGGCCGCCGGCCGGACGCCCGGTCCTGCCCGCCGCCGGACCCGCCGGGGCCGTCGTCTCGGGGAGCCGGTACCTGGAAGGGGAATCGGGGATCACTCACGGGGCAAACGCTCGGCTATCTCTCGGAGGAAGGCGGACGGTGGGCTCGATCGTCTCTCTGAAGCGGGAGCGGTGGGTCGTGCCGGCGGGACGCCCGGGGATCGCCGAGGGATGCGGCAGAGTGGGATCCGCCTCGCCGACCCGACAACCCTAGACCGGGAACGCGGCCGATGTCGCACAACGGCCCCGGTGGACACAGGGTTCTCCGGAAAACGTGACCTGGTGCCCAGCTCGTCGTGACCCGGTCCGCGTCGCCCGGCGTGGCCTCGTGCGTCCGGCCCGGCGCGGGCCGGAGCCCGGCGTCCGGGGCGGCGCCCGCGACGGGGCGCCGTGCCGCGCACCGGACGCGGGCGACGGTGCGCCGGGCACGGCGCGGCACGCCTCCGGCGCCGTCCCGCGCGCCGGAGGCGGGTTCCACGGGTCACTGGCAGGGGTCGGTCTTGCTGTCGACGACGTTGCCCTTGAGAGAGTCGGGGATCTTGGCGGGGACGCGGACGCCCTTCCAGTCGGCGCCGATGACCAGCTGGATGATCGGGCCCTTGGGCGGCGCGGTGACCGGGATGGTCGGCGCGTAGTTCTGCACGTTGGTACCCCGCATCTTGCCCGCGACGGGGGTGAGCTTGTCGCCGGAGAGCCGCAGGGCCAGCGCGTCGCCGTACGCGGGGCCCTCGGTCTCGGCCTTGGCGTAGCGGACCGAGGTGGTGGGGACCCCGGTGGCCGGGCCGGCGTTGCCGACCTGGGTCACCACGAAGCCCTGGGCGACCAGCTTGGTGGCGACCTCGCTGGCCACACCGAACCTGCCGGTGCCGTTCAGCACCTGGACCCGGACCTGCTCGTTCTTCACCTTCGGTTTGGCGGCGTCCTTGGCCGGCGGGGTCACCTCGGTGTCGGCGCGGATCGCCTCGAACAGGGTGGCGGCCTCGGGCTTCCAGACGACCCGGTTCTTGTCGGCCGGGTCGGGCATCCACGGGACGGTGATGGCCTGCAGGCCCTTGGCGGTGAGCTTCTTCGCGCTCTGGGCGATCTCCATCATGCGGTTGACGTTGAGGTGACTGTCCATGGTGAGCGAGCCGGCCGCGGCCTGCAGGAAGGAGTTCAGCTTGATCGGGTCGGTCAGCAGGTCGGAGCTGGTGGCCTTCTTCATCACCTGGTTGAGGAAGACCTGCTGCCGCTTGATCCGGCTGAGGTCGCTGCCGTCGCCCATCTGGTAGCGGGCCCGGACGTAGGCGAGGGCGGTCTCGCCCTTCACGACGTGGGTGCCGGCCTTGAGGTTCAGCTTGGCCTTGGGATCCACCACGTCCTTGGAGACACAGATCGGCACGCCGTCCAGCGCGTCCACGATGTTCTTGAACCCGGAGAAGTCGACCTTGACGAAGTGGTCGATGTGGATCTGGGTCAGCGACTCGATCGTCCGCCACGTGCAGGCGATGCCGCCCTCGTTGAACGTCGCGTTGATCATTTTGAGACCGGGGGGAATGAGCGCCTTGGTCTGGGGGCTGCGGCACTGCGGGACCTGGACCATGGAGTCCCGGGGGAAGCTGAGCAGGGTCGCCCTGTCGCGGTCCGGGGAGATGTGGAGCAGCATGATCGTGTCGGTCCGCTCGCCCAGGCCCTGCATGTGCTGGCCGTACCTCTTGTTGCCGGCGCCCTCGCGGGAGTCGGAGCCGACGATGAGCACGTTGAGCGCGCCGGTCTCCGGAGGGCGGTTGTTGCCGAGCTCGTCGTCGATGTTCTGCTTCTGAAACTTGCCCTCGATGTCGTGATAAACCTTGTAGCCGCCCAGGGACCCGGCGACCAGCAGGCCGGTCACCCCGATGCCGATCCAGCGGCTCAGGCCCAGCCCGCCGCGCCGCGGTGACCTTCCGGACGAGCGGCGGGACGCCGGGGGCTCCTCGGGCGGAGGCCGGTCGTCGCCGCCCGACCGCCGCGCGGCCCTGCGGCCGGGCCCGGTGGGCTCGGCCCTGCGGTCCTTCACAGCGACTTGCCGATGGTCGCTCATGCGATCTCCTCGCCTGGCGGCAACGTCCGGTGCTGTCTCAGCTCGCTCATTGCGCCCAAAGAGTAGGTCACGAGACGAGTGCCGGACGACATGATGATGTGAACTTGGTCATGACAGCCCTGACAGCCCCCGTGAATGATCCGCGGACAGCATACTCAGATACGGACATTTCTTGGAATGTTATGTAACGAAGGTTTAGAGGCCACAAAAGCGGCGGCAAGGCAGGCCGCCGGTACGGCGGGCAGCACGTAGCGGTAGTCGAACTCCGCCACCGCGGGGGGCATGACCAGCAACGACACCGCCGTCGCCCACGGCAGCGGCCACACCGCCGACCCGGCCCCGGCCGCCTCCCCAGCCGCCTTCACGGGTCCCCGCCGCAGCCGCCACGAGCGCCCCGCCGGACCCCGTCGCAGCCGCCACGACCCCCCGGTACGGCCCCCGGCCGGGCTCCCCGGATCCGTCGCACCGCCCCGCGGCCTCCGCCGCAGCCACCGCGCCGCCGCCGTCACCGGCGGGACGAGGACGATCACCAGCACCGCCGTGCCGGGCAGCCGGGCGACGCGCTGGTAGGCGCGCATCCAGCCCGCGTACGGCTCGGCGATCCGGACGTCGATCGGCCCCCGCTCGTAGCGCCGGGCGAACTCGGCGCCCACCGTGGCCGGGTAACGGCCCGGGGGCGGGGGCGGCGTCGCGGGGAACTCGTAGTAGCCGTAGACCTCCGCGTCGGGGTAGACCGGGCGGCCCGGGGTGAAGGAGCGGGCCAGCTCCGACAGCACCGAGCCGAGGTAGTCGAGCGGCTGGCGGGCGATGGCCAGCGACGCGAACCGCCCGGCCAGCGCCTCGTTCTCCTCGGTGAAGGTGATTCCGGGCAGCCTGACCAGCGGCGAGTCCTTGCTCCAGACGTACTCCTGGGCCGGGGGCCGCTCCGCGGGCGGGCGCGGGTCGCACAGCACCGCCAGGTCGGCCGGCGGCCTCATCACCGCGCAGTCGGCGAAGGTCATCGTCTTGCCGTACAGGAAGACGCCGTTCGCGCCCACCAGGCCGAACCGCTGGTAGGTGGCGTGGAACCAGAGGCCGTACCCGGCGATCGGCACCAGCGCCGCGGCGACCATCACCCCGGCGGTGAGCACCCGGCCCCGCGCCCGGTAGATCAGCCAGGCCGCGAAGAGCGCGACCAGCGGCAGGCCGACCGTCCTGGTCAGCGTCGCCGCCGCCACCAGCAGGCCGATCCCGCCCGCCGCCACCAGCCCTCCCGCCCGGATCCCCGGCACGCCGGACCCGCCCGCCGTACGGCTCCGCGCACCGGACGGGCCCCGGCCTAGGTCGGACGAACCAGACGGAACCGGTCCGGTCGCCCGGGACACGGCGAGGCATACGGCCGACATGACCAGAGTGGCGAACAATGTGTCTGAGACGAGCAGGTGCTCCAGCTCGATCTGGTAGGCGTCCAGGAGCGGAGGAACCGACGCGAGCACCGCCGCCCAGCCCGGGGCGCCCAGCCGCCGGGCGGTGAGGTAGACGAGCACGCCGACCAGGAGACCCAGCAGGTGCTGGACCGACGCGACGAGGGCGAAGCTGTGGAAGGGCTCGAACAGCCGCAGGAACATGGAGTATCCGGCCGGCCGGACCAGGTCGGGCCGGGGCCGCAGGGCGGTGACGACGTAGGTGTAGGAGTCGGGGAACCACAGCGCGGGCCGGTATCCCAGCACGGTGACCACCCGCAGGGCGGTCCCGAGGCCCAGCACGCCCAGAAACCACCGGTGACGCCGCACCCCTCGGGTCACGCCGCGCGGGAGCCGTCCACGCGCCCACCCGCCCGCCTCCCGCAGGAAACGCCGGTATCGCCGCACCCGCCCGCCCACGTCCAGCCCCCTTCGCGCGCTGCGTACGCTACCGGCTCCGACCCGGGCCCCGCGCCCGGCGCGACACCCGGCCCCGTGTCCGGTGTCACGCCGGACGCGACCCCCGGGCCGGCGGCCGGTGTGACACCGGACGCGACGCCCGCCCCGGCTCGGGATACGACGCCCGGCCCGGCGGCCCGTCGCCGCCGGTTCCGGCCGCCACTACGCTCGGGTCCAGCCATGAGCCCGTCACCACTCTCGACGCCGGTCGCCGACGCCGGCCCGCGAGACCGCGCGCACCGGCCCTCGGCGGGCACCGTGCTCGCCGTGCTGTCGGCCGCGCCCGCGCTCGTGCTGGCGGGCTGGCTGCTGGCCGGGCTGCCGCTGCTGCTGCTCGGCTGGTTCCGGCCGCTCGCCGCGGTGCCGCTGGGCCTGTTCGCCGCCGTCGTCCTGTGCGGGTACGGCCTGCGACGCCTGCCCGAGACGGTCGAGGCGACGGCCCGGCAGACCGGCGCGGTCATCGCGGTGGCCCTGGGCTCCGCGGTCTTCAACGCCGTCTTCCACAGCGAGCAGCTCGTCGTCCGCCGCGACCCCGCCACCTACGCGCAGACCACGGTCTGGCTGGCCCGCCACGGCTCGCTGCCGATCCCACGGGACGCCGCGGCCCTCGGCGGCCCCGATCCGGCGCTCCTGTTCGACAGCGCGGGCTTCTACAGCTCGGGCGGCGCGGTCGTGCCGCAGTTCATGCCGGGGCCGCCGCTGCTGTACGCGTTCGGCCACTGGCTGGGCGGCCTGACCGGGATCCTCCTCGCGCCGCCCGTCCTGGGGGCGCTGGCGGTGCTGGTCGTCGCCGGGCTGACCGCCCGGCTGGCGGGCGGGCGCTGGGCGCCGGTCGCGGCGCTGCTGCTCGCGGTGAGCCTCCCCTTCCTCTACACCGCACGCACCACGTTCAGCGAGATCCCGTCCCTCATCCTGATCTTCGGCGGCCTCGTCCTGCTGCACGACGCCCGGACCAGGCTCCGCGCCGGGGTCACCGGCATCGGCTACCTGCCCGCCACGCCCTCCGCCGAGCGGCCCGGAGCGGTCCGGGAGGCCCAGCCGCGCGCCGCGCTGATCGGGGCGGCCCTGGCCGGCTTGGTGTTCGGGCTGGCGGTCCTGGTCAGGATCGACGGACTGCGCGACGTGCTGCCGGTGCTCGTCTACGCCGGGCTGCTCATCGCCATGGGCCGGACCGGCCTGCGCGACGAGGGACGGCTCGGCCTCCCGCTGCTCGGTGGGCTCGTCGTGGGCACCGGGCTGGGGGTCGCCGCCGGCTACCTGCTGTCGCGGCCGTACCTGAGATACCTGTCCAGCTCGCTCACGCCGCTGCTGCTCATCTGCGGCGCGGTCGTGGCCCTCACCGTCGTGGCCGCGCTGCTGGCCCGGCCGCTCGCCGCCGCGTTGCGCCGGGTCGCGGCGCTGCGGTGGCTGCCGGAGATCGTCGCCGGCCTGGTGGTCGCGGTGATGGCGGCCTTCGCCGCCCGGCCCTGGCTGCAGCAGGTCACCCGGGTGCCGACCACGCAGGCCGACCGGCTGAACGCCCTGTTCATCAGGACCACCCAGCGGGCCAACGGCCTGCCGGTGGACGGCACCCGCCTGTACTACGAGGACTCCCTGCACTGGGTGATGTGGTACATCGGGGTGCCCGCCGTGGTGCTCGCCACGCTGGCCGCGGCCGTCCTGGCCCGCAGGCTCGCCCGCGGCACCGGGTTCGGCTGGCTGCTGCCGCTGGCCGTGATCGGCTGGACCACCGTCACGACCCTCTACCGCCCGGCCATCACCCCCGACCACCCCTGGGCCTCCCGGCGGCTGGTCCCAGTCGTCGTGCCCGGCCTGATCCTGCTCGCCGTGTGGGGCCTGCGCTGGACGCGCGACAAGATCCGCCGGATGGGCTACGGCCCGGCCGCGCAGCGGAACCTGACCGCCGTGGGCATGGCGCTGCTCGTCGTCCCCGCCGCCGTCACCTCGATCGGCACGGCCTTCACCCCGATCGAGCGGGGTGAGCGCGCGGCCGTCGAGGCGATGTGCGCGGCCCTGCCCGGACGGGCCTCGGTGCTGATCGTCGAGCGGGTCACCGCCGAACGGCTGACCCAGGTGGTCCGGGGGACCTGCGGCGTCCCGACAGGGCGGGTCGCCCCGCTGTGGGGCTCCGACGTCGCCGGGAAGGCCGACGCGCTGCGCCTGGCCGCCCGGATCCGCGCCGCCGGCCGCGTCCCCGTCCTGCTCGCCGTCAAGGAGAGCCAGCTCACCCGGTACGGCGGCACGCCCGTCCAGGTGATGGCGTTGCGCACCCGCCAGGACGAGCGCTCCCTCGTCAGCCCCCCGGACGGCACCTGGTCCACCGCCATCGACGCCTGGATGACCGTCCCCGCCGAGAACCCTCCCGCCGAGCCCTGAACCCTCGGCCCCGACCGGTGGGACCAAACGGATTGACCGGATCCGTGAAGATCGTCATAGTCGGCTCCATGCGCTCACACTCCCTGCCGCTGGTCGCGGTGGCCGTCGCGACGATGCTCGGTACGGCGGGGGCCGCGGCTCCTCTCCCGGGGGACGGCCCCCGGCCCGCGGCGGTGAACGTGCTCCCGCCGCCGGACGGCCCCTGGCCCGAGGGCGGGGAGTTCACCGTCTTCCTGTGCGAGGACGACAGCGTCTTCGCCAGCTGCCACAAGCGGGCGACCACGGGGAAGCAGAAACGCGCGCTGCGGGCGAGGCTGAAGGCCATGCCCGGGGTGGCGACGGTGCGGTTCGAGTCCCGGCGGGAGGCGTGGGAGCTGTTCCGCAGGGTGAACGCCGACAACGAGACCCTGCTCTCCGCGATCAGGGTCGAGGACATGCCCGAGTCGTTCGGGGGCACGTTGCGGCGCCGGGCCGACATCATGCCGTTCAAGTCCGCGTTCCAGAGGAAACCGCAGGCGGGGACGAGCAACGTCGTCGTCCGGGGGCGCGACTTCTGGGAGGACAAGGCCGATCTCCGTATCGACCTCTGCGGTCCCGTGGGGGACACGGAGGCCTGCGAGGGCCGCGGCCCGGCCACCCCAGAGGAGAGAAGGATGATCGAGGCCGAGGCGGCGGGCGCCAGGGGAGTCGAACGCCTCTACCTGGAGGACGCCGAGCACGCCGCGCGGGTCACGTCGTTCGCCCTGACCGGCTTCCTGCGGCCCGGCAGGCGGTTGGACCCGGCGGGATTCTCCGAGCAGTACTACGTCAAGCTCACCGATCCGCGCGGCGCTGAAGCGCTGGCGGAGACGATCGGGAAACTGCCGGGCGTCCTCAAGGCCGAACCGACGGACAACGGCTGAGCGCCGGAGCGTTCGCCTGCTTCCGTGACCGTCCGAGGCGTACAGTCCTCGCATGAGCGAACCCCGGCCTGCGGATCACCCCGTCGAAGCGGGTGATCTCATCCAAGGGGCCGGTCGGCTTCTCGCACGGGTGAAAGCCGGGGAAGCGCTGACCATCATCGATCACGGCGAACCGATCGCCGTGATCCTTCCTCTCGCGGGTGTGAAGGCGGCCGTGCCCGCCGTGGGATACGTCTCCAGCGGGGATCCCGCCTGGGCGTCCCACGCCGACGAGGAGCCGCAAGGCTGACGAGCGGCGTTTCCGCGTGGCCGGATCGCTCGGCGGAGTGGGTGTCCTCGCCCGTCATCCGCGGTGTGACCTCCCCCGGAGGCCCGGGGGCGGTCCCTTCGGGAGGTGCCCGGGTCGGGTGATGTGCCACGGGGCTCGGCTAGGCTGAGTATCCTCGCCGGACGTGAGTACGCCCGAGACGACCTCCGAGAGTGGACCAGCCGTGGACGCAACGCCGTACGTGACGATCGTTCTGCCCTGTTACAACGAGCAGGACCACGTCATCGACGAGGTCGAGCGCATCTGCGCCGCCATGGACGCCAGCGGTTACACCTACGAGCTCGTGGCCGTCGACGACTGCTCCACCGACCAGACCCTGGCCAGGCTCCAGGAGGCCGCGCCGCGGTTCCCGAACATGCGGATCAGGGCGTTCCACCGCAACGGCGGGTCGGGCACGGTCCGCAGGATCGGCACCCAGGAGGCCCGCGGCGAGATCGTCGTGTGGACCGACGCCGACATGACCTACCCCAACGAGCGGATCCCCGAGCTGGTCCAGCTCCTGGAGAAGGACCCCACGATCGACCAGGTCGTGGGCGCCCGGACCACCGAGGAGGGCTCGCACAAGTTCCTGCGGGTGCCGGCCAAGTGGTTCATCCGCAAGGTGGCCGAGCGGCTGGCGGGGCAGCGGATCCCCGACCTCAACTCGGGGTTGCGGGCGTTCCGCAAGTCGGTCGCCAGGCCCTACCTGCGGCTGCTGCCGCCCGGGTTCTCCTGCGTCACCACGATCACGCTGTCGTTCCTGTCGAACCAGCACGACGTCTACTACCTGCCGATCGAGTACAGCAAGCGGGCCGGGAAGTCGAAGTTCAGTTTCATCTCCGACGCCTACCGCTACATCCTGCAGGTGCTGCGGATGGTGATGTACTTCAACCCGCTGAAGGTCCTGATGCCGCCGGCCATCTGGCTGGTCTGCATCGGTATCGTCAAGGGGATCTACGACAACGTCCTTCACCCCTTCTACCTCGCCAGCAACACCATCGTGATCTTCATCTCCGGGTTGCTCATCGGCTCGCTGGCGCTGCTGGCGGACCTCATCGTTCGGTCCAGGAGCGAGTAGATGCGCATCGCGATCGTCGGGCCGGTCCACCCGTACAAGGGCGGCGGCGCCGCGCACACCGCCGAGCTGGCGCACCGGCTGCGCGACGCCGGGCACGACGTGGTGGTCGAGACGTGGCGGGCGCAGTACCCGTCGTTCCTCTACCCCGGGCAGCAGACCGTGGACACCCCGGACGAGCGGCCGTTCCCGAACGTCCGCCGCGACCTCGACTGGCGGCGGCCCGACGGCTGGTTCCGCGCCGGACGCCGCCTCGCGGGCGCCGACCTGGTGATCCTGGTGCTGCTCAGCTCGGTGCAGGTGCCGCCCTACCTCGGCATCCTGTCCGGCCTGCGGCGGCGCACCCGGGTGGTGGCGCTGTGCCACAACGTGCTGCCGCACGAGCGCAAGCCGTACGACGAGCCGCTGGTGCGGGCGCTGCTGCGCCGGGTGGACGGCGTGCTGACGCACTCGGAGAAGCAGGCCGGGCTGGCCCGCGGGCTGACGTCCGCCCCGGTGAAGGTCGCCGAGATGGCGCCGCACCTGCCGCGGGGGCTTCGTGAGAGCGGCCACGTCGAGGGTGTCTCGAACCGGTTGCTTTTCTTCGGCCTGGTCCGGCCGTACAAGGGGCTCGACCTGCTGATCCGCGCGCTGCCCGAGGGCGTGTCGCTGCGGGTGGCCGGGGAGTTCTGGGGGGTCCGCGAGAAGATCGAGGCGCTCGTCAGCGAGCTGGGGCTGACCACCCGGGTGGAGCTGCGGCCCGGTTACGTCGCCGACGAGGACCTCCCGGCGCTGTTCGCCGACGTGGACGCGCTGGTCCTGCCCTACCGCGGCGGTACGGCCAGCCAGCAGGTGTGGCTCGGCCACGAGCTGGGGGTGCCGGTGATCGCCACCCGGGTCGGCACGCTCGCCGACCACGTCACCGACGGTGTGGACGGCCTGCTCGTCGAGCCGGGGTCGGTGGAGGCGCTGCGCGCGGCGCTGGAGAGGTTCTACCGGCCGGGCGAGCCCGAGCGGCTGCGCGCCGGGGTCAAGGCCGTCGACCCCGATCCCTACTGGGCGGCGTACGCCGACGCGCTGGTCTCCGCCGGGGCCTGAGCCCGCGCCCGGCGGCCGAGCAGCCAGCCGATCCCGGCCCAGGCCAGGTCGGTGAGGGTGAAGGCCAGCCGGGAGACGAGGGCGACGACGGCGACGACGGCGACCGTCCGCGCCGACGTCAGGCCGCCTGTGTCCTGGCTCAGCCCCGACATGAGGGCCGCGGCCATCGCGGCCTCGCGCACGCCCACCCCCGCCGGGACGACCGCGATCAGCAGTCCGGTGGCCCAGGCGGCGGCGTAGGCCCCGGCTCCGAGCGCGTAGAGGGAGAAGTCGCCGGTCAGGTCGCCCAGGACGAGCCAGGCGTGCAGGCCGTACAGCAGCCAGCCGAGGAGGGTCCAGCCGAGGGCCGAGAGCAGGGCGCGGCCGGGCAGGACCCGCTCGACCGGCTCCCGGCGGGCGATCCGCAGCGCGAGGTTCAGCCCCCAGGTGAGGACCTTCGGGTGCAGGCAGACCGCGATCACCGGGATGATCAGGACGAGATACCACGTCCGCCCGGCCATCGACCGGGCGGTGAACGGCAGCGTGGCGGCGGCGAGGCCGACCGCGCAGCCCAGCGAGACCAGCAGGGCCATCGAGGTGGCGCTGAAGGTGCGCCGGGGCGGGCAGCCGTGGTCGCGGCCCAGCTCCATCATCGCCGCGTAGGCCCAGACGGACCCGGGGACGTACTTGCCGAGCTGCCCCACGAACAGCACGCGCGCGGCCACGCGCATCGGCAGCGGCGAGCCGAGCCCGGCGACCACCCGCTGCCAGGCGACGAGCATGCAGCCCGCCCCGGCCATCACCGACGCCCAGGCCCCGGCGACCGACCACCACGACAGCTCCGTCAGCGCGCGGCGGGTGTCGTCCCAGTTCCGGGCCAGGCCGTAGCCGAGGAAACCGACGGCGACGAGGGCGAGAAGGACCCGCAGCAGGCGGCTTGTCCGGATTCGGTGGAGCATGCGCACACAGTACGGCCGGGACCGTACCGGGCGGTAGGCAGTGGGCGCGCCGGTACGCTTGGGCGGCATGGCGGCGCGGACGAGAACGCGCCGCCGGGCGACCGGAGACGACGGCCGCCGGCGGGCGGGGACGGACGAGGAGTCGGACGCGCCGCCGGGCGGCTGAAGGCGACGGACGCCGACGGACGACGGGCCGGGCGCGCCGGGTGACGGCGCGGGGCGAGTGGGAAGCGGTGGACGACTCTGTGAGCGGAGAGGCGAGCGGGAGGCCGGGAGGCGGGGCGAGCGGGGAGCGTCAGGCCCAGCTCGAGTACTCCGAGTTCCAGGCGGCGATGCTGGATGAGGAGAAGCGCCGCCGCAAGGCCGCGAAGATCGTGGCGGTGCTGGGCCACTTCCTCGGCCGCGACAAGGAGGTCCTCGAAGGGCTGACCGTCGCCGACATCGGCTGCTCCGCCGGGTTCATCGCCGATGAGCTGGCCTCCGCGGGCGCGCGCCGCACCTTCGGCGTCGACATCGACGTGCCCGGCCTGCGCCGGGCGGCGCAGCGGTTCGGCGACCGGGTCCGGTTCGTGTGCGCCGACGGCACCGCGCTGCCGTTCCCCGACTCCTCGGTCGACGTGCTGGTGTTCAACCACATCTACGAGCACGTCGTCGACCCTGACGCGATCATGGCCGAGATGCACCGGGTGCTGGCCGACGGCGGCGTCCTGTACCTCGGGCTGGGCAACCGGCTCGGGGTGATGGAGCCGCACTACAAGCTGCCGTTCCTGTCCTACCTGCCGCCGGCGCTGGCCGACCGCTACGTGCGCCTCTCCGGCCGGGCCGACAGCTACTACGAGCGCTACCGCACCCGCCGCGGCCTGCGGAGGATGGTCCGGGGGTTCACGGTGTGGGACTACACCTTCCCGGTGCTCGCCACCCCCGCCGCCTTCGCCGGGTCGGAGCTGTTCCCGGGCGTCGCGGGCCGCGCGGCCACCGCCGTGCTGTCCCGGCTGCCCCGCCCCGTCCTGCGGGCGCTGCTGCCGGTGGTGCCGACCTACCTGTGGGTGGCGACCAAGGGCGGCCGCCGCCCGGCCGGGCCGTCGCTGCCCCAGCCGCCCGACCCGGTGGCCACCCGGTGAGCCCCATGGGAAACCCCGTGAGTCCCACGGGGGACCCTGCGAGTCCCGTGGCCGGGCCGTGACGGCCGGGGGAGGCCGCATGCCGACGGAGAGGCCCGAGGGCCGCGGGGAAGAGGACGCCGTCAGGCCCGCCGGGCGGGCCAGGCCGCTGCGCAGGCTGGTCCGCGTCGCGTTCCTGCTCGTCGCCCTGGGGTTCGGGGCGTGGGCGGTGGCGAAGCAGTGGACGGAGATCAGCGCCGGCTTCGCGCGCCTGTCCTGGCCGTCGCTCGTGCTGTCGCTGGTCGCGGTGGTCGCGGCGCTGGGCGGCGGCATGATGACGTGGCGGGCGCTGCTGGCCGACCTCGGCTCGCCGCTGCCGGTGCGCGCCGGGGCGAAGGTCTTCTTCGTCGGTCAGCTCGGCAAGTACATCCCCGGCTCGCTGTGGCCGGTGCTCGCGCAGATGGAGATGGGCCGGGAGCTGGGCGTGCCCCGGCCGCGCAGCGCGGCGGCGTTCTTCCTGACGCTGCCGGTGCAACTGGCCAGCGGGCTGGTCGTCTCGGCGGTGACGCTGCTGGTCGCCCTGCCGGGGGCGGCGATGCCGTACGCCTGGGTGTTCCTGCTGGTGCCGGTGCTGGCGGTGGCGTTCGAGCCGCGCGTGGTCAACGCGGTCCTCGGGTTCGGGCTGCGCAAGCTGGGCCGCGGGCCGCTGGAGCGCCCGCTCACCCGCCGGGGCATGCTCACCGCGCTGGGCTGGGCGACGCTCGGCTGGGTCGCCTACGGCCTGCACCTGGCGGTGCTCGTGACGCAGCTCGGCCCCTCCGGGATCCCGGCGGTGCTGTTCTCCATCGGGGCGTTCGCGCTGTCGTGGTGCCTGGGCATCATGACGTTCGTGGTCCCGGCCGGCGCGGGGGTGCGCGAGGTGGCGATGGTGGCCGTCATGGCGCCGGTCCTGGACCGGGGGTCGGCCATCGCGGTGGCGCTCTGCTCCCGGGTCGTGATCATCATCGGCGACCTCGTCTGCGCGGGGGCGGCGGGGCTGGCGGCGCGGCGCGAGGTGCCCTCCCCGCACGACGCCGCCCGGGAAGAACCCGCCTGAGCCGTATGGGACCCGGGTGGGCCGGGCAGGGAGGAACCGTCCGAGCCGGGTGAGCGCGGGTGGGCCGTACGGGAGGATCCGGGTGAGCCGCACGGGGAGGACTCGTGTGATTCGTCGCACGTTTCCCGAGGCTCTGGCAATAGAGTGAGGGACTGGAGAGGGGCGGCCCTTCCGCGCGCATCCCACCGAACCCGTTGGGGGGAGTGATCCTCGGTGACGTTCCGGGTGCTTGTGGACGCGGCCGCGGTCCCTGCGGATCGCGGCGCACTGATCAGATACGTCGACGGGCTGGTCGCGGCGCTCGACCGGGGCGGCGCGGACCTCGCGATCGTCTGCCAGCGCGCCGACGGCGAGCGGTACGCCGCGCTCGCCCCGTCGGCGCGGATCCTCACCGGCCCGCTGCGGATCGCCAACCGCGCGGCCAGGCTGGCGTGGGAGCAGACCGGGCTGCCGTTCCTGGCCCGGCAGGTCGGCGCCACGGTGATCCACGCTCCTTACTACTCGATGCCGCTGCGCTCGGGCCTGCCGACCGTGGTGACCGTCCACGACGTCACCTGCTTCACCGAGCCCGCCCAGCACGACCCGTTCAAGGCGTCCTTCTTCCGCTCGGCGACCCGCACGGCCGTACGGCACGCCGCGCGGGTGATCGTGCCCTCCAAGGCGACGAGGGACGAGCTGGTCCGGGTGCTGGCGGCCGACCCGACCCGGATCGACGTCGCCTACCACGGCGTGGACCCCGCCCTCTTCCACCCGCCGTCCGCACGGGAGGTCAGGCACGCCGCCGACCGGCTCGGCCTGCACGGCACCCCCTACGTGGCCTTCCTCGGCCCGCTGGAGCCGCGCAAGAACGTCCCGAACCTCGTCCGCGGCTTCGTCCGCGCCGTCGGCGACCTGCCCTCGCCCCCCGCGCTGGTGCTGGCCGGGGGCGCGGCCGGCGCCCGCGACTCCGGCGTGGAGGACGCGGTGCGCGAGGCGCCGTCGCGCCTGCGGGTGCTGATGCCGGGGTATCTCGCCTTCACCGACCTGTGCGGCTTCTTCGGCGGGGCGGCGGTGGCGGCCTTCCCCTCCCGGGGCGAGGGCTTCGGCCTGCCGGTGCTGGAGGCGATGGCCTGCGGCGCCCCGGTGCTCACCACGCACCGCACCTCGCTGCCGGAGGTGGGAGGCGACGCGGTAGCCTACACGGAGCCGGACGACGTCAGCATCGGCGAGGCGCTGCGCGCGCTGCTGGCCTCCGGGGAGCGCCGCCGGGCGCTCTCGGCGGCCGGACCGGCCCGTGCCAGGGAGTTCACCTGGGAGGCCTCCGCCGAGGCGCATGTCGTGTCGTATCGGCGCGCGGCCGAATAGTGAGCTAACCTCGCGGGATGATGGAAACCCCTTTGCCGGATCTTGAGGCGATCCTCCTTGTCGGTGGACAGGGCACGCGCCTCCGTCCGCTGACCCTCGGCACGCCCAAGCCGCTGCTGCCCACGGCGGGGGTTCCCTTTCTCGCGCACCAGCTCTCGCGGGCCCGGTCGTTCGGCGTGCGGCGCATCGTGTTCGCCACCTCCTACCGGGCGGAGATGTTCTCCGAGGCGTTCGGGGACGGTTCGGCGTTCGGCCTCTCACTGGAGTACATGACCGAGGAGACGCCGCTCGGCACCGGCGGCGCGATCCGCAACGCCGCCGAGGCGCTGACCTGCGGCCCCGACGCGCCGGTGCTGGTGCTCAACGGCGACATCCTGTCCGGCCACGACATCGGCGCGCAGGTCGCCCTGCACGTTGAGCGGCAGGCCGCCGTCACCCTGCACCTGACCGAGGTGGACGACCCGACGCGCTTCGGGTGTGTGCCGACCGACGACGAGGGCCGGGTGACCGCCTTCCTGGAGAAGACCCCCAACCCGGTCACCAACCGGATCAACGCCGGCTGCTACGTCTTCACCCGGTCGGTGATCGACACGATTCCGGCCGGCGAGGTCGTCTCGGTCGAGCGGGAGACCTTCCCCTCGATGATCGAGTCGGGCGCTCCGGTGCTCGGGTACGCCGACGCCTCCTACTGGCTCGACGTGGGCACGCCCGCCGCGTTCGTCAAGGGCTCACGCGACCTGGTCCTCGGCCGCCTCCACTCGCCGGCCCTGCCCGGTCCCACCGGTGAGTTCCTCGCCCTGCCCGGCGCGGTGATCTCGCCCGAGGCGAAGGTCGAGGGCGGCTCGACGGTGGGCGCCCGCGCGGTCGTGGAGTCCGGCGCGCAGGTTTCCGGCAGCGTGCTGAGCGACGAGTGCGTGGTCCACGAGGGGGCGACGGTGGTCGACTCGGTGATCGGGATCGGCGCCGAGATCTTCCCGGGCGCGGTCCTGCGGGGAGCGGTGATCGGCGACGGCGCGGTGGTCGGCCCCGGCAACGAGCTTCTGACGGGCAGCCGCCTCTGGCCGGGCGTGGTGCTGCCGGAGTGCGCCGTCCGCTTCTCCAGCGACGTCTGACCCGGTCCACGGGCAGCGGCGGGAAGCGGCATGGGAGGGCGTTTCCGCAGGGGTCCCGGCTCGGCCTGGCCGCCGCGCGGCGCGGGCGGCTCCGGGGCGGCCGTCCGGCCAGTGGAGGCTCCTGGCGAGGTGCCCGCCCCGGCCGGCGACGCGCTCCGGCCCTCCGGGACCGGGGCTCCGGTCCGGACCGGGCCGGCGGCGGGCGGCGGGCCGAAGCGGCGTGAGTGGCCGCTGGACCGGCCGCTGGACCTGGAGCTGACCCTGGCGCCGCACCGGCGGGGCGCCGGTGACCCCGCCTGGCGGATGACCCCCGACGGGGCGGTCTGGCGGACGTCCCGTACCCCCGACGGGCCCGGCACCCTCCGGGTCTCGCTGCGGCACGGCCGGGTCAGCGGCGCCGCGTGGGGAGCGGGGGCCGGATGGCTGCTTTCGACCCTGCCGGCGCTGCTCGGCGACGGCGACGACCCCGAGGGGCTCGTCCCGGCGCACGAGGTGGTCCGCGTCGCCGCCGGACGGCACGCGGGACTGCGGATCGGGCGCACGTTCCGGGTGCTGGAGGCGCTGGTGCCCGCCGTACTGGAGCAGAAGGTCGTGACGGCCGAGGCGTGGCGGGCGTGGCGGTGGCTGCTGCACCGGTACGGCGAGCCCGCCCCGGGCCCCGCGCCCGAGGGGATGCGGGTCTTCCCCGCCCCCGAGGTGTGGCGGTCGATCCCCTCGTGGGACTGGCACCGGGCGGGGGCCGAGGCCGTACGGGCGCGGACGATCGCGAACGCCGCGTGGCACGCCGCCAAGCTGGAGGCGGTCTCGGACAGTGCCGGGGCCGACCGGCTGCTGCGGGCGCTGCCCGGGGTGGGGGTGTGGACGTCCGCGGAGGTGCGGCAGCGCTCGCACGGTGACGCGGACGCGGTGTCGGTGGGCGACTTCCACCTGCCGTCGCTGGTCGGCTGGTCGCTGGCGCGGGAGCGGACCGACGACGCGGGGATGCTGCGGCTGCTGGCCCCCTACCGGGGCCACCGGCACCGGGTCAGCCGGCTGCTGGCGCTGTGCGGTGAGCGGCCGCCCGCTCGCGGGCCGCGGCTCGCCGCGCGCGACTTCCGCTCGTTCTGAGCGTTCTGGCCGGGAGGCGGTCCGCGAAGGCCGTGGTGGGCTGCCAGTCACGGCCGTCGCGCGAGTCGGCTCCGGCCAGCGGGCCGAGGACGGCGACGAGGCCGAGGGCGAGAAGAAACCAGATCATCATCGACTCCTGTGGGGGATCTCCGGGGGAACTCCTCCAATATATGTTTACGCATGCATTTACGTCTATCGAGAGTTCCTTGGCTTGACGATTCAGCTTTGCTGAAGAGTCGAGGGGGTGATCCGGACCCGCGGCGGGCGGGCCGGGGGCCGGGCCGTAATGTGCCCCCATGAGCGTGAACCCCACCGACACCGCGATGCGGCGAGCCCTGGCCCGTGCCCGGGACGGCAAGACCCTCGACGTCACCGAGGCCACCGTCCTGCTGCACGCGACCGGAGAGCACCTCGACGCCCTGCTGGAGCACGCCGGGCGGGTCCGCGACGCGGGCCTCGCCGCCGCCGGGCGGCCGGGGGTCGTCACCTACAGCCGCAAGGTCTTCATCCCGCTGACCCGGCTCTGCCGCGACCGGTGCGGCTACTGCACGTTCGCCGTCGCCCCGCACCGGCTGGAGAGCATGTACCTCGGCCCCGACGAGGTGCTGGACATCGCCCGGCGGGGCGCGGAGCTGGGCTGCAAGGAGGCGCTGTTCACCCTCGGCGACCGGCCCGAGGACCGCTGGCCCCAGGCCCGCGAGTGGCTGCACGCCCACGGCTACGACGACACCCTCTCCTACGTCCGCGCCATGGCGATCCGGGTCCTGGAGGAGACCGGGCTGCTGCCGCACCTGAACCCGGGCGTGCTGTCCTGGCGCGACCTGCAGCGGCTCAAGCCGGTCGCGCCGTCGATGGGCATGATGCTGGAGACCGTCTCGCGGCGGCTGTTCGAGGAGAAGGGCGGCCCCCACTACGGCTCGCCCGACAAGGACCCCGCGGTACGGCTGCGCGTCCTGGAGGACGCCGGGCGCACGAACGTGCCGTTCACCAGCGGCGTCCTCATCGGCATCGGCGAGACCGTCGCCGAGCGCGCCGAGTCGCTGTTCGCGCTGCGCGCCGTGGCCCGCGAGTACGGCGGGCTCCAGGAGGTCATCGTCCAGAACTTCCGCGCCAAGCCCGACACGGCGATGCGCGGCATGCCCGACGCCGACCTGCGGGAACTCGCCGCCACGATCGCGGTGGCCCGGCTGGTGCTCGGGCCGCGCGTGCGGCTGCAGGCCCCGCCCAACCTGGTGGACGGCGAGCACGCCCTGATGATCCGGGCCGGCATCGACGACTGGGGCGGCGTCTCCCCGCTGACGCCCGACCACGTCAACCCCGAACGCCCCTGGCCGCAGATCGACGACCTCGCCGCCCGCACCGCCGCCGCCGGGTTCGCCCTGCGCGAGCGGCTGACGATCTACCCCGAGTACGTGCTGGCCGGCGAGCCGTGGCTCGACCCCCGGCTCGCCGGGCACGTGGCCGCCCTCGCCGACCCGGAGACCGGCCTGGCCCGCGAGGGTGTGACGCCGGCGGGCCGCCCCTGGCAGGAGCCGGACGGCGGGTTCGCCGCGGCGGGCCGTACCGACCTGCACACGGCCGTGGACACCGAGGGGCGCAGCCGCGACCGCCGCGACGACTTCGACCACGTCTACGGCGACTGGGACGCCCTGAGGGACCGCCTGCCCGCGGGCCCGCCGTCCGGGGGCCGCGCCGGGCGGGCGCCCGCGGCGCTGCTGGGGGAGGTGTCGGAGGCGCTGCGGCGGGCCGCGTCCGACCCCGCCGGGCTGACCGAGGAGCAGGCGCTCGTCCTCCTCGACACCGCCGGCGACGCCGACGGCGCGGGCGCGGACGACGCCGCTCTCGACGAGCTGTGCCGGATCGCCGACGACCTGCGCCGCCAGGCCGCCGGGGACGACGTGACCTACGTCGTCAACCGGAACGTCAACTTCACCAACGTCTGCTACACCGGCTGCCGGTTCTGCGCCTTCGCGCAGCGCCGTACCGACGCCGACGCCTACACGCTCAGCCTGGAGCAGGTCGCCGACCGCGCCTGGGAGGGCTGGGAGGCCGGGGCGACCGAGGTGTGCATGCAGGGCGGCATCCACCCCGACATGCCGGGCGACGCCTACTTCGACCTCGCCCGCGCGGTCAAGGCCCGGGTGCCGGACATGCACCTGCACGCCTTCTCGCCGATGGAGGTCGTCAACGGCGCGAGCCGGCTGAACGTGTCCGTCGAGGAGTGGCTCGCCGGGGCCAGGGAGGCGGGCGTGGACTCCCTGCCGGGGACCGCCGCCGAGATTCTCGACGACGACGTGCGGTGGGTGCTGACCAAGGGCAAGCTGCCCGCCGCCGAGTGGGTCGAGGTGATCACCACCGCCCACCGGCTCGGCATCCCGACGACGGCCACGATGATGTACGGCCACGTGGACACCCACGCCCACTGGGTGCGGCACATCCGGCTGATCCGCCACATCCAGGAGGAGACCGGCGGCTTCACCGAGTTCGTGCCGCTGCCGTTCGTCCACACCAGCGCCCCCATCTACCTCGCCGGGATCGCCAGGCCCGGCCCGACGGCGCGGGAGAACCGGGCCGTGCACGCGCTGGCCCGCGTCCTGCTGCACGGCGCGATCGCCAACGTCCAGTGCTCCTGGGTCAAGCTCCGCGACGACCTGTGCCGCCAGGTGCTCCAGGGCGGCGTCAACGACCTCGGCGGCACGCTGATGGAGGAGACGATCAGCCGCATGGCCGGCTCCGAGAACGGCTCCTTCAAGACGATCACCGAGATCGCGGCGATGGTCGCCCCCACCGGCCGCCCGGTCCGCCAGCGCACCACCTCCTACGGCGTGCCGGACGCGGAACGGCTGGCCGCCGCCGCGGCGAGCGACGGCGTCTGCCGCAGCGTACGGTCCCCGCTCCCGCTGGAGACGCGCTGATCCGGACGCTCGGCTCGGTGCCGGACGCCCGGATCGGCACCGGGCGCCCGGCCCGACCGGCTCGGCATGGGGCGCCCGGCCCGACCGGCTCAGTCCCCGCGGCGAAGATCGCGTAGGAACGGGTTGGAGTCCGGGCCGGCGTGCAGCTCCACGGTGTCGGAGCTGTACGGCGTGGCCATCGCGACGATGTAGTCGTCCTTGATCCGGTCCGGGCCGACGGGGGAGCTGACGCCGCTGCCGTCGGCGTTGTTCTCCATCAGGAAGTACCGGATCTTCAGCCCGCGCCGGGCCAGTTCGGCCCTGACCTCCGCGACCGTCCTGCCCTTCACCGGATAGCCGTCCACGGACGCGGTGTCGACGGCCTCGTTGACGGTGGACAGGCCCGCGTAGGGCTCGCCGGGCGCGGCCGGGCGGCCGATGCTCACGGAGATCTTCCCGGTGTAGTCCGCGGGGAAGGTCACCTTTCCGCACCACGCGGATCCGCAGGGTCCCTCCGGCTCGTAGGTCACCCCTGTGCCCGGCGGGAGGTCCCCGACCAGGTCGGGGCCGAACATCTTGCCCACCATCCGGGGCGGCACCGGGATCTTCTCCACGGTGGCGTCCAGCCCGACGGCCTTGAACGCCTCCGCGAAGGCCGCCGCGTCGGCGTCGGGGTCGGTGACGGAGACGGTGAGATACCTGTCGGTCCGCTTCAGTGAGACGGCCGCGTTGGCGTACTCCGTGGCGGGGCCGCCCCAGGGCAGCCCGACTCCGACGACCAGCGCGGCCGCCAGCCCGGCGGCGGCGCCCAGCGTCAGGCCGCGCCGGATCGGCGGGCTCCGGCGCGGCCGCCCGGCCGGCGCCCGCTCCTCCGAAATGATCGATTCCATCAGCGCACGCGCCCCGGCGCCCGTGGCCTGCCCTGCCGGATCCCGGGCCAGGTCGTCGTTCCGCACCCGTGCGAGGTCGGCGATGTTCACAGCGGTCTCCCTTCGACGGCGATGAGGCCCGGGTGGTCGATCCCGGCCTTGGCCAGGTCGCGTGCGAAGCGCCTGCGGGCGCGGTAGAGCCTGACGGCCGCGGCGTTGCGGGAGACGCCGAGGACGCGGGCGATCTCCCGCGTGTCGAGGTTCTCCCACGCGACGAGGGTCAGCAGCTCCCTGTCGCCGTCCGACAGGCCGCGCAGGACGTTCCCGACCCGCGAGTAGTCCTCGACGGACGGCTCATCGAGCACCGGTGAGGCGGCGAGCTGCCCGCGCAGCACCGCCGTCCGCTGCTCGTGCCGCCGTTCACCGCGCCGGTGGTTGGCCAGCACCCGCCGGGCCACGCCGAACAGCCACAGCCTGGCCTCCTCCCCCTGGGGCACCTCGTCGATCCGCCGCCACGCGACCGTGAACGTCTCGGCCACCACGTCGGCGGCGTCGTCGGGGTCGGGGCAACGGCGCAGGGCGTATCCGAGGATGGAGGCGTAGGCGGACTCGTAGATCTCCACGAACCGGCGCTCGGGATCCCTTCCCATCCGGTCTCCTCACTTGAGTGGTCAACACCCACCCATGTCCGGATTTCCGGATCTATTACAGGGTCGGGAGTGATGAGGAGGAGACCCCCGGCCGATCAGGAGAACAGGGCGGTGAGCCAGTCCTGCCAGGCGCGTTCGGCCTTGGCGGCGTCGGCGTCGGGGGCGAACAGGTGGTGGCCCAGGACCATCGCGTCGCCCCGCGTCGGGCCGGAGTGGATGAACCGGTGAGAGCTCGGCACCGGATGATGGTACGGCGCCACGGGACCTTAGCGACCGCGAGTCACTCGCTGACATCCGATAAGTAGCTGCCATATGATTTCCTGTGCAGGTTTTCTGCGTTAGAGGGTAGATGACGGGACGGAATTCCCTGTTCTGGTAGGGAGGTTCAACGGTGCTGATCCGCTTCAGGCTGGCTAACCACCGGTCCGTCCGCGACGAGCACGAACTGTCCTTGATCGCCACGGAGTTCGACGAGGGCTCGGCTCGGAAGACCGGTCTCAAGTACCGGGGGCGGGACGTCTCGGTGCAGCCGGTGGTAGGCGTGTTCGGGGCCAACGCGTCGGGAAAGTCCAACCTGCTCAGCGGCTTCCAGCTCATGCGTGACGCTGTGCGCGACTCTTTCGCCGACTGGGCCAAGATCCCGGAGGCGGTTCCCCGCCAGCCTTTCAAACTCGATCCCGCCTCCCGCAGGGAGACGACGCTGTTCGAGATCGATCTCGTGATGGGCCGGGACCCCGTCCGTTACACCTACGGCTTCGAACTGTCGGACGAGCGGGTGGAGGCGGAATGGTTGCACGCGTACCCGCACGGCCGCCGCAATGTCTGGTTCGACCGGGAGGCGGGCCGCCCGGAGGCGGAGGGCGGGGAGTTCGTCTTCCGAGGGGAGGGTTTCAGGGGAGAGCGGGACGCCTTGGTCCGGCTGACCCGTCCGAACGCCCTGTTTCTGTCGGTTGGCGCGACTCTCAACGATCCCCAGCTGTCGGCGGTGCACGGGTGGTTTCTGAGCCATCTGTGGCCGGTGTCTCCGGGCAGAGACATCGAGACCCGGCTGCGCTGGACCAGATGGCGCCTGGCTCACCCGAGCCAGGAGGGAGACCACCGTCAACGGATCGCGGAGCTGCTGCAAGCGGCAGATCTGGGAATCACCCGCCTCGACACGGACCCCGAGACCGGCGAGGTCAGGTTGTGGCACCGTACTCCGGACGGCGGGGAGACGCCGTTGGACTTCCACGCGGAGGAGTCCATGGGAACCCATGCCTGGTTCGCCTTCCTGGGGCCCATGCTCACCGCGCTCGACCAGGGATCGGTCCTGCTGGTGGACGAACTGGACTCCAGCCTTCATCCGGCGCTCGCGGCCGAGGTCGTGCGGGTCTTCCAGGATCCCGCATCCAACCCGCACGGAGCCCAGCTCATCTTCACGACGCATGACGCGACCCTGCTAGGCAGTGAGGTGCTCGACCGGCCGCTCAACCGTGACCAGGTGTGGATCACAGCGAAGCGGGGCTCGGGGGAGACGGAGATCTACCCACTTACGGAGGCCAAGCCCCGCAAGGAGGAGAACCTGGAGCGAGGTTATCTGCGCGGTCGTTACGGCGGAGTACCCCGGGTCACCGCCGGGAAGATCGTCCGCGGGCTGTCCGGGCGTGAGACGAAGGCGACGGTGTGAGCGGACCGATGGGGACGTGAGCGGACCGATGGGGAAGGGCGAGAGGCGGACGGCACGGAGAAGGCGTGGACGCCTGGAGGACGAGCGGTCACTGGCTCCGAGATCCGGTTCGCGCTCGCGCGGGGTACGAGTGCTGTATGTGGCCTGCGAGGGTGAGTCCACGGAGCCGGACTACCTGGAGTACCTGAACGAGCGGTTCGGAGACGGCGACGACCGGAAGAGGCGGTCTTTCAAGATCCAGCCGGTCTTCCGTAAGAACGGGATGACCCCTTCTGGGGTCGTCGAGGCCGCCCGGAAGGTCGCCCGTGAGGACGAGGCATGGGCGCTTTTCGACCGCGATCAGTGGGATGACATCCCACAGGCGATCAGAGTCGCGGCCGAGTCGAAAGTCGAGGTTGCGTTCTCGCATCCGTCGTTCGATCTGTGGCTTCTGCTTCACTTCCAGCCGTTCGCCGGGGCACAGAGCGGCAGCAGCGGACTCGTGGTCGAGAAGCTACGGCGGGCGAAGGGCGCCGACGCCTTCAAGGACTACGACAGGAGAGGCGACAAGAATGTCAGAGGAGCCCGGCGTGACGCCCTGAATTCGAAGGAGGGGAAAGCGGTGAAACACGCCCGGAGCCTGGTCGGCTCCTGTGCCCGGGGAGACTGTGATCCCGATGGCGCGCGGTTCGAGCCGGTCGGCCGCGATGCCGGGCCGTGGTCACCACGGATGTGGACGGCCCGTTCCGGGCACGCCCCGGACTGCCCGATCCTCCATCGTGATCCGTCCACCGACGTGTGGCGTCTACTGGTCGCGCTGGGCATCGGTGAGCGGGAAGCGGACGCGTCCAGGGACGAAAACGGGTGACTCCACGCCCGTCCAGATCGCGACACGGATAGGCGACCGTGATACGCATCCGCCGCGAGCCCTCTCGCGGGAGAGGACCCAGCGGCGGATGGGCCGGCTTCCGGGTGGGACAGGCCGGTGATCAGGAGAACAGGGCGGTGAGCCAGTCCTGCCAGGCGCGTTCGGCCTTGGCGGCGTCGGCGTCGGGGGCGAACAGGTGGTGGCCCAGGACCATCGCGTCGCCCCGCGTCGGGCCGGAGTGGATGAACCGGTAGAGGCCGTCGGCGGTGCGCACGCCCAGCAGGGACGGTCCGGCGGCGTAGTCGACCACGCCCTCGACCGGGGCGAGCCCGTCCACCATGACGCGGGCCGGGTCGCCGGCGGCGGGGTCGCCGGGCAGGCCGAGCGCGCCGGTGAGCAGCGACCAGGCGCGGTCCTGGTCGGCGGAGCCCGGGCGGAAGGCGGAGACGACGGCCGTGGCGGTGCGGCCGGGGAAGTGGAGCAGGTAGGCGGCCAGGGTGTGGAGGTACATGTCCCAGCCCTCCTGCATGGCCTCGTACTCGGCCTCCCAGTCGTCGCCGAGGAAGCCGCTCTGCGCCAGTCGCAGCACGGTGCTGCCGCCGTCGCGTCCCTCGATGAGGTACTCGAAGGCCATGAACCTGCCGTCGGGGGCCTCCTCGCCGCGGTGGGCGAACCGCTTGCCCGGCTCCCAGGCGGTGATGGTCGAGCCCTCGGTCATGCCGCCGACGGTCAGCCGTGTGCTGCCGCCCTCACCCCCGAGGACCTCGTTGCGTCCCATGAACCACGAGTCGATGCCGGGACCGGTCGCGATGGCCTCCCAGACCTCCTCGGGGGTGGCGGGAAGGGTGATCTCCTTGTGCAGATCGAACTCGTGCAGCATCAACTCTCCTCGGTGCCGTCGGACCCGGTGGTCCGAGTCTGCACCGATTCTGGGTCGACGCGCGGATGAATCGCGACGATGAGGCGGTGGGGCCGCCCGCCCTCGGCGGTCTCGTCGTGGTATTTGGCGACCAGCGCGGTGACCGCGCCGGACAGTTCCTCGGCGAAGGCGGCGCGGTCGGCCGCGGAGGCGAAGCGCACCTCACCGTCGATGGCGAACGTCGCCACCCGCTTGTTCGCCCTGGTCGCGCCACTGATCAGCTCGCCCACGTCGCGCACCAGCCGGGAGGCGACGGCCAGCAGCCAGCGGGCCGACAGCCGGTCGGGCGCGCGCGACGGGTCGGGCGCCACCGAGGCCAGCGCGACCGGGGAGATGACGTAGGAGGAGGCGGTGGCGCGCATCACCCGTTCGGTGACGTTGCCCTTCCTGCGCTCCTCGACGAGCTCCACCAGGCCGTGCTGCTCCAGGGTCTTCAGGTGGTAGTTGACCTTCTGGCGGGGCAGGCCGACCTTGGCGGCCAGCATGGTGGCCGAGGCCGGCTCGGCCAGCTCGGCCAGCAGCCGGACCCGGATCGGGTCCAGGGAGACCTCGGCCGCGGCCGGGTCGTCGATCACCGCCACATCAAGCATGCCACCACTGTATCCGACAATCTTTCTTGTCGGAAGGGCGGGATTCCCGGTTCCGGGTTCCGGGTTCCGGGTTCCGGGTTCCGGGTCCGGGTCCGGAGTACGGGCTCCGCTGGCCGGTCCGTGTCCCGTGCCCCGGCTCCGGGCTCTCGGCCCGGGCTCCCGGCCCGGGGCCCCGTGCCACGGGCCCTGCCGCGGCGCGTCGTCAGCGCTGGTGGCCGCGTTCCTCGGCGAGGCGGTGCGGCACCCGCGCCAGCCGCAGGAAGGTCACCAGCCCGACGCCGCCGACGAGGTTGCCCAGGATGGCCCAGCCCAACGCCGCCAGCCAGTCCAGGTAGCCGAACGGAGCCCGGCCGGTGATCAGGGCGGCGAACATCAGGATCGAGTCCAGCACGCTGTGGAACAGCTGACCGCCGGCCAGCAGGGCGCCGAACAGCACGGCGGGCACCAACCGGACCCCGATGTCGTCGGTGGCGTGCTGCATCCGGGTCATCAGCGTGATCACCATGCCGGCCAGCACCGCGAGAGAGAACGAACGCAGGTTCACCCCCAGCTCCGCGAAGTGGGTGCCGGCCTTCACGGCGGTCAGATGCAGCCGGGGAAAGGCCTGCATGATCAACCAGGCGATTCCCCACCCACCGGCCAGGTTGGCCACCAGCGACACCGCCCACAATCTGGCCAGTCCGCCCAGAGATCCGTGCCGGGCCGCGACCGCGGCCACCGGTACCAGGAAGTTCTCGGTGAACAACTCGCTACGGGCCAGCACCAGCGCGACGAAACCGATGCTGAACGCCAGCCCGGCCACAATCGTGGACCCGGTCGCCTCCTCGACCAGCAGGTACGCCAGCACCCCGGTGCCGATGTCGATCCCGCCGAGCAGGCCGGTCACCACCAGCGTCGACCACGGCCGCGCCAGCCGCCCCGAACCCTCGTCGACCAGGCGGTCGAAGGCGTCCTCAAGCTCGGGCTCCGGCTCCACCGGGGGCTGCGTCAGCCCGTCACCATGGCGGTAGCCGGACTCCGGGGACTCACTCACCGAGACGTCATGCCCCCTGCGGCGGCCGCTACTCCTCGTGTGCGATGAGTGGCGCACGGTGCGCCGTCCAGGCGGGTGGATCCGAGTCCGTGCGGGCCACGGGCGCCACGGGGGGCGCCGGACCTGCTCGTCGAGGCTCTGTTCCGCGGACCTCCTCGCCGTGGCGAAGATCCACGGAACCTAGCGGACCGCGATGAAGTCGTCCGCCTTCCTCGGCGCCCGCTCGCGCGGCGGCGCGGCCGGGCGGCCGATCGCCACGGCGCCCATCGGATCCCACGTCGCGGGCAGGTCCAGCACCTCGCGGACCACGTCGCGGCAGAACATGGTGGACGACACCCAGGCCGACCCCAGGCCCTCCACCGCGAGCTGGACCAGGAAATTCTGCACCCCCGCGCCCGCTGCGACCACGAACATCTCCCGCTCGGCCGCCGCGCGGCGCGGGTCGGGGTAGGTGTGCGAGCCGTCCATGACCAGGCAGGGCACCGCGAGGTACGGCGCGGCCCGCAGGACGTCCCCGCGCCTGATCCGCCGCTCGATCGACGCCTCGGAGAAGCCGTCGCCCCGCAGGTCGGAGATCCACGCCTCCCGCATGGCGTCGAGCAGCCGCAGGCGGGCCCCGGCCGACTCCAGCAGCACGAACCGCCAGGGCGTCGTGTGGTGCGGCGCCGGGGCGGCGATCGCCGCCTCCACCGCCCGGCGGACCTTGGCGCCGTCCACCGGCTCGGCCGCGAACCCGCGGACGGTACGGCGGGCGAAGACCACGTCGCGCGAGCCGTACCGGAACATGTCGTCCTCGGACTGGCGGACCAGCTCCCGCACGCCCGGCCCGTCCTCCTCGGTGGTGTACTCCGCCATGCCGCGGATCACCGCCACCGGGGTCTGCGCGATCTTGCCCTTGACCAGGTCGCCGGCGGCGGCGAACTCGTCGGCGATCGCGGTCAGGGTCACCTCCAGCGGGTTGCCGTAGTCGTCGGACAGGCCCCGGTAGTCGAGTACGGCGGGCATCCCGGCCACGCCCACGGCCATGTCGGTCTGGCCGTTGCGCCAGGGGCGGCCGAAGGTGTCGGAGACGATCACCGCGACCGAAACGCCGAGCCGCTCCCGGACGCTCCTGCGGACGGCCACGGCGGAGGCGTCGGGGTCGACCGGGAGGAGCACGACGGTGCCGGGCTCGGAGTTGGAGGCGTCCACCCCGGCGGCGGCCATCACGAACCCGTGCGAAGTCTCGGCGATCACCGTCTCGCCCCGCCGGGCGACGACCCGCCGGGTCTCGTCGGCGATGGCCTCCGACCGGCCGACACCGCGGCGGACCCGGCCCTCGGCCTTGCTGGAGATCTTGGAGGTGACCACGAGGATGTCGCCGTCACGGAGGTCGGGCATGGCCGCGGCGATCAGCGCGCCGACGTCGTCCCCCTCCCGCACCTCGGGCAGCCCGGGGACGGGGAAGATCTCCAACCTGGTCTCGACGGGCTGTTCGTCCTGCTTGCGGCGGGTCCTGCTCATCTTTCCTCTTCGTATCGCGTCCCGGCGGCCTCACTCCGTGCCCCGGCGTCGTCCGGTGCTCCGGCGACTTCGTCTCGTGTCCCGGCGTCGTCCGGTGCTCCGGCGGCCTGGCCGCGGGAGGCCGCGAGGCCGGTGACCATGTCGAGCGCGGCGCGGGCGATCGCGGCCGCCGCCTCGATGTCGTGCATGATCAGGGGACGGGCCTCGACGCGGACGCCGTCGAGCCGGACCCCGGCGTCCTCCTCGGCGACCAGCCAGCCGTCCAGCAGCGGCGAGCCGTACAGTTCCAGGACGGCCTGGGCGGTGGTCTCCACGCCGATCGCGGTGAGGCAGGCGTCGGCCATGCCGCGGACCGGGGCGCCGCCGACGATGGGGGAGACACCGACCACCGTCTTGCCCTCAAGAGCCTCCCGGATGCCCTTGATCTGCAGGATCGTGCCGATGCTGACCACCGGGTTGGACGGCGGCAGGATCACCGCGTCGGCCTCGGCGACGGCCTCCAGCACACCGGGGGCGGGCCGGGCCTCGTCGGCGCCGACCAGGACGATCCGCTCGGCCGGGACGGACGCGCGCATCCGCACCCACCACTCCTGGAAGTGGATCGCCCGGCGGCCCTGCTCGTCGGAGACGACCACGTGGGTCTCGACGCGGTCGTCGGTCATCGGGATCAGCCGCACGCCCGGCTCCCAGCGGGCGCACAGGGCCTCGGTGACCGCGGACAGCGGATACCCGGCCCGCAGCATCTGGGTGCGCACGATGTGGGTGGCGAAGTCGCGGTCGCCCAGACCGAACCACTGGGGCTCGACGCCGTAGGCGGCCAGCTCCTCCTTGACGGCGTGCGACTCGTCACGCCGGCCCCAGCCCTGCTCCTCGTCGATGCCGTCGCCGAGGGTGTACATCACGGTGTCCAGGTCGGGGCAGACCTGGAGGCCGTACAGGACGATGTCGTCACCGGTGTTGCCGATGACCGTTATCTCCGAGTCGGGGGCCGCGGCGCGCAGGCCGCGCAGGAAGCGGGCGCCGCCGATACCGCCGGCGAGGGACACGATGCGCATGACGTCCAGTCTTCCACTGCCTCGTGGCCGCCGGTCCGGCAAAATCTGCGCGGGGCGGCGGCCGCCTTGTCGTGATCGTTGCGAGGGCCGTCCGCGCAGGCGGGAGGGCCGATATGGCTGTCCGAAATATATGACAGTGTCCTTAATGGTTGGCTTGTGGGGCTGGCGAGGTTGCGGAGAGTTCCGACACGTAAGTCGGCCATGTGCAAAACTGGCTCGGATTTACCTGACGACCCGGTGGGGGTAGTTGTGAACAACGTCGAGGCTGACCGGCTCCGCGGACCGGCCGCGTGGCTCATGGTCGCCACGGCGGCCCTGAGCGTCCTTTTCGGCGTCATACGGCTGTTGTTCGGATTCTCCGGCTCCAGCGAGGCGACCTTCGCCGTCCGTGCGCAGGCGGTCCTGAGCGGCCTCACCTCCCCGGTGCTCGTCGCGCTCCTCGTCGGCGGCGTCCTGCTCGGAAGCCACTTCGGCCCGCCGGTCGCACGGCTGAAGCTCATGACCCAGGTGGCCGTGGCCGCCCTCGGCCTGATGACGCTGTTCGGCGCGATCGGCCTGATCGGCGGGCTGTTCGCCGGTGACAGCGTGATGGGCCTGCTGGAGTTCCTCCTCCTCAGCGTTCCGGCGCTGGCGCTCGCCGCCGTCGGGCTGCTCCACCTGCTGCCCCGGATGACCGCCGCCGCTCCCAGGACCCGGCCCGCCGGGTTCACCGAGGGGAACGGCCTCGGCGCCGTCGGCGGCCTGGGCGGCATGCAGGAACAGCGCCCGCAGGAGCAGTCCTTCCCGGCGCCTCCGCAGGCCGGGCACGCGGGGGTCCAGCAGGACCAGCCGTTCCCGCCGGGCTTCCCGCAGAACCCGGCCCAGCAGCCCGGCTCGCCGCAGGCCCCCCAGCAGGGCTTCCCGCAGGCCCCCCAGCAGGGTTTCCAGCCGCAGGAGGCCGCCTTCCAGGGCCAGCAGGGGCACCAGGGCCAGGGGCACCAGGGTCAGCAGGGCTTCCCCCAGGGCCGGCAGGGCTTCCAGGGGCCGGGGGTTCCGCAGGGTCCCGCCGAGCAGATGTCCGCCGCCCAGCACGGCCTCCCGGACCAGGGCTTCCCGGACCAGGGCACGCAGCAGGGCTTCCGCCCGCAGGAGGCCCAGCCCGGCCCCCACGTCCAGCCCCAGCACCTCCGGGGCCTGCCGGCCCTCCCGCCCGCGCAGAGCACCCAGGGCTCCCAGGACGCCCAGAACCCGATGGCCTCCGAGGGGCACGGCGGCGGTCACGGGTCCGAGGAGCATCTCCGGTCCGCCGCGACCACCGCCTACCCGGCGCAGCCGGGCGAGGGACACGCGTCGGCCTACCCGCAGGCCGGTGAGGGACACGCCCCCTCCTACGCGTCGCCGTCCGGCGACGGGCACGCCCCGGCCTACGCGTCGCAGGGCGGTGAGGGTTACGCCTCCTCCTACGGGGCCCCCTCCGGCGACGGCCACGCCCCGGCCGCCTACGCGCCGCCGACCGGCGACCAGGGGTACGGCGCGCAGCCTCCGGTCTACAACCCGGCCCCGACGCAGCCCTCCCTGCCCCCGCAGGCCTCCGCCGCCCCGGCCGAGCAGCCGTACGCACCCGGTCCGTACGTGGCGGCCGACGTCCAGCACACGGCCGCGCCGTACGAGCAGCCCGCCCCCTACGCCGTCCAGGCCGACCACGGCCGGCTCCCGGCCCACGGCGAGCAGCGGTTCCCCGGCTACGACCGCCCGGCCGACGGCGGGCTGCCCGGCTACGACCGGCAACAGGCCGAGGGCGGGACGGGCGGCGGCCACGCTCCGCAGGCCGAGCAGCAGACGCCGTTCTACACGCCCCCGCAGGAGAGTTACTCCCCGCCGGCCGAGGCCGGGGCGCACACCGCCTTCGACGGCCGGCCGCAGCAGTCCTTCCCGCAGCCGCCGGAGAACTACGGCCAGCCGCTCACCGGATACTCCGGCGGCGAGTTCGCCCGACAGGCCGAGCAGCAGGGCACGCCCTACCAGGCGCCCGCCCCGGTGGACCCCCGTTCCCAGCAGATCGCCCAGGCATACCAGCAGGCGGAGAGCTACGCCCAGCAGGCGCAGGGGACCGAGCCGCAGCTGCGCGTCCCGGAGTACAGCTCCTCTCCCGGCTCCCCGGGCCCGCAGACCGGCGGCTACGACGACCCCTTCGGGCACCCGCAGACCCACCAGACGCCGCCCGCGGCGCAGCCGTACCAGCAGCAGGGGCAGCAGCCGTACCAGCAGCAGGGCGGCGAGCAGTGGGACGCGCAGGAGGAGTCGACGATGCGCCTCGGCTCCGGCGCCTACCGGGGAGACCCGCTGAACGATCCCGACCCCGGGATCAGGCCGTGGGACTCCCGCCCGACCATCGACCCGACCGCGATCTACAAGCCGGAGCGCTCGGGGCAGGTCACGGGGGAGGAAAACACGGATAGAGAAAGGGTGGGCCCCGGTCAGGAGCAGAACATGTCCTGGTACGGTTCCGACCGCCGGGAGCACTGAACGACCAGGCGATCGTCATGATCGCCTGCCGCTCGCCCTCGTGGCGAGGAGCCGTGACACGCCGACCGGGGAGAGCGGGTCTTTCCCCGGACATCGGCATGCCGCTTGACGTCACACAGGCCACGCGCGTGTAATTACACACGTGTTGTTACGCCTTCCGCCTGCTGGGTAGGAGGGAGGCGTTCATAGGGGGGCTCGGATTCGCGGGCGGGCGGCAGGGAGGTGTGCAGTGGCCGACCTGGTCATCGCACAAGACGGCATCGCCGAGGAGCAGCTCGGCTGGCAGGAACGCGCGCTGTGCGCGCAGACCGACCCGGAGGCGTTCTTCCCGGAGAAGGGGGGCTCCACCCGGGAGGCCAAGAAGGTCTGCCGCTCATGTGAGGTGCGTGCCGAGTGCCTGGAGTACGCGCTGGAGCATGACGAGCGGTTCGGCATCTGGGGAGGGCTCTCGGAGCGCGAGCGCCGCCGGATCAAGCGTGAGGCGGTCTGAGCGCGAGGCGGTCTGAGGGTTCCGGCAGACGACGAGGGCGTCCGGAAAGGGCGTCCGGTGACATGACGAAGGGTCACGTGACCGTGGGGGGCGCGTGGCCCTTTTTCGCGCCCGCGTCCTGCCCGCTCACGTCATCTCCTCTCAGGCCCGCGCCCACGCTCACGTCCTCTCCGCTCATGTCCGCGTGTGTCCGCGTCGTCTCCGCCCCCGTCCTCGTCCTGCCCGCCCATACGGCGCTCCGCCGTCCGCGGGCCCCCTGACCGTCCGCCGTACGGCCCGCCGTCGTGTGCGGGAGGCCGGTGTTCCTTTCCGGGCACATGATCCTTCCCCGGCGGGCATGACCTTTTCTCCGCCCCTGACATGGCCTGACGGCCGTGTCGTATCGTTGTCGCCGATCATCACCCCCTCATGGACGCGAGACGCATGTCCGTCACCGACGCACCCTCGCCCCCCGACACCGTGACCGCGATCATCGTCTGCCACGACGGCGCGCGATGGCTGGGGGAGACCCTCGACGCGCTGCTCGGGCAGACCCGCGCGGTGGACCGCGTCGTCGGGGTGGACACCGGCAGCCGCGACGGCGCCGCCGCGCTGATGAGGGGCGTCCTCGGCCCGAACGCCGTGCTTCCCCTGCCCCGCCGGACCGGTTTCGGCGAGGCCGTCGCCGCGGTGCTCGACCGGCTCGGCCCGGCGGACGGGCGGGAGTGGCTCTGGCTGCTGCACGACGACTGCGCACCCGACCCCGGCGCGCTGCGGGCCCTGCTGCGGGCGGCCGGCGACGACCCGGAGATCGCGGTGCTCGGCCCCAAGCTCCTCGACTGGGCGGACCGGAGGGTCCTGCTGGAGATCGGCGTCACCGTGGACCTGACGGGACGCAGGGACACCGGGCTGGACCCCCGCGAGTACGACCAGGGCCAGCACGACGCCGACCGCGACGTGCTGTCGGTCTCCACCGCCGGGATGCTCGTCCGCCGCGACGTCTGGGAGGAGGTGGGCGGGCTCGACCCCTTCCTGCCGTTGTTCCGCGACGACCTCGACCTGTGCTGGCGGGTATGGTCCGCCGGGTACCGGGTCCGGAACGTCTCCGGCGCCGTCGCCTGGCACGCCGAGGCGGCCACCCGGCGCCTTCGCCGCGTCAGCGTCGGTTCCGGTTCCGGTTCCGGCTCCGGCTCCGGGTTCGGCGGAGACACCGGAGGAGACACCAGAGGAGGCATCGGCTTCGGTTCCGGCTTCACCAGAGGCTCCGGCACCGGTCCGGGCAGGGGCGGCCGACTCCGCCGCCTGGACCGGCGCAACGCCGTGTTCGTGGTCATGGCGAACCTGCCGTCCCGGTCGCTGCCGTGGGCGCTGGCCCGCAACCTCGCCGACTCCGTCTGCCGCGCCCTGCTGCTCCTGCTGGGCAAGCGGCCCGCCGCCGCGCTGGACGAGATCGCCGCGCTCGGCTCGGTGCTCGCCCGCCCCGCCCGGCTGGCGGAGGCCCGGCGGGCCCGCGCCGCGGGGCGGCGGCGGTCCCACCGGGCGGTCGCCCGGCTGCTCACCCCGCCGGGGGCGGGCTACCGGCGGATGGCCGAGCGGCTGGAGAGCCGCCTGTCGGGCGCCGGGATCCCGGAGTCCGCGGGCCGCCACCACGCGGTGTCCACACCCGAGGAGGGCGACGAGCTGCTCGCCGACGCCGGGGGGATGCAGCGGTTCCTCGGCAACCCCGGCGTTCTGCTCTTCCTGGCGCTGACCGCGGTCACGCTGGCCGCCGAGCGCTCCCTGCTCGGCGGCGCCCGGCTGGGCGGGGGCGCGCTCGTCCCGGTGATCGGCGGGGCGTCCGACCTGTGGGACCTCTACACCGGCGGGCCCCGTCCGGCGGCGCTGGGCGGCGACGCGTGGGCCCCGCCGTACGTCGCGGTGCTGGCCGCGGTCTCCACGGTGCTGCTGGGCAAGACCTGGCTCGCGGTCTGGCTGCTGCTCCTCGGCTGCGTGCCGCTGGCCGGGGTGTGCGCCTACGCGGCGGCCCGCCCGTTCGTCCCCGGCCGGTGGGCCCGGGCCCTGCCGGCCGCCTGCTACGCGCTCCTGCCGGTGGCCACCGGCGCGATCGCCGCGGGACGGCTCGGCACCGCCGTGGTCTTCGTGCTGCTGCCCGCCTGCGCGGCGCTGGCCGTCACCGTGCTCGCGGGCGAGCACGGCCGCGCCCGCCGGGCCGCGTGGGCGCTCGGCCTCCTGCTGGCCGTCGGCACGGCCTTCGCCCCGCTGCTCTACCCCCTCGTGCTGGTCCTCGGCGCGCTGGCCGCGCTGGCCTTCCCGCGCCGGGGCATCGCGGCCTCGGTCGCGATCGTGTCCGGCGTCCCCGTGGCGCTGCTGCTTCCCTGGCTGGCCGGGATCGCCGCGAATCCGGGGCGGCTGCTGCTGGAAGCCGGTCTGTACCGGTCCGACCTCGCCGATCCCGCGCTGCCCGCCGGGACGCTGCTGGCGCTCGGCCCCGGCGGGCCGGGCGTGCCGCCGGCCTGGGTGACCTGCGGGCTCGTCGCCGCCTGCGTCGTCGTGACGGCCACGACGGTCATGCGCCGTGACCGCCCGGTCGCCGCGATCGGCTGGGGGGTCGCGCTGTTCGGCCTGCTGGTCGCGATCCTGGTCAGCCGTACCACCGTCGCCTCCCCGAACGGCGACGTCCAGGGCCCCGCCTGGCCCGGCGTGCCGCTCGCCTTCGCCGCCGTCGGGATGCTGACGGTGGCTGTCCTCGCCGCGCGCCGGGCCGCGAGGTTCCTGACGGCGGGCACGGCGGGCCGGACGGGTACGGCGAGCGCGGCGGACCGGATGGGAACGGCGGGTACGGCGGGCCGGGCGCGCCGGGTCGCCGCGCTCGCCGTCGTGGCGGCCGCCTGCTCCGCGCCCCTGCTCGCCGCCGTCACCTGGGTCGCCCGGGGCGCGGACGGGCCGATCAGCGGGAACGTTCCGGACGCGATGCCGGCGCTGGCCGCGGTCAACTCCGGCGACCGCGACCTGACCCTGCTGCTGCGCGCCCGGGGCGGCGGCTTCGCCTTCACCGTGCTGCACCGCCGTACCCCGCTGGTCGGCGAGGCCGACGTCCCCGTGCCCGCGGGGCCGCGCGACCGCGTCGCCGTCGCCGCGGCCGGGCTGGTCTCGGGCCGGGGCGGCGACGACGTCCGGGTGCTGGCCGCCCACGGGGTGCGGTTCGTCGCGGTGGCCTCGCCGGTGGACCCGCGGGTCAGCCGCGCGCTGGACTCCCAGCCCGAGCTGGCCAGGATGAGCCTGTCGCGCAGGGTGGGCGTGTGGCAGGTGACGATCCCGGTCACCCCCCTTCCGGCGGCCCCGGACGATCCGTGGCACGGTCCCTGGCTCTGGGTCCAGGCGGTGACGGCCGCGGCCGTCGCGATCATGGCCGCGCCCGGGGCGCGTGACGAGCCCGCCGCGGGCGAGCCTCCGGGGGATCCCGGGGGCGCCGCCCGGGGAGGCTCACGGGACGCCTCCCGGGGCGTCTCCCGGGCGGGCGGGAAGGCGGTGGCCCGTTGAGAGCCTCCGCCGAACGCCGCTCCGGCCCGCCCCGGCTCGTGCTGATCGTCCTTTCGGGCCTGGCCGTCCTGTACGGCTTCGCCGCCGCGACCCGGCCCGGGACCCCCGCCGCGCCCGCCCCCGTGCCGCGGAAGGTGCCGGTGGCCTCCGTGACGGTCGTCTGCCCCGACCCCGGCGGCTCCGACGTCGGCGTCGTCACCCCGCCGGGCGGCGGCGGGCAGGGCGCCGCCGCGCTGGTCGCGGGGGAGAGGACGCTGGCCACCCTGACCGTTCCGGGCGGCCTGTGGCAGGAGAGACAGAAGGCGGGATCGCCGCCGATCGTCGCGACGGCCTCCGGGAACATGGCGGCCGGGCTGGAGGCGGCGCAGACCCGCCGGGAGACCTCGGGCGAGCAGCGGGGGCTGGCCGGGGTGCGGTGCGTGGAACCGGGCGCGAGCGCCTGGCTGGTCGGACCGGGCCCGGCCGCGGCCGACGTCACGCTCCACCTCGCCAACGCCGACCTCGCCCCGGCCGGCGTGGAGATCACGGTCTACTCCGGCGAGGGCCCGGTGGCCGGCGGCTCCGGCGACACGATCATGATCGAGCCGGGTGAGAGCCGCGCGATCAGGCTGCGTGACATCGCCCCCTCCCCGCTGGTCATGGCCGTCGAGGTGAGCACCGCCTTCGGCCGGGTCACCGCGGCGGCCCACGCGGTCATGAGCGGGGGGCGGGGCGTCGACTGGCTGCCGCTCTCCGCGGGTCCGGCCACCCGGGTCGTGGTGCCCGGCGTCCCCGGCGGCGGGGGCCGGCGCGACCTGCTGGTCGCCTCGCCCGCCGGGACCGACGTGATCGTCGAGGTCCGGGTCGTCACGCCCGACGGCACCTACGCCCTGGACGGTCACGACGCGATCGAGGTGCCCGCCGGGTCGGTCGCCGTCATGGACCTGTCCGCCGGCCTGGACGGCCGGCCCGCCGCGGTCCTGCTCACCTCCCCGGTGCCGGTCGTGGCCGCGGTGGCGGCCACCGGGACGGGCAAGCGGGTCGATGTGGGCTTCACCGCCGGGGCCGCCCCGATCGACCTGGGCAGCGTGGTCGCCGGCAACCGTACGGGCGGCAAGAAGAGCTCCCGGCTGGTGTTCAGCGCGCCGGAGGCGGCCGGGAGGGTGAGCGTCACGATGCTGCCGCGCAAGGGGAAGGCGCCAGAGCCGATCGAGGTGGAGATCCCCGCCGCGCGCACCAAGGAGGTCGAGCTGCCCGACGTGGAGGGCGCCTTCGCGGTGGTCGCGGAGCCGCTGCCGGGGTCGGGGCCGGTGTACGGCGCGCGGGTGATGGACGAGCGCCTGGCGGACGGGCGGGCGCTGACCGTGCAGCCGCTGGCCGCGGCCCGGGTCTGGGCGCTGGTGCCGCCGATGGCCGAGTCCGCGGCGGCCGTGCTGCCCTGAGACGCCGAGGTCCTGAGACGCTGAGGCTGGGAGGCCCTGAGTCCCTGAGGCCCTGAGGCTAGGGGCCCGCCCCGGGAACCCGTCGGAGGCGGGACCCCTCAGTCCTCGCCTTCGTAGCCCGGGTCCACCGTCTCCGGCGACAACCCCAGCAGCCCGGCGACCTGCTCGACCACCGTGTCGTGCACCAGCGCGCCGAGCTGCTCGCGGTCGCGGGCCCGGGCCTCCAGGGGGCGCCGGTAGACGACGACGACGGCGGGCCGTTTCCCCGAGGCCGGCTCGGACCGGCCGAACGGGATGGGCTCGCCGTCGAGCAGCCCGGGGCCGTCGCTCAGATCGGCCGCCGGGGGCACCTCCTCGACCGCGAACCGCACGGCGGCCAGCTGCTTGCCCCAGCGGGGCTTGAGCCGGTCCACGGCGTCGAGGACGAGGTCGTCGAAGCGCTCGCCGCGGGACTTGGCGATCGGCACGTGAGAGGGCGCCAGCGGGCCGCGCATGCCGCGTCCGTGCCGGTCGCGGCGGCGGGGAGGGCGGGGTCTACCGGGTGCCGAGCTCACGGGCCAAGCTTAGGCCGTGTTCCTCCGGCGTTCCCCCGGTGTTCCCCCGATGTCCGCTCCGGCCCCTGTCTTGCTCCCGTCGTGCCATCCCGCCTCCGATGTCCCCCCTGATGTCCGCTCCGGCCCCTGTCCCGCTCCCGCTGTGCCATCCCGTCCCCGGTATCCCCCGAGGTCCGCTTCGCCCCCTGTCCCGCTCCCGTCGTGACGCCCCGGTCCCGCCGCGGCCGGGGGCAAGCCGTACAGGCGGGTGAAAGCCGGGACACGTGTCCGAATTGTGGCGACACGCTCGTTAAGAGCGCTCAGGTAGTGGCGCCCCGGACGCTTACCGGATACGGTCCCACCGTGAGCCCCGTCCGCCGCTGTTCCCGCACCGCGTGCAGTCAGCCTGCCGTATTCACGCTCACGTACGTCTACGCCGACTCGACCGCCGTCCTCGGGCCCTTGGCGACGTACGCCGAGCCGCACTGTTACGACCTGTGCGCCGAGCACGCCGAGCGGCTGACAGCGCCCCGCGGCTGGGAGGTCGTCCGCCTGCCCAGCGAGGGCGCTCCGCCGAGCACGGACGACCTGGAGGCTCTGGCCAACGCGGTGCGCGAGGCCGCCAGGCCCGCCCCGGGCGGCGGCACCGAGCCGGTCGGCCAGGGGGTCGAGGTCGGGCGGCGCGGTCATCTCAGGGTGCTCCGATCGGCTCAGCCCCAGCGTGACCGCTGACCCTACTAGGCTGGGGTCGGCAGACACGACATAAAGGGGCGGAGCTGGAGTGGGCGACCTCGCCAGGATCTTCAAGGCGTACGACGTTCGCGGCGTCGTGCCGGACGAGTTCGACGAGGAGACCGCCGAGGCGGTCGGTGCGGCGTTCGCGGAGGTGACCGGGGCCCGCACCGCCGTGGTCGGCCGCGACATGCGCGACTCCTCCGAGCCGCTGGCCGCGGCGTTCGCCCGCGGGGCCGCCTCGCGGGGGACCGACGTGGTCGACATCGGCCTCGCCTCCACCGACATGCTGTACTACGCCAGCGGCAGCCTCGGCCTGCCCGGTGTGATGTTCACCGCCAGCCACAACCCGGCCCGCTACAACGGCATGAAGATGTGCCGGGCCGGAGCCGTGCCGATCGGCGGCGACACCGGGCTCACCGTGATCCGCGACCGGGCGGCCGAGCTGCTGGCCGGAGGGGTCGGCGGGCCCGGCGGCGGGAGCGTGTCCCGGCGCGACCTGCTGCGGGGGTACGCCGACCATCTGCGCACGCTGGTCGACCTGTCCGGCATCCGGCCGCTGCGGGTCGTGGTGGACGCCGGCAACGGCATGGGCGGCCACACCGTCCCCACGGTGTTCGACGGGCTGCCGCTGGAGCTGACCGCCCTCTACTTCGAGCTGGACGGCGCCTTCCCCAACCACGAGGCCAATCCCCTGGAGCCGGAGAACCTCCGCGACCTGCAGAAGGCCGTCCTCGACGTCGGCGCCGACATCGGCCTGGCCTTCGACGGCGACGCCGACCGCTGCTGGGTGGTCGACGAGCGCGGCGAGTCGGTCTCCCCCTCGGCGATCACCGCGCTGGTCGCGGTGCGCGAGCTGGCCAAGCGGCCCGGCGCCCGGATCATCCACAACCTGATCACCTCGCTGAGCGTGCCGGAGATCGTCGCCGAGCACGGCGGCGAGCCGGTCCGCACCCGGGTGGGCCACTCGTTCATCAAGGCCGAGATGGCCAGGACCGGCGCGGTCTTCGGCGGCGAGCACTCCGCGCACTACTACTTCGGGGACTTCTGGTCCGCCGACACCGGGATGCTCGCCGCGCTGCACGTGCTGGCCGCGCTGGGCGAGCAGGACCGTCCGCTGTCGGACCTGCTCGCCGCCTACACCCGTTACGCCGCCTCCGGCGAGATCAACAGCACGGTCGCCGACCAGGGAGCGGCCGTCGAGCGGGTCCGCGAGCGGTTCGCCGCCCGTGACGGCGTCACCTTCGACGAGCTGGACGGCCTGACCGTGTCCGGCCCCGGATGGTGGTTCAACCTCCGTCCGTCCAACACCGAGCCGCTGCTCAGGCTGAACGCCGAGGCGGCCGACGACATTCAGATGGCAGCGATCAGGGACGAAGTCCTCGCTGTCGTGAGGAGCTGAGCGAGTGAAGATCGACGACTGGCTGCTTGAGATCCTGGCCTGCCCCAACTGCAAGTCACCGCTGCGCGCCAAGCCGGAGGCCGACGAGCTCTCCTGCACCTCGCCGTCCTGCGGCCTGGTGTACCCGGTCCGCGACGACATCCCGGTGCTGCTCGTCGACGAGGCCCGGAAGTCGTGAGCTGGGAGCCGGACCGGCTCGACGACCAGGAGTGGCTGACCGCGGGCGACCCCTCGGGGATGCTGCCCGCGGTGGCCTCCTCCGCCGCGCAGGTCCGGACCTACCACCGGGCCGCCGCCGAGGCCGACCTGTCGTCGCTCGCCGACGACGGCAGGCCCCGGGCCGTCGTGGTCGTGGGCATGGGCGGATCCGGCATCGCCGGTGACATCCTGGGCGCGGTGTGCGGCCCCGGCGTCCCGCTTCCCATCGTGACCGTACGGTCCCTGCGGCTGCCCGGCTGGGTCGGCGCGACCGATCTGGTGATCGCGGTGTCCTGCTCGGGCCGTACCGAGGAGACGCTCGCGACGGCGATGGAGGCCGTCCGCCGCGGATGCCGCCTGCTCGCCGTGGGCGCGCCCGACTCGCCGCTCGCGTCGGTCGCCCGGCAGGCGGGCGCGCCGTTCGTGCCCGTCACCGTCGGCGGACAGCCGCGCGCCGCCGTCTGGGCGCTGTCGGTGCCGCTCGTCGTCGCCGCCGCCCGGATGCGGCTGGTCGAGGCGCCGGACGAGCTGTTCGAGGGTGTGGCCGCACGGCTGGAGGACATCGCCCACCGGTGCCGTCCGGCCAGCGAGTCGTTCATCAACCCCGGCAAGTCGCTGGCCATGGAGCTGGCCGAGACGGTGCCGATGGTCTGGGGGTCGTCGCCGCTCGCCGCGGTCGCCGCCTACCGCTGGGCCTGCCAGCTCAACGAGAACGCCAAGTATCCGGCGGTCTGGGGTGAGATCCCCGAGGCCGGCCACAACCAGGTGATGGCGCTCGACGGTCCGCTGGCCACCCGTGACATCTTCGCCGACGAGCAGTCGCGGTCGCTGCGGCTGGTCGTGCTGCGCGACACCGAGGAGCACCCCCAGGCGGCGCGCCGCCGCGAGGTCTCGGTACGGCTGGCGGAGGACCGCGGGGTGCCCGTCACGCAGGTCTCCGCCGAGGGGACGCACCCCCTGGAGCGGCTCGCCTCTCTGATCGGGCTGGGAGACTACGCGAGTACGTACCTCGCTCTCGGGTACGGGATCGACCCGTCCCCGGTGGGGGCGATCACGGAGCTGAAGGCGAGGATCCCGCAGTAGGCGGGACGGACCGAATGGGATCGATTGTGGAAGCAGCAGGGAGGCCGGCGTGAGCGCGGGCGGCGGTAACAAGGCGATCATCGCGGCGCTGGCCGCCAACCTGTCGATCGCGGTGGCGAAGTTCGTGGCCTTCCTGATCACGACGTCGTCGTCGATGCTCGCGGAGTCCATCCACTCCGTGGCCGACTCGGGCAACCAGGTGCTGCTGCTGGTGGGCGGAAAGAAGGCCGAGCGCAAGCGCACCCGTGAGCACCCGTTCGGCTACGGACGCGAGCGTTACTTCTACGCCTTCGTCGTGGCGGTGGTGCTGTTCACGATCGGCGCGCTGTTCTCCCTCTACGAGGGCTGGCACAAGATCTCCGACCCGCACCCGGTGGAGACGCCGGTCGTGGCGTTCGGCGTGCTGATCTTCGCCATCATCGCGGAGGGCTTCTCCTTCCGCACCGCCATCAAGGAGTCGAACCCGATCCGGGGCAAGCAGTCCTGGCTGCAGTTCATCCGCCGCTCCAAGTCGCCGGAGCTGCCGGTCATCGTGCTGGAGGACTTCGGCGCGCTGGTCGGACTGGTGCTGGCGCTGGCCGGCGTGACGATGGCCGTGATCACCGGCAACGGCGTGTGGGACGGCGTCGGCACGATGGCGATCGGCGTGCTGCTCGCCGTCATCGCGGCGATCCTCGCGGTCGAGACCAAGTCGCTGCTGATCGGTGAGAGCGCCGGTCCGGAGGTCGAGCGGAAGATCTGCGCGGCCCTGGAGGGCACGCCGGAGGTCGCCCGGGTCATCCACATGCGGACTCTGCACCTGGGGCCCGAGGAGATCCTCGTCGCCGCCAAGATCGCGGTGGACCACGACGACACGGCCGCGATGGTGGCGCGCGGCATCGACGAGGCCGAGCAGCGCATCCGCGCCGCCGTGCCGACGGCCCGCGTCATCTACCTGGAGCCGGACCTCGACCGGGCGGCGGCAGGTGGCTCGCCGGCCCCGGCTGACGGCTCGTCGGCTCCGGCCGGTGACTCGCCTGCTCCGGCCGACGACCCGTCGCTGAGCCGCCCGTAACGTCCGCAGCGCTCGTCCCGGAAGGGGCCCGGCCGTCACGCCGGGCCCCTTCGGCGTCTCCGGGTGCTCTTTCCGGCGGATCCAGCCGCTCGTCCCACCGTAGGAAGCGCGAGGTCCTGGAGGTCACGCCGCCGGGTCGCCCCTCACCGGTTCCCTGTGCCGTGGGAACACCCTGTTCCTTGCTCGCGGGTTCCTTGCTCTCGGGCGGATGTGATCAGCCGAGTTGCTGGCCCAGCTGATCGACGGCAGCGGTCAGCACCTGGTCGATCACCTCGGTGATCTCGGGCCAGCGCGCGTCAGGGGCGTCGCTGAAGACAAGCGTCACGCTGTCGTCCGGAGTCGGATCACAGGCCCAGACAGGGACCGGGAGGTCGTTGCTTTCGATCTCTCCCGGTGGTGACACGGCGGCCGAGACGGTGAAGACGAGTGCGCCTGTGTTCGGCGGACCCGCCTTGATGATGGCCGTGTGGAAGTGAAGCGCGTATCCCACGATCTCCATGTAGAGAGTGGCCCACCAGACGCCCTCGTTCAGGTTGGGACGGAATCCGGCGCTGTTGGCCATGGCCCGGAAGCGGTCCCTGTGAAGCAGGGACCGCTGGCTCGGCGGTTCGGCGTGGTGAACGTGGACGACCGTCTCCGGGGCGATGGTCGCGAAGGCGTCGCGCAGAGCGTCTCCCTGCTTGCGCAGGTAGTGGGTGATCTTGGTCTGCAGCGAGCCCGCCAGCCGGACGGCGGGACCCGAACGACCTGCGGAGTCCTTCGCCACGAGGTTCAGGCGTAGCCGGTCGGCGTGCGCACGAGCCACCTCGGCCGCTCCACCGGCGGTCTCCCGAAGGACGGAGGGGGCTTCCAGCTCGAACCGCAACGCACTGATCTCCAGGCGGGCGAAGAGTCGGATCAGAGGGGCCAGGTCACCGGCATTCGCCTGGTCGAGCGCGTCGATGTACCGGGCCCGTTGCGAGCGGTCCACGACCAGCGGGGCGTAGTTGTCACGAAGGAGAACCAGCAGCGTCAACGCGCGCGCCACCCTGCCGTTGCCATCCTCAAAGGGATGGATGCGGATGAAACGGTGGTGCAGCCACGCCGCTCGCGTGATCGGATGCGCCGCCTCCGTTTTCTGGTAGATCGCGATCAGCTGGTCCATCTGAGCCTGCACGTGCTCGGGCGGGGTGTACTCCAAGAGTGTGCCGTCCGGACGGACGACGTGGTTGGGATGCCTCTTCCACTCGCCGTGCCGCATCGGGGCTTCGAAGACGCGTCCCAGGGTGTCGGTGGCGCCGTAGGTGAGCTGGCGTCGGGTGATCGCCTGGTGGAGTTCACGCACGAAGTGCACGCTCAGGTCCCTGCCTCCTCTGGCCGCGTCGGCCAGGAACTCCAGGGCGTCGTACTGTGAGCGGATCACCGCCAGGGTGTCATCGCTGATGCCTCCCTCGCGGGCGGCCGCTTCCTGGGTGAGGCCTTCGGCGACCAACGCGAGCGTCACGCCCCAGTCGACGTCGTAGAGACGCTCGATGATGCCGGTCTCGATGGCGTGCCTGCGCAGGCTGCGCCGGCGTGTCCGGCGGAACTCCTGCTCGTCGATGTGTTCGAGCCAGTCCTCCCAGGCACCCTTCAGCGCGTCGGCCGAGGCGAGGATCGCCGAGATCCCACCATTGAGATCAGGGAGCGGTTCGACGTCTTGCCAGCGCATGAGGCAAGGATAAGACCCGGGATGATGCCTCACCGGAGGTTCGGCCCATCGGGGGAAGGCAGACCGATGCTTCGCCGCGCGGCCTGGTCAACCGCGTGGGCGCGCCGGTGGGACCCGCGTGCCGCGCCGCGCCGCTGAGGAGGTCGGCGGGGCTTCCGCCGTACCCGGGGGGCGGCTCCGGGGCGGGGCTTCCGTCGCGCCAGGGGGGCGGCCCTGCAGCAGGCGCAGTGCCTTCTCCTTCTCGAAGTCCAGTGCCCGGCGCGGGGCCTGCAGCCTGCCGATCCGCAGGCCGAGGTCGCGTACGGCCTGCGCCACCGCCGGGTCGCTCAGCACCCGCAGCCCGAAGGCCAGTTCGGCGGGGGAGACGTCGAACCGCCTCTCCAGCTCCACCCCCTGGGCCACCGCCGAGAGCTCCTCGGGGCCGAACCGCCGGTGCGAGCCGCGGCTCCTGACCGGGGGCAGCAACCCGAGGGCCTCGCGGTAGCGGAGCATCCGGGGGGACATCCCGAGCCGCCGGGCCGCTTCCGTGATCCGCATCCCGGCCTCCCACCGATTCTTACATTCTTCTGTCAGGTTACCCGTTTGGAAGATGCGCCCGGCCGGATCGGCCGCCTAAACTCGGACCGACGGCTTTCCGACCGAGTGGCGAGCCGGGCCCCCGAGCGAAGCGGGGCCGCCGGGCGCGGCGGGGCCCGGGACGAACGCGACCACTGATCAAAGGGGTAACACATGGACTTCAAGGTCGCCGACCTTTCCCTTGCCGCCTTCGGGCGCAGGGAGATCCAGCTCGCCGAGCACGAGATGCCGGGCCTGATGGCGATCCGCAAGGAGTACGCCGAGGCCCAGCCCCTGGCGGGTGCGAAGATCATGGGCTCGCTGCACATGACGATCCAGACCGCCGTGCTCATCGAGACCCTGGTCGCGCTCGGCGCCGAGGTCCGCTGGGTCAGCTGCAACATCTTCTCCACCCAGGACCACGCCGCCGCGGCCGTCGTCGTGGGCCCCGAGGGCACCGTCGACGACCCCAAGGGCGTCCCGGTCTTCGCCTGGAAGGGCGAGACCCTGGAGGAGTACTGGTGGTGCACCGAGCAGGCGCTGGCCTGGCCCGGCGGTGACGGCCCCAACATGATCCTCGACGACGGCGGCGACGCCACCCTGCTCGTCCACAAGGGCGCCGAGTACGAGAAGGCCGGCGCCGTTCCCAGCGCCGCCGAGGACGACCCGGAGGAGTGGCAGGTCATCCTCGACCTGCTCCGCCGTACCGTCTCCGGCGAGAAGCGGTGGACGAAGATCGCCTCGCAGATCAAGGGTGTCACCGAGGAGACCACGACCGGCGTCCACCGCCTGTACGAGATGTTCAAGGCCGGCACGCTGCTCTTCCCGGCGATCAACGTCAACGACTCGGTCACCAAGTCGAAGTTCGACAACAAGTACGGCTGCCGCCACTCCGTCATCGACGGCCTCAACCGCGCCACCGACGTCCTCATCGGCGGCAAGGTCGCGGTCGTGTGCGGCTACGGCGACGTCGGCAAGGGCTGCGCCGACGCCCTCCGCGGCCAGGGCGCCCGCGTCATCGTCACCGAGATCGACCCGATCTGCGCCCTGCAGGCGGCCATGGACGGATTCCAGGTCACCACGCTGGACGACGTCGTCGGGATCGCCGACATCTTCGTCACCACGACGGGCAACTTCAACATCATCACCGCCGCCCACATGGCGAAGATGAAGCACAACGCGATCGTGTCCAACATCGGCCACTTCGACAACGAGATCGACATGGCCGGGCTGGCGAAGACCCCCGGCATCGTCAAGACCGAGGTCAAGCCGCAGGTCCACACCTGGACCTTCCCCGACGGCCACGCCATCATCGTGCTCGCCGAGGGCCGCCTGATGAACCTCGGCTGCGCCACCGGCCACCCCTCGTTCGTGATGTCGAACTCCTTCACCAACCAGGTGATCGCCCAGATCGAGCTGTTCACGAAGACCGAGCAGTACCCGATCGGCGTCTACGTGCTGCCCAAGCACCTCGACGAGAAGGTCGCCCGCCTCCACCTCGACGCGCTCGGCGTCAAGCTGACCACGCTCACCAAGTCCCAGGCCGACTACATCGGCGTGAACGTCGAGGGCCCCTACAAGCCCGACCACTACCGCTACTAGGACTTCCGGGACTCCCTCCCCGGCCCCCGGGGCCGGGCGGAGATGATCCGGTGACAGGTCCTCCGGCCCCCGCGGCGAACCGCGGGGGCCTTCGGGCACATGGGGCTCCGGGCGTACGGGGATCCGGACGTACAGGGCTCTGCGCGCGTGGGGCTTCGAGGCACACGGGGCTCCAGGGCGCATGGGGTTCCGGGACGCACGGGGTTTCGGGCAGGTGGGGAGAGACGTGGACAGCGAGCTCGTGGCCGCCGGAGAACGGCGGATCGGCTGGGCGGCGCGGGCGATGCCGGTGCTCACCGCCCTCGGAGAGCGGTTCGCCGCCGAGCGGCCCCTCGACGGCCTGCGGATCGCCGCGTGCCTGCACGTGACCGCCGAGACCGCGGTGCTCATGGGCGCGCTGCGGGCGGGCGGGGCCGAGGTCGCGCTGGCCGCCTCCAACCCGCTGTCCACCCAGGACGACGTCGCCGCCGCCCTGGCCGGATACGACGTGGCCGTGCACGCGCTGGCCGGGGTGGACCGCGCGGCGTACTACCGGCACATCCACCGGGCGCTCGACATCGGCCCGGACATCGTCCTCGACGACGGCTGCGATCTGGTCAACATCCTGCACACCGAGCGGACGGAACTGCTCGACGGGGTCACCGCGGGCTGCGAGGAGACCACCACCGGGATCATCCGGCTGCGGCAGATGGCGGCCGAGGGGGCCCTGCGGTTCCCCGTCGTCGCGGTCAACGACACCCGGACCAAGCGGATGTTCGACAACCGCTACGGCACCGGCCAGTCCACGATCGACGGCATCATGCGCGCCACCAACACCCTGCTGGCAGGCAAGACCGTGGTGGTCGCCGGGTTCGGCTACTGCGGCCGGGGCGTGGCCGAGCGGGCCAAGGGGCTGGGCGCCCGGGTGGTGGTCACCGAGATCGACCCGGTCAAGGCGCTGGACGCCTCGCTGCAGGGCTACGAGGTGCGGCCGATGCGCGAGGCGGCCCCGGCGGGAGACGTGTTCGTCACCGTCACCGGCAACCGCGACGTGATCAGGAGCGAGCACCTGGCGGCGATGAAGGACGGCGCGATCCTCGCCAACGCCGGGCACTTCGACGTGGAGATCGACGTGCGGGCCCTGGACGACATGGCCATGGCCGTGCACCACGGCGTACGGCCCAGCACCGACGAGTACGTCCTCGCCGACGGCCGGCGGCTCCTGCTGCTGGCGGAGGGCCGCCTGGTCAACCTGACCGCCGCCGAGGGGCACCCGGCCGCCGTCATGGACATGTCCTTCTCCGCGCAGGCACTCGCGGTCGAGTGGCTGGCCCGGGAGGGCGCGGAACTGGCGCCCGGCGTTTACGACGTGCCGGAGGAGGTGGACGTGGAGGTGGCGCGGCTGCGGCTGGCCGCCGCCGGGATCGAGGTGGACGTCCTCACCGGCGAACAGGAGAAGTATCTCCACTCCTGGCGGCTCGGCTCCTGACGTTCCACGAGGCCACGATCTCCTTTCGGGAGGAGGCCCGCGGACGGACGGCCGCGTCGGCCGGAGGCGTCCGCCCGACGCGGTGACGGCGCGCCATGCCGCCGCCGTCCACGCGTCGTCACCGATTGGCTCGTCCGTCGGCGGGACGCGCGGCATCTCGATTTCCAGCGCTTTTCGAAAAGCCTCGGCAGGCGTTCGGACCGTGAAATTTTCACATTCACCGTGGCCGGTCCCCGCGGGATCGCCATTCTCCTGAGCTGCGGGAACACCGTTGACGGCGGTGATGAAATCCGAGTGTGGGCCGACGGGTGGGTTGACGGGGTGCTTTTCCGTTCTTACGGTCTGAATCGTTTTACGGTAGCGATTCGGTAATCGCTGTGCGACGTTCGGAAAAGAGCGGCCGGCATGCGACCGGGGCCGATGGCACGGCCCCGGAGGACCACGCGGAACCGGCCACACCGCGGGGCCGTCGACGAGGCGGTCCGAACATCCGGCGCGGAGCCGGGCAGTGCCCGGCGGCGCCGTGCGCGGTGGTTCCCGGAGCGGTCGCCGTGCGGTCACCCCGCCGCAGGAGAAAAGGACCGCGATGAGACTCATGCGCCTCGCCGCCGTGGCCACCACCCTCGCGGCCGTGCTCGCGGCGTCGCCCGGCGCCGGGGCCGCCACCGGGGACGGGACGCCGGCCGATCCGAACATCCGCTTCGTCGGCCGCTGGGACACCCGCGCCGCCGGCGCCTACGTCCCGGGCTGGGCCGGCGCCTACCTCACGACCGGCTTCACTGGCACCACCGTCAAGCTGAGGCAGCGCGACACCATCGACCTCTACTACAGCATCGACGCGGGCCCCGACGTGTACCTGCAGAACGTGCGTGGCACGGTCGACCTGACGCCGAAGCCGTTGCCCGCCGGCGACCACACCCTGCGCGTGTCCTACCGCGTGGTGGCCGGCTCCTACCACGGCGACGCGGTGTTCCAGGGGCTGGTGCTCGACCCGGGCGCGCACACCCTGCCGGCCCGGCCGGCCCGCGGCATGGTGGAGTTCGTCGGCGACTCCATCACGGTCGGGACCACCACCTCCAAGAACGCCCTCACCGCCTACGGATGGCTCGTCGGCGAGCGACTCGGGCTGGATCACACGCAGGTGGCCCAGGGAGGCGCCTGCCTGGTCACCACCGCCGACGGCTGTGTCGGCCTGGACCGCCGCTTCGTGAAGGTCAGCGCCGTCGACGGGGCCGCCGACCACGACTTCTCCCGATACCAGGCGGACGTCGTCGTGATCAACCTCGGCACCAACGACGTCGGGCACGGCGTGTCCTCGACGCAGTTCCAGACGTCCTACGCCGGGCTGCTGCGCACCGTCCGGAGCAGGTATCCGCGGGCCGCGATCCTGGCCCTGCGGACCTTCCGCGGGCGGTACGCCGCGCAGACCCAGGCCGCGGTCCAGACCGTCAACGACGCCGGTGACCGCAACGTCTTCTTCGTCGACACGGACGGATGGGTGCCGCCCGACGGACTGTCCGACAGCGTCCACCCCAATGACGCCGGGCACCGCGCGATCGCGGCCGCGCTGGCGCCGATCGTGGCCGGGCACCTCGCTCCGAGCCCCACCCCGACCCCGACGCCCTCCGTACCGCCCGGCCCCACGCCCTCGGCGTCACCCACCCCCACGCCGAGCGGGGCGGCGCTCAGCTGCGAAGTGCGCTACACCGTGACCAACCAGTGGGCCGGCGGCTTCCAGGGCGATGTACGGGTCACCAACACCGGCGGCCGCACCCTCGACCCGTGGACGCTGCGCTGGACGTTCGCCGACGGCCAGCAGATCGGCCAGGGCTGGAACGGCACGTTCGCCCAGGCCGGGGCGTCCGTCGCCGTCAGCGGCCCGGACTGGGCCACGTCACTCGCCCCCGGCGCCTCCGCGACCGTGGGCTTCACCGCGACATGGAACGGCGTCAACGGAGTACCGGCCTCCTTCACCCTCGACGGCGCCGGGTGCCGGGTCACCTGACGGCGCTTCCGCGGGCCGCCCGCCGGCCCGGCGAACCGAACCACCCGAGTGCACGGTTTCGGCCACGCGGACCGGCCCGGAGCCGGCGGACCCCCGGAAAGTGAGACCGCGGATGAACATGTTCCGGCGACGGGCCACCGCCCTGATCGCTTCGGCTCTGGCGGCGTTGACCGGAGCGCTGACCTGGGCGGCCGGGGCGCCGGCCGCCGGTGCCGCCGTCGGATGCGCCGTCAGCTACCGCGTCACCGATCAGTGGACCGGCGGGTTCGGCGCGGACGTGACCGTGACCAACCTCGGTGACGCCGTCAACGGGTGGACGCTGGCCTGGACCTTCACGGCGGGCCAGCGCGTCGAACAGGCGTGGAACGCCACGGTCGTCCAGAGCGGCGCCGGCGTCACCGCGAGGAACGTCGACTACAACCGGACCATCGCGACAGGCGGATCGGTCAACTTCGGGTTCAACGGCGCCTGGAGCGCCGGCAATCCGGTGCCCGCCTCCTTCACGCTCAACGGCAGCCCCTGCACCGGGGCGGCCGGTACGGCCTCACCGTCCCCGAGCCCCTCCGGCCCCGGCTCCAGCCCGACGCCGAGCGGCACCCCGACGCCGAGCAGTACCCCGACATCGAGCCGGATCACGGTCTGGCTGGCCGGTGACTCCACCGTCGCCAACAGCTCCAGCGCCTCCATCGTCGGCTGGGGCAGGGAGCTCGGCCAGTACCTCACCGCGAACGCCACCGTGGTCAACAGCGCCGTGGGAGGGCGGAGCGTCCAGACCTGGCTGTACGAGTCGGCCGTCACCGACCGCATGAACTCCGCCGGCGAGTGCGTCCTCAGCTCGACCGCCTATGCCTCCCGCTGGCAGGCCATGCTCGACGCGTCGACCGGGATGAAGGCCGGCGACTATCTGTTCATCCAGTTCGGCATCAACGACGGCTCCGCCACCTGCCCCCGCCACGTCGGCGCCGCCAGGTACCGGGAGCTGCTCACCGCGATGGTCGGCGCGGCCCGGCAGCGCGGCGCCAACCCCGTGCTCGTGACCCCCGTGGCCGCCCTGACCTGCAGCGGAAGCACGGCCACACCCAACCGCGGGTTCGTCACCGACACATTCGCCGTGGGCACGGCCACCGGCGCGCCGGTCGTCGACCTGCACAGGCTGAGCTACACGCTCTACAACAGCCTGCGCTTCTGCCCGTTCAACGGCGACTACACCTCCGGCCCGGTCGGAGCCTTCTTCGCCGACGACCACACCCACTTCGAGGCCGCCGGGGCCCGGCAGATCGCCGGCCTCGTCGCCGGGGCGGTGCGCGACCAGCGGCTCGGCCTCGCGGCGTACCTGCGATAGCGGCGGCTCAGAGCCCGGCGAGGATCTCCCGCATCCTGTTGATCTCGGCGGTCTGGCCGACGGAGACCTCGTTGGCCAGCTCCTCGATCTTGATGTGCGAGCCGTCGACCAGGACCTGCTCCGACATCGTGAGGGCGCCGCGGTGGTGGGCGGTCATGAGCTCCAGGAAGAGCCGGTCGAAGTCCTCTCCGGAGGCGGCCCTGAGTGCCGCCATCTGCTCGGGGGTGGCCATCCCCGGCATGGCGGGCATGGCGGCGTGGTCGCCGTGCTGGTCGGGGACCCGCTGGCCCTGCTGCTGCAGCCAGGCGGCCATGTACTGGATCTCCGGGCCCTGGGCGTCCTTGATGCGCGCGGCCAGTCCCTTGACCTTGGCGTTCCGGGCCCGCTCGGGGGCCAGGGACGCCATGTCGAGCGCCTGCCGGTGGTGGACGATCATGTCCTGCACGTACTCGACGTCGGCGGCGTTGGCGGTGGGGGAGGGCACGGCGGTGGCGGCCTCACCGGGGCTGAGCGTCCGGGCGGGCTCGCCGGGGCGGCCGGGCGCGATGATCGGCGCCGTCTGCTGCGCCGCCTGGACGGAGGGGCGGTCGGCGCCCACGCTGCACGCGCTCAGGCACAGGACGGCGGCCACGGCGACCAGCGCTCCGCGCACCCGACCTCCTCAAACGTATCCCGGTAGCAACGTCGGAACACCCTAATATGCCCATAAGGGGTAGGTAAATAGAGCAAAACGGAAAAACTTGCTGACACTGTGAAGGCTTGTCCGATCATCGGTCTGGGATGAACGATTCAGGCATTTATGCGACTTTTATGGCGCATATGGCAAGGAGGTTCATCAGTGTTCACCCCCCGTGGGAAGGGTCTGACCGGCCGCTTCCTCGTCGCGGTGGGCGCGGCGGCGGCGCTGTCGCTGTCCACCGTGCCCGCTCAGGCCGCTGACATCCCCGCCCCTGGCGAGATCGTCATGAGCTCGAACATCGAGCATGTCACCAACGTTCCGAAGCCCGCGGCGCTGACGGACATCAACACCGACATCGCCTTCCAGGGCGACTACGCCTACGTGGGCAACTACAGCGGCTTCTCCATCTACGACGTCAAGCACCCCAAGCGGACCTCGGTGGTCAGCTCGGTGGTCTGCCCCGGTGGCCAGATGGACATGGCCGTCTACGGGAATCTCCTCTTCGGCGCCGTCGACTCCTCCCGCAACAACGACTCCTGCAGCAGCACCGGCCAGAGCGCGGCGAACAAGGACTCGTGGGAGGGCATCCGGATCTTCGACGTCAGCGACAAGAAGAACCCCAGATACGTCAAGGCGGTCGAGACCAACTGCGGCTCGCACACCCTGACCCTGGTGCCCGGCAAGGGACGTGACCGGCGCAACGTCTACGTCTACGTCTCCTCCTACGGCCCGAACGACAACTTCCCGGACTGCAAGACGCCGCACGACAAGATCTCCATCATCAAGGTGCCGCTGGAGAAGCCGGCGGACGCGGCGGTCGTCAACACCCCGGTGCTCTTCCCGGACGGAGGCAACCCCGGCGAGCCGGACAAGCAGTACCCCTACCGCACGTCGGCGACCACCGGCTGCCACGACATCACCTCCTACCCGGAGAAGAACATCGCGGCCGGCGCCTGCATGGGCGAGGGCATCCTGATGGACATCTCCGACCCGGTGAACCCGAAGGTCACCTCGACCGTCCGTGACGACGAGAACTTCGCGTTCTGGCACTCGGCGACCTTCAACAACGAGGGCACCAAGGTCATCTTCACCGACGAGCTCGGTGGCGGCGGCGCGGCCACCTGCAACGAGGCGATCGGCCCGAACCGCGGCGCCAACGCCTACTACGACATCTCCGGCACCGCGCTGACGTTCCGGAGCTACTTCAAGATCCCGCGTCACCAGGCCGACACCGAGAACTGCGTCGCGCACAACGGCTCGCTGATCCCGGTCAAGGGCAAGGACATCATGGTCCAGGCGTGGTACCAGGGCGGCATCTCGGTCGTCGACTTCACCGACTCGGCCAACCCGCACGAGATCGCGTTCTTCGAGCGCGGCCCCGACAACACCGCTCCTCCGCTGAGCGGCGGCTTCTGGTCGGCCTACTACTACAACGGCTACATCTACGGCAGTGACTTCAACCTCGGCTTCGACGTCCTGCGGCTCAACGACCCGCGGACGAACCAGGCCAGGAGCGTCAAGATGGACATCTTCAACGCCCAGACCCAGCCTTCCTACGGTCACGGTCACTGACCGCGTGCCTGACGGCTCTTCCTGAGCGAACGCCGAGGGGGCGGTGGGAGTGATCCCGCCGCCCCCTTCGCGCGCCGTACGGCGCGCCGCGCCCGCGGGCCGTCCGCACCGCACCCGCGGGGCACGTGCCGTACGGCGCACCGCGTCCTCGGGTCGCGCGTGCCGGGCCCCGGTCCGTGCGTGCCGTACGGCCCTCGCGCGGGACGCCGGTGGTACGGCGGTGTGCCGGCCCGGTCAGGCCGGAGGGACGAACCCGCCGGGGGTCGTCCCGGAAGCCGGACCTCCCTGAGGCGGCGCCGGGGGCCGGTCCCGCACCGCGGGCGGCCGGCCGTACGGCGCGGCGGCCGGAGGGCCGTACGGCGCGGCGGGCGGCTGGGCGGAGGGCGGCGGATAGGCGGCGGGCGGATAGGCGGCTGGGAAGGGCGCGGCGTGCGGCGGGTGCCCGGGTGCGCCGCCCCGCCCGGACAGCCGCGCCTGGTCGCGGCGGCGGCGCTCGGCCAGGACGGCGGTCAGGTAGGCGAACGGCGGGACGCCGGGCGGCGGGGGAGGGGAGACGAAGGCCGACATCTCGGCGGCGATGCGCGCGCCCATCTCGTGCTGGACGGCGGGTGACAGGTCGTTCCGGCGGGTGAGGTACCGGACGGCGGTCGACGCGACCTCCTCGGGCAGCCGGGACAGCTCCAGCGTCGCCGCCCACGAGGCCAGCGGCGGCGGCATCTCCAGCGGCGGGCCGTACCGGCGGGGGGCGCGCTCGGCGATCACGATGGTCCCGGCGAAGACGTCGCCGAGGCGCTTGCCCTTCTCCGAGATCAGCGAGCTGATCAGGGCGGGGGCGCCGCTGAGCGTCCAGATCTCCAGCACCCCGGCCAGGCCGCGGAACAGGGCCTGGCGGAACCGCTCGGGGCCGCCGTCGTCGCTGACCACCCGCAGGCCCAGGGCCAGTTTGCCGAGGCTGCGCCCGCGCGAGAGCGTCTCGAAGACCACCGGGTAGCCGACCAGGACCAGCACGGACAGCGTGATGTACACCATCGCGGTCAGCGCGGGGTCGGAGACGAGGAGCAGGGCGCCGGCCGCGAAGGACGCCCCGGCCAGCGTCACGAGCTGGACCAGGATGTCGATGAGCAGCGCGGCGACCCGGCTCGGGAGCTGGGCGATCCGGACTTCGACGACGACCGCCTCGCCGGTTACGACCTCGGACACACAAGAACCCTACCGGCGGCCGGTCCCGCGGCGCCCGCCCCGGCCGGGTCCGGTTCCGCCCGTCCCGGCGGTTCCCGCCGGTCCCGCGGCGCCCGCCCCGGCCGTCCCCGCGGCGCCCGGCCCTCCCCGTCCCTCTCCGCCCGATGTCCCGCGGTGCCCGCCCGGGGGCTCTCCGCCCGCCCCCGCCCGGCCCGTCCCGGATGCCCGCCGGGCGGGGGCGAACGCCACCGGAATCCGGGGGTCGGGGAGCGGAAACGATCTGTGACGCAGGTCACTTCGATGCGAGTGGTGTTCATGTAATCGATTACATACCCTCATGTAATCGATTACACGGGAGGGCCGGTGGCACGTATCAAGGATGTGGCCGTTCGCGCGGGTGTGTCCGTCGCCACGGTCTCCCGGGTCCTCAACGCCAGCCCCTCGGTGTCCGAGGAGACCCGGAACCGGGTCTACACCGCGATGACCGAGCTGAACTACGTCCCCAACGCGGTGGCGCGCTCGCTGCGCACCGAGGCGACCCGGACGCTCGGCCTGATCATCGGCGACATCCTCAACCCGTTCTTCGCCGAGCTGGCCCGGTCGGTCGAGGACGCGGCGCGCGAGGCCGGCTACACCGTCGTCATCGGCAACGCCGACGAGCGGCCCGAGGAGCAGGACCACTACGTGCGCACCCTCATCGAGCAGCGGGTGGACGGGCTGCTGATCTGCCCCACCGCCGAGGTCACCCCGCTGGTGGAGCAGGCGGCCGCGACGGGCGGCCCGCTGGTGTTCATCGACCGCGTGCTCCCCGGCATGGACGTGCCGTCGGTCCGGGTCGACGGGACCGCCGCGATCGGCGAGCTCGTCGGCCACCTGAAGAGGCTGGGGCACCGGCGGGTGGCCCTCATCTCCGGCCCGCTCCGGCTCTCCACCGGCCGGGAGCGCACCGACGCCTTCGTGGAGGCGGCGGCCGGACACGGGATCGAGCTGCGCCCGGAGTACATTCGGTCGGGGGACTTCCAGCTGGGCAGCGGCCGGGAGCTCACCGCCAGGCTCCTGGACCTTCCGGAGCCGCCCGAGGTGATCTTCGGGGGCGACAACCTGATGACCCTGGGCGCGCTGGACGAGATCCGGGCGCGCGGTCTGCGCATCCCCGAGGACGTGGCACTGGTGTCCTTCGACGACGTGCCGTGGTTCCCCCACATGAACCCCCCGATAACAGCCATCAGCCAGCCCGTCGCCGAACTGGGCGTGCGCGCCGTGCGGGTCATCCTCGACCTGCTCCACGGGCGGCCCGCCGGATCGGTGGTCCTGCCGGCCGTACTGGTGCCCAGGCAGTCGTGCGGGGAAGGAAGGAACGTCTCGTGACGAACGACGACAGCCCGCGGGGCGGGGCGGCCGGGGGTGAGATCCTCCGCGTCGAGGGACTGCGCAAGGAGTTCCCCGGCGTGGTGGCGCTGGACGGGGTCGACTTCGACCTGCGGGCCGGCGAGGTCCATGTCCTGCTCGGCGAGAACGGCGCGGGCAAGAGCACGCTGATCAAGATGCTCTCCGGGGCCTACCGCCCCGACGCCGGACGGATCGTCGTCGACGGCGCGCCCGTCGAGATCCGCGGCGCCGGAGACGCCCAGCGGCTCGGCATCGCCACCATCTACCAGGAGTTCAACCTGGTCCCCGAGCTCTCCGTCGGCGAGAACCTCGCGCTGGGCCGCCCGCCCCGCCGCTTCGGGCTCGTCGACACCAGGAGGATGCACGAGCGGGCGCGCGAACTGCTGGCCCGGGTCGGCGTGGACGTCGACCCGCGCACCCCGGTCGGCCGCCTCGGCATCGCCCGCATGCAGATGGTCGAGATCGCCAAGGCGCTCGCCCTCGACGCCCGGGTGCTCATCATGGACGAGCCCACCGCCGTGCTGACGACCAGCGAGGTCGAGCGGCTGTTCGCCATCGTCCGCCAGCTCCGCGACCAGGGGGTGGCGATCGTGTTCATCACCCACCACCTGGAGGAGATCCCGCAGGTCGGCGACCGGGTCACCGTACTGCGGGACGGCCGCTCGGTCACCCGGGTGCCGGCGAGCACGCCGGAGAACGAGCTGGTCAGGCTCATGGTCGGCCGTCCGATCGACCAGCAGTACCCCCGGGAGCCCGCGGCGCCGGGCGAGCCCCTGCTGCGGGTCCGCGGCCTGGGCCGGCGCGGCGCGTTCGAGGACGTCTCCTTCGAGGTCCGCGCCGGCGAGGTCGTCGGCCTGGCCGGGCTGGTGGGCGCGGGCCGTACGGAGGTCGCCCGGGCGATCTTCGGCGCCGACTCCTACGACACCGGCGAGGTCCTGGTGGACGGCCGCCCGCTGCCGCGCGGCGACGTCCACGCCGCCATGGAGGCCGGTCTCGGCCTGGTCCCGGAGGACCGCAAGGGCCAGGGGCTGGTCCTCGGCGCCGACGTCGCAGAGAACCTCGGTCTGGTCACGCTCCGCCGGGCCAGCCGCGGCGGGTTCGTCGACCGGGCCGGGCAGCGCCGGGCCGCCGCCGACGTCGCCGGACGGCTCGGCGTGCGGATGAGCGGCCTCGCCCAGGAGGTCCGCACGCTCTCCGGCGGCAACCAGCAGAAGATCGTCATCGGGAAATGGCTGCTCGCCGACGCGAGCGTTCTCATCCTCGACGAGCCCACCCGCGGCATCGACGTGGGAGCCAAGGTCGAGATCTACCAGTTGATCAACTCGCTCACCGCCTCCGGGCACGCGGTTCTCATGATCTCCAGTGATCTCCCCGAGGTCCTCGGGATGAGCGACCGCGTGCTGGTGATGGCCCGCGGCAGGCTCGCCGGAGAGCTCGCCGCGCGTGAAGCGACACAGGACTCGGTGATGGCCCTGGCCGTCAGCGAGGTGGAGGATGCACGTGTCCACTGATGTGCTCAACGGGCCCGCCAAGGCGACGCGGCGCCGGCACCCGGCCGCCGCCTGGCTGGCCGAGAACGGCGCGCTGGTCGCCCTGGTCGTGCTCGTGGCCGGTCTGTCACTGCTGTCGGGAGACTTCCTGACGGTGACGAACCTGCTCAACGTGGGCGTCCAGGCGGCGGTCACCGCGATCCTCGCCTTCGGCGTCACCTTCGTCATCATCACCGGCGGCATCGACCTGTCGGTCGGCTCCGTCGCCGCCCTGTCGGCGATCGCGCTGGCCTGGCTGTCGACCGACTCGGGCCTGCCGTGGCCGCTGGCCGTCGTCGCCGCGCTGGTCGTCGGCCTGGTGTGCGGGCTCGCCAACGCCGCCCTGATCGCGTACGGCAAGCTGCCGCCGTTCATCGCCACCCTGGCCATGCTGGGCATCGCCCGCGGCCTGGCCCTGGTCATCTCCCAGGGCAGCCCGATCGCCCTGCCCGACGCCGTCACCCACCTGGGCGACACCATCGGCGAATACCTGCCGATCCCGGTCCTCGTCATGATCGCCATGGGGCTGATCACCGCCCTGATCCTGAGCCGGACCTACTCCGGGCGGGCGATCTACGCCATCGGCGGCAACGAGGAGGCCGCCCGGCTCTCCGGAATCAAGGTCGACCGGCAGAAGCTCATCACCTACGGCCTGTCCGGCCTCTTCGCCGCCATCGCCGGCATCGTCCTGGCCAGCCGGCTCGCCTCGGCGCAGCCCCAGGCGGCCTCCGGCTACGAGCTCGACGCCATCGCCGCCGTCGTCATCGGCGGGGCGAGCCTGTCGGGCGGCAAGGGCCGGGCCTTCGGCACCTTCGTCGGCGCGCTCATCCTCGCGGTGCTGCGCAACGGCCTCAACCTGCTCTCCGTCTCCGCCTTCTGGCAGCAGGTCGTCATCGGAGTGGTGATCGCGCTCGCGGTCCTCTTCGACACCCTGCGCCGCAAGGCCACAGCCTGAGAATCACCCCGAGGGGAACGAAATATCATGATCAAGCGCACCATCAGCCTCGCCGCGGCCGGAGCCGCGCTCACCCTGGGCCTCGCGGCCTGCGGCTCGGGCGGTTCGAGCGGTTCCTCCGACGGCGGCTCGGGGACGTCGGGTGGGGACATCAAGATCGGCATGTCGGTCTCCACCCTCAACAACCCCTACTTCGTCCAGCTCCGCAAGGGCGCCGAGGACGAGGCGAAGAAGGAGGGCGTCGCGCTGACCGTCACCGACGCCCAGAACGACGCCTCCCAGCAGGTCAACCAGATCCAGAACTTCGCCGGCCAGAGCATGAAGGCGATCATCATCAACCCGGTCGACTCCGACGCCGCCGGGCCCGCGGTCAAGGCCGCGGAACGCTCCAAGATCCCGGTGGTAGCCGCCGACCGCGTCGTCAACGGCGGCACCGTCGCGCAGACCGTCGCCTCCGACAACGTCGAGGGCGGCAAGCTCGCCGCGCAGGAACTGGCCAAGGAGATGGGCGAGAAGGGCAAGGTCGTCGTCCTCCAGGGCGTGCCCGGCACCTCCGCGGCCCGCGACCGTGGCCAGGGCTTCACCGAGGGGATCAAGGCGTTCCCCAACATCCAGGTGATCGCCCAGCAGCCGGCCGACTTCGACCGGACCAAGGGCCTGGACGTCATGACCAACCTGCTGCAGTCCAACCCCGGCATCACCGGCGTGTTCGCCCAGAACGACGAGATGGCCCTCGGCGCCGTCAAGGCGCTGGGCGCCAAGGCGGGCAAGGAGGTCAAGGTCGTCGGCTTCGACGGCACCCCCGACGGGCTCAAGGCCGTCCAGGACGGCACGCTGAGCGCCAGCGTCGCCCAGCAGCCGGCCCTCCTCGGCCAGCAGGCCGTCCAGGGCGCCGTCAAGGCCGCCAAGGGCGAGAAGGTGGAGGCCACGGTCGCCGTGCCCGTCAAGATCGTGAACAAGGACAACGTCGCAGAGTTCGCGGGCTCGTGATGAGCGGCCACATCGACGGGTCCCCCCGGCCGGGGGCCGTCCCCGGCGGCCGGCCCGTGTCGCCGTACGACGTGGTGGTCGTGGGGTCGGTCAACGCCGACCTGGTGGTCCATGTCGCCCGGCGGCCCGCGCCGGGCGAGACCGTGATCGGCTCGGAGCTCGCCACCCACCCCGGCGGTAAGGGCGCCAACCAGGCCGTCGCCGCGGCGCGGCTCGGCGCCCGGGTCGCCATCCTCGGCAGGGTCGGCTCCGACGGCCACGGCGAGTTCCTGCGCGAGGCGTTGCGCGCCGACGGCGTGGACCTCGGCCACCTCATCGAGACGCCCGGCCCGAGCGGGGTCGCGCTGATCTCCGTGGACGCCGGCGGCGACAACAGCATCATCGTCTCGCCGGGCGCCAACGGGCTGCTGACCGAGGACGACATCACCGCCGCCGAACGCCTGCTGTCCTCGGCGCCGGTCGTCTGCCTGCAGCTGGAGAGCCCGCTGGCCACGGTGGTGGCGGCGGCGCGGGTCGCGAGCCGGGTGGTCTTCAACCTCTCGCCGCCGGCGGTGGTGCCGGACGAGCTGCTGGAGGCGTGCGACCCCCTCGTCGTCAACCAGCACGAGGCCGCGCTGCTCCTCGGCAGCCACGCCGACCCCGTACGGCAGGCACGGGAGCTGCTGTCGCTCGGCCCCCGCTCGGTGGTCCTCACCCTCGGCGCCGACGGCGCGGTCGTCGCCGACGCCGGGGAGGTCACCGCGGTGCCGAGCCCCAGGGTGGAGCCCGTGGACACCACCGGCGCCGGCGACGCGTTCACCGGTGCGCTGGCCTGGCGCCTGTCCCAGGGCGACCACCTGGCCTCCGCCACCTCGTTCGCGGTCCGGGTGGGCGCCGCGTCCGTCCGCCTGCACGGCGCGCAGAGCTCCTACCCCCGGGTCGGGGACCTGGAGACGCTGTGAACGTGAAGTCACGTGTGGTCCCCGTGGCTCCGGACTCGTCGGGGGCCCGGAGCCGCGGGGAGGGCGACGTGGTCGCCGTGAACCGGGAGCCGGGGTGTCGCGGGGAGGACGACGGGGTCGCCGTGAGCCGGGACCCGCGGTGCCGCCGGGAGGGCGGGGTCGCCGTGAGCCGGGATCCGCGGTGAAGCGCGCGGGAATCCTCAACGCGGCCCTGTCGGGCGCGCTCGCCCGCCTCGGCCACACCGACGAGGTGCTCGTCTGCGACGCCGGGATGCCGTTGCCGCCCGGGGTCCAGGTAGTCGACCTCGCCTTCCTGCCGGGCGTCCCGGCCTTCGCCGACGTGCTGGACGGCCTCCTCGCCGAACTGGTCGTGGAGGGCGCCGTCGCGGCGGAGGAGGTCAGGACGGCCAACCCCGCCTGCCACGCGCTGCTGGGCGAACGGCTGCCCTCCCTGGACCACGTCCCGCACGAACGGCTCAAGGAGAGGTCCCGCTCCGCCCGGCTGGTGGTGCGGACCGGTGAGGCGCGGCCGTACGCCAACGTGATCCTCCGCTGCGGCGTCGCGTTCTGAGCCGCTGAGCCGCTGAGCCGCTGAGCCGCTGAGGCGCTGAGCCGCTGAGTCACTGAGCGGCTGAGCCATTGAGCGGCTGAGCCATTGAGCCCTTGAGCCCTTGAGCGGCTTAGCGGCCGCTCCGGCTCCGGCTCACCCCGAGCCGGTCGCGGAAGTCCCCGCCGCCTGGAAGGTGGATACGCTTTCCGGGTGGACATCGACGCGTTCGTCACCGCGCACCGCCCCTCCTGGGACCGCCTGGAACACCTGGTACGGCGACGCAGGTCGCTGGACGGCGCCGAGATCGACGAACTCGTGGAGCTCTACCAGCGGACCGCCACCCACCTGTCCATCGTGCGTTCCGGCCCCACCGACCCGATCCTGGTGAGCCACCTGTCGTCGCTGGTCGCCCGCGCCCGCTCGGCGGTGACCGGCGCGCACGCCCCCGCCTGGCGGGAGCTCGTCCGCTTCTTCACCGTCTCGTTCCCGGTGGTCGCCTACCGCGCCCGGTGGTGGTGGCTCGGCACGACCGCCGCGTTCCTCCTGGTCTCGGCGGTCGTCGCGGTCTGGGTGGCGGGAGACCCGGCCGTGCAGGCCGCGATCGGCACACCGGAGGAGATCACCCAGCTCGTCGACCACGACTTCGCCGACTACTACTCCGAGCACCCCGCGGCCTCCTTCGCCGGGCAGGTCTGGGTCAACAACGCCTGGGTGTCGATGCAGGTCATCATCATGGCCGTACTGCTCGGCCTGCCGATCCCGTACGTGCTGCTGCAGAACGCGCTGAACGTCGCGGTCTCCGCCGGGCTGATGGCCTCGCGCGGCAAGCTCGACATCTTCTTCGGCCTGATCACCCCGCACGGCCTGCTGGAGCTGACCGCGGTGTTCCTCGCCTCGGCCGTCGGCATGCGCCTGGGCTGGACGGTCGTCGACCCCGGCCCCCGCAGACGCGGCGAGGCCCTCGCCGAGCAGGGCAGGGCCGTCATGAGCGTGGCCCTCGCGCTGGTCGTGGTGCTGCTGGTCTCCGGGCTCATCGAGGGGCTCGTCACCCCCTCGCCCCTGCCCACCTGGGCGCGGATCGGCATCGGGGTCGTCGCCGAGGCGGCCTTCCTCGCCTACGTGGTCTACTTCGGCCGCCGCGCCCTGCGCGCGGGCGAGACCGGCGACCTGGAACGCGCCCCCGACGTCACCCCCACCTCCGGCTGACCCCGGACCGGAGCGCGGAAGGCCACAGGAACACCTGTGAACGGTCTTTCCGTCACACCCACTGCACGCGCAGAATGTAGATCTCGCGCTGTGGCTCCAGGACCAGATAGGTCACCAGACCGCCTTCTCCGAACGAGATGATCCGCATGTTTCCGTCGGGACTGGCGGGGTTCGCCGGCCTGCCGGTCCACGGAGCGGTCTCCAGAAGGGCGAACACCTCGGCGAGGTAACGGGCGGCTTCGGTCGGCAGTGCCGCGATCTGTTCCTCGGCGAGAGGATCGGGCGGCGTGATGGTGTACACCTACGTGTCGGTCCCGCGCTCAGCCAGTATCTCCCGCCAGGACCGGTTCCCCCGGGGAAGCGGGCGGCCCTGCTCGGCCAGAGCCCGCGCGTGGGCGGCGCGTTCGTACATGTCCTCGCGGCCCGCCCGATCGCGGACGGAGTCGCAGGCGATCAGCCACCAGCTGTGCACGAACTCGGTCAGCCTCCCCAGGTCGAGGCTGACCCGCACCTCGTCCAAGGCGAGTCGCAGACCCGCGTCGAAGGCGGCGCGATCCTGTGGCAGAGCGAGTGCGGCGCGGATCGACCGCAGGTTCTTCTCGGGGAGAGGCGCATCCGCGCCGGAGACCTCATGTGGCTGAGCTGTCATCGCTGTCCTCTCCGCTGTCGTCCCGTCCCAAGTCTAGGAGGCTCCGCGCCGGAGGGGCCCTGCCGAGCCGAACACACGCCGGGGCGGTGGGGTCGTGCCGGGAGCGCCCCGGCCAGGCGTCGGAGCAGGGCGGCCGTCGGGGCGGTCCCGCCCTCCTCGATGCGCTCGATCTCGTCCTCTGTCAGGGCCGCGCGCCCGGCGAGCTCGGCGATGCTGAGCCCCAGCGCGTTGCGCCGGTCGTACAGGGCCTTGCCGAAGGCCAGCGCCTCCGGGATCAGGACGCGCTCGGGATCGTCGGCCTGCGGCTCAGGTCGCGCCCAGCGGATATGACGATCGGCCACCCGGCCGTCACCAGGAGTCATGGTCAAAAGCTATCGATGACGATCAGGGGATGTCCGGCGTTTCATGTCATCCGGTCCGGCGGGACGGGGGCCATCGGGCCCGGCGGGACGGGGGTCAGAGGCGGCCGGCGGCCTTGAGGGCGAGGTAGGCGTCGGCGAGGGCGGGGGCGAGTTGCTCGGGGGCGGCGTCCACGACCTCGACGCCCTGGCGGCGCAGGCGGGCGGTGATGCGGCGCCGGTCGGCGCCCTGGCGTTCCGCCGCCGCCGCGTCGTACACCAGCTCGGGGGTGCCACGCCCGGCGGCCATCGCCGCGACCTGCGGGTCGGACGCGGCGGCCACCAGCACCAGGTGCCGGGAGGACAGCTGGGGGAGTACGGGCAGCAGCCCCTCCTCCAGTGACGCGGCGTTGAGGTCGGTCAGCAGGACGACCAGGCAGCGCCGCCTGGCACGGGCCAGGACGGCCGCGACCATGCCGGCCGCGTCGGCCTCGACCAGCTCGGCCTCGATCGGTGCCATCGCGTTGACCAGCGACGACAGTAGCTCGGTACGACCCGCCCCGGACACCCAGGCACGCACCGAGCGGTCGTGGGCCATGAAGTCCACCCGGTCGCCGGCTCGGGAGGCCAGTGCGGCCAGCAGCAGCGCCGCGTCCATCGACCAGTCGAGCCGGGGCCAGCCCGGCGCGGTCCACACGCCGCCCCGCCCACCGGGAAGCCCACCGGGAAGCCCGCCGGAAAGACCGCCCGGAAGCCCGGTCGAAAGCCCGCCGGGCCCGGCTCCGCGGCCCGCGGGGGACCGGTCCTCCTGACCGGCGAGCGGGATCGGGGCGGTGCCGACCCGGCCGGCCGAGGTGCGCCCGGTGTCCAGGACGATCAGCACCCGCCGGTCGCGCTCGGGCCGCCAGGTGCGCACCACGACGTCGGAGCGGCGGGCGGTGGCCCGCCAGTCGATCGACCGCACGTCGTCGCCGGGCACGTACTCGCGCAGCGAGTCGAACTCGGTGCCCTGGCCCCTGACCATCGACGGGTGCGCGCCCTCCAGCTCCCTGAGCCTGGTCAGCTTGGCGGGCAGGTGCTTGCGACTGAGGAACGGCGGCAGCACCCGTACCGACCACGGCACCCGGTGCGAGCCCTGGCGGGCCGCGATGCCCAGCGGGCCCAGCGACCGCACCGTGACGGCGGCGGCCTCCCGGTCTCCCCGGCGGGCCGGGGTGAGCGTCAGCGTGAGGCGGCGGCGCTCCCCGGCCGGGACGTCCAGCGCGAAGTGCCGGGGGACGGCTCCGGCCGAGGGCGGCCAGGCGTCCCGGAGCAGGCCGCGGACCCGGCGGCGGCCGGGGTTCTCCACGACCAGGTCGACCGTGGCGGTCTCCCCGAGCCGTACCAGGCGGTCGCCGGAGCGGGTGAACCGCAGCGGGCGCACGCCCCCGGCCAGCAGCAGGTCCACCGCGACCAGCGCGGCCAGCAGCAGCGCCACCCCGGCCACGGCCGGTCCCGGCCGCGGCGCGAACAGCACGACCAGCGTGCCCAGCAGGGCCAGCAGGGCGGCCCGTCCCGTCAGTGCCATCGTCGCTTCAGCGGGGGACGGGGACGGCGGCGAGGACGGCGTCGATCAGGCCGTCGGCGGACGCGCCCTCCAGCTCGGCCTCGGGGCGGAGCTGGACGCGGTGCCGCAGGGCCGGCCGGGCCAGGGCCTTGACGTCGTCCGGCGTCACGTAGGTGCGGCCGGACAGCCAGGCCCAGGCTCGGGCGCCCGCCAGCAGCGCGGTGGCGCCGCGCGGCGAGACGCCGAGCTGCAGCGACGGCGACTGCCGGGTGGCGCGGGCGATGTCCACGATGTAGCCGAGGACCTCGGGCCCGGTGTGCACCTGGCGGACCGCGGCGCGCCCGGCCTCCAGGTCGGCGGCGGTCGCCACCGGCCTGATGTGTGACAGGTCGCGCGGGTCGAAGCCGAGCGCGTGCCGCTCCAGCACCGCGACCTCCTGCTCGCGGGAGGGCAGCGGCACGGTCAGCTTGAGCATGAACCGGTCGAGCTGCGCCTCGGGGAGCTGGTAGGTGCCCTCGTACTCCACCGGGTTCTGGGTGGCGGCCACGATGAACGGATCGGGCAGGTGGCGCGGCACTCCGTCCACGCTGACCTGCCGCTCCTCCATCGCCTCCAGCAGCGCCGCCTGCGTCTTGGGCGGGGTGCGGTTGATCTCGTCGGCGAGCAGCAGGTTGGTGAAGACCGGTCCGGGGCGGAACTCGAACTCCGAGGTCTTCGCGTCGTAGACCAGGGAGCCGGTGACGTCGCCGGGCATCAGGTCGGGGGTGAACTGCACCCGCTTGAAATCCAGCGACAGCGCCGCGGAGAGGGTCCGCACGAGCAGGGTCTTGGCGACCCCGGGTACCCCTTCGAGCAGTACGTGTCCCCGGCAGAGCAGGGCGATGACCAGCCCGGTGACCACGGCGTCCTGGCCGACGACGCCCTTGGCGACCTCGGCGCGCAGCGCCCCCAGCGCCTCCCGGGCGGCGTCCGCGCCGCCGTTCGCGCCGCCGTTCGCATCAACGGCTCGCTCGTCACGCACGTTCACGAATCTCTGACCTGCCTCTCCAACATGTCCAGATATGCGGCCAGGGCGACCAGCCCGGCGTCGTCGGCCGGCGGCGGGCCGTACAGGGCGGACGCCACCTGCGGCGCCGGCTGCCCGGTCCGTCCGGCGAGCGCGCTCACCCTGGCGTCCGGCCCGGCCGCCGACGGCAGCCCGAGCCGGGGGACGACGCGGTCGGCGAAGCCCTCGCGCAGCGCGGCGGCGGCGCGGTCACGGGCCCGCCTGGCGCGGTACAGCCTGGCCCTGCCCTCCGCGGTCTCGGCGGCCCGCACCACCACGGGCAGGCGTTCGGCCACCACCGGGCCGAGCCGCCGGCCCCGCCAGAGCGCCAGCAGCACCACCGCCAGCGCGAGCTGCGCCGCGGCCCATCTGACGCCCGGCGGGACGAGATCGTAGAGGCCCTGCTCGCCTGACGCCGCGGGCGCCTCCCCCGGGGGCGGCGGGACCAGCCAGACGAGCGTGGGCCTGGCGCCGGCGAGGTTCATCGCCAGCGCGGCGTTTCCGTCCTCCGCCAGGCGCAGGTTGGTCATGAAGTCGCCGTCGCCCACCGCGGTGATCGTCCGGTCTCCGTCGCGGTAGGCGACCAGCGTCGGGTCGTCCCCGGCGGGGTAGCAGCCGGTCCCGCCCCGGGGGACGGAGAAGGTCGTCCCGCCCAGGTGGGCGCTGCCCGCGGCGGCCGCGGCCGGCAGTGCGCAGCGGGGCTCGCGTGAGCGCGGCCGGGCCTCCCCGGTGGCGAGCAGGCCGGGGGCGAGCGTCCGCAGCCGTCGTCCGGCGCCGACCAGCAGCAGGTCGGCGGGTGCCCCGGCCAGCCGCGAGGCGTCCGCGGCGGTGAGCGGGAAGGCGTCGGTGACCAGCAGCGTGCTGCCGGCGGTCGCGGCGGCTCGCGCGTCGGCGGCCGAGGTGACCCGGGCGATCCGCACGCCACGGCTCTCCAGCAGCCGGGCGAGGGCTCCCGCGCCGGACAGCGAGGTGTCGTCGGGGTCGAGCCGCCGGTCGGGTCCGCCGGTGCCGCCGAGGAGAACGCCGGCGACGGCGGCGGCCACCACGATGAGGGCGACCAGGAGCACGCCCCGGCCGCCGCGCCACAGGCTCGCGGCGGTGGGGGAGACGGACGTCGAACCGGTCACCGGGGCGGCGGCGAGGCCGGCGTCCGCGGGGTCCGCCGCCCGTGCGTCGGCGGCGCCGGCGGTGTCCATGGTGCCGGTGGTGCCCGTGGTGCCCGTGGGGTCGTTCATCGGGGCCCTCCCCACGCGGCCGCGCCGCCGGCCGCGTCCGCCGGGGCGGGGACCGCGTCCGCCGGGCGCGCCGCGCGGAGCCGCTCGTCGAGGTCGCGCAGCGTCTCGTACGCCTCGGCGGTGCCGGGGGTCTCGCCGTACGTCACGTCGTCGAAGGTCCGGGCCGCGGCGACCAGGGCGGCGGCCAGGCCGGGCAGCGCGCGGCCGGCCTCGGCGGCCAGCTCGGCGGCGGTGCGGCCCGGGACGGGGTCGACGATCGCGCGGTCCTCCAGATCACGGGCGACGGCCCGCAGCCGCTCGCGGACCGCCTCGGCCCAGCGGCCCTCGGCGGCCAGCCGCTCGGCCGCGGCGCGGTGCTCGGCCGCGGTGCGCCGGCCGTCGCCGAAGACCTCCTCGCGGCGGGCGGCGCGGCCCCCGGCCGTCCGCCGCGCGACCACGGCCAGCGCGACGACCGCGGTGACGACGAGGGCGACGAGCACCACCCGGACGGTCACGCTTCCCACGGTCCCGAGGGAGTCCTGGTCGGTGAGGTCGCCGATGAACTGGTTCACGGCCCGGACGGCGCGGTCGAACGCCGACTCCCTGGCGTACCCGGCCCGGAGCAGCTCGCGGGCCGCCTCGCGGCGGGCCTCGTCACGGCCGACGTCGACCGGCGTGCCGAGATTCAGGAGGGTCAGGAGTGGGGCCACGAAGCTCCCTGTCCGGCCTGCGGGTGCGGGCCGGGTGCGCCGGGCGTGGCGGAGGGAAGCCACAGGTCGTCGGCCGTGGCGTGCACCCAGCCCTGGCGCCGCTGCTCGATCGCGGCGGTCTGCAGGACGAGGTCGAACGCCTCGGACCGCATCCGCCGGTCGGCGTAGAGCAGGCCGTTGACCCCGGCCAGGAACGGATAGGTGATCATCGCGCCGACGGTGCCGCCGATCGCGATCAGGACCGCCGTGGCGACCTGCGCGCCGGTCGAGCCCGGCACGCCGATGCTGACGAGGGCGGCGCCGAAGGTGAAGGGGACGGCGACCACGAAGGTGATCAGGAACGTGATGATCCTGGTGAGGATCAGGATGCCGAGGGTGCGCCAGAAGCCGCCGTTCACCAGCCGCCACGACCTGCGCATGGAGTCGAGGGCCCCGCGCCGCTCCAGCACCGCGGCGGGCGCGGCGAGCGCCAGGCGGGTGGAGACGAACGCGGCGTAGGCGATGTAGCCGAGCACCGCCAGCGCCCCCACTGCGACCGCCGTCCCGGCTCCGGCCCCGGCGTTCGCCAGCGCCACGATCACCAGTGAGATCAGGACCACCGGCACGAGCATGAGGAGCGCTTCGAGGGCCACCAGCCCGAACAGCGCGGGCATGCGGCCGCGGGACAGCCGCCACGCCTCGCCCGCGGTCGTCCGGCCGCCGAAGACGGCCCGGCCCAGGATCCGGGTCAGCACGCCGGTGAGCAGCGTCACCACGACGAACTCCACGGCGTAGGAGACCAGCACGTCGCCGTACTGGCCGAGGAAGCCGCTCTCCCCGACGCCGTCCAGCGCGGAGGGGTCGTTCACGGCCGCGCCGATCTGGCCGAAGACGACCGCCTGGCCGACGGCGGTGGGGATCACGCCGAGCACCGCGGCGATCGCCGAGAGGCCCAGGACGGTCTTGGGGTTGGAGCGGATCAGCTTGATCGCGCCGTCGAGGATGTCGCCGAGGCCGAGCGGGCGCAGCGGGATGATCCCGGGCCGCAGCGCGGCCGGCTGCGGGTGCCTGCCGTACGGCGGCTGGGGTCCCGGGCCGTACGGCGGGGCATCCGGGCCGGGGCCGTACGGCCCGCCGGGGTGGGGCGGCCCGCCGTACGGCGGGTGGCCGCCCTGGGCGGGTCCGGCGGGGGAGGCGGGCGGCGGCCCGGGGGCGGTCCACGGCGATCCCGGGACTCCCTGGTAGGGCGGGGGCTGGTGGGCCGCCCAGCCGGAGGGCGTGTCGGGAGCGGGATCGTGACCGTCTGACATATCCCAATCCTGGCATGTCGTGGGTGCCGATTGTGATGGGCGGGATGACTGATCCGGGTTTCCGGCCTCCGGATCGGCCGGATCGCGGACGACCGAGACGCCGCAGGGATGGCCGAGACCGGGTTCTTTACTCCAGACTGGGAAGGTCACCACCTCCGCTTGGCGTCCGGGGTCGCCGGGAACGGGGAGGGTGGCGCGGGGGCCGGGCCGAGGCTTTGCCGTACGTGGGCCTAAAATTCGCCTTCCGAATGCTCGACGTCGGTGCCGGTGTCACCCACTGGCCAGGCAAGGGTAATCTGCGTTAACCGTGCATTCCCCCCGAAAACTCCCAGACGGCGTAACGAATGAGGGGCCATGAAAGGACGCGTGCTGGTCGTCGACGACGACGCCGCTCTCGCCGAGATGCTCGGCATCGTCCTACGGGGAGAAGGCTTCGAGCCCTCCTTCGTTTCCGACGGCGACAAGGCGCTCGACGCCTTCCGCGACACCCGGCCGGATCTCGTCCTGCTCGACCTGATGCTGCCGGGGGCCGACGGCATCGACGTCTGCCGCCGCATCCGCGCCGAGTCCGGCGTGCCGATCGTCATGCTGACGGCCAAGAGCGACACCATCGACGTGGTGCTCGGCCTGGAGTCCGGCGCCGACGACTACATCGTCAAGCCGTTCAAGCCCAAGGAGCTGGTCGCCCGGGTCCGCGCCCGGCTGCGCCGCACCGACGAGCCGACGCCGGAGATACTGCAGATCGGCGACATCACCATCGACGTGGCGGGACACTCGGTCAAACGCGGCGAGGAGACGATCAATCTCACGCCGCTCGAGTTCGACCTGCTCGTCGCGCTGGCCCGCAAGCCGCGTCAGGTCTTCACCCGCGAGGTGCTGCTGGAGCAGGTGTGGGGCTACCGCCACGCGGCCGACACCCGCCTGGTCAACGTGCACGTCCAGCGGCTCCGGGCGAAGATCGAGAAGGACCCCGAGCACCCTGAGATCGTGGTGACGGTCCGCGGGGTGGGCTACAAGGCCGGACCCGCCTGAAGACCCGTCGCGGCCTCCCCGGGATCCCGACATGCCCTCCAGTAAGCGCCTCCGCACCCCGCGCCGGGTGGCGCGGGGCCTCCGCCGCCGGGCCCGATGGGCGGCCGGCTGGGTGCGCCGCGTCTTCTGGCGTTCCCTCCAGCTCCGCGTGGTCACCAGCACGATGGTGATCTCCATCGCGGTGGTCGCCGTGCTGGGGGTCTTCCTCATGCAGCAGATCGTCGCGACCACGCTGGAGTCCCGGGAGCGCGCGGCCAGGAGCGAGGCGCAGGCCGACCGGAAGGCCGTGCTGGGCTACCTGAAGAACCAGCCCGACGGTGAGACTCCCAAGCAGCAGGCCGACATGGCGGGGGCGCTCCAGGCGGGCGGGGACAGCCCGCTCGGCCAGGCGATCGTGGCGCTGGCGGGCCGGGCCGGCGCCGTCCCCCGCTACTCGGTGGTCATCCGCAACGACAACCGGCCCGGCGAGTTCTACGTCACCACCAACATCGACCCGGTGAGCATCCCCGAGCGGCTCCGCGCCGACGTGCTGAAGAAGCAGCCCGAGGAGGTCACCACCTACTACGGCAGGCTGCGCTACGAGGGCGGCGACTCGCGGCCCGGCATGATCCTCGGCACCCGCCTGGACACCTCCGGCACACCCCTGGACAGCGGCTACGAGATCTACCACCTCGTCCCGCTGGACCAGGAGGAGAAGACCCTCACCTCGGTCCTGCGGATGCTCATCCTGGTCGGGGTCGCCCTGGTGCTCCTGCTGGCCGCCATCGCCTCGCTGGTCACCCGCCAGGTGGTCACCCCGGTACGGCTGGCACGCCAGGCCGCCGAGCGGCTGGCCGCCGGGCGCCTGGACGAGCGGCTCAAGGTCCGCGGCGAGGACGACCTGGCCCGGCTGGCCGCCTCCTTCAACGAGATGGCCGCCAACCTGGCGCTGAAGATCCACCAGCTGGAGGAGCTGTCGCAGGTCCAGCGGCAGTTCGTCTCCGACGTCTCGCACGAGCTGCGCACCCCGCTGACCACCGTGCGGATGGCCGCCGACCTGCTCTACGACGCCCGGGAGGACTTCGACCCGATGGCCGCGCGGTCGGCCGAGCTGATGCAGAACCAGCTCAACCGGTTCGAGACGATGCTCGCCGACCTGCTGGAGATCAGCCGCTACGACGCGGGCGCGGCCGAGCTGGACATCGAGCCCGTCGACGTGAGAGACGTGGTGCTGAGCGCCGTCGCCGACTCCGAGGCGCTGGCCGAACGCCACTCCACCCGCTTCGACCTGCGGCTGCCCGGCGAGCCCTGCATGGCCGAGATGGACAGCCGGCGGATCGAGCGTGTCCTGCGCAACCTGCTGTTCAACGCGATCGAGCACGGCGAGGGCCGCGACATCATCGTCACGGTCGGCGCCGACCGCGACGCGGTGGCGGTGGCCGTGCGCGACCACGGCGTGGGCCTGAAGCCGGGCGAGGAGAACATGGTCTTCGACCGGTTCTGGCGGGCCGACCCCTCGCGGGCGCGCACGATCGGCGGCACCGGACTGGGACTGGCGATCTCCCGCGAGGACGCGATGCTGCACGGCGGCTGGCTCCAGGCGTGGGGCTCGCCGGGGGAGGGTTCGCAGTTCCGGCTGTCGCTGCCCAGGACGGCCGGGTCGCCGCTGCGCGGGTCGCCGCTGCCGCTGGTCCCGCCGGAGGTGGAGATGCGCCGGACGTGGCGGGCGCACATGACGCCGGTGCTGTCGCCGGCGACGGCCGACGGGGGACGCGATGCGGACTGAGACGCCGTTCCGGGAGACGGAACGGCCCGCGCCCCCCGGGCGGGCGGCGGGCGGCCGGCGGCCGGCCCGTACCGGGCGGCGCGTGGGCGTGGTGGGCCTGGTACTGGCGCTGGGCTGGATGTCCGCCGCCTGTTCGGTCATCCCGGTCGGGGGCCGGTCGGCCGTCGTGGACGACGTGCGCAAGGGCAACCCGCTGGGCGACCCGTACGCGCGGGTCATCGCCGTGCCGCCGGAGGCCGGCTGGACGCCCGAGCAGGTCGTCGCCGGGTTCCGCGCCGCGATGGCCAGCGTCGACGACCGCGACCGCGGCATCGCGCGCAGGTACCTCACCGACGACTTCGCCGGGAAGTGGAAGCCGCAGAGCGGGGTGACGGTCTACAAGCAGGGCGAGGTCCAGCCCCCGCCGGAGCAGGGCGACGGGACGGCCCGGGTCGTCCTGAAGGGGACCCTCACCGCGATCATCGACCAGGACGGCCGCTACCGGCCGACCGGCGGCCCGCTGAACGAGCCGTTCAGCCTGGTCAAGGGGCCGAACGGGTGGCGGATCAACGCGGCGCCCGACGGGCTGCTGCTGTCGGAGGCCGACGTCGAGCGCGCCTACCTCAAGGCGGACCTGTACTTCCTGGACTCGGCGTGGAAGGGACTGGTGGTCGACCAGGTACGCGTGCCGATCGACCCCACCGCCAACTTCGCCAAGACGATCGTCCAGAGGCTGCTGAAGGGGCCGAGCAGCCTGCTCAAGGGCGCGGTGAACACCGCCTTCGAACCCGACACGCAGCTCCTCGGCGTCGACACCCAGGACGACCGCGTGGTCATCGACCTGTCCAAGCCGGTCGACTCCGACCTGATCGGCCCGATGTCGGCCCAGATCGCCGGGACGCTCGCCGAGCTGACCAAGGGCGGCTGGGACTTCGAGGTCCGGGTGAAGGGCGAGCCGTACTACTCCGACAGCCTGCTGCCGATCGACGCCCAGGAGCACATCGACTTCGACGCCTGGATGACCCCCGGCGACATCCACCCCTACTTCCTCGCCGACGGCGCGCTGCGCACGCTGGGCCGGGACAACGTCGGCCAGCCGGTGCCCGGCCAGGCGGGGGGGAAGGACGGCTCCCGCACCCGTCCGGCGATCAGCGACCAGTGGCAGGTGGCGGCGTTGTCGTCCGGCGACCGGGAGGTCGCGGTCGCCCCGATGAACCCCGGCGGCCAGTGGCGGCCCTGGATCTCCGGCACCTCCCTGACCCCGCCCTCCTGGGACCGCTACCACACCCTGTGGACCGTCGACCGGCCCGACGACCACACCTCGAAGGTGCTGCGGCACGACGGCCGGAAGCAGTACGCCGTCTCCGCCCCCGACCTGGAGACGGTCTACGTCAAGGCGCTCCGGGTCGCCCGGGACGGGGTGCACGTCGCGGCGGTGGTGCGGAGCGGCACCGAGGAGGAGGTGAAGATCGGCACGGTCATCGGCCAGGGGGCCGCCACCAAGATCACGAATCTGCACCCGGTGGTGAACGTCGAGCCGAACCAGACCATCAAGGACATCGCCTGGAAGGACGGCGCGACCCTCTACGTCCTCACCGGCAAGTCCGAGCTGCTGGAGGCGTCCGTCGTCGCCGAGCCCAAGCAACTGCCGTCCAACCCGCAGATCCAGAGCATCACCGCGCTGAACGGCTCCCTGCTGGCCGGGGCGAAGGACGACGACGGCAACTGGCAGCTGCTCTCCTGGAACCGCAACTCGGCCCAGTGGGAGGCCGTGGTCAAGAACGAGAACGGCTCCGCCTCCTTCACCAAGGACGGTCCCGCCTACCCCGCCTACCCGCTGGGCTGAGCCGCGGCACGGCGCTCCGCCGGAGACGCGGGCCGTGCCGGGTGGTCCGGCCGGAGGCGTGAGCCGTGCCGGGTGGTTCGGCCGGAGGCGTGAGCCGTGCCGGGTGGTTCGGCCGGAGGCGTGAGCCGTGCCGGGGAGCCGCGCCGGCGTTCCGCCGATGGCGCGGGCCGTGCCGGGGAGCCGCGTGCGCGGGCTCACGGGCGTTTTTGTCGGTGGCGCGTGAAACCGTGGGCACGTGTCGACCGCTCTGCTCGATCTGGTCCTGCCGCCGCGCTGCGCCGGGTGCGACGCCCCGGGCGCCCTCGTCTGCCCCCGCTGTACGGCGGAGCTGCACGGCGAGCCCGCGCGCCGGATGCCCAATCCCCGCCCGTCCGGCCTGCCCGAGTGCTGGTCGGCGGCCGAATACGCCGGCGGCCCGCGGCGGGCGATCCTCGCCTACAAGGAGCGCGGCCGTACGGCTCTCGCCCACCCGCTGGCCGGCGCCCTGGCGCTGACGGTGGCCGCGGCGGCGGGCGAGCGGCCCGTCATCCTGGTCCCGGTGCCCAGCGCCCGGCCCGCGCTGCGGCGGCGCGGGCACGACCCGGTGGCCGGGCTCGCCGAGCTGGCCGCCGGATATCTCCGCGCCGCCGGGTGGCCGGCGACCGTCGCCCGGGTCCTCACCCAGCGCCGCCGGGTCGCCGACCAGGCGGGCCTGAGCGCCCGCAGGCGGGCCGAGAACCTCGGCGGGGCGTTCCGGGTCGCCGGAGGCCACAACCGCGCGCGGCTCGGCTTCTGGGCCGGGCGAGGGGCCGTCGTGCTGGTGGACGACGTCCTCACCACCGGTGCGACGCTCGCCGAGGCGGCCCGGGCGCTGCGCGAGGCGGGCACGGAGGTCCCGCTGGCCGCCACGGTCGCCGCGACACGCCGGGAGAGCGGATTCCGGAACGATCACCGTACGTAATGTAACGGCCGGAAAACGGTCTCGTCCGGTGCCGGCGTCCCCCTGTCCGGATCGGCTCCGTCCGATCCGCCCGGTCCCCTGAGAAGCGGGCGCGCGCCGCGGCCGCGCCGGGGAAACGGCCGCCCTCCCCCCTCGGCCGCGCGGTGAAGATGACGCAAAGTGACCGGCAAAGGCGGGGCCAAGCTGACATTCGGCCGCGATGCGGATAGCGTCTGAACATGGCACCCGCCCGGGTCCGTGGTTGCGCCGGACCGGCCCCCGCGAAGGGGTCGGCCCGGCTAGCCGATGCCAGCCGCAGGCTAAACGGTCCACGTAAGACGACTTCTCGTCGATCGATCACGGTGCGGCTTAGAGGTAAGTCCTGCCTTCCCGGGGAGCCAGATGTTCCTCGCCAGAAGAGAAGGGCAGTAGTGGCAGAGAGCTGCGAGACCCTCAGCAGGCGGATGTGGGGACGAAGACCAGGTCGGCCGGGTGGGTGCCGCCGCTCCAACACCGTCGAGGTTTCGAAGGGGGGCTGTGCATGGACATCATCGTCAAGGGTCGGCACACGGGAGTGAGTGACCGGTTCCGAGACCACGTGAGCGCCAAGCTGGCCAAGATCGAGCGTCTGGACAACAAACTGATCCGGATCGATGTGGAGGTGTCGAAGGAGACGAACCCGCGCATCAGCGGCCAGCGAGAGCGGGTCGAGCTCACCATCCACTCCCGGGGTCCCGCCATCCGTGCGGAGGCCTCGGCCGACGACCGTTTCTCAGCCCTCGACATCGCACTCGGAAAGCTCGAAGGCAGGCTCCGGCGCCTCGCCGACCGGCGCAAGGTCCACTACGGCAACCACTGTCCCCCCTCGGTGGCCGAGCTGACCGCCGGCGCGCTCGCGGAGTCCTTCGAGATCGACCCCGCCGGGGTCCGCGTCGAGCCCGCGACCGTCGGCGGCGGCGGCGACGAGTACCGCTTCGAGCCCGGGCCGTCCGCGGAGGCCGACGACCTCTCCGAGGACAGCGCGATCGTCCCCATCCAGATGGACGGCGACGGGCCGCTGGTGGTCCGGGAGAAGACCCACAAAGCCGATCCGATGACCATCGACCAGGCGCTGCTGGAGATGGAGCTGGTCGGCCACGACTTCTACCTCTTCCGTGACAAGGAGAGCGGCCTGCCGAGCGTCGTCTACCGTCGGCGAGGCTACAACTACGGAGTGTTGCGGCTCGTCGAACCCTGACGAACCCGGACGAAGATCCTCTCCGACCACCCCGAGGACCTGAAACCGTGTAATCATGGCGGTCCAACGGCTCTGGCCCCCCGAGGAGGAGGCGTGACGGAATCCGATGAGACGACCCGCCCTGCCAGGAGCGGTGACCCGATCCGCGTGCTGATCGTCGACGATCACGCGTTGATCCGCCGCAGTCTGGAGATGGCGCTGTCCACGGAGACGGACATCGAGGTGGTCGGCGAGGCGAGCGACGGGCAGGAGGCGGTCGAGTTCGCCGACCGCCTCACCCCTGACGTCATGCTCATGGACGTACGGATGCCCCGCCGGAGCGGCATCGAGGCCACACGCGAGATCAAGGCCTCGGTGCCGAGCACGCGGATCATCATGCTGACGGTGAGCGACGAGGAGGAGGACCTCTTCGAGGCGATCAAGGCGGGGGCCACCGGCTACCTGCTGAAGAACGTGCAGCTCGACGAGGTGCCCGAGGCCGTCCGCGGCGTCCACGAAGGGCAGTCGCTGATCAACCCGGCGATGGCCGCCAAGCTCATCACCGAGTTCGCGAACATGAGCCGCAAGGAGGCCGAGCGGCCTCCCCAGCTCCCGGTCCCGCGCCTGACGGACCGCGAGATGGAGGTGCTGCGCCTCGTCGCGAAGGGAATGAACAACCGCGAGATCGCCAAGCAGCTGTTCATCGCCGAGAACACCGTGAAGAACCACGTCCGCAACATCCTGGACAAGCTCCAGCTCCACTCCCGGATGGAAGCGGTGGTCTACGCGGTCCGCGAGCGGATGCTCGAGATCACCTGACCGGCGGGGCCCCGTGAGCCCTTCCTCACGGGGCCCGTCCGGCGTGGTCTCCGCGGTGCCCGGCGGTGCGCCCCGAGCCCGCCGCGGGCCGGGCCGGGTGGTACCGGTGGTCCTCGGCGGTGTGCTCCGAGCCCGCCGTAGGCCGGCCCGGCGTGATCCCGGTGGTCAGAGCGCCTCGTCGAGCGCCGCGGACAGCGCGACGGTCACGGCCGGATCGGCCCGCTCGACGCGTACGGCGTCGCAGCCGACCCAGGCCGCCGCCTCCGCGAGGGCCCCCGCCAGCGCCTCGACGGCTCCGCGGCCCGCACGGGGTTCGAGGCCGACCTGCCGGGCGACCAGGGTGGTGCCCTCCCGCGCCGGGTCCACCCGGCCGATCAGGCGGCCGCCGGCCAGGACCGGCATCGTGAAGTAGCCGTGGACCCGCTTGTCCTTCGGGACGTACGCCTCCAGCCGGTGGTCGAAGCCGAAGACGCGCGAGGTGCGGGGGCGGTCCCAGACGAGGGAGTCGAACGGCGACAACAGGGTGGTGCGGTGCCGTCCCCGCGGCTCGCTCTCCAGCGCCGCCGGGTCGGCCCAGGCGTCCGCCGCGCGGTCGGGCCAGCCGGAGACCCGCACCGGGACAAGCCCGGCGACGCCGGTGGCGAGGGCCCCGTCCAGGAACACGGCCTCGGGCGCCTTGAGACGGAGGAAGTCGACCAGGTCGGCCCGGGTGGCGACGCCCAGGGCGCGCCCGGCGGTCCGGGTGAGGCGGGTGACGCACTCGGCGTCGGAGAGGTCCTCGGCCAGCAGGTGGGCGGGGACGGCCCGCTCGGTCAGGTCGTAGACCCGCCGCCATCCGACGCGGCGGGCGCAGACGACCTGCCCGGTGTCGAGCAGCCACTCGATGGCGATCTTCGCGTCCGACCAGTCCCACCAGGGGCCGCCGTTCTTGGCGCCGCCGAGGTCGGCGGTGGTGACCGGGCCGTTCTCCCGCACCTGGTGCAACACCTTGTCGACAGTCGGCGGCACCTCGTGCCAGCGGTACTTCCTGGCCGCGTAGTACCGGCGGCGGAAGGCGTAAAGGGGCCAGTCGCCGATCGGCAGCACGCACGCGGCGTGGCACCAGTACTCGAACGCGCGGGCCGGGTCGTTCCAGTAGGCGCGCTCGACCTTCGCCCGGCCGACGGCGCCGAGACGGGAGTAGGCGACGAGCTCGTGGGAGCGGGCCAGGACGGAGATCGTGTCGAGCTGGACGGCGCCCAGCCGGCGCAGCACGGCGGGGACGCCGCCGCGGCGGGCGTCGGCGCCGAGGAAACCCTGGGCGCGCAGGATGATACGGCGGGCCTCGTCGGCGGAGAGCGTGACCGTCATGAGCGGCCCCGGGGCAGGCATCGCGTCAGCATGACGCCGAGACTAGCGCCCCACACCGACGAAAACGGTATGCCGGTTAGCGGGCCCGGGTGCGGGGCCGGTCGGCGTCGCTGTGCGCATGGGCGTGAGAAGGCGGGCAGGCCGGCCGGGTGAACCGGGGCAGAAGGGTGTGGCGGGCCGGTCAGCCGCGCGGACCCGGGGCGGCGCGGCCGGTCCGGGCGTCCGGGAACTCGCGCGGGACCTCGACCGAGACGTCCCGGAACGCGCCGAACGCCACGATGAGGACCCCGCCGATGACGCAGACGGCCGTGCCGGCCCAGAGCAGCAACCAGTCGGGACCGCGGCACAGGCCGATCCCTGCGGCGGCGAAACCCAGGATGAGCACGGTCACGGCGAGCCAGGACGAGGCCCTGCCGCCGTGGCCCGCGCCGTGGTCGGAATGAGGGGGGCCAGGTGCGCCGTCCGGCATGGCGGCGTCTCCTTCCGAGGGGGGTGACCCGAGGGGGCGACGCGCCCGTACGGCACCGGCCGTCATCGTGCGCGTGGGGCAATCGGCATACCCTTTAGTCTGGGAAGTAGTCCTGATACACGGGACGCGATGGACCCCGCGGTCGTGGAAGGCGTCGCCGAGGATGGCTGTGCCGGGTGGCGGAACCGCCTACGATGGCTGCGGAGAACCATGTCTCGTCCTCATCCGGGCCCGTCCGGTCCGGAAGACCTGCGAGGAGCCTTACCTAAAGTGCCAGCCTTTCTCGACAAGATTCTTCGCGCAGGCGAAGGCAAGCTTCTGCGTAAGCTCAAGCGGATCGCCGACCAGGTCAACTCCATCGAGGACGACTTCACGAGCCTGACCGACGCCGAGCTGCGCGCGCTCACCGACGAGTACAAGCAGCGCCACGCCGACGGCGAGTCCCTCGACGATCTGCTTCCCGAAGCCTTCGCCACCGTCCGCGAGGCCTCCCGGCGTGTGCTGGGCAAGCGCCACTTCGACGTGCAGATCATGGGCGGGGCCAACCTGCACATGGGCAACATCTCCGAGATGCGCACCGGTGAGGGCAAGACCCTGACCTGTACGCTCCCCGCCTACCTCAACGCCATCTCCGGCAAGGGCGTGCACGTCATCACGGTCAACGACTACCTCGCCAAGCGCGACGCCGACGAGATGGGCCGCATCCATCGCTTCCTCGGCCTGGAAGTCGGCGTGATCCTGGCGAACATGGCGCCGGAGGAGCGTCGCAGGCAGTACAACGCCGACATCACCTACGGCACGAACAACGAGTTCGGCTTCGACTACCTGCGCGACAACATGGCCTGGTCGCTGGAGGAGTGCGTCCAGCGCGGCCACAACTTCGGCATCGTCGACGAGGTGGACTCGATCCTCATCGACGAGGCCCGCACGCCGCTGATCATCTCCGGCCCCGGCGAGCAGTCCGGCAAGTGGTACGCCGAGTTCGCCAAGATCGCGCCCCGGCTCCGCCGCGGCACCGAGGGCAAGGACGGCGAGGAGAGCACCGGCGACTACGCCGTCGACGAGAAGAAGCGCACCGTCGGCATCTTCGAGTCCGGCGTGGAGAAGGTCGAGGACTGGCTCGGCATCGACAACCTCTACAAGCCCGAGCACACCCACCTGGTCGGCTTCCTCAACAACGCGCTGAAGGCCAAGGAGCTCTACAAGAAGGACAAGGACTACATCGTCGTCGAGGGCGAGGTCCTGATCGTCGACGAGTTCACCGGTCGCGTCCTGCACGGCCGCCGCTACAACGAGGGCATGCACCAGGCCATCGAGGCGAAGGAAGGCGTCAAGATCAAGGACGAGAACCAGACTCTCGCCACGATCACGCTGCAGAACTACTTCCGCCTCTACACCACGCTGTCCGGCATGACCGGCACCGCGGCGACCGAGGCCAACGAGTTCCACCAGACCTACAAGCTCGGCGTCGTCCCGATCCCGACGAACCGGCCGATGATCCGCAAGGACCAGGCCGACGTGGTCTACAAGACCGAGGACGCCAAGTTCCTCGCCTGCGTCGAGGACATCAAGGAGCGCTACGACCGGGGCCAGCCGGTCCTGGTCGGCACCACCAGCGTGGAGAAGTCCGAGCGGCTCTCGAAGGAGCTCAAGCGCCGGGGCGTCCAGCACGAGGTCCTCAACGCCAAGAACCACGCGCGTGAGGCGGCGATCATCGCCGAGGCCGGCCGCAAGAACTCCGTGACCGTCGCCACCAACATGGCCGGTCGAGGCACCGACATCATGCTCGGCGGCAACCCCGACTTCCGCGCCGACCTGGAGCTGCGGAACCGCGGCCTCGACCCGGTCGAGACCCCGGAGGAGTACGAGAAGGCCTGGCCCGAGGCGCTGGAGAAGGCCAAGGCCGCCGTGGCGGCGGAGCACGACGAGGTCACCGAGCTCGGCGGCCTGTACGTCCTGGGCACCGAGCGCCACGAGTCGCGGCGCATCGACAACCAGCTCCGCGGCCGGTCCGGCCGTCAGGGCGACCCGGGCGAGTCGCGGTTCTACCTCTCCCTCGAGGACGACCTCATGCGCCTGTTCAACTCGGCCCGGGTCGAGATGATCATGACGCGGCTCAACATCCCGGACGACGTGCCGATCGAGTCCGGCATGGTGTCGAAGGCCATCGCCTCCGCCCAGCACCAGGTCGAGCAGCAGAACTTCGAGATCCGTAAGAACGTTCTGAAGTACGACGAGGTCATGAACCGGCAGCGCAAGGTGATCTACGCCGAGCGTCGCCGGGTGCTGGAGGGCGCCGACCTGCACGAGCAGATCCGCGGCTTCGTCGGCGACGTCGTCGACGGCTACGTCACGGGCGCCACCGCCGAGGGCTTCGCCGAGGAGTGGGACCTCGACAAGCTGTGGAAGGCGCTGGGCCAGCTCTACCCGATCACCCTCACCGTCGACGACGTCGTCGAGGAGGCCGGCAGCCGCGAGGAGCTCACCGCCGAGGTGCTCTCCGAGAAGATCAAGGCCGACGCGCTGGCCGCCTACGACCGCCGCGAGGAGGAGCTGGGCTCCGAGGCGATGCGGGAGCTGGAGCGCCGCGTCATCCTGTCGGTCCTCGACCGTAAGTGGCGCGAGCACCTCTACGAGATGGACTACCTCCAGGAGGGCATCGGCCTGCGCGCGATGGCGCAGCGCGACCCGCTGATCGAGTACCAGCGCGAGGGCTTCGAGATGTTCTCCGCGATGCTGGAGGGCATCAAGGAGGAGTCGGTCGGGTACCTGTTCAACCTCGAGGTCGAGGTGCAGACCAACCCGATCGTCGAGGAGCACGACCACGCGCACGAGGACTCGGCGATCGCCGAGACCCGTTCGATCATCGCCCGAGGGCTGCGCGGCCCGGAGCGTCCCTCCGAGCTCGAATACTCCGCGCCCGGTGAGAGCGGCGAGATCGAGCACACCCGCGTGAGCACGAAGGCCGAGCGTGACGCCTACGGCGACGTGGAGCGCAACGCCCCCTGCCCCTGCGGCTCGGGCAAGAAGTACAAGCGCTGCCACGGCGACCCGAGGAACGTCCAGGCCTGACCCGCCACACACCCGAAAAGGGGCTCGCACGGCCGACGTGCGGGCCCCTTTTCGGGCTTTCCAGGGCTTCGAGGGCTTCCGGGGCTTTTCAGGGGGTGGTCTCCACGTCGGTGCACAACCACCGCGCCCCCCGCCGTTCCAGGCGCAGCGCCAGGACGCGAGGCCGGTCGCCGCAGTGCACCAGGACGCACATCTCCACCACCCCGTCCTCGGGCTGGGACACGTGCGGGGTGCCGACCAGCGGCGGCCGGGCGCCTCCGATGACCTTCCCGGCTCGGACCAGCTCGGCGTGGGCCCGGACGGTCATGTGGGCGGACAGGCTCGCCGTCGGCCGGCGCCCGGACAGGGCCTCGGCGACGGCCTGGCCCAGGGCGCGCAGCCGCCGCCCGTCGGGGACCGGGCCCGGCTCCCCCCACACCGGCGGCAGACGGTCACCGCGCCCGGCGGGCCGGGGCTCCCGGACCCGGACCGGCCCGGGCTCCCTGGTCCGGGCCGGTCCGGTTTCGCGGGCCCGGGTCGGCTCGGGCTCCGGGACTCCGGCCGGCGCGGGCTCGCCGGCCAGCGCGAGGGCGCCTTGAACGTACGGCGGGCCGGGCGGCGGCGGGTGTTCGTCGTCGTAGGGCGGCTCCGCCGAGGGGTGCGGCGCGAGCCGGGGGAGCGGCACGGGACGCGGCGGACGGGAGAGGCGCGGCGGGCGTGGCGAACGGAGGGAACGCTGCGGGCGTGGAGGGACCGGCAGGCCCGGAGGGTGTGGAGGACGCGGCATGGGGGCTCCGATCGTCGTCGGCTTACCTGACGCGTTCAGGAGTTTCCGGCCACCCGTCCAGATACCGCCGCCGCCAACTTTCCACTCGGCCGTGCCGGTTCGTCCCGGTAGGAGAGGAAGGCCACGTCGACCTGGTGCGGTCCCCGGCCGGGCGGGACGGGTTCCGGGACGGCTCGCGATGTCCGGCGGACGTCCGGAACGCCCCTCACAAGGCCCGGCGGGACCTCGGAAGACCCCGGCGGGACCTCAGGGCTCGGCGGGACCTCAGAGTTCGGCGGGACCTCAGGGGGTGGACTCCGCAGAGGGAGCGCCCTCGTCCGGTTCCCGCCCCGGCGTGGCGAGGTTCATCCTCCTGATCAGCACGGTGAACAGCAGGTAGTAGACGACGAAGTAGACCAGCCCGAAGCCGATGACCAGGACGAGCCGGTGGGTGTTGGACTTGCCCGCGTTCAGCAGCATGTCGATGGCGCCCGCGGAGAAGGTGAACCCCAGGCGGGCGTCCAGCTCGGCCATCAGGGCCATCGACAGGCCGGTGAGCAGCGCGTGCACCACGAACAGCACGGGCGCGACGAAGATGAAGGCGAACTCCAGCGGTTCGGTGATGCCGGTGACGAAGGCGGTGAGGCCGGCCGACAGCATGATCCCGCCGACGGTCGCGCGTTTGCCGGGCGGGGCCGCCCGCCACATCGCGATGGCCGCGCCGAGCAGGCCGAACATCATGACCGGGAAGAACCCGGTCATGAAGATGCCGGCGCCGTCCTGGCCGGCGAAGTAGCAGTTCAGGTCGCCGGCGGCGTTCCTGGTCGCGCCGTCGACGCCCGCCCGGCACTCCGGCAGGGTGAACCAGACGATCGTGTTCAGGAAGTGGTGCAGGCCGACCGGGATGAGCAGCCGGTTCGCCACGCCGTACACGCCGGCGCCCACCGGGCCGTGCAGCGCGAGCCAGTCGCCCGCGGACGCCAGCCAGTCGCCGACCGGCCGCCAGAGCAGGCCGAAGACCACGCCGAGGAGCAGCGCGGCGACGGCGGTGACGATCGGGACGAACCGCCTGCCGCCGAAGAAGGCGAGCCAGGCGGGGAGCTTGATGCGGTAGTAACGCTGCCAGAGCAGGGCCGCGACGATGCCGATGACGATGCCGCCCAGGACGCCGGTGGGGTTCTGGGCGCCCAGGTCGAGCGCGGGCGCGGGCCGCCCCTCGGGCCCCACGACGGTCAGCGCGACCTTACGGTAGACCGCCGAGTCCTGCGGGGCGGCGAAGAACAGCGTCCGGGAGACCCGGTCGAAGACGAGGTAACCGACGAGCGCGGCCAGGGCGGTCGAGCCGTCGCCCTTGCGGGCGAACCCGATCGCCACGCCGATCGCGAACAGCAGCGGCAGGTTGTCGAACAGCGCGCCGCCCGCCGCCGCGAACACCCCGGCCAACTGGTCGAGGACGGGATTGTCGGTACGGCCGAGCAGGTCGTCCTGGCCGAAGCGGAGCAGGAGCCCGGCGGCGGGCAGCACCGCGATCGGCATCATCAGCGAGCGCCCGACCCGCTGGAGCACCGCGAAGACCGACGACCACGCCGACGACCACGGCGACGGCCGGTGCTCCGCCGCCGCGCTCATCCCGCGCCTCCCTCACCGCGTGGGACGCGGGGCGCGGGACGGGCCGCCGGACCGCCCGGGAAGACCGCCGGGCCGTCCGGGAAGACCGCCGGGACAGGAGCCGGGAAAGAGGATCGCTTCACTGGTGTTGTCCCTTCCGTTCGCAGGCGGGCGGGGGCGTGTCAGGCGCGACGCGGCGTCTCCAGGACGGTGCGCAGCTGGTAACGATCGGCTCGGTAGGTGGATACCCCCAGCTCGGCGCAGACTCCCCCGGCGAAGGAGCGCCGCTGCAGCAGCAGCACGGCCCCGCCGCGCGGCAGCTTCAGCAGGTCGGCGTCGCCGGGGTCGGCGATGCCGCCGTCGATGGTCAGCTCGCCCGCGTCGAGCACCAGCCCGTAGCGGGTCTCCAGCAGGGCGTACAGCGAGCGGCCGCTCAGGTCGTGGTCGCCGAGGTCGGGTGCGAGGGAGACCGGGATGTGGGCCCGCTCGATGCACATGGGCTCGGCGTCGGCGGTCCGCAGCCGTTCGATGAAGTGCACCTCCTCGCCGGGACGGATGCCGAGTTCCCTGGCGAGGTGGGCACTGGCCCGGACCACGCGGCGGTCGAGGTCGCGGGAGCCGGGCTCCATGCCCCGGGAGCGCATCTCGTCGCTGAACGAGGTCAGCCGGAGCGCCATCTCGATCTTCGGGCGGGCCACGAAGGTGCCCTTGCCCGGGACGCGTTGCAGCCTGCCCTCGGAGACCAGGTGGTCGACCGCCTGCCGTACCGTCATGCGGGACAGGCCGAAGCGCTGGCAGAGCTCGCGTTCGGACGGGATCGCCGTGCCGATGACCAGCTCGTCACTCTCGATCATGTCGAGCAGGATCTCCCGGAGCTGGAAGTATTTCGGCACCGGGCTGTCCGGATCGATCCGGGCCACGGCGTCCCCCTCTCTGACCGGCAACCAGCCACTCGATCTGTATGTGGTGATGAGCTATGGTTCGTACTGGTCTAGTCCGGACTAGACCACGTGCTGGAAAAGGGTGTCAACGTACGGACCGGAGACGGATGGATAACGGCCCGATCTCGTCCGTCCGAGCCGAAGGATGAACGAGATGACGACCAAGATGCGCAGCGAGATCGCCGAGCAGCCCGCCGCGTTGCGCGCCACCCTGGACGCCCTCCTCCCCCGGGTCGGAGAGGTGGAACGGCTCGCCCGGCGGACCCGCCAGCTGCTGTTCATCGCCCGCGGCACCTCCGACAACGCCGCAGTCTACGGCCGTTATCTGGCCGAGGCGCACGCGGGCCGTCTGTCCACCCTCGCCGCGCCGTCGATCGCCACCACCTACCGCCGCAGGCTGGATCTCGACGGTGTCCTGGCCGTGGCGCTCTCCCAGTCGGGCCGGACCGAGGAGATCGTCGAGACCCTCTCCTGGGCCAAGGACTGCGGCGCGACGACCGTGGCCGTCACCAACGGCGGCGAGGGCAGCCCGCTCGCCCAGGCCGCCGACCTCGCCCTGTGCACGCTCGCGGGCGAGGAGAAGGCCGTCCCGGCCACCAAGACCTACACCACCCAGCTCGCCGCCCTGGCCGTCCTGGGGCTGGGCCTGGGAGCCGACGTCGATCCGGGCGACCTGCGGCGCGTGCCGGACGCCGTGGAGAAGCTGATCGCCGAGCCGGGGGACCTGGAGGCGGTCGTCGAGGGCCTGGCCGACAAGCCGGGCGCGGTGGTCTCCGGCCGCGGGCTGGCCTTCTCCACCGCCCTCGAACTGGCCCTCAAGCTCAAGGAGGCGTGCTACCTGCACGCCATGGGCCTGTCGTACGCCGACCTGCTGCACGGCCCGATCGCGGTGGTGGACGCCGACACCCCCGCCGTCCTCGTCGCCGCGGGTCAGGGCCCCACCCTGGCCGGTACGGTGGCCCTGGCCCGGCGGGTCACCGAGGCGGGCGCCCAGGCGTTCACCGTCGGCGGCGGCACCGAGCTCGCCTCCGCCTCCAGCGCCGCGCTGAACGGTCCCGACCTGCCCGAATGGGTCGCCCCGCTCGGGCTGATCGTCCCGGGGCAGCTGCTGACCGAGGCACTGGCCCGCAGGCTCGGGATCGACCCCGACGCCCCGCGCGGCCTGAACAAGGTGACGCAGACCGACTGATCACCGAGCGTCGTTTAGCCTGGTCACAGACCGACGGCAAGGGAGGACGACATGGCGGCTGACGCCGACGCGATCATCGCGGGTCTCGGGGGCGCGGGCAACATCATCGAGATCGAGCCGTGCATCACCCGGCTCCGCACCGAGGTGCGCGACGCCTCCAAGGTCGACCAGGCGGCCCTCAAGGCCGCCGGCGCGCACGGGGTGATGGCCACCGGCAACGTCGTCCAGGTGGTCGTGGGCCCCGAGGCCGACACGATCGCCGGTGACATCGAGGACATCATCGGCTGACGCGCCGGTCCTCCCCCGCCCCGGCGGGGGAGGACCGGACACCGATCCGCGCGGCGGCCCGCGGGCGCCCCGCCCCGGCGAGCGGGGGAGGACCACGGGCCGGTCCCGCCCGGCGGCCGGACGCTGTCCCGCCCCGGCACGCGGGGAAGACCGAGGGGGATTTGCGATGATCACGGTTATGACCCCCGTCACGGGGACGGCGGTGGGTCTGGACGCGGTGCCCGACCCGGTGTTCTCCCAGGGCCTGGTCGGTCCCGGGATGGCGGTCGAGCCCGAGCGGACGGCCGGCCGGGCGGTCTCGCCGATCACCGGCACGATCGTGAAGCTGCACCCGCACGCCTTCGTCGTCGTCGGCGACGACGGCCGCGGGGTCCTGGTGCACCTGGGCATCGACACCGTGCAGCTCAAGGGGGAGGGCTTCGAGACGCTGGCCGCGGAGGGGGAGCGGGTCGGCGCGGGACAGCCCGTGGTGGCCTGGGACCCGGCGCGGGTGGCGGCGGGCGGGCGCTCGCCGGTCTGCCCGGTGGTGGCCCTCGACGCCCTCTCCGAGGCCGTCACCGCGCTCGCCCGGGGCCCCGTGCGCGCCGGAGACGAGCTCTTCCGGTGGACGTGAGCCCCTTGAACCGGTACGCCCCGTCCGGGCGCGCCCGGACACGTCCGGGCCCCGGCACGGCGCGCACGGGCGCGTCCGGTGCCCGGTACGGCGCACGCCGCATGGCCGGGTCACGCGCGGGCACGGGACCCGCAGCGGCCGATCACCGGCCGCCGTACGGTGGAGGCCGCCCGGGTTCCGCCGGGCGACAGGACGCCGGGTGGTCTGGACCGCCCGGCCGGCACTCGCAGGAGGAGTCCGTGAACCAGCGTCAAGTCACCGTCGAGGCCGAGGTCGGCCTGCACGCCCGCCCGGCGGCGATGTTCGTGCAGACCGCGGCCAAGGCCCCCTTGGAGATCACCATCTCCAAGGGGGGTGGCAAGCCGGTGAACGCCAAGAGCATCCTGTCGGTCCTGTCGCTCGACGTGCGCAAGGGCGACACCGTGGTGATCGCCGCCGAGGGCGACGGCGCCGACGAGGTCCTGGACCGGCTGGCCGAGATCGCATCGGCTCCGTGAACGAGCTGACGGGGACGGGCGTCAGCCCCGGCGTCGGCTTCGGCCCGGCCTTCGTGCTCGACTGGGAGCCGCCCGTCCCCGAGCCGGGATCCGGCCACGGCGGCGACGCCGAGGCGGAACGGGCGCGGGCCGAAGGCGCCCTCGCCGACGTCGCCGCCGACCTGGAGGAGCGCGGGGCCAGGGCCGGCGGCGAGGCCCGGGAGATCCTGGACGCCCAGGCGATGATGGCGCGCGACCCCGGCCTGGCGTCCGGGGTGGCCGAGCTGATCGACGCCGGGAAGTCCGCCGCCCGCGCCGTCTACGAGGCGTTCGGCGGCTACCGCGCGATGCTGGCCGACGCCGGGGGATACCTGGGCGCGCGCGTCGCCGACCTGGACGACGTCCGGGACCGGGCGATCGCGGTGCTCGACGGTCGGCCGCCGCCCGGCCCGCCGTCCTCCCTGGACGCCCTCGACGGCCCGCCGGGACCGTACGTCCTCGTGGCCCGCGACCTGGCGCCCGCCGACACCGCGGCGCTGTCGCCGGACGTGGTGGCCGCCTTCGTCACCGAGGAGGGCGGGCCGACCAGCCACACCGCGATCCTCGCCCGCGCGATGGGCGTACCGGCCGTGGTGGCCTGCCCGGGGGCGGCCTCGATCGCGGCGGGCACGCCGCTGCTGGTGGACGGCGCGGCCGGGACGGTACGGACCGCCCCGCCGGACGCCGACGTGGCCGCGGCCCTCGGGGTCGCGGCGGACAGGGAGGCCGCCCTGACCGCGGCCACGGGCCCCGGGGCCACCGCCGACGGGCACCCGGTGCCGCTGCTGGCCAACATCGGCGGCCCGCACGACGTCGAGGCGGCCCTCGCGAACGGCGCCGAGGGCGTCGGGCTCTTCCGGACCGAGTTCCTCTTCCTGGACCGGACCGCGGCGCCCGGCGAGCGGGAGCAGGAGGAGGCATACCTCGCGGTGCTGGACGCCTTCCCGGGCGGCCGGGTGATCGTCCGGACGCTCGACGCGGGGGCGGACAAGCCGCTGGCGTTCCTGCCGCCGCCGCGCCCGGAGCCCAACCCGGCGCTGGGCGAGCGGGGCCTGCGGCTGCTGCGCGCCCACCCGGGGATCCTGGAGACGCAGCTGCGCGCCCTGGCCCGCGCCGCGTCGCGTTCGCGGGCGGATCTCCGGGTGATGGCCCCGATGGTCGCCACCGCGCGGGAGGCCGCCTGGTTCGCCGCCGCCTGCCGGGAGGCCGGGCTGCCGTCCGCGGGGGTGATGATCGAGATCCCGTCGGCCGCGGTGCGCGCCGCCGACCTGGCCGCGGAGGCGGACTTCTTCTCCGTCGGCACCAACGACCTGGCCCAGTACACCCTGGCCGCCGACCGCCAGGTGGGGTCGCTGAGCGCGCTGCAGGACCCCTGGCAGCCGGCCCTGCTCGACCTGGTCGGCCTGGCGGTGGCCGGCGCGGCCGAGCGCGGCAGGCCGTGCGGGGTGTGCGGGGAGGCGGCCGGCGACCCGGCGCTGGCCTGCGTGCTCGTCGGGATCGGCGTCACCTCGCTGTCGATGGCCGCGCCCGCGTTGCCCGCCGTACGGGCGGCCCTGGCGCGGCACTCACGGGAGGAGTGCGTGCTCGCCGCGGCGGCGGCCGTGGCCGCGGGCTCGCCGGACGAGGCGCGCGCCGTGGCGCGGGCGAACCTGCCGGGCCTGGCGGAGCTGGGCCTTTGACCGGGATGGCCGGGATGACTGGGATGGCCGGGAGATGGGGGATTTCCGGTCCGGAGATGGGGCGGCGCGGCGTGTCCGCCCGCGGACGCGGATAGCGTGGGGCGCATGGTTCGGTGCATTCGTACGACTGGTCTGGCAGTGATCGCGACTATGGTGGCCGGCTGCGCCGCCTCGGGAGCGGACTCGCCCGCCCGGCCCGCCGCGGGCCGGGACGACGGCGCCGTCGCGAGCGCCACCGCCACGTCCGCCGCGCCCCCCACCCCGTCCGCGACCCCGTCCGCGACCCCGGACGGATCGCAGGCGCTCCCGGCGTCCCGGGCGTCCGCCTCCTCGAAGGTCGAGGCCGTGCTCGCCCGGATGAGCCTGGAGGAGAAGGTCGGGCAGCTCTTCATGCCCGTGGTGTACGGCGCGGCCCCCGACACCGCGTCGGGGGAGAACAGCGCGCGGTTCGGCGCGGACACCCCCGCCAAGGCCGTGGCGAAGTACCGGCCGGGCGGGGTGATCCTGTTCCCCTGGGCGGGCAACGTCAAGAACGTCCGGCAGCTGGTGTCCCTGACCAACGGGCTGCAGAAGGCCTCGCCGAAGATCCCGCTGCTGATCGGCGCCGACCAGGAGAACGGCCGGGTCTCCCGCCTCGCGCCGCTGGTCACGACCATGCCGGGCGCGTCCGTCATCGGCTCGACCGGTGACCCCTCGCTGGCACGGAAGGCCGCCGAGGTCACCGGGAGCGAGCTGCGCGTCCTGGGGATCAACCTCGACTTCGCCCCGGTCGCCGACGTGAACATCAACCCGCGCAACCCGGTGATCGGCCCGCGCGCCTACGGCTCCGACCCGGCCAAGGTCTCCCGGATGGTCGCCGCGGCGGTCAAGGGTTTCCACGACGCGGGGACGGCCACGGCGGCCAAACACTTCCCCGGCCACGGCGACACCGACGTCGACAGCCACACCGGGCTGCCGGTGATCCGGCACTCCCTGTCGCAGTGGCGGAAGCTGGACGCCCCGCCGTTCGCCGCCGCCATCGGCGCGAAGACCGACGTGGTGATGAGCGCTCACGTGGTCATGCCGAAGCTCGACCCGTCCGGGGATCCGTCGACGCTGTCCAAGCCGATCCTGACCGGGCTGCTCCGCGACCGGCTCGGGTTCGACGGGGTCGTCTCGACCGACGCGCTCGACATGGCCGGAGTGCGGAAGAAGTACGGCGACGCGCAGGTGCCGGTCCGGGCCATCCTGGCCGGGGTCGACCTGCTGCTGATGCCGCCGAACTTCACCAAGGCGTACGACGCGGTGCTGGCCGCGGTGAAGTCGGGGAAGATCACCCGGGCGCGGCTCGACCAGTCGGTGCGGCGGCTGCTGACGCTGAAGGAGGCGCGGGGGCTGCTGGAGCGCGCGCCGGTGGCGGACCCGGCGAAGGCCGAGAAGACGCTGCGCTCGGCGGAGCACCGCAGGGTGGCCCGGCTCATCGAGTCGCGGGCCCGCTGACCGGGAGGCCGGGGCCGAGCCGGGTCTAGACCGGCTGGAGGCCCCGGCGCTCCAGGACGGAGGCGACGATCGCCCGGATGGCGTAGGCGGCGATGGCTTCGAGCGCGATGACGGCCAGCTTGGCCAGCAGCGACGTCAGGATGGCGGGCATGACGACCTCACAACAGGGGAGAAATCCTCTTATAAGCAATAATTCATGACAAACATGGACTAAACGCCCAGGTCAGGTTACCTCGGGATGAACAGGCGATGACACCTTGCGGGCCGACGCCTGCAGCGCCGTCTCCACGACCGTCGCGGCGACGGCGCTGCCCAGGGCGACGGTCCACCCCACCGGCCCGAGCGGGCGGGAGCCGAAGAACCGGCTCACCCCCGGAGCCGACACCGCAAGGCCCAGCACGGCCAGCGAGACGGCCGAGGCCAGCAGGACCACCCGGTCCCGGCGGCCGAGCGCCAGGGTCTGGAAGAGCTGCGCCGACACCAGCGCCACCAGCCCCATCGTGTTCGCCCGGCCCGCCGTGCCGGTCATCCGGCCGATCCACCAGGCCGCCCCGGCCGCGCTCGCCGTGGTGACCGCCCGCAGGTAGATGTCCCGGGTCAGGGAGGCTCCCAGGGACGCCTCGGGCCCCTCGGCCAGCAGCTTCTCCGGGCTCGTCGCCGCCGGAGGCCGGACCGCCACCGCCAGCGCCGGCAGCATGTCGGTGAGGAGGTTGACCAGCAGCAGCTGACGGGCGTTCAGCACGTTCCGGCCGGACAGCAGGCTGGAGCCGACCGTGAAGACGATCTCCCCGATGTTGCCGCCGAGCAGGACGCTCAGGGCGTCGCGCACCGAGCTCCACATGGCCCGGCCCTCGATGATCGCGTCGACGATCGTCTCGATGCGGTCGTCGGTCACCACGACGTCGGCGGCGGCCCGGGCCGCGGCGGTGGCGCGGGAGCCCAGGGCGATGCCCACGTCGGCGACGCGGATCGCGGGCGCGTCGTTGGCGCCGTCGCCGGTGACCGCCACGACCTTGCCGGACCGGCGCAGGCAGCGGACGATCCTGGCCTTGTGCGCCGGGGTGGTCCTGGCGAGGACGGCCGCGTCCGACAGCGCCTCGGCCAGCTCCTCGTCGTCCAGGTCGTCGATCTCCGGGCCGGTCATGACCCGCCCGCCGTTCAGCGCGTCCAGCTCGGCGGCGATCGCCTCGGCGGTGCTGGGATGGTCACCGGTGACCATGACGATCCGGACGCCCGCCCCCATCAGCCGGCGGACGCTTTCGGCCGCCGTGGGCCGGATCGGGTCGGCCAGGCAGAGGAACCCGAGGAAGCGCAGCTCGCGGATGCGCTCCTCGTCCAGGTCGCGGCGGTCGGAGGCTCCGCGCTCGGCCACCGCGAGCACCCGGTACCCCTGCAGGGCCAGCCGGTTCACCTCCTTCTCCAGCTCCGCGCGCACGGGATCGGTCATCGGGGTCTCGCGGCCGTCGCGTAGCACCGCCGTACAGCGGGTGATCACGATCTCCGGAGCGCCCTTGACGCTCAGCAGCGCCCCCGCCCCGCCCGCGCCGAGCACGGCGTGGTAGCCGCGGCCGGGTTCGAAGGGCAGCTCGTCGATCCGCACCCACCCCTCAACGCCGTCCTCGGGCGTCACCTCCAGCCGCCGGGCCCCCTCCAGGACGGCGCGGTCGGTGGGATGGGCGACGGGCCGCCCCGGGTCGCTCCGGGGCCCGGCCCGCATCCCCGCGGCCACGATCCGCCGCAGCTCCGGCGTCAGCGCCTCCACCGGCTGCTCGGTCCGGCCGTCGGAGACGCGCCGCAGGTTGATGCGTCCCTCGGTCAGGGTGCCCGTCTTGTCGAAGCAGAGCACGTTCACCCGGCCCAGGGCCTCGATGGTGGAGGGGTTCGGCACCAGGGTGTTGCGCCTGGAAAGCCGCCGGGCGGCGGCGAGTTCGGCGACCGAGGCGACGAAGGGCAGCCCCTCGGGCACGGCGGCGACGGCGAGGCTCACCGCGGGCGCCAGCGCCTGCGCCGCCGACCTGCCCCGTGCCAGGTCGGCGACCAGGAGCAGCAGGCCGGAGCCGATCGCGACCGGGAGGATCTCCCGGCTCAGCCGCCGCAGCCGCAGCTGCACCCCGGTCGGCGGGGGCCGCTCCGCGGTGATCCCGGCGGTACGGGCCGCCTCGGTCGTCCGGCCCGCCGCGACGACCACGGCGAGACCGTGCCCGGCCGCCACCGTCGTGCCCTCGTAGACCATCGAGGTCCGCTCGGCCAGGGCGGACGCGCCGACCGGCGCCGGTGACTTGGTGACGAGCTGCGACTCGCCGGTCAGGCTCGCCTCGTCGACCTCCAGGCCCACCGCCCTGACCACCCGGCAGTCGGCGGGCACCGCGTCGCCCGCCCGCAGCTCGACGACGTCGCCCGGCACGAGGTTCTCCACGGTCGTGCTCTCCTGCCCGCCGGGGCGGCGCAGCCGTACCCGGAGCGCGACGGTCTCGGTCAGGCGGCGCAGGGAGCGGTCGGCGGCGAACCGCTGGCCGCCCCCGATGAACGCGTCGATGACCATGACCGCGGCGATCAGCACCGCGTCGGGGACCGAGCCGACCAGGGCCGACAGGCCCGCGCCCGCGGTCAGGACCGGTGTCAGCGGGTTGGCCAGCTCCTCGGCGGAGGCGCGCAGCAGTGAGGCGGGGGCCTCCGGACGGGCCCCCGAGGCGGTACGGCGCCGCAGCGCCTCGGCCTCGCTGAGGCCCCGGGGCGAGGAGCCGAGCCGGGCCAGGACGTCCTCGGCCCGCATGGCGTGCCAGGGGGTCGGGTCGGTGCGGACCGGCGCCGCCACGCGTCCGGCGTCGCGGCCCGACCACTCGCCGACCGCGATGGCCACCAGCGCCGTGCCGTCGCTGACGAGCTGTGCCCAGCGCACCGTCGTGGCCCTCGGTCCGAGGAAGGTCAGGCCGGTGCCGAGCAACGCCGTCGCGACGCCGAGCCACACGCACCGCTCGCTCGTCCGGCGCGCCGGGCCCAGGGAGCTCAGCAGCAGGTGGGCCTCGCCGGTCTCGCAGATCACATCCGCGTCCCACGGCACCGGGCCCGACGGCCGCAGCACGCCGACGCCCAGGTCGGCCTGGGCCAGCGCGGCGAGGGGACGGTCCGACACCACGGCCACGCCGTGCCCGTCCGCCTGGAGCGCGCGGACCCTCGCGGCGAGCCCTGAGCCGCCAGGGACGCTCTCGGCGACCCCCAGCCGCCGGCCGAGTTCCGCGAGCTCCGCGAGCTCCGCGGGTTCCGCGGCCCCTGTGTGCTTCGCGTGTCCCGCGTGCTCCGGGCGTTTCGCGCGGCCGCCGGCGAGCAGTACGGTGCCCGCACCCCGGGCCGCGGCGACGAGGGCGTCGGCCAGGGGATCGACCCCCGGGGCCACGCCCACCAGGGCCACCGGCACGCCCTCCCTCCTCACACCGACCGCCCGCAGCCCCCGGCTCTCCCACTCGCCGAGGTCGTCCGGCGGGGGAGGACCGCCCGCCGGCAGGAACCCGGCCGGGTCGGCGAGCGGTTCGGCCGTCCACCCGTCGTGCTCGCACCGCGCGGCGGGGTCGGAGAGGTCGATCAGCCCGTACAGCCGGGCCCGCAGCTCGTCGCCGTCCGTGCCGCCGTCCGCGCCGCCGTCCGTGCCGCCGTCCGCGCCGCCGTCCGCGCCGCCGTCCGTGCCGCCGTCCGTGCCGCCGTCCGCGCCACCGGTCGCGTCGCCGGTCAGCGGTACGACGCGGTCGATCGTCCAGGAGCCCGTCGCGAGGACTCCGGCGTCGAGGATGACCGTGTCCACGCCGTCCATCCGGCGCAGGGCGTCGCCCCTCAGCACGATCGCGCCGCGCCCGGCCGCGGCCCGGCCGACCGCTCCCGCGAACGCCTCGCGGCCCAGCTTCGCGGCCTTGGGCGTCGCGTTGACCAGCATGGCCAGGCCCTGCTCGCGGCTGCCGCTGAGCAGTCGGGTCAGGCCGGAGACGCCCACCGCCAGCGGGCTCGCCGCGCGCTCGAACCGGTCCACGGGGCTGCGGGCCATCGGGGCCGTACGGGGCGTCCGCGCCGACCGGATGTGACGGTAGCCCCCCTCTCGGTTGGCCAGCTCCTCCTGGTGCTCCCGCCAGGCCCGAAGGGTGCCGCGCGTCTCCGCGTAGCGGGCGGCCGCGGTCACCGACTGGACCACCATCCCGAACGGCCGCAGCGCGAACGTGTGGCCGACGATTCCGGCGGTGGTGAACAGCGTGTCGGTGACCGCGCGCCCGAGGCGGCGCTCCAGCGCGGTGCGGACGAACGGGGTGGAGTCGACCAGATTGAGGATGGTGGGGACGGAAGGGGGGAGCGGCGGCGTCCGCAACGCGCGTCCGGCGACGGCCAGCCCGGCCCCGAGCACGCTCGCGCCCAGCCGGAGGCCGGCCCGGGCGTGGTTCTCCGCCAGCCGGGACGAGGGGGAGCGCGGGCACCGGTCCTCCGTGGTCTCGGCCTCCTCCACGGGGCCCGGTTCGAACTCCTCCTCCCCGGCCCCGCCGTCGAACTGCTCGACGATCGACAGCAGCCTGCCCAGGTCGGCCGCGGCGCTGTCGCAGCCGACGAAGACCCAGCCCAGAACGCCGTTGACCTCCGCCCGGTCGACGCCCTTCACCGACAGCAGCCGGTCCTCCAGCCGCCGCGCCATCCGGCCGGTGCCCGGACCACCGATTCTCCGTAGATCGATGCGGACCCCGCCGGGACAGGCCCGCGCCTCACGGGAGCCCGGAAGGGCGGCGCGGAGCGGGTCGGGCACGAGTCCCCAGAGCGCCTCGATCGGCGATCTGAGTGCGTGCGGCACGAAGGTCACCCGGAGGCGCTCTTCGCGGTGGCGGCCCGGGTGGTCCGTGATGCGGATCGGGCGGCCGGTGTGGCGGCCCGGGTGGTCCGTGATGCGGATCGGGCGGCCGGTGTGGCGGCCCGGGTGGTCCGTGATGCGGCCCGGGTGGTTTTGGCGGCCGGGGACGCCGTCTTGGTGGCCGAGGCGGTGGCCCGGGTGGTCCGCGACGTGGACCGGGCGGCCGGCGTGGCGGCCCGGGTGGCTCGTGACGTGCTTCCGCCGCCCGTGGCGGATCGGGTGGCGCGCGTGGTCCCTCCCGTGGCCGCGGAGGTGGACCGGGTGGTCCGGGCGGTGCCGCCGGTGGCTCGTGACGCGCTTCCGGGGGTCCGCGCGGTGCTCCGTGTGGTGGCGCGGGCGGTGGTGCGGGCGGCCCGGGTGCGCGAGGTGCCCGCCGTACCGGTCTTCCCGGAGCCTTCGGCGACGTCCGGGGCGATCACGGAGCCCGGGACGGGCGACGCGGCCTTCGAGGAGCGGGAGGCGGCCCGCTCCCGGCGGGCGCGCTGGGCGATCACCGTACCGACCCCGATGGCCGCCGCCACCGGCCACTCGATCAGTCCCGCGACCGCGAGCGCGCCGAGCCCGCCGTAGTAGACGATCCGTTCCGGTGACGGGAGGAGTGACCGGGCCGTGTCGACGGCTTGGCCCGCCTCCTGCCGGCTGAGGTGCGGTAGATGCATGTGCGGGGGACGCAGCTGCACGGTCAGCATCGGCAGGTTCAGCGTCAGCGCGTGACCGTCGGTGCTCTGCCCCGCGGTCCCGTGCCGCTCCGTCTTCCGGCCGGTCGTCGCGGGCGCCGACGCCTTCGCGGTGGAACCCGTCGCCGCGCGACTGCGCGACGGCCGGGACGCCTGACTCGACGCCCGGGTCGCACCCCGGCTCGACGCCCGGGTCGGCGTCCGGCTCGAAGTCCGGCTCGACGTCTGGCTCACTGTCATGGTCCCTCCAGGACGGAGTTCTGAGAAACGATCGGAACAAAGCCCGCAGAGGCCCCATAAGGCCATCTACGTACGGTTCCATGGTCATGCCGCCGTTTCCATAGCGTTCCTCCCAAGCCGCGTCCGAAACGCGTTTCTCCTGCTCAGGTGGGCATTCGCCATGCAAAGGCGTCTGCATTCCACGCGCTTTCCCGAAACATCAAGAAGAGACGATGAAGGGGGTGTTTCGCCCCTCGGCGATCAGGGGGAAGATAAGACCCCCGTTGAGTTCGTCCGGATACGTCATAATCTGGGGCTGATGTCGAGAAGGAGGCGGGATGCTCAAAGGTGTGCTCATCGACTGGGGCGGGGTGCTGACGACGAACCTGTCCGAGGCGATCGCCTCCTGGATCGTCGCCGACCGGATCGACGCCGACCACTACCGCGACGTGATGCAGCAGCTGGTGCAGCACGCCTACGAGGGGTCGGGCGCGGCCGAGAACGTCGTGCACGCCCTGGAACGCGGGGAGATCTCCGGGCCCGACTTCGAACGCTCCCTGGCGGCCATGCTGGTGACGACGGACGGCGTGCCACCGGCCGCCGAGGGGCTGCTGGAGAGGATGTTCTCCGGGTTCCTCCGGATCGAGCCGATGTACGACATGCTGCGCGCGGCGCGCGCGGCGGGACTGCGGACCTGCCTGGTCTCCAACTCCTGGGCCAACGAGTACCCCCGTGACGGCTGGGAGGAGTTCTTCGACGAGGTCGTCATCTCCGGCGAGGTCGGCATGCGCAAGCCAGAGCCGAGGATCTTCGAGCACGCCCTGGGGCGGGTGTGCCTGACCGGTGAGGAGTGCGTGTTCGTCGACGACATCGAGGCCAACATCGTCGCCGCCCGCGCGCTGGGCATCGTCGGCGTGCACCATCGGGAGGCGGAGGAGACCATCGCGGAGCTGGAGACGCTTCTCGGCCTGCCGCTGCGCTGACGCCGCACCGCCGTCCCCGCCCCGGTCCACTCGTCCCGTCGCGCCGTACGGCCGTGCCCGCGCCGTACGGCCGTGCCCGCGCCGTACGGCCGTGCCCGCGCCGTACGGCCGTGCCCGCGCCGTACGGCCGTGCCCGCGCCGTACGGCCGTGCCC
>NZ_JBVJKQ010000001.1:446304-636196 GCF_055585205.1 Streptosporangium sp. NPDC053982
CGCGCCGTACGGCCGTGCCCGCGCCGTACGGCCGTGCCCGCGCCGTACGGCCGTGCCCGCGCCGTACGGCCGTGCCCGCGCCGTACGGCCGTGCCGGTGCCGCGGCTACGGCAGTGCGGCGCCCGCCGGGCGGCCGGGTGTCCGCGTCGCGTGCGGCCCGGCCGTCCGGGCTGGCACACTCGATGGGTGATCGGCGCCGCACCGGCGCCGGTGTGGGATGAACAGATCGAGGCATGGATGCGCGTCTACCTGCCCTGCACGCTTCCGGCGCTGGCCCGCGTGCTCGCCGAGGGTGAGCTCGGCCCCGCCCCGCTGACCGGTTACGCGGTCACGCCCGCGCTGGTCGAGTGGTACGCCTCGGGTGACACCGAGGAACTGGAGTACGTCGCCCTGACCGACGCCGCCCGCGCGTCCCTGCGGATGCTGGCCGCCGACCGCGCCGACGGGGTCAAGGCGGCCGCGCGCCGGGTCGTCGTCGCCGCCGAGGTGCCGGACGGCGAGGTGGGCATGGGCGCGGATCTGGAGGAGCGCGCCCGGGTACGGCTCGCCGCCGCGGTCCCCATGGCGCGGATCGCCGCGGTCCACGTGGACGAGGAGGCCGCGGTGGCGGACGTCGAGGCCGCGATCGCCGCGCTGCCCGAGGCCGACCTCGGGGACGAGGACGCGCGGTTCACGGTGGACGGCGCCGAGGCCCACGAGCTGCTGTGGTACGCCACCCAGGAGATGCCCGACCTGGTCGGCTGACGGTGGCTGGCTGATGGCGTACGGCGAGGTCAGGCGGCTTTTCTGGCTTAAAATCCGATATTTGCTTATTTCCCTTTACTTTTCGGTCTAGGGTTGATCCCCGTCTTCAGATCCACATCCGAAGAAGGGGGCACAAAATGAGGATTCGAACGGTCGCGACCGCGCTGGCGGTCGCCGGCGTGACCCTGGTCGCCGCGGCGCCGGCGAACGCGCAGAGTTACTACGACCACAAGGATCCGTACCGCACCGGCTGTGGCAACACGGCCCGGGTGGTGAAGAAGGCCGACATCACGAGCCGGGCCAACGGGACGGTCGGCACGGTCAGGCTCATGTGGTCCAGCCGCTGCAAGACCAACTGGACCGAGATCTCCGTCAGCAGCACGGCCCGGGGGTCGGTCCGTGTCTACACCAACCGGAGCTCGGACACCTTCCGCTTCAAGGCGGGCAACCACGGCCGGCACTGGGGCAACATGCTCCGGGCCCCGGGTGTCTGCGCGTGGGGCGCGGCGAGCATCCAGTGGGGCACGGGCGCCGGCGGCCAGAACGGGGCCGGCGTCACCGCCAAGGCCTGCCGCTGACCATCCCTGGAAAGCGCCGGCCCCCGCGGGGAGCCGGCGCTTTCCAGGTGGGTCGAGCCACGTCGGACGGTGACGGCGTCCATGGCCCGCATGCCCTGTCGGTGCGGCGGCCCGGCCCGGCCATGCCGAGGCGGCACGGTTTCCACCGAACCGGCGGGCGACGCGGAGCGTCAGCGGTCGTCCGCCGCCTGGCCGTACCGTTCGCTGCGGTTACGGGCGAGGCGCTGCTGAATCCGGGCGTACAACAGGCCCATGCAGCCGGAGAGGGCGGCGATGACGATCACGGCCGGAATGCGTCCGACGGGGACGATGCCTGCCACGACGAGCATCGACACCAGGAACGCGGCGAGGCCGAGCGCGGCGTAACCCCTGTTCTGAATGTCCTCCCAACGCCGCATTCTTGGGCTGGCCTGCGGGTCACCGCTGCGGGTCTCGATGAACAGGACGATCAACAGGACGGGGACCACCTGCATCGCACCTTCGTAAAGGGTCATGCTCATTACCTTTTCGGCTCATTCGTCGCCCGCAGGGCGAGGGGAGGGGAGGGGTTCAGGCGGATCCGCACCGTTCCGCCGTGACGGTACGCGCCGTCGTCAGGACCGTTCCGACCGCGGCCACGAGCACGGCGCCGGCGCCACCGGCGGGCTCGGCGCCCCGGTCATCAGTTCGTCCGGATGAGGCGTCTGGTGCTGCGCCGGAAAGCCCACAGGGCCACCAGCGCGGCCAGCACGGTGAGCGGGGTGCCCATGGCCACCCGGGCGATGCCCAGGGCGCCGGTGCTGTCGGCCAGATAGAGCCACTGCTGAATCACGAACCGCGCCCCGAACACCGACGCCGCGGCGAGGGTCGCGACATCGTGCGCCACGCGCACGGGGCGGTCGGACCGCCACGCCCACGTCCCGCCGTGCAAGGCGTTCCAGATGACACCGGTCAGCGGCCGACGGGCCAGCACCGACCCGAACGTGACGACGAACCCGGCCAGCGACGCCCAGATCCCGATCACGAAGAAGTCCCGCGCGGAGCCGGTCCACACGACGATCCCGGCGGCCAGCGCCACCCCGAGCAGGCTCCCGGCCGCGGAGACGAGGCGTTCCCCGCGCGACAGCCGGAAGACGGACAGCGCCAGCCCGGTCGCGACCGCGATGCCGACGGCGACCGGCAGCGGCAGGAACGCGTTCGCCGTCACGAACACGACCACCGGAACCGTCGAGTAGACGAACCCGGCGGTGCCCCCCATCTGGTGCAGCACGGTGGGCTTCGGGGCCTCGACACCGTCGTCAGGGCGGGCAGGCCCACGACTCTGCTCCGGCGTCACGTTCGGTTCTTCGTCGGTACGCATCCGAACGATTAACGGGTATGCCGCCACGGCACACTCAAGCCCGTACGACGCGAGTGTGACCGATCTCATGATCGGATGAGCCGGCCGCCGCGTAGCCCGGGCGGCTTCACCCGGTGAGGGCGCTCCAGCCGATGGGTTGAGTGTGCCGCCACGGCACTCGGCTCGGCGTGGTCCACGCCGAGATGTTCCCCCGAGAACGTACGGGCACTGGTACCGGACGGCGTGACGGACCCCACCCTGGAGGACCCGCCGCGGCGGCCGTACTAGGCTGGAACGGCTATGGCGAAACACATTGTCTGGGACTGGAACGGCACCCTTTTTCACGACATCGACGCCGTGGTGGAGGCGACGAACGCGGTCTTCGAGCCCTACGGTCTGGCCCCCTACGACGTCGAGGGCTTCCGGACGGTGTACTCCCGTCCCATCTGGACGGCCTACGAGCGCATGCTCGGCCGTTCTCTCCTCGACGGCGAGTGGGAGAGGCTCGACGTCGGGTTCCACGACCACTACCACCGGCTGATGCCGGGCTGCGGTCTGGCGGCCGACGCGCTGGCCACCCTGCTGAGCTGGGAGGAGTCGGGTGGCGGGCAGTCGCTGCTGTCCATGTGGGCGCACGACCGGCTGGTGCCCAAGGTGACCGAGCTGGGGATCGCCCGGCACTTCCTGCGGATCGACGGCCTGCTCGCCGGTTCCGGCAGCCGCAAGGCCGAGTCGATGGCGGCGCACCTCGCGGCGCTCGGCACCGATCCCGCCGACGTGCTGGTGATCGGTGACAGCCTCGACGACGCGCACGCGGCGCGGCACGTCGGGGCGCGGGCGGTGCTCTACAGCGGCGGCGTGACCGGCAGGGCGGCCCTGGCCACCTGCGGCGTCCCGGTCGTCGACACCCTCGCCGAGGCCCTCGACCACGCCTGACGCGCACCGGGCCGGACGTTCTCGGCATCGGGTGGAGCGCGGGCCCGGCGGCGGCCGTACCCTTGGCATCCGTACCACCGGCGTCCGTGAACCCCCACCCCGGTGGCATCCGCGCCCCACCCCCGGGAGGCCACGATCAACCGCCTGGTTCTCTGGAACATCGATCTCACACTGGTCGACGTGTCCATCGTGACCCGCGACGCGTACGCAGAGGCGTTCCGGCGGGTCACCGGCCGTCCGCTGGTCAAGCTGACCCAGCACAACGGCCGCCCGGACTCCGAGATCGTCTTCGAGATGCTGGCCCTGAACGGGGTCGTCGCCACCGACGACCACCTGCCTGCGTTCCTCGACGCGCTGGCCGACGCCTTCGCGGCCCGGCGCGGCCTGCTGGCCCGGAACGGCCGGACGATGCCCGGCGCGGCCGAGGCGCTCAGAGCCGTGGCCAGGCTGGAGGGCACCGTCCAGGCGGTGCTCACCGGCACGATCAAGAGCAACGCCGTGCACAAGCTGACCGCCTTCGGCCTGGACCGGCACGTCGACTTCGAGGTCGGCGGCTACGGCGAGGAGGTCTATCCCAAGGCCACCCTGCTCCAGGTCGCCCAGGGCCGGGCCAAGGCCAAGTACGGCACGGCCTTCGACGGCGGCAACACCGTGATGATCGGCGACTCGGCCCGCGACGTCCAGGCGGCCCGGATCGCCGGGGCCGCGATGATCGGCGTCGCCACCGGCCGTTCCCTGCCGGCCGAGCTGCACGAGGCGGGCGCCGACGTGGTGCTGCCCGATCTGGCCAACCCCTCCGAGGTCGTCGCCGCCGTGGCCGGCCTGACCTCCCCGTCCCGCAGGGCGGGCTGAACCGCGCGCGTCCCGCGCCGGCCGATGGCGTCAGGGCCTGGCCGTGACCGGTGCCGCCGTGCCTCGGCATTCCGCCGGGCTCACGGTGAGGCGAGGCCGTCGAGGAAGCGGGCGGCGATCGGGGCGGCCACCGCGGCTCCCTCGCCGCCGCCCTCCACGATCACCGAGAACGCCAGGTCGCCGCGGTAACCGATGAACCAGGAGTGGGTGGGCGGTTCCTTCCCCGAGGTTCCCGAGCCGAACTCCGCGGTCCCGGTCTTGCCCGCCGTACCGGGGGGGAAGGAGACCCCCTTGGCCGTGCCGTCCGTCACCACCGCGGGCATCAGGGTGCGCAGCGCCCGCACCACCGAGGGCTCCAGCTTCCTGGACGGGGCGGCCGGCAGCAGGGAGGCGTCCACGAGGCGGGGCGGGCGCCAGGAGCCGTCGGCGATGGCGGCGGCGACGGTGGCCATGTTCAGCGGGCTGGTCAGGACGCGGCCCTGCCCGATCGCGGCCGAGGCGAGGTCGGTGTCGTCCTTCGGCTTCGGGAACTGCGCCCGTACGGCGGGCACCCCCGGGTCCACCGGCCCTCCGAACCCGAAGCTCGCCGCAACCGAGGCCAGGCGTTCGGCGCCGAGCCGTTCCACGCCCAGCGACCCGAACGTGGTGTTGCAGGAGTGCGCGAACGCGGCCCGCAGCGGCACCGTGCCGAACTCCTCGAAGCCGGCGTTGTGGAAGGCGTAGCCGCCGATGTTCCGCTCGGCGGGGCAGCCCACCGGCTGGTCGGCCGTCATGCCGCCCGCCACCAGCGCCGAGGCCGTGACCACCTTGAAGGTGGAGCCGGGCGGGTAGTGGCCGAGCAGAGCCCGGTTGAACCCGCCCGGCTGGTTGGCCACGGAGAGGACCTCGCCGGTCGAGGGGCGCAGCGCGACGAGCGAGGCCGGCTTGGTCACGCCGTCCATGGCGTCGGCGGCGGCGCGGTGCACCCGCAGGTCGATCGTGGTGGTCAGCTTCCGGCCGGGCCGCGCGCCCGCGGTGGTGAGCGTGGCGACCCGTTCGGCGCCCCGTACCAGGTCCACCCGGCCGCCGGAGGAGCCGGTGAGGCGGGCGGCGTATCTCTCGGAGAGCCCCTCGACGAGCTGCTGCACCGAGCCGGGCGCGGAGGGGGTGTCGATCCTGGCGCCGTCGGCGGCCAGGATCGGCGCCCGCTCGGACCGGGACGGCATGGCTTTGATCCGCAGGCCCCGGCCGAGGCGGGGGTGGATCGCCGCCGGGGTCCACCGCACCCGCCAGGCCCGCTCGTGCTCGACCACCCGCAGCGACCCGTCGTAGGACCAGGGCACCGGGCCGTCCAGCGTCGCCCGGAACCTGACCGTGGAGCCGTCGGAGCCGTCGGAGCCGTCGGAGCCGCCCGAATCGCCGGAGTCGCCGGAGTCGTCTGAGCCGCCGGAGTCGTCGCCCGCGGTTACCCGGAAGGCGGCCTTCGACAGCTTCAGGTCGGACCGGAAGCGGGTGTACCAGCGGTCGAAGTCGTCCGGCGGGTCGACGGTCAGCGCCCGCATCGCCCGGTGGTCCTGGCGGGCCCAGGCGGCGAGGAAGTCCCGGGCGGTGTCCTCGGGCGACCCCGGCGTGCGCAGCAGCCACACGCCCGCGCCCGCCGCGACGGCCAGCGTCACCGCCGCCGCACCGTACCTGTATGTGTTCCTCATGGTTCGTCCCCCTGTCTCGCGGATCGAGGAGACCAGAGGGATCCCGGTGGTGTCCAATATTGATATCTGGAGTCACTCCATAGCGGAACCGATATGGTTGCTGCTCATGGACATCGTCCGCCATCTGCGCTACTTCACCGTCGTCGCCGAGGAGCTCCATTTCGGCAACGCGGCGATCCGGCTCGGCATGGCCCAGCCGCCGCTCAGCCAGCGCATCCGGCGGCTGGAGGAGGAGCTCGGCGTGCGGCTGTTCGACCGCTCCGCCCGCCAGGTGCGGCTGACCGAGCAGGGGCGGCTGCTGCTGCCCGAGGCCCGTGAGATCGTGTCGCGGGTGGAGCGGCTGCGCGAGCTGGCCGGGCGCGGCGAGGGCGCGGTGCTGCGGGTGGGGGTCCTGCCCGACCTGGGGTCGGCGGTGATCGCGGCGCTCATCGCCGGATTCCGGGAACGGGCCCCCGACGTACGGCCGGCGCCCGCGGAGATGTGGAGCGCCGACCAGGTCGCGGCGCTGCTCGACGGCGCCCTCGACGTGGGCGTGGTCCGCCACCCGGTGGCCGTGCCGGGCCTGCGCTTCGGGCCGGTGCTCGTCCAGCGCCCCGGCGTGGTGCTGGCTGAGTCCGACCCGCTGGCGGCGTCGGCGTCGGTGCACCTGGCCGACCTGGCCGGGCGGCGTCTCGTGCTCTACCCTCACGAACCCGGGCTGCATGAGGAGACGCTCACCGAGTGCCGCCGCCACGGGTTCGTCCCGGAGGAGGTCCACGAGGCGCAGACCCTCGGCCTGGTCATGGCGGGCACGGCCGTCGCCTTCGGGCCGCAGGTCACCCTCCCTGGGCTGCGCTGGCGGCCGCTGCTGGGGAGTCCGCTGACCTGGCAGGTCTCCACCGCCTGGCGGGGAGAGCCCGGAGAGGCTGCCGTAGCCTTCGGTGCGGTGGCGGCACGAGTGCTGAGGGAGAACGCCGGGATGACGGACGACGGTGTGGCGCCGGCCCGGCGGGTGCGGGCCCGCCCCGCCTCCGGGTTCCTCGCGTGACCGCCTCCGCCCCGGCCCCGGCGACCGGGCTTCCCCCTCGCAAGGAGATTCGATGACCGGCCTCGGCACCCTCTTCCGCTCCGCCGGGGTGACGGGTTTCCTGCACGCCGTGGACATCGACACCGGCGCCGACGTCGCCCACGGCGCCGACGAGGCCGTGGTCACGGCCTCGGTGTTCAAGGTCGCGCTGCTGGTGGAGTTCTTCCGGCAGGCGGACCGTGGGCTGCTGGACCCGGCCGAGCGGGTCACGGTCATGGCGGACCGCCACACTCCCGGGCCCACCGGGGTGTCGGCGATGTCCGACGACGTGACGATGTCCCTGCGCGACCTGGCCTATCTGATGATGGCGGTGAGCGACAACACCGCCGCCGACACGCTGATGGGCCGGGTCGGGCTGTCGGCGGTCAACACCATGCTCGCGGGTCTGGGGCTGACCGGCACACGGGTCGAGCACGACTGCCGCGAGCTGTTCGCGAGCATCGTCGAGGACGCCGGGCAGGAGGAGATGCCCACCGACCCCTCGGTGCTGGCGCGGCTCCGGGTGCTCGACCCCGCGCGCACCAACCGCAGCACCCCGCGCGAGACGACGCGGCTGCTCGGCATGATCTGGCGCGACGAGGCGGCCTCGCCCGGGTCGTGCGCCGCGATGCGCAGGCTGCTCGGCCTGCAGGTGTGGCCGCACCGCCTCTCGGCCGGCTTCCCCTACGACGACGTCGCGGTCAGCGGCAAGACCGGGACGCTGCCCACGATCCGCAACGAGGCCGGCGTGGTGGAGTACCCCGACGGCGGGCGCTACGCCGTCGCCGTCTTCACCCGCTCGTACGGCACGGCGTACAACCAGCCCCGCGCCGACGCGGTGATCGGCTCCGCGGCGCGGGCCGCCGTGGAGTGGCTGCGCGACTGAGCCACGTGTCCGGCCCACACCCCGCACCCGGCCGGTGTGTGCGTCCCGGGGATGACATTCGGGCGGGCCGCCGACAGGATGGGGACCATGGTTGAGGAAGGTGCGCTGCTCTGGGAACCCGCCCCGGAGGTCGTGAGGGACGCCAAGGTGACCCGCTACATGGAGTGGCTCGGACGGCCGGGCGACTACGACTCCCTGTGGCGCTGGTCGGTGGACGACCCGGCCGGGTTCTGGACGTCGGTCTGGGACCACTTCGGGGTGGTCGGCGAGCGCGGTGACGGGCCCGTGTTGTCCGGGACGATGCCCGGCGCGGAGTGGTTCGCCGGCTCGACGCTGAACTACGCGGCCAACGCGCTGCGCCGGGCCGCGTCCGACCCGGACCGCCTCGCGGTGGTGTCGCGCGGCGAGACCGGTGAACGCCGGGCCCTCACGCTGGGGGAGCTGGCCGGAGAGGTCGCGCGGGTCCGCGCGGGCCTGGCGGCGCTGGGCGTCGGCAGGGGCGACCGGGTGGCCGCCTACGCGCCGAACGTGCCGGAGACGCTGGTCGCCTTCCTCGCCACGGCCTCGCTCGGGGCCGTCTGGTCGTCGTGCTCCCCGGACTTCGGCGCCTCCAGTGTGATCGACCGCTTCACCCAGATCGAGCCGAAGGTGCTCATCGCGGTGGACGGCTACCACTACAACGGCAGGCGGTTCGACCGCTCCCAGGTCGTGCGGGACATCGCGGCCGAGCTGCCGACCCTGGCCGCCCGGGTGCGCATCCCCTCCCCGGGAGAGTCCGCCGGGGCGGCGGCCCCAGAGGACGCCGGGGACGGCGGGCGGGTGATCGACTGGGCGGAGCTGCGGGCCGCCGAGGGGCCGCTCGACTTCGAGCCGGTGCCGTTCGGCCACCCGCTGTGGATCGTCTACTCCTCCGGCACGACGGGCCTGCCCAAGCCGATCGTGCACGGCCACGGCGGCATCGTGCTGGAGCACCTCAAGTCGCTCTCCTTCCACCAGGACCTGGGTGAGGACGACGTCTTCTTCTGGTACACCACCACCGGCTGGATGATGTGGAACTACCTCGTCGGCGGCCTGCTGGTCGGCGCGACGGTGGTGCTCTACGACGGGTCGGCCGCCCACCCGGGCACCGACGCGCTGTGGCGGCTGGCCGCCGAGGAGGGGGTCACGTACTTCGGCGTCGGCGCGCCGTACATCGTGACGTCGATGAAGGACGGGGTGCGGCCGGAGGGGCTGGAGGCGCTGCGCGGCGTGGGCTCCACCGGCTCGCCGCTGCCGCCGGAGGGGTTCGCCTGGATCGCGGAGAGGCTGCCGCGGGTGCAGCTCGGCTCGTTCTCCGGCGGCACCGACGTCTGCACCGGCTTCGTCGGCGCGGTCCCGCTGCTGCCGGTCCGCGCGGGCGTCATCCCGTGCCGCTGCCTGGGCGCGAAGGTGGAGGCGTTCGACCCGTCGGGGCGGTCGGTGGTCGGCGAGGTCGGCGAGCTGGTGCTGACCGCGCCGATGCCCTCGATGCCGGTCATGTTCTGGAACGACCCGGACGGCGCCCGCTACCGGGAGAGCTACTTCGCCGACTACCCCGGCGTCTGGCGGCACGGCGACTGGATCAAGATCCTGCCGGACGGCGGCTGCGTGATCTACGGCCGCTCCGACTCCACCCTCAACCGGGGCGGGGTGCGGATGGGCACCAGCGAGTTCTACCGGGTGGTGGAGCGCTTCACCGAGATCGCCGACAGCCTGGTGATCGACACCGGTCAGCTCGGCCAGGACGGCAGGCTGCTGTTGTACGTCACCATGGCCGAGGGGGCCGGGCTCTCCGACGACCTGCTGGGCCGGCTGCGTACGGCGCTGCGCGAGGAGCTGTCGCCCCGGCACGTGCCGAACGAGATCATCGAGGTCCCGGGCATCCCGCGCACGCTCAGCGGCAAGAAGCTGGAGGTTCCGGTGCGCAAGATCCTCCTCGGCGTCCCACCGGAGAAGGCCGCCAACCTCGACGCCATGGCCAACCCTGAGGTGCTGTCGCACTTCACGCCGAACCAGGAGTGACCCAGATCACTAAACTGCAGTTGACTAAACTCTAGTTTAGTAGAATCGGCACATGCCGGTTGCCAAGCCTGAACGAATCTTCGATCGCGACAGCGACTGGAACGCGCTGGTCTCGTTCGTCGAGTACGCCGAGCCGGAGCCGACCCTGGGAGTGATCAGTGGTCGGCGACGGCAGGGCAAGACCTACCTGCTCACCGCGTTGGCCGAGAGCATGGGCGGCTTCTACTTCCAGGCGGACGAGTCGACCGAGACCGAAGCGCTGCGCATGTTCGGCGCGGCACTCGCCCGCTTCACGAACGCTCCCACGCCGATCATGTTCTCCGGCTGGGACGACGCCCTGACGCACTTCTTCTCCCTGGCGGCGGACCGGCCCATCCCGCTGATCATCGACGAGTTCCCGCTCCTGATGAAGGCGAGCCCCGCACTGCCTTCGATCGTGCAGCGTCACCTCGACACGTACTGGCACGTCAGCCGTGAACGGTGCTTCGCCCGTGTCCTGCTCTGTGGGTCGGCGATGTCGGTGATGGGCGGTCTGCTCTCCGGGCAGGCCCCGCTCCGGGGGCGTGCCGGACTCGAACTGGTCGTCAAGCCGTTGCGCTACCGGTCCGCCGCCGCGTTCTGGGGAGCGGACGACCCGACGCTCGCCGCCCTTCTCCATGCCGTCGTCGGCGGCACGCCCGCCTACCGGCGCCAGTTCGTCCGCAACGACGCCCCCGATGGACCGGGCGACTTCGACGACTGGGTGCGTCGCACGGTTCTCAACCCCCAGACGCCGCTGTTCCGCGAGGCGCGGTATCTCCTCGCGGAGGAGATGGGAGCGCGGGACTCGGGCCTCTACCACTCGGTTCTCGGTGCCATCGCCGCTGAAAACTCCACCAATGGTGGGATAGCCGCTTATGTGGGACGCAAGTCCGCGGAGATCGCTCACCCGCTCAACGTGCTTGAGGACTGTCAGCTGATCGTGAAGGATCACGACGCCCTCAAGAGCGGTAAGCCCGTCTATCGGATAGCGGAACCCCTCATCACCTTCTACCAGGCGGTGATGAGGCCGCAGTGGGCCGCTCTCGAACTCGGGGAGGCCGAGCGGGTGTGGCGGGGTTCGCGGCCGAGGTTCCTGTCCCAGGTCGTCGGCCCCGATTTCGAACAGACATGCCGCGACTGGGCGATTCTGGCTGATGACGCCTTCGACGAGCCACCCGGAGAGGTGGGCTCCACTCTCGTCGTCGACCACGCGAAGCGGGAGAACAACAAGATCCAACTTGATGTGGTGGCGGTGTCGCCTTCGTTGCTCGGCGAGAAGCGGCGGGTCCTGTCGATCGGTGAGGTGAAGTGGGACAGGGTGATGGGGCTCGGGCACCTGGAGAGGCTGCGTCGCGCCCGTGAGGTGCTCGCGGCACAGGGGCACAGGGTGGAGGAGGCGAAACTGGCCTGCTACAGCGGGGCGGGGTTCGACGCCGATCTCACCGCCGCCGCCCGCCGGGACGACCGCGTCCTCCTGGTGGACCTTCCCGCGCTGTACGGCTGACGCCGGGCGCGCTGATCGGCTCACTCGTTCGATCGGCGCCCGGAAGCGGCCCCGATCACTGAAGTACGGTTCGCTGAACCGTACTTCAGTGTCCTGCTTCCCGAGGGAAGTCATCGAGGGCCGTCCTCCCGGACCATGAACGAGATCGGGAGGTCCATGTCTCCCTCGCCGGAGGAACGCGTGGCGAGGTGACGTCCGAGGCGGTCAGCCGCTCTCCGTCGTACGGCTGACGCCGAAGAGCGGCAGGCAGGGCTCCAGTCCGTGGATCTCGACGTCGTCCCGGGCGGTCCAGGCGTCGCGGGCCAGCCGCAGCCGGAGGAGCTCGGCGGGCTCACCCCTGCGGCTGCGGATCTCCACGCCGTCGGGGGCGTAGCCGAGCCTGCGGGAGACCCCGAGCGAGGCGTGGTTGTCGGCGAACGCGCCCGAGACGGCGTGGCGGGCACCGAGACCCGCGAAGGCCAGGTGCAGTACGGCGGCGCGCATCTCGGTGCCGATGCCCCGCCCCTGGAACCGGCGGCCGATCCACGAACCGGTCTCGGCCTGCCGGGTGACGGCGAAGTCGGAGGCCCAGACCTCCTGGGTGCCGGCGACCTCCCCGTCCACGACGGTGACGAAGGCGCAGGCCCACTTCTCCGGGGACCAGTCGCCCCACTGCCGGAAGTGGTAGGAGACGCTCCTCCGCGCCCGCTCGGCGGGCTCGGCGTCGGTCCACGGGAACAGGAACGGCATGGCGTCGGGGTCGTGGACGCCTTCGGCGGCGAGGTCGGCCAGGGCGTCGAGGTCGTCGAGGGACGGGAGTCGCAGCTCCAGGCGAGGGGTGGTCACCCGCAGTCCGAAAACAGGCCAGTTGCGCATCTCCCGATGGTGTCAACCCGGGCGGACGGCGCTCCACCCGTTTTCGGCGGACCTCCGGTGATGCGCGAACCCCGCGAAGACGCCCTCCAGGGGCTCTACCATGGGGGGAGGGCGGGGTTTCCCCTCGCCGCCCGGATCGCACGAGGCGCCCCCGGTATCCGGCCGGACCGTTCCGGCGGCCCGCCGGAGCATCGACGCCACGTTGACGTTTCCTGGCTTTTCGGGTGATATGCAGGGCGGCGGCATATTCCGGTCAACGGGGACCGGGACAGCGGCCGCTGGAGGTGTTGTGCCGCGGGCCACGCCCGGTGGGCGGAGTTTCGGTGAGCGGGGGGCGCGGTGTCGCCGCCTCATCCAGGCCACCCTGTGCGATGCTGGCCTCACCGCCCGCATCCGGCGGGGACCGTCCCTCCCGCACCACGGGACCGCCGGTCCCGCGCAGGCGACGGCGGCTTCCGCGCCGACGGCGGCGGGGAGCCGCGGGGCCCACGACGCACCCTGCCACGGCGACCGGCGGCGACCGGTCATCCGCCGCGACGGTCACGCCGGTCCTTTCGCCCGTTCCGCCGCGGGGACACCGCGCCGCACTCCGCCTCCGCTCCCGTCCGCGCCGGGCGCGGGCCGTCCGGGGGCGAGGTGCCACGGTGTGGGCCGTGCGGGCGCGGGCCGTACGGCGGGAGACCCGCCGCCGGGAGATCCGCGGCTTCCGTATTACTTCCTCCGCCCCTGGGAACTACGGATTAAGCCGTAGATCCCTCCAACTATGAAAAATCCCTCACAAAGGAGTGAGAGCGACATGCCGCTCAACGAGGCCAAGGACGAGCTACTCAGGGGTGCCGCCGAGATGTGCGCGCACACGCCGGGTAGCGAGCACGTGGGCACCGAGGAGGCCCTCGCCTATCTGCGGCTGTACTACCGGCATGTCGCCCCCGAGGACCTGCTGAGCCGCGACCCGGTCGACGTCTACGGCCCGGCCATGGCCCAGCGGCAGCTCGCCGAGCGGCGCCCCCAGGGCCGCGCCCTGGTGCGGGCCTACAACCCCACGCTGGAGGAGCACGGCTGGGACCCCGGATACTCGGTCATCGAGGTGGTCACCGATGACATGCCCTTCCTGGTCGACTCGGTGACGATGGAGCTCGACCGCCACGAGATCGGCGTCCACCTGGTCGTCCACCCCCAGATGCGGGTGCGCAGGGACATGACCGGCAGGCTGCTCGGCCGCGGCGAGGACGACACGACGGGACAGATGCTCGTCGAGTCCTGGATGCACTTCGAGGTCGACCGCCAGGCCGACGCCGCGACCCTCAGGGTGATCGAGGAGGACCTGGAGCGGATCCTGTCCGACGTGCGCTTCGCCGTCGAGGACTTCGTCAAGATGCGGGCCCTGGCCGTACAGACCGCCGAGGACGTCTCGCTCAACCCGCCGCCGCTGGAGCCGGCCGAGGCCGAGGACAGCCTGGAACTGATGCGCTGGCTGGCCGACGGCCACTTCACGTTCCTCGGCTACCGCGAGTACCGCCTGAAGGAGGGCGAGGACGGCGACAGCCTGCGCCAGGTTCCCGGCACCGGCCTCGGCATCCTGCGCCACGACAAGGCGGGCTCGGAGAGCTTCGCCGCCCTCAGCCCCGAGCTGCGCGCGAAGGCCCGCGACCGGCAGCAGCTGATGATCATCACCAAGGCCAACACCCGCGCCACCGTGCACCGCCCGGCCTACCTCGACTACGTCGGCGTCAAGATGTTCGACGCCGCCGGGGAGGTCGTCGGCGAACGGCGCTTCCTCGGCCTGTTCACCCACGTGGCCTACAGCGAGTCGATCTCCCGCATCCCGGTGCTCCGCCGCAAGCTGGCCGAAGTCCTGGACCTGGCGGGGTTCGCCGCCGACAGCCACGACGGCAAGGACCTCATCGAGATCCTGGAGACCTTCCCCCGCGACGAGCTCTTCCAGACCTCGGTGGAGCAGCTGCTGCCCATCGCGCTCGGCGTGCTCAGGCTCCGCGAGCGCAAGCAGGTCAGGCTCTTCCTGCGCCCCGACGACTACGGCCGCTACATCTCCTGCCTGATCTACCTGCCGCGCGACCGCTACACCACCAAGATCCGCGTCAAGCTGCAGAACCTCCTGCTCAAGGCGATCGGCGGCACCTCGCTCGACTACAGCGCCATGATCGGCGAATCGGCCCTGGCCCGGCTGCACGTGGTGGTGCGCGGCGAGCGCGGCCGGCCGCTGAGCGCCGACGCGGTGAACGTCGAGGAGCTGGAGGCCAAGCTGGCCGCGGCCACCCGCTCCTGGGACGACGACCTCGCCTCCGCGATCGTCGAGCTGAGCTCCGAGGAGGAGGCCCCCGCCCTCGTGCGCCGCTACGCCACGGCGTTCCCCGAGGGGTACAAGGCCGACTTCCCGCCGCGGATGGCCGTCGCCGACCTGCGCCGCCTGGAGGAGCTCGCGGAGTCGTCCGACGAGCTCGGGATGAACCTCTACGAGCCCTACGACGCGGCCGAGGGCGAGCGCCGGTTCAAGATCTACCGGATCGGCGCTCCCGTCTCCCTGTCGCAGGTGCTGCCGCTGCTGCAGCGGATGGGCGTCGAGGTGGTCGACGAGCGGCCGTACGAGATCGACCGCGACAACGACCCCGACACCAAGGACGCCTGGATCTACGACTTCGGCCTGCGCTACACCCCCTCGCAGGAGGTGGACCGCGACGAGTTCAAGCGGCTGTTCCAGGACGCGTTCGAGGCGCTGTGGCACGGCCGGGTGGAGAGCGACGGCTTCAACGCGCTGGTCCTGGCCGCCGGCCTGACCTGGCGGCAGGCCGAGATCCTGCGGGTCTACGCCAAGTACCTCCGCCAGGCCGGCACGACCTTCAGCCAGCACTACATCGAGCAGGTCCTGCTCGGCAACGTCCGCGTGGCCCGGCTGCTGGTCCGCTACTTCGAGGCCAGGCTCGACCCCCGCCGCGCCGAGGACGTCCGCGCCGAGCTGCAGGACGCGCTGCACGAGGAGATCCTCGGCGCCCTGGAGGACGTCGCCTCCCTGGACGAGGACCGCATCCTGCGCGCCTACCTGGAGATGATCGGCGCAACCCTGCGGACCAACTGCTTCCAGACCGTGGACGGCGAGCGCAAGCCGTACATCAGTCTCAAGCTGGACTCGCCGTCGATCAGCGTGCTGCCGCTGCCCCGGCCGAGGTTCGAGGTGTTCGTCTACTCGCCGCGGGTGGAGGGCGTGCACCTGCGCTTCGGCAAGGTCGCGCGCGGCGGCCTGCGCTGGTCGGACCGGATGGAGGACTTCCGCACCGAGGTGCTGGGCCTGGTCAAGGCGCAGATGGTGAAGAACACCGTCATCGTCCCCACCGGTTCCAAGGGCGGCTTCGTCGTGAAGAACCCGCCGAGGTCGGGCAACCGGGAGGAGGTCCTGGCCGAGGGCGTCGCCTGCTACCGGATGTTCATCTCCGGCCTGCTGGACATCACCGACAACCTCGTCGACGGCCGGGTCGTCCCGCCCGCCGACGTGGTCCGGCACGACGAGGACGACACCTACCTGGTGGTCGCCGCCGACAAGGGCACCGCGACGTTCTCCGACATCGCCAACGAGGTCGCCAAGGACTACGGCTTCTGGCTGGGCGACGCCTTCGCCTCCGGAGGCTCGGTCGGCTACGACCACAAGGCCATGGGCATCACCGCCCGGGGCGCCTGGGAGTCGGTCAAGTACCACTTCCGCACCATCGGCGTGGACGTGCAGAGCACCGACTTCACCGTGGCCGGCATCGGCGACATGTCCGGCGACGTGTTCGGCAACGGCATGCTGCTGTCCCAGCACATCCGGCTGGTCGCCGCCTTCGACCACCGGCACGTCTTCGTCGACCCCGACCCGGACGCGGCCCGCGGCTACGCCGAGCGCGCCCGGCTGTTCGCGCTGCCCCGCAGCTCCTGGGCCGACTACGACACCTCGCTCATCTCCAAGGGTGGCGGCGTCTGGCCCCGTACGGCCAAGTCGATCCCGGTCTCCCCGCAGATGCGCGCCGCGCTCGGCCTGGCCGACGAGGTGACCTCGCTGGCGCCCAACGACCTGATCAGCGCCATCCTGCGGGCCCCGGTGGACCTGCTGTGGAACGGCGGGATCGGCACCTACGTCAAGGCGTCGAGCGAGTCCCACGCCGACGTCGGCGACAAGGCCAGCGACGCGCTGCGGGTCGACGCCGCCGAGCTGCGCTGCAAGGTGGTCGGAGAGGGCGGCAACCTCGGCTTCACCCAGCTCGCCCGGATCGAGTTCGCGCTCAACGGCGGGCTGGTCAACACCGACTTCATCGACAACTCCGCCGGCGTGGACACCTCCGACCACGAGGTGAACATCAAGATCCTGCTGGACCGCGCGGTCCGCGACGGCGAGCTGACCGACAGACAGCGCGACCAGATCTTCCTCGACATGACCGACGAGGTCGCCGACCTGGTCCTGCGGGACAACTACGACCAGAACGTGGTGCTGGCCGCCGCCCGCGCCCAGGCGCCGGAGATGCTGCACATCCACGCGCGCCAGCTCCGCAGGCTGGAGCGGGCCGGGCTGCTCAACCGGGAGCTGGAGTTCCTGCCCTCGGACAAGACGATCGCCGAGCGGCGCCAGGCCGGGCTCGGGCTCAGCGCGCCGGAGTTCTCGGTGCTGCTGTCCTACACCAAGCTGGTGACGGACGCCGAGATCCTCGCCTCCGACCTGCCCGACGACCCCTACCTGGCCTCCTGGCTGGTGTCCTACTTCCCGTCGGCGCTGCGCGAGCGGATGCGCCCCCACATGGACGCCCACCCGCTGCGCCGGGAGATCATCACCACCTGCGTGGTGAACGACATGATCAACTCCAGTGGGACCACCTTCATGTTCCGGCTGGGGGAGGAGAGCGGCGCGTCCGCCCCCGACATCACCCGCGCCTACCTCGTCACCCGCGAGGTGTTCGACCTGCCCAGCTTCTGGCGGCAGGTCGAGGAGCTGGACAACAAGGTGGACACCGCCACGCAGATCGCCATGGAGCTGGAGGCGCGCAAGCTGGCCGAGCGCGGCACCCGCTGGCTGCTCGGCAACCGCCGGGCGCCGCTCGACCTGGCCTCCACGGCCGACTTCTTCGCCAAGGGCATGAACGGCCTGCTGCCGCACCTGCCCAAGCTGCTGACCGGCTCGGACCTGGCGGCGTTCGAGGAGCGCCGCGACTCCTTCGTCGCCCGGGGCGTCCCCGGGGAGCTGGCCGAGCGGGTCGCGTCGATGGTCCCGGCCTACTCGACGTTCGACCTGGTGGAGGTCGCCTCACAGCTCGGCTGCCCGGTCGGCGAGGTGGCCGAGGTCTACTTCGACCTGGCCGACCGACTCCAGCTGGCCGGGCTGCGCGAGCGCGTCATCGCGCTGCCGCGGGACAACCGGTGGAACTCCATGGCACGGGCCGCGCTGCGCGACGACCTCTACGCCGCGCACGCCTCCCTCACCCGCGACGTCCTGGCCCACAGCTCGCCGGGCCTGTCGCCGGAGGAGCGCCTGGCCCGCTGGACCGAGGCGAACGCGGCGGCGGTGGCCCGTGCCCGGCAGACCCTGTCGGAGATCTGGGAGAGCGACAACTTCGACCTGGCGACGCTGTCGGTGGCGCTGCGCGCGATCCGCGCGCTGGTGGCCACGGTCAACCTGCCGGTCCGCGAGGCGTGACCCCGTAGGGGCCCCGGTGACCGGCCGGTCACCGGGGCCCCTCGGCGGGTCATGTGGGGGCCGGGCAGGTCAGGCGGGTCAGGTGCCGAAGACCTTGGTGACGGAGCCGAGATAGGCGATGATCCGCGCCGGGGCGTGGGCGTTGCGGCGCGGGACGACGCTGACGTAGGGCTGCGTCTCCGCGATCCGCAGCTCCTTGACCACCGTTTTCGGGCCGGAGTACAGCGGCTCCAGGTGCTCCGGCACCCTGATCATCGCGCAGGGCGGGACCTTGTTCGTCAGGGTGTCGGTCCTGATCAGCGCGTACATGACCATGGCCCCGCCGTCGGCTGTGCGCAGGGCGCGCACCGGGTAGCCGCTCGCGCCGAAGATCGAGTCGTAGCCCTGGCAGTCGTCCTTCTTGTACTTCGCCCGCTCGGCCGCGATCTCCTCGGCGTAGCCGGTGGTGCGCCGGCCCTTCTCGACCAGTCCGGCCGCGATCCCCCGGGTGCCCTGCTCCGCCGCGGTCGCGTGCAGCGGCGGCATCAGCCGCGGGCTGATCTCCACCGACCGGTCGTCCTGGTCGAGCGCGGTGGCGTAGCCCTCGGCGTCCTCGGCGATCTCCGGGACCCGCTCGCCCGGCTCCAGCAGCGCGGTGGAGCTCACGCACCACCTGTCGTCGCGCTCGGTCAGGGTCAGCACGGCGGTGCGGGAGCCGCCCGCGGAGTCCTCGTTGCTCACCACCGCGGCGAACCAGTAGGGCGCCCGCTGGACGCGGGGGACCAGCAGCCGCGGCCGGCCCCAGGTGCGGTGGGGCGGCGCGTCCCGGGAGACCTTGAAAGCGGCGAAGGTGATGTCGTACTGCGCGTCGCAGGTCTGGGCCAGCGCGTTCCTGCGGTCGGCGCTCAGGTGCGGCGTGGCGCCGTTCAGCACGCCCTCGACGGCCAGGACGCCCTCCAGGGCCTCGTCCGCCTCCGCGAGCGTGACCGGCGGAGCGGCCAGGGCCGCGGGGGTGGAGGTCGAGCCGGGCGGCATCCCGCCCTTGAGCGGCGTCTGGTCGCCGGGGCCCGAGCAGGCCGCGGCGCAGGTCACCAGCGCGAGGGCGAGCGCGAGCGGCCCGCGTCTCCGATGTGCTCGCACTGCCGGCCTCCTCGTGGTCCCCTCGCGCGCCCATGCTAGCCACCGGCGGGACGCGAGCCGTACCCAACGGGGTTCGGCGGTCGCGTACCCTTTACAGACGTGGCAGTCATCGATCCGGCCGAAGAGATCAACGAGCTTACCGGCACGCTCGCCAGCATCCAGGACGTCCTCGACCTCGGCGTGATGCGCAAGCAGATCGAGGAGCTCGGGGAGCAGGCAGCCGCGCCCGACCTGTGGAACGACCAGGAGCGGGCCCAGCAGGTCACCAGCAGGCTCTCCTACCTCCAGGGCGAGGTCAACAGGATCGAGTCGCTGGGGCGCCGCCTGGAGGACCTGGGGGTCCTGTACGAGCTCGCCGCCGCCGAGGACGACGAGGAGACCCGCGTCGAGGCCGACCGCGAGCTGGAGTCGCTCAGGAGCGACGTCGGAGCCCTGGAGGTGCGCACCCTCCTGTCGGGCGAGTACGACGCCCGCGAGGCCGTCGTCACGATCAACTCCCAGGCCGGCGGCGTCGACGCCGCCGACTGGGCGCAGATGCTCCTGCGGATGTACCTCCGCTGGGCCGAGCGCAAGGGCTACCCGACGGAGGTCTACGAGACCTCCTACGCCGAGGAGGCCGGTATCAAGTCGGCCACCTTCACCGTCAAGGCCCCCTACGCCTACGGCACGCTCCGCGGCGAGCACGGCACCCACCGCCTGGTGCGGATCAGCCCGTTCGACAACCAGGGCCGCCGCCAGACCTCCTTCGCCGGCGTGGACGTGGTGCCGGTCGTCGAGACGACCGACCACATCGACATCAACGAGGACGACCTGCGCGTCGACGTCTACCGCTCCTCGGGGCCCGGCGGCCAGGGCGTCAACACCACCGACTCGGCGGTCCGCCTGACCCACCTGCCCACCGGGATCGTCGTCTCCTGCCAGAACGAGCGTTCGCAGCTGCAGAACAAGGCCACCGCCATGGCGGTCCTGCAGTCGAAGCTCCTGGAGCGCAAGCGGCAGGAGGAGGCCGCGGCGCTGAGTGAGATCCGGGGTGAGGCCACCACGTCGTGGGGCACCCAGATCCGCAACTACGTGCTGCACCCCTACCAGATCGTCAAGGACCTCCGTACGGGCTCGGAGGCCGGCAATCCGGCCGCGGTGCTCGACGGCGACCTCGACCAGTTCATCGAGGCGGAGATCCGCTGGACGCGCCGCCAGGAGGCGGGCGCCGAGTGACGGCCGGGTGACGCCGGGCGTCGGGCGACGCCGCCGGGCGTCCGGGCGGGACCGCCGTACGGCGGGGCGCCTGGGCGCCGTCCGGCGCCCGTCGGGGGCCTTCTCAGGTCCCCGTGAGGTGGTTCAGGGCCAGGGACAGCAGGAGCAGCGCGACCAGCGCCAGCAGCACCAGCGTGGCCGCCGTGCCGTCCAGGCCGTGGTGGTGCATCCGCTCGCGGGCGGCGCGGCACTGAGGACAGCGGCCCTCGGCGACAGGGTGCGCGCACCGCGCGCAGACCAAGTCCTCACAGCTCATACGTCCTCCTTCTAGCCTTCAGAACCACTTTATGCGGTCGTTACCGGGCGGCCGAATCGTTTTGTTTCCGTTATGGACTTTCCAGGCCGGTCTTCCCTCTAGACTGGGCTCCGCCCACCGGAACGTCGATCGTCGGTAAAGACCGGCGCCCCCCGGCCGGCGAGAGGCGAAGGCGAAGCTCCGCCACTACCTCGACCGTCCTACCCCCTAGACTGGCATGCCGTGATGCGCCCGTGATCCATTTTGATAATGTCACCAAGGTCTACGCGAACCAGAACCGGCCCGCGTTGGACCACGTCAGCGTCGATGTCGACAAGGGTGAGTTCGTGTTCCTCGTCGGCCCCTCCGGGTCGGGGAAGTCCACCTTCCTGCGCCTTGTCCTCAAGGAGGAGCGCCCCGACTCCGGGGTGATCCAGGTGGCCGGCAAGGATCTCGCCCGGCTGTCCAACTTCAAGGTGCCGCACCTGCGGCGCCGGATCGGCTGCGTGTTCCAGGACTTCCGGCTCCTCCCCAACAAGAACGTGTACGAGAACGTCGCGTTCGCCCTGGAGGTGATCGGCAAGCCGCGGCGGTTCATCCGCAAGGTCGTGCCCGAGGTCGTCGAGCTCGTCGGCCTGGAGGGCAAGGCCCACCGGATGCCCGACGAGCTTTCCGGTGGTGAGCAGCAGCGGGTCGCGATGGCCCGCGCGTTCGTCAACCGGCCGATGATCCTCCTGGCCGACGAGCCCACCGGCAACATCGACCCGGCCACGAGCATCGGCATCATGAAGGTGCTCGACCGCATCAACCGGACGGGCACCACCGTCGTCATGGCCACGCACGACGCGGCCATCGTCGACTCCATGCGCAAACGCGTAGTGGAACTGGAGGACGGCAAGATCGTCCGAGACCAGTCGCGTGGCGTTTACGGCCAGGCGTACTGACACACCAGTACCGGCAGCAGCGACAGGAAGAGCATGCGGGCAAACTTCATCTTCTCCGAGGTCTGGATCGGCCTCCGGCGTAACCTCACGATGACCGTCGCGGTGATCGTGACAGTGGCGATCGGCATGGCCCTGCTGGGCGTCGGCCTGATGATCAACTCCCAGATCTCCACCATGAAGGACTTCTGGTCGGACAGGGTCGAGGTCTCGGCCTTCCTGTGCAAGAAGAACGACCCCTTCCCGCAGTGCAAGGGCAGCGGCGGGGTGAACGCCCAGGAACAGGCGGCCCTCAAGCAGCGGATCGAGTCGCTGCCCCAGGTGGAGTCGGTCTCCTTCGAGGACGCCGCCCACGCCTACGAGGTCTTCAAGTCGCAGAACGCCGGCAACACCGTGCTGCTCTCGGCGATCCGGGCCGAGGACATGCCGGAGTCGTTCCGGGTGAAGCTCAAGGACCCCGACACCTACCCCGCGGTGATCGAGCAGCTCAAGGGGGCCCCCGGCGTCTCCAACGTGGTGAACCAGAAGGAGCTCCTGGAGAAGTTCTTCGCCCTCCTGGAGAGCCTGCGCTGGGCCGCCCTGGTGATCGCCATCATCCTGGTCTTCGCGGCCACGCTGCTGATCGGCAACACCGTCCGGCTGTCGGCCTACAACCGCAGGCGCGAGACCGGGATCATGCGGCTGGTGGGCGCCTCCAACATCTACATCCAGCTCCCGTTCGTCATGGAGGGCGTCATCGCCGGCCTGATCGGCGGTGTGATGTCCGGGGTGCTGCTGATCGTCAGCAAGGTGTTCCTCTTCGACAAGGTGCAGGTCTACCTCGCCAACACCGTGCTCACCTGGGAGAAGGTGACCTCGGTCATCCTCCTCACCCTGGTCATCGGTGTGGTGATCTGTATCCTGGCGTCGTTCGTCACGCTCCGCCGCTACCTGCGGGTATGACGCCGCGATGACCCCCGCGCCGGACATGCGCGCGATCTCGGGCGCGGTACGCCGTCCCGGTCACCGGTAGGCTCGAAGGCATGCCACGTGAGACCGGGCGGAAGGTCATCGCCCAGAACAAGCGTGCCTGGCACGACTACCACATCGAGGAGACCTACGAGGCGGGCCTCGTGCTGCAGGGCACCGAGGTCAAGTCGCTCCGCCTGGGGCGGGCGTCCCTCGTCGACGGGTACGCCACGATCAAGGACGGCGAGGCCTGGCTGATCAACGTCCACATCCCCGAGTACACGATGGGGACGTGGACCAACCATGCGGCGCGCCGTACCCGGAAGCTGCTGCTCCACCGCAAGGAGCTCGACAAGCTGGCCTCCAAGACCAAGGAGGGCGGTCTCACGCTGGTGCCGCTCGCCCTGTACTTCAAGGACGGCAAGGCCAAGATCGAGATCGGCCTCGCGAAGGGCAAGAAGGACTGGGACAAGCGGCAGACGCTGGCCGAGCAGCAGGCCAAGCGGGAGATGGCGCGCGCGGTCCGGTACAGGAACAGGTAACCGTGACGAGGAAGGCTCGGCGCGCCGTCGCCGCGGCGCTCACACTGGCCGCGACCGTCCCCCTGCTGTCGGCGTGCCTGGAGGAGCCGTCGGCCCACGAGGCGGTCCGCGACTTCCTGGTCGGCTGGCAGACGGGCGACTACGCCGCCGCCGCCAGGCGCACCGACGGCGACGAGAAGGCGGTCCGCACGGCGCTGGAGGACGCGAAGGTCCAGCTCGACGCGGCCTCGTTCCGCTTCCGGCTGACCGGCCTGCGCGCCGGGCAGGACGAGCAGGCCGAGGCCGACTTCGCGGCCGAGGTCGACCTGGGGGAGAACAACCCCCTGTGGGAGTACGACGGGCGGCTGCCGCTGCGCCTGGTGAACGGCCAGTGGAAGGTGCACTGGTCGCCCAGCGTCCTCCACCCCGACCTGCACGAGGGCCAGCGGTTCGCGGTGGACATCAAGCCCCAGGGGCGCAACCCGATCGAGGACCGCACCGGCGCCCCCCTCCAGCAGGAGACCACCCTCTACGTGGCGAACGTCACGCCGGCCGAGCTGAAGAACCCGTCCGAGGTCTGCGAACAGCTGGCCAAGGTCACCGGGTTCCCCCAGGACCGCCTGCTGAGCCGGATCCGGTCGGCCCGGCCCGACGCGGCCGTGCCGCTGGCCACCTTCGGCGGCCGGCGCTACGCGCAGCTGGAGTCGCAGCTGAAGGCCATCCCGGGCATCACCATCGCCAAGGACCCGCAGCCCCTGGCGCCCGACTCCCCGAAGCAGATCGTGGGCGTCGTCTCCGCGGTCACCGCCGACCTCCAGCAGCAGCTCGGCGGCCCCCAGCGGGCGGGCGACACGGTCGGCCGCACCGGGCTGCAGAAGGCCTACCAGGAGTACCTCACCGGCTCGACCGAGACCAGCGTGATCACGCTGGACGTCAGGACGATGAAGGAGGTGGCCGAGCTGAAGAAGTGGTCCGGACGGCCCACCTCGCCGGTGCGGACCACCCTCGACCGCGGCGTCCAGAAGACGGCCGACGACGCGTTGCTCGGCATCACGCCCGGCATGCTCGTCGCGGTGCAGGCCTCCACCGGCGAGGTACGGGCCGTCGGCGCGACCAAGGAGTACAACCAGAAGGAGGACGCCCTGGCCGGGCGGTTCCACCCCGGCTCGGCGTTCTCACTCATGGCCGTCGAGGGGCTGATCAAGGCGGGGACGAGTTTCAAGCAGAAGCTCGCCTGCCCCGGGGAGCGGAGTGTCGGCGGTGCCCGCTTCCGCCAGTCCGGGCCGCCCGCCCCGAGCACGCCCACCGTCCAGGGGGCGTTCGCCACCGGCTGCGTGACGGCGCTGGCCTCGCTGGCCCGCAAGGTGGACGGCGCCGAGCTGGAGGCCGGCGCGAAGAGGTTCGGCCTGGGCACGCGCTGGAACCTGCCGCTTTCGACCTTCAGCGGCTCGATACGGCCCCTGAAGGGCGACGCGGCCACGGCACGGGCCATCGTGGGTCAGAACGTGCTGGTCAGCCCGCTGACCATGGCCCTGGTGGCGGGGGCGGTCGCCTCGCCCACGGGCACCTGGCACCCGCCCGTCCTGGTCACCGATCCCAAGGAACCCGACCCCTCGGCCGAGACCAGGCCGGCGCAGCCGCCCGCGCCGATCAAGCTCGACGACAGGACGGTCGCCACCCTCAAGACGCTCATGCGGGCCGGGGTGACCTCGGGTTCGGCCCGCGCCGCCGCGGCTCCGGGTGACCCGGTGTACGGCGTCACCGCCACCGCCGTCCGCGGCCGCAAGCCCCTGTCGTGGTTCGTCGGCTGGCAGGGGGACACGGCCGTGGCGGTGCTGATGGAGAGCTCCGACCCCGCCGCGGGGGCCACCGTCGCCGGGCGGTTCTTCCGGGGGCTGCGCGCGGGCCTGTGACCCGCCGCACGCGGGAGCCGGCCGTGTCACCGGCCTCGCACGCATTCCCGGCGACAATCTCGCGGCCCCGAGCAACCATCGGGCGCCCGCGCTGCGTCCTTCCAGGTGACCGGGCACCGCCTGGGGGGTTGCGGGCCCGGTCACTGTGATGGGACCGGGGCCTCGTCTCGGGGAGGCCCCGTAGGCCCGGACCGGCTCGACCCTGCCGGTCGATCCCGGGGGCGCGCGGCGCGACGCCCGCGCCCCCAGGATTTTTGGATCTTCCCGCCCGGAAGGGCTCCCGGGCGGGAATCAGGTTGGCATCGACGGTGTTGTTACGGGTATCTTCGGATAGCCCGCCCTTCGGGGTCGGGTTGACAACTCAACAGGGGGGTGACTGGTTTCGACTTTGGCTTTGCATCTCAGGGGAAGCGGGTCGAGGACTGCGGACATAACCTCGTTAACACTGTGACCGCGACCAACAAGTGCCAATAAGACGCACTCCGAGGTCAGCCAGGGCAACCTGGCCCTCGCCGCCTAAGCAGCGAGTGACCTCTGCCGGCCCGGGAGCGCCTCCGGCCCGGATCCGGCATCGCTAGGAGGCTCAACCGATCGACCCGGCCACGGGGGAGATCGGGAAATCTAACAGTGGCTGAGCCCGTCGGCGACTTGCCTGCGTGATCGCCGGGGCTGAGAAAAGCACAGCGGGCTGCACCCGGAGAAGCCCTGTTTTGGAGCTGAAGGACGCGGGTTCGATTCCCGCCACCTCCACCACCCCGTGAAGAAGCCCGCCGGGGCGAGTAGCACTCGCCCCGGCGGGCTTCTTCGTTCCGTCCACCCCCAGGCGGGACGGATGCGACCTCGGCTCGGCTTCGTTCCGTCCGCCTCCAGGCGGGACGGATGCGATCTCGGTGGCGTCCACGCCGCGGGTCCGCGGGATCTCCTCGGTCCGTTCCTTCGGGTGCGGCCTTCCCGGCTTCCCCGGCCGTCCGGCGAACCGTGCGGTGCGCAGGGCAGGGCCGGACGTGAGAGCAGCGCGTGAGAATCGTGCTGGAAAGCTACGCTAAGCCCGATGAATCCTTCGGAACGGGGCATATCGGCCGAGCAGCCCGCCATCGGCGGGTACCTGCTCCGGCGGGTGCTCGGGCGCGGCGGCATGGGCACCGTCCACCTGGCGACCTCCCCGACCGGGGCGCTGGCCGCGGTGAAGGTGATCAACCCGGAGCTGGCCCGCGACCCGGATTTCCGCAGGCGCTTCCGGCGCGAGGTCGACGCGGCCCGCCGGGTGGCCCGGTTCTGCACGGCTCCGGTGCTGGACGCGGGCGTCGAGGGGGACGTCGCCTACCTCGTCACCGAGTACGTCAAGGGACCCGACCTGGCGCGGGCCGTACGGGAGCGGGGGCCGATGACCGGCTCCGACCTGGAGGCGCTGGCGGTCGGGGTCGCGGTGGCGCTGAACGCGATCCACGGGGCCGGAGTGATCCACCGGGATCTCAAGCCGTCGAACGTGCTGCTCTCCCCGATGGGACCGCGCGTGATCGACTTCGGGATCGCGAAGCTGGTGGACGGCGAGAACCTGACCAGTCAGGTGATCCTGGGAACCCCGGCGTTCATGGCTCCCGAGCAGGTGCGCGGGGAGGAGCTCACCCCCGCGGCCGACGTCTACGCGTGGGGCGGCGTCATCGTCTTCGCGGGGACCGGGCGGCTGCCGTTCGGCGGCGGGGCCCCGGCGGAGGTCCTCTACCGGATCGTCAACGAGGGCCCCCGGCTCGACGGCCTGGACGAGCGGATGCGCGGTGTCGTCGAGCGGGCCATGGCCAAGGACCCCGCCAGGCGGCCGAGCGCCCGGGAGCTGCTCGCCGAACTGGTCGGCGGGCCGGAGCTCACCCCGGACACGGCCACCCGGGTCGTCGAGCGCACCTGGACCGGCGGCGTCATGGAGACCGGTCCCGGCCCCCGGTACGGCACGGCCCCCGCCTCCGCCCCCGGGCCCGCCCCCGCCCCCGGGCCCGCCTCCGCCCCCGGGCCCGCCCCCGCCTCCGCCCCCGGGCCCGCCCCCGGTCCCGGGGCGGCCCTTGACCGCGGGTTCGCGTCCGAGCCGTCGCGCGGTCACGCGCCCGGCGCGGTGGCCGGCCCTCCGTCCGCCTCCGGTACGGCGGACGCCCGCACCCCGCGGCCGGCGCCCGCCACGAGCGGGTGGGGCGGCCCACCGGCGTCCCCTGCCCCGCCCGGCACGGCCGGTACCGCGCCTGACACGGCCGGGCGGGACGAACCCCGGGCCGCCGGGCGCGGACGGCGGATCCGGCCGACGGCCCGTCTGGCCGCCGCGGCGGTGGCGGTGACGGTGGTGGCCGGCGGGGCGGTGTGGTGGGCGACGACCCGGCCGGGCGGGCAGTGGTCGTTCCAGGCCGGCTTCGGCGACGCCCGGCGGCCCTGGTCGGAGGGGACCACCGACGCCGGAAGCGCGCGGGTGACCGATGGCGCCTACCTCCTGTCGGTGAACCCGGGGTGGCGGCTGTGGAAGTCGGCGCCCGTGCCGGACGAGCCCGAGACGGGAACGGTCGTCACCGGTTCGGCCAGGCTGACGGACGGAACCGGCGAGTTCGGCGTCTGGTGCCGGGGCGGCGCGGGAGGCGGCGACCGCTACGAGTTCGCGGTCGGCTCCGCGGGAACGGTGTCGATCACCAAGCGGCGGGCGGGCCGCCCGCCCGCCGTCCTCTACGGTCCCGTCAAGAACGCGGAGGTCAGGGCGTCGGCGGACAATCGCGTCGTCGCCGAGTGCCGTCCCGACGGGCGGAGGATCGCGCTGCGCATGTGGGTCAACGAGGGCTTCGCCGGTGAGGCCGTCGACAGTGATCCGTACGGTCCCGGGCAGACGGGCGTGTACGCGGCGCCGTACGGTGACGCGGTGGTGCGGGTCCGGTTCGCCTCGTTCGGCGCGCGCCCGGCAGGGGACTGACCCGTGCGGTTCGGCGTTCTGGGACCGCTGGAGGTCCGTGACGGCGGCCGTGACCTGACGCCGGGCCCGGCCAAGCACCGGGCGGTCCTGGCGGCGCTGCTGCTGAACGCCGGGCGCGTCGTCACGCTCGACCGCCTGGCCGCCGCGGTGTGGGACGAGGGACCACCGGCCTCGGCGGAGGCGGTCCTGCGGGTCTACGTGAGCGCGCTGCGCCGGTCGCTGGGCGCCGCGACGATCCGGACGGCCCCCGGCGGCTACCTGGCCGACGTCGATCCCGTCCGGGTGGACGCGCACCTGTTCGGCCGCCTGGTGGAGCGGGCCCGCCGGGCGCGCGACGCGGGAGCCGCAGCCGAGGCCGCCGAGGGGCTGCGTGAGGCCCTGCGGCTCTGGCGCGGACCGGCGCTGGCCGGCGTCGACTCGGCCGAGCTGTGGCGGACGCAGGCCGTACGCCTGGAGGAGGCGCGTCTCGCCGCCACCGAGGAGCGGATCGACCTCGACCTGGTGCTCGGCCGCCACGGGGAGGTCGTCGGCGAGCTTCGCGCGCTCGTCGCCGCCTACCCGCTCAGGGAGCGGTCCTGGGCACAGCTGATCCTCGCGCTGGCCCGGGCGGGCAGGCGGTCGGAGGCGCTCGCCGCCTACCAGGACGCCCGCCGCGTTCTGGTGGACGAGCTGGGACTGGAGCCCGGGGCGGAGCTGCGCGCGGCCCACGACAGCGTGCTGGCCGGGCCGGAGCCGCACGCGGCCCGCGTGCCGGCCGGGTCGTACGGCGTGCACACCGTGCACGTCGCCGGGGGATCCGCCGGGGGACACGGCTCGCCGCGGGGGCACGGGCCGGGCGGCGGAGGTCCCGTCCCGCAGGAGACGCCGCCCGACATCGCGGACTTCACCGGCCGCGCGGCGGTGATGGACTGGATCGCCCGTGAGGCCCCCGATCCGGACGGCGCCCCGGTCCACCTGGTGCTGCACGGTCCGGCCGGGGCGGGGAAGACCGCCGTGGCGGTCCACGCCGCCACGGTGCTGGGCGGGGACTTCCCCGACGGGCGCCTGCACGCCGCGCTGAGGGCCGGGGGAGACCGCTCGGCGGCTCCGGGCGCCGTGCTGGAGGACCTGCTGCGCTCGCTGGGCTGCCCCGAGGGCGCGGTCCCGGCGGGCATCGAGGACCGGGTGCGGCTCTACCGCAGCATGGTGTCCGGCCGGAGGCTGCTGGTGGTGCTGGACGACGCGGTCGGTGAAACGCAGGTCAGACCGCTCCTTCCGACGGGACGCGGCTGCCTGACGCTGGTGACCAGCAGGTCGCCGCTGTACGGGCTGGAGGCGTCCCGCGCCTTCGAGCTGGAGGTCCTCGACGAGGCGGAGGCGACGGCGATGCTGGCCGGGGTGGTCGGCGCGTCACGCGTCCTGGCCGAGCCGGAGGCCGCGCGGCGGATCGCCGTGTCGTGCGGCGGCCTGCCCCTGGCGCTGCGGATCGCGGGCTCCAGGCTGGCGCGGCGTCCCGGCTGGACGCTGGCGCACCTGGCCGGGCGGCTGGAGGACGAGCGGGGGCGGCTGGACGAGCTGACCGCGGGCGACCTGGCCGTGCGGAGCAGCCTCGCCCTGGGCTACCGCGACCTGGCCGAGGAGGAGCGGCGTCTGCTGCGCCGCCTCGGGGCGCTGTCGGCGCCGGACGTCGCGCCGTGGGCGGCCGCGGCGGTCTTCGGGGCCGTGCGGGTGGACCGGGAACTGGAGGAGCTGACCCGCGCCGGGCTGCTGCAGGCGCGGGGACTGGACGACGCGGGGCAGGAACGCTACGGCCGCCACGACCTCACCCGTCTCTACGCCGCCGAACGCCTCGCCGAGGAGGAGGGGACGGCGGAGCGGGTGCTCGCCGTACTCGCCCGGGAGGTCCTGGACCGGGTCCGGCGGGCCCGCGCGCTGCTGCTGCCGGCCGAGCCGGGCACCGGCCGGACGCTGGCCCGCACGACGGAGCGGGGGCTCGCCCCCGAGACCGTCCACCTGCGCGAGCCGGTCCGGTGGCTCGCCGCCGAACGCGGGTTCCTGGTCGCGGCCGTCGCGGACTTCCACCGGGCGGGACTGGACGAGGCGGCCTGGCGGCTGGCCTTCTACCTGACGCCGTTCTTCGAGCTGCGCGCGCATCGGGAGGACTGGCACGCGACGAACCGGATCGGTCTCGCGGCCGCCCGGCGGGCGGGCCACCGCCACGGCGAGGCGCTGCTGCGCCGGGCGCTGGCCGACCTGCACCGGGCCGAGGGGCGGCTGGACGACGCCGCGCGGGAGCTCGGGGAGTCGCTGTCGTGTTTCCGCGAGCTGGGCGACGGGCCGGAGGCGGCACGCGCCCGGTACCGGCTCGGCCTCGTCCTTCTCGCGCGGGGGGAACCGGTGGAGGCGGAACGGCGCCTGTCGGAGTGCCTGGCGGAGTTCGAGGCGGCCGGCGACGCGCGCGGCCGGGCGGACGCGCTGCGCGCGCTGGGCTCCGTACGGCGGGCCGAGCCCCTGCTGTCGGCCGCTCTCGACGCCTACCGTGAGCTGGGCGACCCCCGGGGCGAGGCGGCGGCGCTACGCGACCTGGCCCGGACGCACCTGGAGGGGCGGCGTGTGGCCGCGGCGCGCGACCGCGTCGAGCGCGCCCTGCGGATCGACCGGAGGCTGGGCGACCGGTTGCCGGAGGCGGCGGGCCTGCTGCTGCTGGCGCGGGTGGCGCGCGCGGAAGGGCTGCCGGAGCCGGCGCGCGCGGCGGCGGGTGAGGCATCGTCGATCTTCAGGGAGTACGGTGACCGCCGGGGCGCGGCCCGCGCGGCCCTCGTCCTCGCGGGGGCGCACCTCGACCTCGACGAGGTGGATGAGGCGTTCGCGATCGTCTCCGCCGCCATGGAGGAACTCGACGTCCTCGGTGACCGGCAGGGCCTGGGCGAGGCCCGGGAGCTCGCGGGTGAGGCGCGCCGACGGCGCGGCCTGCGGCTGTAGCGGACCGGTTATAGCGGACTATACGGATCCTTAAGGTCGTCTCGGTAGGTTCGGGACCGACACCGACCCCGACGAACAGAGGTGACCCAGGATGCGAAGGAAGATCGCCGTCGCGGTGGCCGTACCCGGACTCGCGCTGGCCCTGACGGCGTGCGGCGCGCTCGACGGCCTGCAGCCGGGCGGCGGCGGTCAGGAGCGCCAGGCACGGTCCGCGCAGGCGGAGACGGCGGAGACGGGCGGCGAGGCGCCGCGGGACGGCGGGACCGGCACGGCGGGGCCGGGCGACCAGGCTTCGCCGGACACGCGGACCAGCGCCCCCGCCCAGCAGGGAACGGTGATCGCCACCCGCGACGCCAAGATCGAGGGCACCGAGCTGACCGCGGACATCACGGGGCTCAGGCGGCAGGGCCGGATGGTCACGCTGAGCTGGACCATCACCAACACCGGTGACACCGACTGGAGCATGTACACCCGCCTGGGGGACGAATCCGCCCACCTCGGCCTGACGGTGGCCGGGGTGAGCCTCGTCGACCCGGTCAACGCCAAGCGCTACCGGGTGGCCCGCACGGGCGAGGGCACCGGGACGAAGTGCGTGTGCTCGGCGTACGAGAACTCGATCGACGCGGGGGAGGTCGTCACGATGTACGCGACGTACGCCGCGCCGCCGCCGGACGTGCAGAAGATCAACGTTGAGATGCCGGTCCTCGGGGTGTTCACCGATGTCCCGATCTCCTGAGCGCGCCCGCCGCGCCCTGACGGCCGCGGTGCTGACGGCGGCGCTGGCGGCAGGGCTCGCCGCCGGGACCGCGTCGCCGGTGCTGGCGGAGCCGGACCCGCCGGACGGCACCACGGCCCCGGTCGACGACATCGCCCTGCCCGTCGAGGACATCCTCGCCGAGACCGAGTCCCTGGACGGCAGCGAGAGCGAGTCGAAAACCGGTGAGACGGTCACCCTGGCGATCACCAGTGACGTGCTGTTCGCACTGGACCGCGCCTCCCTCACCTCCGGGGCGTCGGCGCGGCTGCGCGGGGTGGCGGACCGGATCGCGGCGGAGTCGGCCGGCGGGGTGGTCAAGGTCGTGGGGCACACCGACGACCAGGGGGCGGACGCCTACAACGACCGGCTGTCCCTGCGGCGGGCGCAGGCCGTGCGGCGGGCGCTGCTGCCGCTGCTGGCCGGGCGGAACGTGACCTTCCAGGCCACCGGCCGCGGCGAGCGGGAACCGAAGGTGCCCAACGTCGTCGACGGCAGGCCGTCCGAGGAGAACCGGGCCAGGAACCGCCGCGTCGAACTCGTCTTCACCGCCGGCTGACCCCGGCACCCGCCCCGTGACGCCCGCGGGGGCGGGTGGCACTCGCCCTCGCGGACTTCGTCGTTCTGGCCGGCCCCTCAGGCGGGATAGATGTGGATCTCGGCTCGGTGGGCGCCCTCCGGAGCGCGGGCGAATTTGGCGTCACAGGTGAGCAGGGGCTGCTCCAGGGCTTCGGCGAGCACCACGTAGGCGGCGTCGTACGCCGTGAAGTTGTGCCGTAAGGCCAGGACACGTGGGCCCAACGGAGCCACCTCGTGCCGGGTGATGCGCAGGGCGTTGAGTTGTCCGGCCATGCGCCGGGCCCGATCTTCGGGGATCTTCCCTCCGGCCAGCAGTCCCCTGATCGCGGAAAGGACCTCGATGTCGAGATGGGCCGGGGCGTGCAGGCTGCGTCCCACCCCTGCCAGGCGTTGCCGCAGCAGGTCGTCGCCTTTGACGGCGAGCAACAGCCGCACGATGATCGAGGTGTCGACGACGGTCACCAGGAGCGGTCCTTCTCCACATAGGAGCGAAGTTCGTCGAGACTCACGTCCACCGGTTCTTCTTCGGCTATCCGGGCGATGACCTCGGCGTTGGTCATCCGTGTCGCCTCGTCGTGCAGGATGTCGCGGACGTAGGCCGACAGGGACTTCCCTTCCTTGGTCGCCCGCTCGCGCAGGATGGCGAGGTCTGCGGTGTCCACCTCGCGGACCTGCAGGATCTCTTTGCTCATGCTCATAATGTACTGCAAGGCGCATGAATCTACGTGCACTCTCTTCAGTACAGAAGATCTTGTGGTGAGCGTGACGGCCGGGTCAGCCGGCGCCGGGGAGTTCGCTCAGGGTCACGGTGACGGCGGTGGTGGAGCCGTCCGTGCGGCGCAGCTCCACCCGGGCGCGGTCGCCGGGGTCGAGGCCGGCGAGGACCTCCGAGAGCGCCTGCGTCGTCGGGGTAGCGGTGCCGTTGATGGAGACGATCAGGTCGCCCGTCCGGATCCCCGCCCGCGCGGCGCTGCCGCCGGGGTCGACCCGTACGACGCCGGTCCCCGCCGGCAGGCCGTCGGAGCCGATCACGGTCTGCACGGTGACGCCGAGGGCGGCCCGGCGGGTGTTGACGACCTTGCCCTTCTCGATGATCTGCCGGGTGATGTCCACGGCGGTGTCGGAGGGGATCGCGAAGCCGATGCCGGCCGCCTGGCCGCCCCCCAGCTCGGGGTTGACGGCGGTGAGGGTGGGGATGCCGATGACCCTCCCCGAGAGGTCGACCAGGGCGCCGCCGCTGTTGCCCGGGTTGATCGCCGCCGACGTCTGGATGGCGTTGGTGATCGTCGCGGCGGGGCCCTCGCCGTCGGCGGGTTCGGTGACCGTACGGCCCAGCGCGGAGACGATCCCGTCGGTGACGCTGCCGGACAGGCCCAGCGGGTTGCCCATGGCGAGGACGAACTGGCCGACCCGCAGACGGCCGGAGTCGCCGAACGCGGCGGGCCGCAGCCCCCTGGGGTCGTCCACCTTGATCACGGCCAGGTCGCCCAGCTCGAAGGAGCTGACCAGCCTGGCCGCCCGGGGCGGGCCGCCGCTGGCGAGCGTCACCTGGAAGCGCCTGGCCCGGCCGACCACGTGGGCGTTGGTCACGATGTGCCCGGCGGTGTCGTAGACGACCCCGGAGCCGAGACCCTCACTCGTGGTGATCTGCACGATCGACGGCAGCACCGCGGTGATGACCTGCTCGTAGGCCGCCTGGAGGGACTGCGGCGAGACCGGCGTCCCGGGGCCGGCGGGCGTGCCGGTCGGGGAGGCGGGGAGCCCGCCGGCCGTGGCGGTCGGCGGGCTCCCCGGCGGTCCGCCGGCCGAGCCGGAGACCGAGTCGGAGACCGAGCCGCTCAGCCCCGTCCCGCCGGTCCCGCCGCAGCCCGCGAGTGCCACGGCGACGGCGATGGTGACGGCCGCCGGCAGCGCGGCCCGCGATGTCGATCCCCCCATGCAGGGATATCTTCCCGGACACCGGCGGCGGTACCCTGCCGAGGTTTTGATCGGGTCCGGGTTCATCGTTCGGGGTCCGGTGACGTAGCCTGACGACCATGGCGGACGTTGACGGTGACTCCTCCGGGCGTTCTCACGAGAGATACATCCCGTCGTACGAGGCGCCCACGGCGCCCATGCCCGCGGTCCAGGCCGAGGACGGCACCATGATCGGCACCCGGGTGCCCCGCCGGTTCCCCATCGGGGACGGCGAGGAGACCCTGCTGGTCCCGAGGATCGACCCGGATGGACCGTTCCCCGCGCCGGAGCGGCCGTCGCCCGCGGGCGACCGGTCAGGACGGGCGGAGCCGCCGGTGCCGCCGGTGCCGCCATCGCCGTCCGGGGGCTCGCCCACCGGGCCGGCGCGGCGCGGCGGGCTGTCGCTGCGGGCCGTCTACAGCATCGTCGCCGCGCTCCTCACCGCCGCCGCGGTCGTCCTGGTCTTCGTCCTGTTCTCCGGGGACGAGCCGCCGGAGCGGAGCGCGCAGCCCCGCCAGGAGGGCGCCGCCGCGCCCGGCGCGAAGGCCGTCCCCACGATCACGCTGCCCGGCAGGCCCAAGATGAAGGCCCTGGCGACGCTGCCCGGCACGCCCAGCGGGGTGGTCGGCTCGGTGACCGACACCATGGCCGACATCACCTACGCCAAGCTCGGCAGTCCCTGGAAGACCGCGGCCGTGCCGTCCTTCTCGGTCGGCCAGCAGGTCGGCGCGGCGCGGCTGCCGCGCACGGTCGTCGGCTCCGGGATGCTCCCCGGCGCGACCCCGGCCACCGCCCCGAAGACCTACACCGCCCTGCGGACGGCGGCGATGCAGGCGGTGAAGTGGACGGCCGCCAACCACCACCCGCCGGGCGGGAAGATCACCTGGACGGCCTCGCAGAAGGCGGCCGGCGGCAGGGGCTGGACGCTCGGATACCGCGTGACCTACGTGCTGGACGGCAGGAAGCGCACCTCCCAGGCGGCGGTCACCGTGCTCGACGTCGGCCGCCGCAAGCCCGCCATGCTCTTCGTGACCGTGCCCGACTCGCGCAAGCAGCTCTGGGCGGACATCGCCCCCCTGATGGCCAGTGCCCGGCCGTTGTGATGGAAGCAACTTCTAGAATATGGTTCTGGCAGAGAACCGTATCTGGAGGCTGTCATGGCGATCGGACTGAGTGAGGAGCACGAGGCGCTCCGCGAGTCGGTGACCGGCTGGGCCGAGCGGAACATCCGCCCCGAGGTCGTGCGCACCGCCGTCGCGGCCGGGGACGGGGAGCGCCCCGCCTTCTGGCCCGCCCTCGCCGGTCAGGGTCTTCTCGGCCTGCACCTCCCCGAGGAGTACGGCGGCAGCGGCTACGGCCTGCTGGAGGCCGCCGTCGCCGTCGAGGCCCTCGGTGAGAAGGCGGCCCCCGGCCCTTACGTCCCCACCGTCCTCGCCGCCGCCGCGATCCTGGCCTCCGACGGCAAGGCCCGCGCCGAACTGCTGCCCGGCCTCGCCGACGGCACGCTGACCGGCGCGGTCGCGCTCGGCGGGTCCCTCACCGGCACCCGTGACGACGCCGGGGCGCTCACCGTCACCGGCACCGCCGCGACGGTCCTGGGCGGCGCGCTCGCCGACGTCCTGGTGCTCCCCGTGGACACCGGCCGGGACGAGGCGGAATGGGTCGTGCTGGACGCCTCCGCGGTGACCGTGACGCCGGTCGCGTCCCTCGACCTCACCCGCGGCGTGGCCAGGGCCGAGCTGGACGCGGTGACCGTGCCCGCCGGGCGGGTGCTGGACGGCCTCACCGGCGCCGAGGTCCGCGACCTCGCGGCGATCCTCCTCGGCGCGGAGGCCGCGGGCGTCGCGGCGTGGTGCGTGCGCGCCGCCGCCGAGTACGCCAAGGTGCGCGTGCAGTTCGGCCGCCCGATCGGCCAGTTCCAGGGCGTCAAGCACAAGGCCGCCCGGATGCTCGTCGCGCTGGAGCAGGCCCGCGCCACGGTCTGGGACGCCACCCGTGCCGCGGCCGAGGCCGCCGGGGAGGGGGACGGCGCCGCCGCGGTGGCCGCCTACACCGCCGCGATCGCCGGGGTCGTCGCGCCCGACGCCGCCGTGCAGTGCGCCAAGGACGCCATCCAGATCTTCGGCGGCATCGGCTACACCTTCGAGCACGACGCCCACCTCTACTACCGCCGCGCGCTGACCCTGCGCGCGCTGCTCGGCCCCTCGGCCGAGTGGGCCGAACGGGTCGCCGGGCTCGCGCTCTCCGGCGTGAGCCGGGAGATGGAGATCGAGCTCCCGGAGGAGTCGGCGGCGCTGCGCGAGGAGATCCGCGCCGAGATCGCCCAGATCGCCGCGCTGGAGGGCAAGGAGCAGAAGCGGGCCCTGGCCGGAGCCGGGTTCGTCATGCCGCACCTTCCCCGCCCCTGGGGCCGCGACTCCAAGCCGCTGGAGCAGGTGCTGATCCTCCAGGAGCTCAAGGCCGCCCGCGTCCGGACGCCTCAGATGATCATCGGCGCCTGGGTGGTGCCGTCGATCGTCGCGTACGGCACGCCCGAGCAGCAGGAGCGCTTCCTGCCGCCCACGCTGAGCGGCGAGATGATCTGGTGCCAGCTCTTCTCCGAGCCGGGCGCCGGCTCCGACCTCGCCTCACTGCAGATGAAGGCCGAGAAGACCGAGGGCGGCTGGCGGCTCAACGGCCAGAAGATCTGGACCTCCGTGGCCCACGTCGCCGAGTGGGGCATCTGCATCGCCCGCAACTCCTCCGAGGGGTCCAAGCACGAGGGCATCACCTACTTCATCGTCGACATGAAGGCCCCGGGCGTCACCGTCCGGCCGCTGACCGAGATGACCGGCGAGAACCTGTTCAACGAGGTCTTCCTGGACGACGTCTTCGTCCCGGACGAGCTGGTCGTCGGCGAGGTCGGCCAGGGCTGGAAGGTCGCCCGCAACACGCTGTCCAACGAGCGGGTCTCGCTGTCGGCGGGCTCCGGCGGCACCGGGGCGTCCGTCCCCGACCTGATCGGCCTGGCCGGGCGGCTCGGCCGCGAGCTGACCCCCGCCGAGCGCCAGGAGGTGGCCCGGGTCGTCTGCGAGGGCCACTCGATCAGCGCCCTCGGCATGCGGGTGACGCTGAAGCAGCTCACCGGCGCGGAGCCGGGTGCCGACGCCTCGGTGCGCAAGCTGCTGTCCACCTCGCACGCCCAGCACGTCTCGGAGTGCGCGGTCGGCCTGCTCGGCGCGGCCGCGGTGGTCGCGGCCGACATGAAGCTCGGCGACGCCGGCTACTGGAACCGCGCCGTGCTCGCCACCCGGGCGATGACGATCTACGGCGGCACCACCGAGGTGCAGCTCAACATCATCGGTGAGCGCATGCTCGGCCTGCCGCGCGACCCGGAGCCGGGCCGGTAGCTCGCGGCGGCGGCGCCTCCGAGCCCGTCCGTGGCCGTCCCTCCGGGACCGGCCGCGGACGGAGCCGCTTCGAAGGGGATCGTCCATTGTGGGTGACCGGTTAGGGTCGGTCCTTGTGTGGAGCAGGCTCGCCGGGAGGGCGGTAAGATCCGCCCCCGCCCTGCTGGGACTGGCGCTGGGGATGCTGGCCCTCGGCCCCGCGCTGGGCCCGGGGTTCGTGCTCCGCTATGACATGGTCTTCGTGCCGGACCCGCCCCTGGCGGCGGCGGGGGAGGGCTTCCCCCGGGCGGTGCCCAGTGACCTGGTGGTCGCGCTGCTCGCGCAGGCCGTGCCCGCCCAGGTGGTGCAGAAGGCCGCGCTGCTCGGCGTCTTCGTGCTGGCGGCCTCGGGCGCGGCGGCGCTGGTGCCCTCGCGGCGTCTCGGCCCGCGTCTGGCGGCGGCGGCCTTCTATGCCTGGAACGCCTACCTCGCGCAGCGGTTGCTGCTGGGCCAGTGGGCGCTGCTGCTCGGGGTGGCCGGGCTGCCCTGGGCGGTGCGCGCCGCCGCGGCGCACGCCTTCCGGGGCGGCCCGGCCCGGCCCGCGGAAGCCGTACGGCAGGACGCGCGGGCTCCGGGGCGGCGGTCCCCGGGGACGTGGCGGGCGCGGGCCGTCTGGCCGGTACGGCTGGCGGTCGCGCTGCTGCCGGCCGCGGTGGGCGGGTTCCAGGCGATGCTGGTCTCGGCGCTGGCGGTGCTCCCGGTGGCCGCGACCGCGCGGCCCCCGGCCGTTCACCCGCCGCCCGCCGGGCCGCCTGGTGCGGGTCCCGGGGGACCGTCCGGAGTGCCGGGGGAGGCCGGGCGTCCCGGTGAGCCCAGCGGGGACGGTGACCGGTGGCGGGCCGGGGCCGCGTTCCGCCGGGCAGGCGGGGCCGCGGCGGTCGTCGTCCTGCTCAGCCTGCCGTGGCTGGTGCCGGCCCTGGGTAGCCGCGCGGTGACGGACCCGGCGGGGGTGCGGGCGTTCGCGGCCCGCGCCGACGGCCCCTTCGGGACGGTCGGCAGCCTGCTCGGGCTCGGTGGGATCTGGAACTCGGACGCCGGCGTGCCGGGGCAGGGCACCTGGTGGTCGGCGGGCGTGCGGCTGGCGCTGGCGGCGGTCGCGGTCTGGGGATACGCGTTCACGCGCGCCGGGCGGGCGGCGCCGTACCGGACGGGACTGGCGACGGCGGCGGCGGCCGGGCTGGGTGTCGCCCTGACGGGCGCCTTCGCGCCGGGGGTGCTGGGCGGCCTGGTCGGATGGTGGCCGGGGTTCGGGCCGCTGCGGGACGGTCAGCTCTACCTCGCCCCGTTCGTGTTGTTGCAGGCGGTGGGCCTGGCGTGCGCGGTGGAGCGCTGGAGCTCGCGCGCGGTGGAGGCGGGGACCGGCCGCGCCGGCGAGGCGCCGCGCTCGCGCTGGAGCTCGCGCGCGGTGGCCGCGGTCGCGGTGGCGGTCCCCGTGCTGGTGCTTCCCACATTCGCGATGGGGGCGTTCGGCAGGCTTGCCGCGGTGGACTACCCGGACGAGTGGCGGCGGGTCCAGGCGATCGTGAACTCCGATCCGGCGCCCGGGGCGCTGCTGTCGCTGCCGTGGGGCGCGCACCGGGCGTTCGGGTGGAACGGCCACCGGGTGATCCTGGACCCGGCGACCAAGATGTTCCGGCGCAGGGTGCTGTGGAACGACGCGCTGCTGGTGGGGCTGCCCGGCGGCGGGCGGCTGCGGGTGGCGCCCGAGGACCCGGCGACGGCGGGGGTGGACGCGGCGCTGCGTGCCGGACCGGGGGCGCGGGAGGCGGCGCTGGCGCGGCTGGGGGTCCGCTACGTCCTCACCCGGGCGGGCGACGACACGTTCCGTGACGCGGTGACCGTGTTCACCGGCCCGGAGATCCGGCTCCTGCGGCTTGACCAGGGCCTCTGAACAGCTTGATCGACGCTCTTGGGCGGGGTGTATCCCCAGCTCGGAGGAGTACCCAACGGTAACTTTCTTTGTCACGTTTTAACCAAAACCATGGCTTATGCGCGAATCACGTTCTAGTCTCGGCACACTGTCCGTCGCTGAAGGGAGCCCAGTGATGCGAGTGCTCTTGGCGCTGGCCATCGGAGCGATCCTCGCGGTCGGCGCCTCCGTGGCAGTCGTGAACGTGGGCTCGCCGACCCCGGAGCCGCCGAACCGGCCCCTGTACAACTACGGCACCAGGTGACCTGAGGCCGCGCGGCGGCCGGCGGGCGCACCGCCCCCGGCCGGGCCGCGGAGATCATCCACCGGCACGGAGCGCAGTTTCACCATGCCCTGGAACGGGCGCGCCGCCCCGGACCGAGGTGGCGTGGGCGGCGGCGCCCTACCCGGACCGGATCGGCCCGGACCGGATGGGGCGTCCGGCGGCGCCCGCACGGACGCGGGGGACAGGAGAGGCCGCGGAGGACCGCGGACCGAAGGAGCAAGGAGGCAGCGTGGCCCTTTTCGGCCGGAGCGCGAGCGCGGGGCCGCGCCCGCCCGCCCCGTCGCGGCCCGTCCTCAGCGTGGAGACCGAGGGGACGCCCGAGGCGCCGCTGCGCGGCGTCCGGGTGGCGGTGCTGAACTTCCGCGAACCGCAGCAGTCGGTGGCGGGCGGCGCGGAGGAGTACGCCTGGCAGGTCAGCCGCTACCTGACCGGCCAGGGCGCGAAGGTGTGGTTCGCCACCGCCCGCGAGCCCGGCCAGCCCGCCGCCGAGCGGCGCGACGGCGTCGAGCTGCGCAGGATGGGCAACCGCTACCTCGTCTACCTGCTCGTGCCGCTCTGGCTGCTGCTGCGCCGCCGCCGGTTCGACGTCGTCATCGACTCGATGAACGGCATCCCCTTCTTCTCCCCCCTGGTGGTGCGCCGTCGCACCGCGGTGATCTGCCTGGTCCACCACGTGCACGACCGGCAGTTCCACGCCTTCTTCCCGCCCTGGCTGGCCAGGATCGGCTGCCTCGTCGAGGGGCCGGTGGCGCGGCTGCTCTACCGCCGCCGCACCACGATCACCGTCTCGGAGTCGTCCCGGGAGGACCTGCGGGCGCGGCTGCGCTGGAAGGCGCCGATCCACGTCGTGCCCAACGGCAGCCCCGCCGCCCGCCCGGTGACGATGCGGGAGCTGCCCGGCGACCCGCTCGTGGCCTACCTGGGCAGACTGGTCGGGCACAAGAGGGTCGAGCGGGTCGTCGGCCTGGCCGCCGAGCTGGGCGACGCCCGTCCCGGCCTGCACGTCCACGTCGTGGGCCGGGGACCCGAGAGCGGGGAGCTCGCCCGCCGGGCCGCCGAGCTGGGCGTCTCCGACCGGGTGCACCTGCACGGCTTCCTCGCCGAGCCCGCCAAGAACGCCGTGCTCGGCGCGGCGCTGCTGAACGTGACCGCCTCGGAGTTCGAGGGGTGGGGCCTGACGGTGATCGAGGCCGCGGGCTTCGGCGTGCCGACCGTCGCCTACGACGTCGCCGGACTGCGTGACTCGGTAAGGGACGGGGTGACCGGCTGGCTGGTCCACGACGGCGAGACGCTCGCCGAGGTGGTGGACCGGGCGATCGGGGAGCTGTCGGACCCGGCGCGGCGCGCGGAGATCCAGGCGGCCTGCCGGGCGTGGGCGGGCGAGTTCACCTGGGGCCGGACCGGCGCCGCCGTCACCTCCCTCATCACCGCCGAGCTCCGCGAGCTCCGCGAGCTCCGTGAGCGCCGTGAGCGCCCTGAGCGCCGCGCCGCCCGTACGGCCGGCCCGCTGCGCGGCGTCGCGGCCCCCGGTCTCCTCGCCCCTGGGGAGACCGACCCCGCTTGAACACGGGACCCGCCTCCGAGACCGCCGGAACCGCCGCGCCCGACGACGCCGTGGCCGGCGGTCGCGGCGTACCCGCTGAAAAGACCGGAAAGACCGAGAACGCAGGGAAGACCGAGAACGCGGGGAAGACCGAGAACGCGGGGAAGACCGAGAACGCGGGGAAGACCGAGAACGCGGGGAAGACCGAGGACGCAGGGAAGGCCGGAGGACCCCGCACGGCCGGCGGCTCCGAGACCGGCCGGCTCCGGCACGGCCTGCGCCTGCTGGCAGGCTGCCTGCTGCTCGCCGCCGTGGCGTTCAACACCTCCCCCGGCCAGGTGATCGGCGAGACCAAGCTGGACATGGCGATCAACCCGGTCGCCTTCCTGGCACGGGCGGCGCACCTGTGGGACGACGCGTTCTTCGGCCACCTGCAGAACCAGGCGCACGGCTACCTGTTCCCGATGGGCCCGTTCTACGCGCTGTTCACCGCGCTCGACATGCCCGCCTGGAACATCCAGCGGCTCTGGATGGCGCTGGTGCTGTGCGCGGCGTTCCTCGGCGTCGAGCGGGTCGCGCGGGCGATGGGGATCGGCACCCCCGCCACCCGCGTCCTCGCCGGGCTCGCCTACGCCCTCGCCCCGCACGCCGTCGCGCTGATCGGGACCAACTCCTCGGAGTTCCAGCCGAGCGCCGTGCTGCCGTGGGTGCTGCTGCCCCTGGTCCGCGGCACCCGGCCAGGGGCGAGCCCGCGCCGGGCCGCGGCGCTGTCGGCGCTGGCGTTCGTCCTCGCCGGGGGGATCAACGCCGTGGCCGAGCTGGCGGTCCTCGTCGTGCCGCTGCTGTACCTGCTGACCCGGCGCGGCGGCCCCCACCGGCGACGCCTGCTCGCGTGGTGGCTCGCCTGCGTGGCCGCGGTGTCGATGTGGTGGCTGCTGCCCCTGCTGGTGATGGGCCGCTACATCTTCTCCTTCCTGCCCTTCATCGAGACCGCCGACGCCACCACCGGCGTCACCTCGCTCCTCAACACCCTGCGCGGCACGTCGAGCTGGATGTCCTTCCTGCCGATCGACGGCCAGGCGTGGCTGCCCGCGTCGTTCGAGCAGGCCACCGTACCGGTGATGATCGCGCTGACCGCCGCCGTCGCCGCGCTCGGCCTCGCCGGGATCGCCGCCCGCGCCACGCCGGAGCGGCCCTTCCTCGCACTCAGCGTGCTCGCCGGGGTGGTGATCGTCACCGCAGGGCACGCCGACGCGCTCGTCCACCCGTGGACCGAGCAGGTCCGGGCGCTGCTCGACGGGCCGCTGGCGCCCTTCCGCAACCTGCACAAGTTCGACGCCCTCATCCGGCTCCCGCTGGCCCTGGGCCTCGCCGCGCTGCCCCTGGCCGGTCCGGTACGGCTGCGCAGGCCCGTCCTGGCGGGCGCCGCCGTACTGGCGGCCCTGGCCGCGCTGCCGGTGGCCACCGCCGGGGCGACCCCCGCCGGGGGGTTCGAGGCCCTGCCCGGCTACTGGCGGGACGCCGCGACCTGGCTGAACCGCAACACCGGCGACGGCATGGTCCTGGCCGTGCCCGGATCACGCCGCGGCGACTACCTGTGGGGCCGTCCGATGGACGAGCCCATGCAGTCGCTGCTGAACGTCCGCTGGGCGACCCACACCAACGTCCCCTGGGGCTCCCCGGGGCTGGCGCGGCTCATCCAGGCGGTGGACGAGCGCTTCGCCACCGGCCGCGGGTCGCCGGGTCTCACCGCCTCGCTGCGCCGGATCGGCGTGAAGTACCTGCTCGTCCGTAACGACCTCGCCCGGCAGAGCCTCGGCACGGCCTGGCCCGCGCGGGTCCACGAGACCCTCGCCGAGTCCACCGGCCTGCGGCGGGTCGCCGGCTTCGGCCCGGAGATCGGCCTGCGGTCCAGCCCCACGGCCGCCGGCTGGTTCGAACAGCCCTACTCGGCGCTGGAGGTCTACGCGGTGCCCGGCCCCGCGCCGCTCGCCGCGACCGTGCCGCGCGACGGGACGCTCCGGGTCACCGGCGCGCCCGAGGCGGTGCTGGACCTGGCCGAGGAGGGGTTGCTCACCGGCGACCGGCCCGTCGTGGTCGGGGACGAGCCCGGGGCGCCCGCCGTGTCCGCGCGGGACACGGTGGCCACCGACACGCTGCGCCGCCGCGAGATCCTCTTCGGCGACCTGCGCCGCATCGCCACCCCCGCCATGACCGCCGGCCAGCCGCCCGAACGGGACCGGGGGACCGACCTCACCGACCCCGCCTGGTCCGGCGCGACCGTCACGGCCGCCTACACCGGCGTCCGGGACGTGCGGGCCTCCTCCGCCGAGTCGGGCATCGAGGCGGGGGAGCGCCGCGATCCGGGCCGCCAGCCGTACGCGGCGTTCGACGGCGACCCGCGCACCGGGTGGCGCTCCGACGGCTGGGACGGCGCGGTCGGGCAGTGGCTCCAGGTGCGCTTCACCGCGCCGATCGACATGCCGCAGATCACCGTCGCCTTCGAACGGTCGCCGGTGCTGCCGCAGGTGGCGGAGGTCTCCCTGGAGACCGAGGCGGGCGCCCGCCGGGTCGCGGTGAGCCCGGACGCCGCCCCGCAGCTGATGCGCCCGCCCCTCGGGCGGACCTCCTGGCTGCGGATCCGGGTGACCAGGCTGGCCGCCGAGCTCGCGACGCCGACCGGCGCCCGCGTCGGCGTCACCGAGGTCGCGATCCCCGGCGTACGGCCGGGCCGGACCCTCGTCGTCCCCCCGGGCGGCCCGCGCGACCCCGGGACGGTGCTGCTGACCCGCCGGGGCACGGCGAGCGCCTGCATGCGCGGATCGTCCACCTGGACCTGCGACCCCGCCACGCTGCAGATCACCGGCGAGGACGGCGACGGCTTCGACCGCTCGTTCACCGTCCGCGAGGGCGGGAAGCGGTCCATCGGCGGCGACGCCGTGCTGACCGACCCCGTCTCCTCCCGCCTCGTCACCACCCTGCACGGCGTCCACCCGCAGGTGACCGCCTCCTCCACGCTGACCGATCATCCGGCCGTCCTCGGTCGCGCGGCCATGGACGGCGACGTCTCCACCGTCTGGTACGCCGACCCCGCCGACCGCCACCCGTCCCTGACGGTCAGGCTGGGCAGGAAACGGACGATCTCCCAGATCATGGTGCTGTTCCCCGACTCCTTCCTCGGGCAGCCGCCGGTCCAGGTCAGCGTGAGCGGCGGCGGGCAGACCACGCGGGGCTGGATCCGCGCCGACGGCCGGGTGGTCTTCCCCAAGATCACCACCGACACCCTGGAGATCGGCTTCACCGCCCCGGCGTCCCGGCCGATCGAGGTGTCGGAGGTCACCGTCCCCGGGGTGAAGCCGCTCGGCTCGATGGAGAGGACCCCGCTGCGGCTGCCCTGCGGGTACGGGCCCACCCTCTCGGTGAACGGCAAGGCGGTGCGCACCGAGGTCGTCCGGGGCACGATGGGCGACGTGCTCGGCGGACGCCCCGTCGGCTACCGCGCCTGCGGACGGGTCGAGCTGGAGCCGGGCACGGCCCGGGTGAGCGTCGCCCCGGCCGACGCCTTCCGGATCGAGTCGGTCGTGGTGCGCACCGCGGACGGCGGGACGGCGGACGGCGGGGCGGACGGCGGGACGGCGGACCGGAGGACCGGGTCGTCCTCGGACTCCTCATCCGGATCAACTTCCAACCCCCCGAAGTCCCCGAAGTCCTCGAAGTCCTTGAACGCGTCGGAGTCCACCGGGTCCACGGCCTCCTCCGGTTCCCCCGGGGCCGGTCCGGGGGGTGGCGTCGTGACGGCCGCGCCCGTGACCACTCAGGCGTGGGGACCGGCCGAGCGGCGGGTCCGCTTCTCCGTCTCCGCCCCCTCCTACCTGGTGGTCAACGAGAACCACAACGCGGGCTGGCAGGCGTACCTCGGCGACGGACGGCTGAAGCCGGTCCGGCTGGACGGCTGGCGGCAGGCGTGGGAACTGCCCGCCGGGCAGGGCGTGGTGACCATGCGCTACGAGCCCGACTCCGCCTACCGCGCGGCGCTGCTCGGCGGCGGGTGCCTGGTGCCGCTGGTGGCGGTGCTCGCGCTCGTCCGGCCGCGCCGTACCGCGCCCCGCCGGGCCGGGACCGGGGCCGCCGCGGTCCGCGCGGCCTGGTTCTGGCCGCTCGCCCCGGCCGTCGGCCTGTGGACCGGCGGCGTCGCGGGCGCGCTGGCCGTCACCGCGGCGGCGGCGCTGTACGCCCTGGCGGTCAGGCGCTGGAGCGCCCGCCCCGGCGGGTCCGTGCCCGCGACGCTGCTGCGGTGGGCGCCCGCGGTCCCGCTCTGCCTCGCCGGTCTCGCGCTCGCCGCGGGCACCGCGTACGGCGGGACCGCCCTCGCCGGGGCGCTGACCGGGATCGTGCCGCAGGCGCTCTGCCTGCTGGCGCTCGCCTGGCTGCCGGTCGCGGCCCCGGAACCGGCCCCCGCCGACCCGGCCGCCCCGGGGCCGGAACCGGCGCGACACCCCGAGCCGGTCGCGGCGGCGGTGCGCCGGTGACCGGCCCGCGGGTCCCCTGGACCGCGTTCGCGGCGGCGAGCGCCTTCTTCGTCACGCTGGCGGCGCTGCTGCGCCTGTACGTCTACCCCAGCGCCCTGGTGATGCCGCTGGAGCAGGCCAGGACGTACCGCATGACGGCGTCCGGCGCCCAGTACTTCGACACCGCGACGCTCACCTCCCACGCCGGGGTCTCGCTGCTGTCCACCACGACGGTGAGCGGGGACGCCGGCGCGGGCGGCCCGGACACGGCGGTGTGGGTGGAGTTCACCTCGCTCACCGCCGAGGGCGGCGACCGGATCGACTACCACGAGCGCCGGACCGCCTTCGACCGCAGGACGGGCCTGGCGGTCGCCTGCTGCGACGGGTACGTCGACGACGACCCCGGAGCCCGGCAGGAGGGAATCGCCTTCCGCCTGCCGTTCCGCGCCGAGCCGCGCACCTACCCGATGTACGACGTGCTGCTGCGGACGGCGGTCCCGCTCCGCTACGAGCGGCAGGAACGGGTGTTCGGCCGGCCCGCCTACCGCTACACCTACACGGCGGGCCCGATCAGGATCGAGGACGTCCCCGGGCAGCTCCCCGGAAAGGCGCTCGGACTGCCGGAGTGGCGGGCCGTCAGCGTCTCCCGCTACGCCGAGGTGACCCGGACGATCTGGGTGGATCCGGAGAGCGGCCTGACCGTCAAGGTGCGCGAGCACCAGCGCCAGGCCCTGCGCACCCCCGACGGGGTCGAGCGCAAGGTGACCCTCCTGGCGGACCTCGACATGACGCCCGAGGACGTGGCGGACCGGGTGGCCGACGCGGGGGCCTTCGACCGCTGGGTCCTCCTCGTCCGCGACCTGCTGCCGGGCGTGTTCCTGGCGGCCGGGCTCGCGCTGGTCCCGGTGGCCCTCCGGCGGCGGAGGCGGGACGGGCGGCCCGGCCCGGACGGTGACCCGGCCGTGGCCGGGGCGGAGACGGGCTCGGCCGTGTCCGAGGCGAGGCCGAACGGCGTGACCAGGGCGGAGACGGGCGCGGCGGAGGCTCGGACGGGCACGCGCACGGGGACAGGCCGTGACCCGGTCCGGGCGGACGGGGAGCGGAAGTGAGCGGCGCGGCGGCCGGGGTGGGGCGATGACGGGGACGGGCGGCGGCCCGGTCGAGGTGGAGCTGCGGCTGCCGGCCTGGGCGCGCGGCGTCCCGCGGCTCCGGTACGGCCTCACGGCCGCGGCGCTGCTGCTTGTGGCCGCGAGCCTCGTGCTGAAGGGATGGCTGCTCAGCCGGTCCTACTTCACCGAGGACGACATCGTCTTCGCCGGCCGGGCCGTCACCGAGCCGTTCGGCTGGGCGCACCTGCTGCGGGTGCACATCGGCCACCTGATGCCGGGCGGTCTCGCGCTGGTCCGGGCCCTCACCGCGATCTCCCCGTACGACTGGGGACTGGTCTCGGCCGTGGTCCTCGTCCTGTCCGCGGCGGCGTCCCTGGCGCTGTACCGGCTGCTGCGCCTGCTGTTCGGGCCCCGGCCGATGATCCTCGTCCCGCTCGCGTTCTTCCTGTTCTCACCCGCGGCCTTCCAGGCGACCGCCTGGTTCGCCGCGGCGGTCAACATCCTTCCCCTGCACATCGCCATGCTCATGGCGATGTGCTCGCAGGTGCTGCTGATCCGCACCGGCCGCCCGCGGCATGCGGTCGCCGGGCTCGCCTGGACCTGCGCCGGGCTGCTGTTCTTCGAGAAGGCGGTCCTCATCCCGCCGGTGCTGTTCCTCCTCACCGTCGTGCTCCTCGCCGGGGAGCGCGGGGTGCTCGGCGCCGCGCGCCGGCACCTGGGCCTGTGGCTCGTCCACGCGGCGGTGGCCGGCGCCTACCTCGCCGCCTACCTCACGGCGTCCGGGCGGTCCGGCGGCCAGGGGGTCATACCTCCCGACTTCTACACGGCTGTGGACTACGCCGGGACGTTCCTCGGCGGCACGGTCCCGACCCTGCTGGCCGGGGGACCGCTGACCTGGGGGCCGGTGACGTCGGCCGGCGCGCTGGCCGGTCACCGGCCCGTCGAGATCGCCGTGGCCTGGCTGGCCCTGGCGGCCGTCGTGGCGGGCACCTGCCGGGCACGGCGCGCGGCCGTCCCCGCGTGGCTGCTGGCGGGCGGCTACCTCCTGGTCGCGGACGGCCTGCTGATCATGATCGCCCGGGGCGGGTCCTGGCGCGCCTTCGAGAGCCGCTACATCGCCGACGCCCTCCCCCTGCTCGCCGTCTGCCTGGCACTGGCCCTCATGCCGTGGCGGGGCGCGGCGCGGGACACGGAGGCCGTACGGCGGGGCGCGGCGGGGAGCACGGCGGACCCGGTGGCCTCCGGCCCGGAGGCGGTCCCGGCGGTCCCGAGGGTTTCGGCGGCTCCGGCAGTGGAGTCGGTCCCCGCGGTCCGGGCAGGCTCCGGTCCGGAGGCGGTCCCGGCGGTCCCGGACGGGGGCGCGCCGACCCTTCCGGTGTACGCCGTACCGGCCGTATGCGCCTACGTGGCGCTCGCCCTGGTGTCTGCGTCGGTCTTCGGCCCCACGCTCCCCGGCAGGACCGGCCGCGCCTACTTCGACGCGGCCCGTGCGGACCTCGCCGCACTCGGCCCCGAAACCGGTGTGTACCCGGGGCTGGTGCCCGAGCGGATGATGTTCCCCTGGCAGCCGCTGCCGGACCGGCTGACCTCCCGGGCACTCGCCCCGCTCGCCACGGGCGCGCTGCGCGAGCGGATCATCCACCCCGGGGTCGCCTACGACGCGGTGACCTTCGACGACCGGGGGCACCTGGTGCCCGCCGCGGTCCTCGGCGGCTTCGTGACCGGGAAGGACGGCGGCTGCCTCCCGTGGCGCGGCGGCGCGGTCACCGCCGATCTCGCCGTCCGCGAGGGGAACGTCGTCCGCCTGCACTACCGCGTGCCCCGCGACACGCGTGTCACCGTGACCGCAGGGGAGCGGCGGACCGAGGTCACGCTGCGGGCGGACCGGGAGCGGGTCCACCTCGTGACGCCGCCCGCCCCGGGGCCGGTCCGCGTCACGCTCCCGGACGTTTCGCGCCCGGACGTTTCGCGCCCGGACGTTTCGCGCCCGGAGGGCTCGCGCTCGGACGGAGGCGGGGAGAGCGGTGTCTGCCTGCGCGCCGTGGTGGTCGGCGCGGCCGTGCCGGAGAACCCGGAAGGGGCGGTCAGTGACGGCGCAGGATGAGCAGCAGGTTCCAGCTCACGATCTCCCGCAGCCCCGGGACGCGGATCACCGGGGTCGCCCAGCGCGGGTGGTAGCGGGGCAGGGCGTCCAGGACCGTGACGCCGGGCTGCCGCCGGGCCCAGCGCAGCGCGGCGCCGACCGAGACGGGGTAGAGGCTCTCGCCGTAGACGTTCTTGGGGCGCCTGCCGTACCGGCGGGTGTAGCGGGCGGCGGCGCGGTGGCCGCCGAGGTAGTGCCAGGGCGAGGTCTCGTGGCCGCCCCAGGGCGACAGCCAGTTGGTGAACGACAGGTACACCACGCCGCCGGGCCTGGTCACCCGTACCATCTCGGCGGCCATCCGCCACGGGTCGGGCACGTGCTCCAGCACGTTGGAGGAGAAGCAGACGTCCACCGACCCGGTGGCCAGCGGCAGGTCCAGCGCGCTGCCCAGCACCGCCCCCTCGGGCGTGGCGCCCCGGCGGGCCATCATCTCGCCGGCGTCGCAGTCGACGCAGACCGGGCGGGCGCCCGCCGCGCGCAGCACGTCGGTGAAGTATCCCGGGCCGCCGCCGACGTCGGCGACGAGCGCGCCGTCCAGCTCGGTGTAGGAGGCGAGCTGGGCGACCGTGTCGCGGGCCAGCATGCCGTAGAAGAAGTCGGGGTCGGTCTGCTCCTTGCGGAAGGCGCGGAGGAGCGCGACAGATCGGCCCAAAGTGGCCCGGAACGGTGCCTGCGGGGTCTCCAACGCTGCTCCTCACCGCAATTGGACAAACCAGGTGGGCCGGAGCATAACACCGCACCATCTCTGGTCCTGACAGCTCGTACGGTGTTCCACCGGAACACCGGATCGTAGGGAGACGCCTGGTGGACGCCACGAAGGACACGGGAACCGCCGAGGGCGGGACGGAGGCGGGGCCGCCGGCGGTGCGGCTCACGCTGCCCGGGTGGCTGGCGCGCCTGCGCGGCCCGGTGGCGCTGGGCGGGGCGGCCCTCATCGCGGCGTCGCTGGTGCTGCGCGTGCTGGTCCTGCGCGACTCCTACTTCGTCGAGGACGACCTGCTGTTCGTCGGCAACGCCTACGGCGAGGACTTCACGCTCGACTACCTGACCCGGGTGCACAAGGGCCACTTCATGCCGGGCGCGATCGCGCTGACCTGGGTGCTGTCCCGCGTCGCCCCCTACGACTGGGCGCTGGTGTCGGCCGTCACGCTCGCCGCGCAGGCGCTGCTCGGCGTGCTGGCGCTGCGGCTGCTGCGGACCCTGTTCGGCGTCCGGCCGGCGATCCTGCTGCCGCTGGCGCTGTTCCTGTTCTGCCCGCTGACCTTCCCCGCGTTCACCTGGTGGGCCGCGGCGATCAACGCGATCCCGCTTCAGCTCGCCCTGGTGCTCGCGCTCACCGCCCAGGTGCGTTTCGCCCGCGGGGAGGGCGCCGGGTACGGCCGGCGCGCGCTGATCTGGTGCGTGGCCGGCATGGCCTTCAGCACCAAGGGCGTCTTCGCGCCCTTCCTGCTGTTCGCGCTGACCACGGCGTTCCTGCGGGACCGGGAGACCGGCTGGCTCCGCTCGATGTGGCGGGAACTGCGGGCGAACCGTTGGCTCTGGGCGGCGCACGCGGCGGTGCTGGCCGCCTACACGCTCGTCTACCTCGACCGGATGGACACCGCGCCGGGCGAGGGCGCCTCGGCTCCCAAACCCGGTGTGGCGGCCGACCTGGTCTCCCTGCTGCTGGGCCGTACCTTCCCCAGCGGGGCGGTCGGCGGGCCGGTGTCGTGGACGCCGACCCCGGCGGGCGGCCTGGCCGCGCCGTCCGGCTTCGTCGTGGCGCTCTCCTGGACGGTGCTGGCGGTCACGGTGGTGGCCACGCTCGTCTACCGCCGCCGGGCGCACCGGGCGTGGCTCACGCTGGCCGGGTACCTGGTGCTCGCCGACGCGATCCCCACGGTGATCGCCCGGGGCAGCTACCTGGGACTGGTGGGCGCCGAGACCCGCTACGTCGCCGACGCCGCGCTGGTCCTCGCGGTCTGCCTGGGCTGCGCGCTGCTGCCGGTGGCGGGGGAGACGGACGCCTACCGCCGTCCGCTCCCCGAACGGTCCTCGCTCGCCCTCGTCGCGGGGCTCACCGCCGGGGCCTACCTGGTGCTGTCGGTGTTCTCCGTCGAGGCGTACCGGGCGACCCTGAACGGCCAGCGCGTCCGGGCCTACCTCGACGCGGCCGCCGCGGAGCTGGCCGCCGCCCCGGACACCGCGGTGATCTACCCGGCGCCGGTGCCGCCCGACATCGTGCTGCCGGTGAACGGCGAGCGGCGGCTCACCGACCGCCTGCTCGCCCCGCTGGCCCGGCCGGCGCTGCGGGCGAGGATGGCCCACCCCGAACCCACCGAGGACGCCCGGGTCTTCAACCGGCAGGGGAAGCTGGTGCGGATGAACGTCGTCCCCGGCTTCTTCGCCACCCGGGGCCCGGACGAGCGGTGCATGCGGACGCTGCTGGGCGCGATGTCCTTCCCCGACGCGGTCTCCTTCGGCGGCCGGGCCACCGTGGGCGGCCTGTCCTACTCGGCCGACCGCCCCGCCTCGGTCACCGTGGAGGTCGGCGGGGAGCGCACGGTCCTGTCGCTGCGCAGGACCGCCTCGGGGCTGGTCCAGTTCCCGGTGCACGGGATCGGACGGGGGATGCGGATCGAGATGAACGACCCGGAGGCCCCGGTCTGCGTGATCGCCGTCGCCCTGGGCTCTCCGGCCCCCGAGGGCGAAAACCCGTCCTGACCTGACCTCAGAGGTCGCCGCACCCGCTGCTTTCAAGCGGATCGTGGAGCTCGTCATCGATCGTCGTGTCCAGATCAGCCCGCACCTCGTCCCAGTCGATGGCCGGGGCGGTGGCGAAGACGGACTGCGCCTCAGCCGTGGGAACGAACCGGCGACGCTTGATCGGCTTCACTTCGGCGAGCGGCTCGCCGTTGAGCGTCAGAACGTATCGTCTTCCCTCACGCAGGCCGCGTGTGACGCTGCCGGAGTCGTTGACGAACTGACGCACGCTCACCTCGATCGAACGAGGCTTTGGAGCGTCCATGGCTCGATCGTACCCCCGCGTACCACGGCATCACAGTTGTTGATCTCCAGGTCGAAGGTACCGTCCGGACGGTGGCGGACACCTTTGCGGGATCGGGTCGCCAGGACATCCGATCGCGCGGAAGCCCGCCGGAGTATGTTTCTCTTGTGGCTGGTACCACACGCATCACGGTGACTCTTCCCACCGAGCAGCTGGACGAGCTGAGGAAGCTGACCGACGACGTCTCGGGCTATGTCGCCGAGGCCGTGGCACGTCGGATCAGGCACCACCTGATCGCCGAGGACCTCCGCCGCTATCAGGAGAGGGAGGGCGCCTTCACCGAGGAGGAGCTGGCCGAAGCCCGAGCGAAGATCTTCGGTGGCCGCTCCGATTAACCTGTTTTCTCGGGGCCGTACCACTGGAGGGCCTGGCCGGTGACCGAGGCGATGCATTGGAAGTCGCGGTCGCGGTGGAGCAGGGTGAGTCCTCTCAGCTCCGCGGTGGCCGCCACCACCAGGTCCACCGGCACTGCTGAGCGATGCAGCCCTTTGGAGGTCAGGAGGGCCTGAACCTGCCATGCCCGGTCGTAAGCACGGTCGTCAACGGGCACCCATCCGAACAGACGACGTATCTCCTCGATGCCCTGCTCGCGATCTGCCGGTGATCGCGCGCTGTAGAAGAACTCAAGCTCGGTGACGGGGCATACGGCGACCAGTCCCGCCGTGACGGCCTGATCCCAGCCGTACGTCTCGGCTTCGCCACGCATGAACCTGGCCAGAGCGCTGGTGTCGATGAGGAACCGCGCGGCGCTCACCGGCGGTAGTTCGCCTTGTCCTCGAACATGTCCAGGTCGAAGGCGCCGTCGGCGGCGGCCGCGCGCAGCCGCGTCAGTGCCAGCGCGCGTCGCCGGTTCTCCAGCACCTCGCGCAGAGCGGTGTTGACCGTCTCTCGCTTCGTGCCGGTTCCCAGTGCCTTGGCCACCTCGGCCAGGAGATCGTCATCCAGATCGATCATGGTTCGACTCATCGCGTCTCCCTTGTATGCCTAGATATGCATCAAATATACATCGCGATGTGTCATCGCATCGGCTTTCGGCCTTCTCCTCGTCCGAGATGGGCCAGCCGGTAGGCGGGGCGTTCGATGAAGCGGTGGGTCAGGGCGGCCAGCGCGAGGGTGATGGCCGCGATGGGGACGAGGTTGGCGAGGAAGCCGCCGGTGAACGACGGCTGCCCGGTGAAGCCGTACCAGAGATGGATGGCCACGAACTGCCAGAGGAACACCCCGTAGGAGATCCGGCCGAGGTAGGCCATGACCCGGTTGCCGAGCAGCAGCCGGACCGGGGAGTCGCCGGGGGGCGGCAGGGTGGCCGGGACGAGCAGGCACGCGGCGACGACCGTGTAGAGGACGATCTCGAACAGGCCCGACCAGAAGCCGTCGATGCCGAGGAAGCGGGTGCCGGTCACCGGGGAGGCCGCGAGCGCGTAGGCCAGCGCGGCGACCAGCCACCACGAGCCGGGGGAGGCGGAGGCCGCCCGCCGGAACCGGCTCGCGGGGGAGTCTCCGGCGGGGTCGGCCCGGTCCCAGGCCAGCACGACGGCCAGGGCCATCCCGGCGGCGAAGAAGATCGCCGACCGGGGCGCCCAGGAGTTCAGGTAGGGGCGGTACTCCGGGTAGTAGGTCAGCAGGGTCCAGACCAGCGACACCGCCCCCAGCACGGCCAGCCCGGTCAGCAGCCGCCGGGCCCGGACGTCCGTGTCCGGGCCGCCGCGCCGGGCGAAGGCCGCGAGCCCGGCCGCCAGCAGCGGGAGGGCGACGTAGAAGGCCGCCTCCACCGACAGGCTCCACATCTGGGCGAGGCCCTTGGGGCCCAGGCCGAACCACCAGGGGTGGGTGTCGTAGTTCTGGGTGAGGGTCAGCAGCTTCAGCCAGGTCCAGCCGTCCGACAGGTGGTCGCGCGACCACAGGAGCAGGGCGGCGGCGACCGCCAGCCAGTAGGCGGGCAGGATCCGCAGGGCGCGCTTCCACAGGTAGGACCGCACGTGGACGGGCGCCTCCCCGGCCAGCAGCGACGCCGCGAAGGGCCGGTAGAGCAGCAGCCCGGAGAGCGCGAAGAAGATCGGCACGGCCACGTCGCCCCGGGAGAGCAGCGCGCCGCCGAAGCCGGGCGCGAGCGCGGCCCCGCTCTCGGTCGCCACGTGGAAGACGAGGACGGCGAACGCGGCGACGGCGCGCACGCCGTCGAGGGTGTCGAGCCGGCCGTCCCCGGTGAGCGTCGCGGGCCCGTCGCCGGAGGGCGTCGCCGGGCCGTCCTCGGTGAGCGTCGCCCGCCCGGTCCCGGACGGCGGCCCGGACGGCGTCGCGGGCGCGTTTCCGGCGGCCGGTATGGCGGGTTCCGGGATGTCCCCTGGGTCCGGGAGGCGCAGTTCGGGGGTAGTTTTGCGGGGGGTCGCGGGATCCGGGCCGGAGAGGGCCTCCGTGGCAGAACCTGTTTCGGTCACTTTTCCGCATCCCTACGTGACGACGGTCACTCTCGGCAACTAACATACTGGCCAGTAGCCTCGTTAATCCAGATATATCCCCCTAATTCTCCCAGGTCGGGACCCCCAGGAGGCCAGATGCGCCGGACCGTCGGACTAGTCCTCATAGCATTGGGGGCGTTCCTCATCGTGCTGGCGCCGCTCGTGCGGTTCCAGGTCGGACCGAAGCTGATCGCCGCCCCGGCCGACTACTACGGGATCAGCGAGCTGACCGCCCCGGGCGCGCGGTACTTCAGCGCCGGGGACCTCAAGGTGATGACCGGCGACGCCGACATCACCGTGACCACGCGGGGGGACGTCTCCCAGGCCCAGGGCGACCGGGTGGTCTGGGACGAGGTCATGGCGGTCAACGACGTGACCAACGACAACCCGCTGATCTCGCTCGTCCCCCGCCGCAGCGCCTTCAACAAGTACACCGGCGAGGCCGTCGACTGCTGCGCCGCCAACATCGACAAGAAGCCGGTGAAGCTGGAGGGGCAGGTCTACCTGTTCCCCTTCGACGTGCAGAAGAAGACCTACCGGGTCTTCAACGCCACCGCCGGCAAGGCGTTCGACGCCCGCTTCGTCGGTGAGGAGAACGTCAACGGGGTGCGCGCCTACCGGTTCGAGCAGGACGTCCCGAAGACGAAGACCGAGACCCGCACCGTCCCCGCCTCGATCATGGGGGTGACGGACACGACCGGCGACATCGAGGTCGACCGGTACTACAGCGGCCGGAACACCTTCTGGGTCGAGCCCACGACCGGCTCGCCGGTGAGGCAGGAGCAGGAGCGCCACGAGGTCCTCACCACCCAGGACGGCGCCCACACCATCACCGCCTTCGACGCGACGGCGAGGATGACCCCCAAGACGGTCGACGCCCTGGTGAGCAAGGCCCTGGACGGCAAGAGCCAGATCACCCTGCTGAAGGTCACCATCCCGCTGGTCCTGCTGATCGTGGGCGTCGTCATGCTGGTCGCCGGGATCCTCATGGTCATCGCCGGCCGCAGGCGGCGGGAACCGACCTGGTGAACGAGGAGACGGCCGTCGCGCGGCCGCCGGCGGACGACCCGCCCGCCTCCTCGAGGTTCTCGCCCGTGGCGCTGCTGCGGGCCTGCCGGCCCCGCCAGTGGCTGAAGAACGCCCTCGTCTTCGCGGCCCCCGCGGCGGCGGGGGTGCTGACCACCCCCCGGGGCCTGCTGGGCACGGCGATCGCCTTCGGCGCGTTCTGCCTGGCCGCGAGCGGCGCCTACCTGCTCAACGACGCCGCCGACGTCGAGGCCGACCGCCGCCATCCGCGCAAGCGCCGCCGTCCGATCGCGGCGGGGCTGGTCACCGTACGGCTCGCGCGGATCGTCGGGGTCGTCCTGCTGCTGCTGGGCCCGGCGCTGGCCGCGCTGACCGGCGACTGGCGGCTGCCCGCCGTCGTCGCCGGATACCTGGCGCTGACCTTCGCCTACACCTTCTGGCTCAAGCACCAGGCCGTGGTGGACCTGGTCGCGGTCGCCGGCTGCCACGTGGTCCGCGCCCTCGCCGGAGCGGTCGCCGTGGACGTGCCGGTGACGAGCTGGTTCCTGGTGGTCGTCTCGCTCGGCTCGCTGCTGCTCGTGACGGGCAAACGCGAGGCCGAGCTGCGCGCCTCCGGCGACTCCGCCCGGCGGGCCCTGTCGGCCTACACACCCAGCTACCTCGCCGGGGTCCGGGCGATGTCCTCGGGCGCGATGATCGTGACCTACTGCCTGTGGGCGCTGAACGAGCGGCACCCCGGCCCCTTCCACGCGATCAGCATCGTGCCGTTCGTGCTCATCGTCCTGCGGCACAACCTGCTGGTGGACCGTGGGGTGGGCGAGGAGCCCGAGGAGCTCGTGCTGCGTGACCGGCCCCTGCTCCTCTTCACCGGACTGCTGCTCGTGCCTCTGCTCGTGGGAATCTACCTTTCATGACCTTTCTCACCGGCTGGGGCCGTACCGCGCCGACCCCGGCACGCCTGGCCCGCCCCCGCTCCGCCGAGGAGGTCGCCGAGCTGGTACGGCGGGCCCCCGGCCGCGGCGTCGCCGCCCGGGGGCTCGGCCGCTCCTACGGCGACGCCGCGCAGAACGCCGGGGGGCTGGTCTGCGACTGCACCGGGCTCGACACGTGGTCCATCGACGAGGACACGGGCCTGGTCACCGCGGGCGCGGGGGTGAGCCTGCACGACCTGATGACCGCGCTGGTGCCGCGGGGCTGGTTCGTGCCGGTCACCCCGGGGACCCGGCACGTGACCGTCGGCGGCGCGGTGGCGGCCGACGTGCACGGCAAGAACCACCACGTCGACTCCTCCTTCGGCGCCCACCTGCGCTCCCTCACCCTGGTCACCGCCTCGGGCGAGACCCGCACGGTCACCCCGGACGGAGACCGGGGCGACCGTGCGGCCGGCTCCGGTGGCGGCGGGGCGGTGCCGGACGGTGACCTGTTCTGGGCCACGGTCGGCGGGATGGGGCTCACCGGCGTGATCACCGAGGCGGTCTTCCGGTGCGTGCCGATCGAGACCTCCCGCGTCCGGGTGGACGTCGAGCGGACCCGCGACCTGGACCAGACGCTGGAGACGATGGCCGCCACCGACGACCGCTACCGCTACACGGTCGCCTGGATCGACCTGCTCGCCCGCGGCGGCCGGATGGGCCGCAGCGTCCTCACCCGGGGCGACCACGCGTCCCGCGACGAGCTGCCGCGCGGCGCCGACCCGCTGGCGTTCGGCCCCGGCCCGGTGCTCAAGGCCCCGCCCTGGGCGCCCAACGGCCTGCTGAACCCGCTGACCGTGCGGGCGTTCAACGAGGCGTGGTACGCGAAGTCGCGCCCGGCGACCGGCCTCATCCAGGGCATCGCGCCCTTCTTCCACCCCCTCGACGGGGTGGACGGCTGGAACCGGGTCTACGGCTCGCGCGGGTTCGTGCAGTACCAGTTCGCGGTGCCGTTCGGGCAGGAGGCGACGCTGCGGCGGATCGTCGCCCGGCTGTCCGCCGAGGGCGTGGTGTCCTTCCTGACCGTGCTCAAGCGGTTCGGGCCGGGCACGCCGGGGATGCTGTCGTTCCCGGTCCCCGGCTGGACGCTCGCCCTGGACATCCCGGCGGGGCGGCGGGGCCTGGCCCGGTTGCTGCGCGGGTTCGACGACCAGGTGGCCGAGGCGGGCGGCCGGATCTACCTCGCCAAGGACTCCCGGGCGTCGGCCGCGACGGTGGCGGCGATGTACCCGCGGCTGGGAGAGTGGCGCGGGGTCCGCGAAGAGGTGGACCCGGACGGGGTGTTCCGCTCCGACCTGGCCCGCAGACTGCTGCTGTGAGGGCCGGCGCCGTACGGGCGGCCGGTCGTCCGGGGCCGGTGGGCCCGGGTCCCGAGAGAAGGAGGCTCATTCCGTGAGGAACGCGCTGGGGTCGGTGGACACCGTGCTGCTGCTCGGCGGGCGCAGCGAGATCGGGCTGGCGATCGTCGAGCGGCTGGTCCGCGACGGCGCCCGCCGGGTCGTGCTCGCCGCCCGCGGCATCGCCGGGGGGACGCCCCCCGTCATCGGCGACGCCGAGGTGCACCTGGTCGACTTCGACGCCGCCCGCCCGGAGACGCACGGCGAGGTGATCGAGACGGCCGCGAAGCTGGTCGGCGACCTCGACGTGGTGATCCCCGCCTTCGGCGTCCTGGGCAGCCAGGCGGTCTACGACGCCGACCCGGTGGCCGCCGCCGGGGCGGTCGCGGTCAACTACGGCGGGCACGTCTCGGCCGGGCTGTCCGCCGCCCGGCGGCTACGCGAGCAGGGGCACGGCACGCTGGTCGTCCTGTCCTCGGTGGCTGGGGTGCGGGTACGGCGGGCCAACTTCGTGTACGGCTCGGCCAAGGCGGGCCTGGACGGCTTCGCGCAGGGCCTGGGCGACGCCCTGCACGGCTCCGGGGCCCGGGTGATGGTGGTCCGGCCCGGGTTCGTCGTCGGCCGGATGACCGAGGGCATGTCCCCGGCGCCGATGTCGTCCACCCCGGGCGAGGTGGCCGACGCCGTGGTCGCGGGCCTGCGCTCGGGGGCCGAGACGGTGTGGGTCCCCGGGCGGCTGCGGTGGGTGTTCGCGGTGATGCGCGTGCTGCCGCGCGCGATCTGGCGCAGAATGCCACGCTGAAACCTGTTCCCTTCTCATCTCCTGTTCCCGCTGCGGAGGGAATTACGTAGCTAGAACACGTTGCAGTCATTCGGGGCCGGTCGTACCGTGGGCGCATGCGGACACGCGTCACGGACATGCTCGGCATCGAATTCCCGATCTTCGCGTTCAGCCACTGCAGGGACGTCGTCGCCGCGGTCAGCCGCGCCGGCGGGATGGGCGTGCTCGGCGCCCTCTACTTCACCCCGGAGGAGCTGGAGGTCGAGCTCGCCTGGATCGACGAGCACGCCGGCGGCCGGCCGTACGGGGTCGACGTCGTCATGCCGGCCTCCTACGAGGGCGCCGGCCTCGACGTCGACTCGCCCGAGGACCTGGTGGCGCGGCTGCAGGGGATGATCCCCGAGGGGCACCGCCGCTTCGTCGACGGCCTGCTCGCCGCGCACGGCGTGGCCGAACTGCCCGACTCCGAGGCGGGCGCGGGGAAGGTCCTGCTCGGCTGGACCGACGCCACCGCCCGGCCGCAGGTCGAGGTGGCGCTGCGGCACCCGATCGCCCTGCTGGCCAACGCCCTCGGGCCGCCGCCCGCCGACGTCGTCGAGGCGGCGCACGCGCGGGGGGTGCGGGTGGCGGCGCTGGCCTCCACGCCCCGGCACGCGGTCAAGCAGGTCGAGGTGGGCGTGGACATCGTCGTCGCCCAGGGCACCGAGGCGGGCGGGCACACCGGCGACATCTCCACCATGGTGCTGATACCGCAGGTCGTGGACGCCGTGGACGTGCCCGTACTGGCCGCCGGGGGCATCGGGAACGGCCGGCAGATGGCGGCAGGCATGGCGCTCGGAGCCGAGGGGGTGTGGACCGGCTCCGTCTGGCTGGCCGTGGAGGAGGCCGACACCCCCGAGCCGGCCCGGCGGCGCATCCTCGCGGCCACCTCCCGCGACACCGTCCGCTCGCGCTCGTGGACGGGCAAGCCCGCGCGCCTGCTGCGCAACGAGTGGACCGAGGCGTGGGAGGCCGAGGGCTCGCCCGGCACGCTGCCGATGCCGCTGCAGTTCATGCTGGTCTCCGACGCCCTGCGCAGGATCGGCCGGTCCGACGCCGCGGAGCTGGCGACCTTCCCCGCGGGACAGATCATCGGGGCGATGAACCAGGTGCGGTCCGCCAAGGAGGTGGTCTTCACGATGGTCGAGGAGTACATCGAGGCCGTCGAGCGCCTGGGCCGCCTGTCGGGCGACGGGTAGGGGACCCGCCCGCCGTCAGGTGAAGCGGCGGTAGGTGACGGCCCTCGATCCCGCCACGTCGGCCACCCTGGCCTCCTGGACCACCGTCCCGGTGTGCGGGGCGTGGATCATCTTGCCGTCGCCGATGTAGATGCCGCAGTGCGTGGCGGGGTTGCCGAAGGTGATCACGTCCCCGGGCTGGAGCGGGAGCGTGGCCGGTTTCCCGCTCACCCGGTAGCCCTCGGCCGTGGTGTCGCCGATCTTGATCCCGGCCTGGTTCAGGCAGTAGTACACGAGCCCGGAGCAGTCGAAGGCGCGGGGGCCGTTGGCGCCCCAGACGTACGGCTTGCCGAGGTGGGTCCGTACGGCGGACACGATGTCGGCCCCGGTCCCCGAACCCGTCACGTACGGCAGGGCGTCCGCGGTGGCGACGCCGCCTCCGCCGCCCCCGCCGCCGCCGGGTGACCAGGGCGCGCCGCCGGGCGGGGCGCCGGTCGCCGAGGCGAGCGAGGTGGTGCGGACGGGGGTGCGGTCCGCCGGTATCCACCCGTCGACGCTGCCGTCCTTGGGCGCGAACTCCTGCCCCGCCGGGGCCGCGATCTTGCCGAACGTCGAGGAGAGGTCGCGGAGGTACCCGTCTATCTTGCCCTTGGCGGTGGAGAGCGCGGTCTCGGCCGTGGTCACGTGTCCCTCGGCGCTGGTGACGGACCGGCCGACCGCCGTGCTGATCTGCTCCTTGGTGGCGCGCGGGTTGCCGCGGTGCCAGTCGAGGAGGGCGGAGCAGACCTCGTCGATCTTGCTCTTGGCCGTGTGCACGGCGTCGGCGGCGTCGTCGAGGGCGTTGGCGCAGTCGCGGAGCGTGTCGCGCAGCTCGTTGCCCGCCTCGGGATAGGCCCGCATGTACCGCACGAACGCGTCGGCCGAGTCGCCGTGCCAGGCTCCGTACACCTTCCGGCGGATCGCCCCGTCCAGGTCGTCGAACGGCTCGGCGCTCTTGGTGGCGGCGTCCCGCCAGCGTTTCGCGATCGCGCGGATCTCCCCGGGGTTCCCGTCCGCCTTGGCCGCCAGCGCGACCAGCCGCTCCCCGCCCAGGCTTCGCACGGCTCCCATGTCGGTCATACCGCGCGTGTGCCCTTCCCGTGGCCCGGCTCGGTCTTCCGGATGTTCCGCTCGACGTTGTCCAGGGCCCGCTCCACGTCGTCGAGGCGGTTCTTCCCGGCGCGGACGTCGGCGTCCACGTGCTTCTCCACCCGGCCCGCCGTGGCGGCCAGCTCCGCGCCGCCCTTCAGCGTGCCGAAGAGGGAGGCGCCCACCTCGGCGGGGAAGCCCTCGCGGGCGTCCGTCAGCTCGCGTCCCCGCCGGTGTGCCAGCCGGCCGAGTTCGAGGAGTGCCTGGCGGCTCCACTCGATGTCCGTCGCCACGATCGGGTCCTTTCGCCGCCGCCCCGGAACCGGCCGCTCGTGGGGGGTCGGCCGGCTGCTCGTGCGAAATCACCTGCCAAAGCTACCGAAAAGGATCATATAAGAAACGGCTCAAATTTCCGGGTTTTTCGGGCATGGGATCAGCCGGCGAGTTCGCGGACGCCCTTCACCAGCCGGTCCACGTCGGACTCGTCGGTGTACGGCGCGATCCCCGCCCGGACCGCGCCCGCGTCGCCGAGTCCCAGCCTCCGCGAGCACTCCAGCGCGTAGAAGCTGCTGGCAGGCGCGTTGACCCCGCGCTCGGCCAGCAGCCGGTAGGCGTCGGCCGGGGTGACGCCGCCCGGGGAGAACAGCGTCGTCGGGGTGCGCCTGCGTCCCGCCGCGCCGTACAGGGTGACGCCCGGGATGCCGGTCAGACCCGCGTCGAGCCGGTCGAGCATGGCCCGCTCGTGCTCCTCCAGCGCGCCCATCGAGGCGGCCAGCCGCTCGCGCCGGCTCCCGCTCCCCGGAACCAGGCCCGCGAGGAAGTCGACCGCCGCCGTCGTGCCGGCGAGCAGTTCGTAGGGCAGCGTGCCCACCTCGAACCGCTCGGGTACGGCGTCGGACGAGGGCAGCAGCTTGTCGGGGTGCACGGTCTCCAGCAGCGCGGGATCGGCGGCGAGCACCCCCAGGTGCGGTCCTAGGAACTTGTACGGCGAGCAGGCGTAGAAGTCGGCGCCGAGCGCCCCCATGTCGACCAGGGCGTGCGGGGTCAGGTGCACGCCGTCGACGTAGAGCAGCGCCCCGGCCGCGTGCACCGCCTCCGCGATCGCCGGGACGTCCGGCCGGGTGCCCAGCAGGTTGGATGCGGCGGTGACGGCGACCAGCCGGGTGCGCCCGGTGAGCAGGCCCGTGACGGCCCCGACGGGCAGCTCGCCGGTGGCCGGGTCGAAGTCGGCGCGGCGCACCGTGGCCCCGCGCGCCTCGGCCGCCTGCACCCACGGCCGGATGTTCGCGTCGTGGTCCAGCGTGGTGACCACGACCTCGTCGCCCGGACCCCACTCCTTGGCCAGCGCGCGGGCCATGTCGTAGGTCAGCTGCGTCATGCTGCGCCCGAACACGATGCCCGCCGGGTCGGCCGCGAGCAGGTCGGCCATGGCCTGCCGCGCCCCGGTCACGATCCCGTCGGCGCGGCGTTCGGCGGCGGTCATGACGCCCCGGTTGGACACCGCCGCGCGCAGCGTGCCCGCCACGGCGTCCGCGACCACGTCGGGGACCTGTGAGCCGCCGGGGCCGTCGAAGTGCGCGGCCCCCTCCTCCAGCGCCGGAAAGTGCGCCCGCACAGTCGCCACGTCGTACGTCATGAAGCCTCCTGAAGACGAATGTCCCTGGTTCAGCTCCCCGATTATCAGCATTTCTCCCCCGAAGGGCTCAATCGTCTGATCCCAAGAACGATCCGGAGGATCATCGTCCGGGGATGTGCGCGAGGCCGGTCGCCGGAAAGCCGTGCCGTCCACCATGAAGAGACCTTCCGATTGCTACTTCAAGTAGTAAACTGGATGGATGAAAGGGTCTGAACAACGGTTCGCCCCCGGGGACGGCCCGGCGGCCAAGGTCAGTGTCTCCCTGCGTGCCGGCAACATTCGAGCCGTCAGGGAACGTGTCGGAGCACGAGGGTTCTCGGCCTATGTGGACGCCGCAGTCGAGCGGCAGATCGAGCGGGATCTTCTGGAGGAGGCGCTCCAGGAGAACGAGACGGTTTCCGGGCCGATCCCGCAGGCGCTGCGCGACGAGGCCGCCGAGCTGTTCCGCGAGGTGAAGTCCGCGCCCGAGCTTCAGGAAGAGGGCGGATGGCGCGCGCACGAAGCAGGCTGAGCGCCGGCACCGTCGTCCTCGACTGCGAGGGGCTCGTCAGGTGGTGCGCCGCCGACCCGAAAGTGACCGCGATCGTGCGTGAGGCCCAGGACAACGACTTCCGAGTCGTGGTCAGCGCTATGACCCCGATCGAGGCTCAGGACGTCCGCGTGAAAGGCGGCCGCCTCCGGTGGCACCTGTCCCGGTTGAAGGTCGAGCCGGTCACCGAGGAGATTTGTTCGCGGGCGATCGGCCTCCTTCGCGATGCCCGCCTGCACGGTCACAAGTACGCCATCGACGCAGTGGTGGCCGCGACGGCGTTGGAAGCCGTCAGACCGGTGATCGTCCTCACCTCCGACGAGGACGACATGTACAAGCTCTGCGGCAAGACCGTCAGGGTCGTCGGCGTCTGAGGTCTACCGGCGCCCCGGCGGAGGGCGAGCCGGGGTGCCGGCGATGCTCATCTGCCGTGGTAGACCGCGGGGCGCTTCTCGCGGAAGGCGCGGGCGCCCTCCTTGGCGTCCTCGGAGCCGATCACCGGCCAGCCGATGGCGTCGGCGACCGCCAGCGCCTCGGCCTCGGGCATGCCCAGGGTCTCGCGGTGGGTGCGCAGGATGGCCTGTACGGCCAGCGGCCCGCACTCGGCGACCCGGCCGGCGAGCTCCAGGGCCTCCTCCAGCGCCTTGCCGTCCGGGACGACCCGGTTGACCAGCCCCATCTCCAGGGCCTCCCGCGCCGTGACGGACCGGCCGGTCAGCAGCAGGTCCATGGCGAAGGCGTAGGGGATCTGCCGCGGCAGCCGTACGGCGGAGCCCCCCATCGGGAACAGCGCGCGGCGGGCCTCGAACAGGCCGAGGACGGCGGACTCGGCGGCCACCCGCAGGTCGGTGCCGACGAGCAGCTCGGTGCCGCCGGCCACGGCGTACCCCTCGACCGCGCAGACGACCGGCTTCGACGGCAGGGCGCCGGGGTCGCGCAGCAGGCCCTTCCAGTGGACGTCGGGGATCTTCGCGGCCCGCTCCCGCACCCGGGGGTCCTCCGAGGGGGCGCCCATGGCCTTGAGGTCGGCGCCCGCGCAGAACGTCCCGCCCGCGCCGGTCAGCACGGCGACGCGGACGTCCGGCTCGGCCGAGACGTAGGCCCAGGCGTCGGCCAGGCCGACCAGCATGTCCGTCGACAGGGCGTTGCGGGCCTCCGGCCGGTCCATGGTCACCACGACGACGTGGCCGTCGCGCTCGACCCGGCAGTGCGGCGTGCTGATCGGCAGGAGTTCCACGGGGCCTCCGGTCTACTGTCAAGCGCTTGCTCGGTCAGGTCGGGCGGGTTACCCTGCCCATGCTTGTGAGAACAGATTCTCGTTCCATCTTCCCCGTATCACCAGAGGTTTCATCAATAACGAGAACGTGATTCACTTTGGCGGTCGGGCCCTTTCGCATTGTCGGGAAGGATCTGTGATGGGCACGCTCGGCTTCTGGAGACTGGCGCAGGCCGATCCCGACTGGATCGCGGCCGTGGACCCCGACGGCACCCCGCACCGCGCCGGCGACCTGCTCGCCCGCGCCGACCGCCTCGTGCACGCGCTGCGGGACCTGGGGATGAAGACCGGGGACGGACTGTGCGGCCTGGCGCCCAACGGCGCGGACGGGCTCGTGCTCTACCTCGCGGCGCTGCAGGCCGGGTGGTATTACACGCCGGTCAACTGGCACCTCACCGGCCCGGAGATCGGCCACATCGTCGCCGACAGCGAGGCCCGCGCGTTCTTCGTCCACGAGCGCTTCGCCGCCGAGGGCACGCGCGGGGCGGCCGCGTCGGGGATCGACCCGTCCCGGGTCTTCGCCCTGGGGGACGTGCCGGGCGCGCGCCCGGTCGCCGAACTGGTCGCCGGGCATCCCGCCACCACCCCGGCCGCCCGTACGGCGGGCGCCACCATGCACTACACCTCCGGCACCACCGGCCGGCCCAAGGGCGTCCGCCGGCCGCTGAGCGGCCTGGACCCCGACGACGGGGCCGAGCTGATGACGTTCCTGCTCGCGATGTTCGGCATGACCCCGGGCGGCGGGAACGTCCACCTGGTCACCTCGCCGGGCTACCACACCGCGGTCACCCAGTTCGGCGGCTCCGCCCTGCACATGGGTCACACGCTCGTCTTCATGGACCGCTGGGACGCCGAGGAGATGCTCCGGCTCTGCGAGCGGCACCGGGTGACCAGCTCGCACATGGTCCCCACCCACTTCAAGCGCCTGCTCTCGCTGCCCGAGGAGGTCAGGGGCGCCTACGACCTGTCGTCGCTGCGGTGGATGATCCACGCCGCCGCGCCCTGCCCGGTACCGGTCAAGCGGGCGATGCTCGACTGGTGGGGCGACTGCGTCTACGAGTACTACGCGGCCACCGAGGGCGGCGGCACGATCGCGACCCCCGAGGACTGGAAGAAGCACCCCGGCACCGTCGGGCGGCCCTGGCCGATCAGCGAGCTGCTCGTCGTGGACGACGACCTGCGGCCCGTCCCGCCCGGCACTCCCGGCACGGTCTACATGAAGATGGCCGGCGCGGACTTCGAGTACAAGGGCGACCGGGCCAAGACCGACGCCGGCCGCCTCGACGGCTTCTTCACCGTCGGCGACATCGGCTACCTCGACGGGGACGGCTTCCTGTTCCTCTGCGACCGGAAGGCGGACCTGATCATCTCCGGTGGGGCCAACATCTACCCGGCCGAGATCGAGAACGAGCTGATGGTCCACCCCAAGGTCGCCGACGTGGCCGTGTTCGGCGTCCCGGACGAGGAGTGGGGCGAGCAGATCAAGGCCGTGGTCGAGCCCGCACCCGGCGTCGAGCCCTCACCCGAGCTGGCAGCCGAGCTCGTCGAGTCGCTCCGGGGCCGGTTGTCCACCATGAAGTGGCCGAAGTCGGTGGACTTCATCGCGGAGATGCCGCGCGAGCCCAACGGCAAGCTCCTCAAACGCAGGCTGCGGGACCCGTACTGGGAGGGGCGCGACCGTGCCATCTGAACGACCCGGCCGCGCCGCGTGGACACGGCCACGGACCACCGCATGGTCCTGGACCGCCGTCCGGCCCTGGACCGCCGTCCGGCCCCGGAACGGGAGGCGCCGATGATCCCGCGGACGCGGCACGTGCTGGAGTTCCCCGGCGGTTACACCCGGACGACCGGGCCGGTGATCGGCCGGTTCCTCACCGAGCTGCGCGACCGCCGCCTCGTCGGCGTCCGCACCGCGACGGGCCGGACGCTGGTGCCGCCGCTGGAGTACGACCCGGACACCGGGGACGCCGTCACCGACGAGTTCGTCGAGGTCGGTCCGGCCGGGACGGTCGGGAGCTGGTCGTGGGCGGGCTCCCCGCGCGCCGGCCACCCCCTGGACCGGCCGTTCGCCTGGGCCCTGATCCGCCTGGACGGCGCCGACACCTCCCTGCTGCACGCGGTGGACGCGGGCGACGTCCGGGCCATGCGTCCCGGCCTGCGGGTCCGGCCCCGCTGGCGGGCCGAGCGCACCGGCCACGTCACCGACATCGAGTGCTTCGTCCCGGAGGTCACCGCGATGACCGCTCCGGTGCGGGTGGAGTACAGCGTCACGCCGGGGCTGGCGCTCGCCCGCTTCCTGGAGGGCATCGCCCGGGGCGTCTTCCTCGGCAGCCGCTGCGACTCCTGCGGCAAGGTGTACGTGCCCTACCGGCTGTCCTGCCCCGAGTGCGGCGTCGCCGTCACCGAGGAGGTCGTGCTGCCCGGCACCGGGACGGTCACCACCTTCGCGATCAACAACCTCCCGGACCCGCGCGCCCCCGAGGTGCCGTTCGTGTCGGCCTACGTCCGGCTCGACGGCGCCGACGTCCCCATGATCGTCCTGATCGGCGGGGTCCCGGCCCACGAGGTGCGGGAGGGCATGCGGGTGCGGGCGGTGTGGGTCCCCGAGGCCGAACGCGGGCCGTCCATGGACAGCGTGCGGTGGTTCGCCCCCACCGGCGAGCCGGACGAGGAGACGTGATGCGCGAGGACCACACGGGGCGCGGCGCGGGACCCGCGGCGGGCGGCGCCGTACGGGAGGGGGTGTGATGCGCGAGGTCGCGGTGGTGGCGTTCGCGCAGACCCGGCACAGCGCCGTCGACGAGGGCCGCAGCGAGCCGGAGATGATCCTCGGCCCGCTGGAGGAGGTCCGCCGGGCGACGGGGCTGCGCCGGTTCGGCTTCACCTGCTCGGGCTCGTGCGACTACCTGGCGGGCGCGCCGTTCTCCTTCGTCTCCGCGCTGGACGCGCTCGGCGCCTGGCCGCCGATCTCCGAGAGCCACGTGGAGATGGACGCCGCCTGGGCGCTGTACGAGGCGTGGGCCAGGCTGCAGCACGGCGACGTCGACTCCGCCCTCGTCTACGGCTTCGGCAAGTCGTCCCAGGGCGACCTGCGGGAGATCATGACGCTCCAACTCGACCCCTACTACCTGGCTCCGCTCGGCCTCGACCAGGTGTCCCTCGCCGCGCTCCAGGCGTCGGCCGTGTCCGCCGATCGCGCCGAACTGGACGAGATCGTACGGCGCAGCCGCGCCGCCGGGCGGGCCAACCCCTGCGCCCTCGACCTGCCCGACCCCGAGGGGGAGGAGTTCGAGGTCGCGCCGCTGAGGCCGTACGACATCGCCCCGATCACCGACGGCGCCGCCGCGGTGGTGCTGGCCGCCGGCGACCTGGCCCGGGAGCTGTGTGAGCGGCCCGCGTGGATAAAGGGCGTCGCCCACCGCATAGAGCCGCACTACCCGGGCATGAGAGATCTCGCCCGGTCGGCCTCCGCCGCCGATGCCGCGCGAGCGGCGGGGGCCGGCGAGGGTCATCCCGACGTGGCCGAACTGCACGCCCAGTTCAGCCACGAGGAGATCGTGCTGCGCCGGGCGCTGGACATCCCCGACGCCACGGACGTCAACCCCAGCGGCGGGCCGCTGGCCGCCAACCCCGTCATGGCCACCGGCCTCATCCGGATCGGCGAGGCCGCCCGTCACGTCATGGAGGGAAGGGCCGGCCGCGCCGTCGCGCACGCCGCCGGCGGCCCCTGCCTCCAGCACAACCTCGTCGCCGTGCTGGAGGGCTGAAGATGAACCGTTGCGCGGTGATCGGGGTCGGCCAGACGCGGTACACGACGCGGCGGCGCGACGTCTCCCTCGCCGGACTCGTCCGCGAGGCGGCGTTGCGCGCCCTGGAGGACGCCGGGCTGACCTGGAAGGACATCGACGCCGTCGTCATCGGCAAGGCGCCCGACCTGTTCGAGGGCGTGATGATGCCGGAGGCGTACCTCGCCGACGCGCTCGGCGCGGCGGGCAAGCCGATGATGCGGGTGCACACCGCCGGCTCGGTCGGCGGGTCCACCGCGCTGGCCGGGACCTCGCTCATCCAGGGCGGCGTGCACGGCCGGGTGCTCACGGTGGCGTTCGAGAAGCAGTCGGAGTCCAACGCGACCTGGGCGCTGTCCACGCACCTGCCGTTCAGCGCCTCGCTGGTGGTCGGCGCGGGAGGCTACTTCGCGCCGCACATCCGCGAGTACATCCGCCGCTCCGGCGCGCCGGAGCACATCGGCACGCTGGTGGCGGTCAAGGACCGGCGCAACGCGCTGCGCAACCCCTACGCCCACCTGCGCATCCCCGGCATCGACCGGGCCATGGTCGAGGCGACGCCGATGCTGTGGGAGCCGATCCGCTACCTGGAGACCTGCCCGTCCTCCGACGGCGCGTGCGCGATGGTGCTGGCCGCCGAGGACCGGCTCACCGGCTCCGTCCCCGCCTGGGTCCTGGGCGCGGCCATGCGGTCCGAGCCGATCTTCCGGGCGGGCCGCGACACCGTGAACCCCCGGGGCGGCCGGGACTGCGCCGCCGACGTGTACCGGCAGGCGGGGGTCACCGACCCGCGCCGGGAGATCGACGTGGCCGAGGTGTACGTGCCCTTCTCCTGGTACGAGCCGATGTGGCTGGAGAACCTCGGGTTCGCCCCCGAAGGGGAGGGATGGAAGCTCACCGAGTCCGGCGCCACCGCCCTGGACGGCGACATCCCGTGGAACGCCTCCGGCGGGGTGCTGTCGAGCAACCCCATCGGCGCGTCCGGGATGATCCGGTTCGCCGAGGCGGCGCTCCAGGTCAGGGGAATGGCGGGTGAGCACCAGGTGGACGGCGTCCGGCGGGCCCTCGGGCACGCCTACGGGGGAGGCGCCCAGTTCTTCGCGATGTGGATGGTCGGCAGCGACAGACCCTGACCCCTCCGGGAGGGCCGAATGGAGTTCAACCACGCGGATCTGTTCGAGGGCCTCGCGGACGCGGTCGGGGACCGGGTCGCCGTCGTCTGCGGTGACGACCGGATGACCTACGCCGGGCTGGACGCCGAGGCCAACCGGCTGGCCCACCACCTCCTCGCCGTGGGCGTGCGGGCCGGGGAGCACGTCGGCATCCAGCTCCGCAACGGCGTCGAGTACGTCGCGGGCCTGCTGGCCGCTCTGAAGATCCGGGCCGTGCCGGTCAACGTCAACCACCGCTACGTCGAGGAGGAGCTGCTGCACCTCTACCGCGACTCCGACATCGTGGCCCTGCTGTTCGACGCGGAGTTCGACGGGCGGGTGTCGGCCGTGGCGCCGCGGGCCGAACGGCTCGGGCACCTGATCGTGGCGGGCGGCCCCTCCTCGCTCGGGACGGCGGTGCCGTACGAGGCGGCGCTGGCCGGGCAGCCGGCCACGCGCGGCTTCCCGGAGCGATCGGGCGACGACGTCTACATCATCTACACCGGCGGAACCACCGGCATGCCCAAGGGCGTGATGTGGCGGTGCGAGGACCTGTTCTTCGCCTTCGGCGGCGGCAACCCGTACGGCGAGCCGCGCGCCACGCCGCGCGAGGTCGTCGAGGCGGCCGTGGCGGGCCGGCCGTTCAGCATGATGGCGGCGGCCCCGCTGATGCACGGCGCGGCCCAGATGGCCACCTTCATCACCTGGTGGCTGGGCGGCACCATGGTCTACGTCCGCCGGTTCGACCCGGCCGAGGTGCTGCGGGCCATCGAGCGGGAGCGCGTCGTGTCGATCAACATCACCGGCGACGCGATGGCCCGCCCGCTGGCCGAGGAGATCGCCCGGGGCGGCCACGACCTGTCGTCGCTGTTCGTGGTCAGCTCCACCGGCGCCATCCTGAGCGGAGCCGTCCGCGATCGGCTGGCCGAGCTGCTGCCGGACCGGATGATCATGGACGGCTTCGGCTCCAGCGAGTCCGGCTACACCGCCTCCGCCGTCCCGGGCTCCTCACCGGAGTCGGGGCAGCGGTTCCGCGTCAACGACGGCTCCGGCCTGGCCGTGCTCGACGAGAACCTGGAGCCGGTCGAGCCCGGGTCCGGAAAGCTCGGCACGGTCGCCAAGAGCGGCCGGATCGCGTTCGGCTACTACCGCGACGAGGACAAGACGCGCCGCACCTTCGTCACCGATCGGGCGGGCACCCGCTGGCTGCTCACCGGCGACATCGCCGCCGTCGAGGAGGACGGCACCCTGACGATCTTCGGCCGGGGGTCGGCCTGCATCAACACCGGCGGTGAGAAGGTCTTCCCCGAGGAGGTCGAGGCGGTCCTCAAGGGCCACCCCGCGGTCTTCGACGCGGTGGTCGCCGGGGTCCCCGACGAGCGGTGGGGCGAGCGGGTCGCCGCCGTGGTCGAGCCCCGGCCGGGCGTCGCCCCCTCGGCCGAGGAGTTGACCGCGCACTGCCGTACCCGGCTGTCCGGCTACAAGGTGCCGCGCGTCTTCGCCTTCGTCGAGAAGATGGTCCGCTCCCCGGCGGGCAAGGCCGACTACCGCTGGGCCCGGGAGACCGCCCTGTCCGCCACGTCACCATGAGCCCGCTCGGGGGCGCCGGTGTCTGGACCCGCGAGGGGCACCGGTGTCTGGACTGAGGAGCGCAGCCGCGGAGCGGCGGAGTGACGAGGGAAGACACCGGGTAAGAGCCCCCGAGCTGCGACGCGCAGCGTCGCAATGAGCACAGTAAAATATTACCCCCTGTTGCGGAAAGCGCTTACCGTAAGAGAGTGGTTCTCGTGTGCCTCCATGGGGGCGCTTCACGGTGATGAAAGGTTGCTCCGCGTTGATCCACTCATATGACCCCCGGACCGGCGAGTCCTTCGGTGACCCCTTCCCCCTCACCTCCGACGAGGAGGTGGACGCCGCCGTCCGCGCCGCGCACGCCGCCGCACCCGCCTGGCGGGCCGCCGACAGGGCCGTCGTGCTCGAAGCGGTCGCCGACGCGCTGGAGGCGAACATCGAGGAGCTGTGGCGGGCCGCCGACGCCGAGACCGCCCTCGGCGAGGTACGGTTGCGCGGCGAGGTCGGCCGGGCCGCCGGGCAGTTCCGGCTCTTCGCCCGGGTCCTGCGCGACGGCGCCCACGTCGAGGCGGTGATCGACCACGCCAAGGCGGAGCCGCCCACCCCCGACCTGCGCCGCATGAACCACCCGCTGCCCGGCGTGGCCGGCGTGTTCGCGGCGAGCAACTTCCCCTTCGCGTTCTCGGTCGCCGGCGGCGACACCGCCTCGGCACTGGCCGCCGGCTGCCCGGTGGTGGTCAAGGCGCACGACGGGCACCCCCGCACCTCCGAGCTGTCCCACCGGATCATCCAGGGCGCCCTGCCCGACCCCGCGCTCCTCGGCCTCGTCCGGGGGCTGGACGCCGGCAAGGCCCTGGCGCGGCACCCCGAGGTGGCGGCGGTCGGCTTCACCGGGTCGATCCCCGGCGGCAAGGCCATCCAGGCGCTCATCGACGAGCGGCCCGATCCGATCCCGTTCTACGGCGAGCTGGGCAGCGTCAACCCGGTGGTCGTCCTGCCCTCCGCCCTGTCCCAGGACCACGGCAAGGGCCTGGCGGCGGGGTTCGCCGCCTCGCTCACCCTGGGCGTCGGCCAGTTCTGCACCAATCCGGGCCTGGTGTTCGTGCCCGACGACGCCGAGCTGCTGAAGTCCGTCGCCGAGGCGGTCGCCGCCACCGCGGGCGGACCGATGCTGACCGAGCGGATGCGGGGCGGGTTCCTGCACGGGCTGGAGCGGCTGGGCGCGCTCACCCCCCTCGCCGAGGGACGGCCCGGCGAGGGCGCGTTCGCGGTGACGCCGCAGGTGTTCACCGTCGATCTGGCGGCGTTCGCCGAGGCCCTGCCCGGCATCGCCGAGGAGTGCTTCGGCCCCGCTGCGATCGTGGTCACCTACGCCGACCCCGCCGAGCTGCCCGCCGTACTGGAGCGGCTGGACGGGGCGCTCACCGCCACCGTCCACGGAAGCGACCCCGGAGAGGCCCGCGAGGTCGCCGAGGTGCTCCTCGGGAAGGCCGGGAGGCTGATCTGGAACGGCTGGCCCACCGGGGTCGCGGTGAGCTGGGCGATGCACCACGGCGGCCCCTGGCCCTCCAGCACCGCCCCCGCCCACACCTCGGTCGGCGCCGCCGCGATCCGCCGCTGGCTGACGCCCGTCTCCTACCAGGACTGGCCCGCCGAGCTGCTCCCGCCGGAGCTGCGCGACGACAACCCCCTCGGCGTCCCGCGCCGGGTCGACGGGGTCCTGCGGACCGGAGGGTGACGCGAGGCCGGGGGACGGCCGGCGGCACCGGGCACTCAAGGAAGACCGGGCACTCAAGGAAGACCGGGCACTCAAGGAAGACCGGGCACTCAAGGAAGACCGGACGCTAAAGGAAAACCGGCGCCTCCGCGTCTAGGCGGCATGAGCGAGGCGCGGAATGTGACGGCGGACGACTTCGCCGAGTGGTACGCCGAGGCGTTCGTGGAGATCCGGCGAGCGGTGACGCTCGCCGTGGGCGACGCCGACCTCGGCGAGGAGGCCACGGCCGAGGCGTTCGCCAGGGCACTGGTGCACTGGCCGAAGGTCCGGCGGGCGGACTCCCGGCGCGCCTGGGTGTACCGGGTCGCGCTGAACGAGGCCCGGTCGAGGTTCCGGCGGCTGCGCCTGGAACGCCGGTACCTGCAACGCCGCCGGGCGGAGGGGGAGCTTCATCACCCTCCGCCCGAGGAACCGGACACCGCGCTGTGGCGGGCGGTGTCCGGCCTTCCGCCCCGGACCAGGACCGCGGTCGTGCTGCGGTACGTCGCGGACCTGAGCGTGGCGGAGGTGGCCGAGGCGATGGGGGTGGCGACCGGTTCGGTCTCGGCGACCCTGCACCATGCCCGCAGACGCCTCGCTCAGGTGCTGTCCGAGGAGCCGAAGGGGGCAGAGCGATGACGTCGATCGACGAGGACGAGCTGCGGAGGCTGGGGGACCATCTGCCGGCGGGGCCGGCCCGCCCGCTGGCGGAGATCGAGGACCGCGCCCGCACGCTGCGCCGCCGGCGGCGCAGCGCACACGTCGCGGTCGCGGTGGCGGGGACCGTGGCCGGAGCGGTGGTGCTGGCGCTCTCCGGGGTCGTCGTCCCGGGGCAGCCCTGGGAGCGGCCGGCGGGAACCACCGCCTGGGACGTGTTCGCCCCGCCCCCCGCCCAGGCGGGAGGACTGGAATGCGTCGACTCGCTCACCGACCCGGGCGCACTGCCGCCCGAGGGGCGCTATCTGCCGGCGCGTTCGCTGCCGGCGCCCCCACTGACCGGTTTCGCGGCCGCCGTGGCGCCGTGCGGTCCGGACGACCTCCCCGCCGAGGGCACCCGTCCCTCGGCCGTGGCCGAACAGACCGGTTCCGGCGGTCCGGACGCGACACCGGTGATCACCCTGTGGGGGCCGGGAGCGGGCCCGCTGGAGGTCGACGACCCGGACCGGCTCACCGATGTGACGGTGCGCGGTGTCGGCGGGCGGTTGGCCCGCCCCGCGGACGAGGCGGCGCGGACCGCCGGGGCGCTGGTGGTGGCCTGGCGGGAGCACGGACTGTGGTGGAGTGCCCGGTCCCGGGGGCTTCCGGCGGACAAGGTGCTCGCCGCGCTCGACGGGCTCGTCCTGGAGGGCGGTACGGTGACCCGCTGGCCGTTGCCGGAGGGCTTCACGGTCACCGTGGACTCCGCGGGGCACGCGCCGAGACCCCGATGGCGGATGAGTGCCGCCTACGGGACATTCGAGCAGGACGGCGGCTTCTCCCTGACCGTCGAGGACCGCGGCCGCAACCCCCTCGCCCACGAGGGCGCCGAGAGGGTGACGATCGCGGCGAAGGACCCCTCGGTACGCGGCACCGGCTACCTGGCGCGTGAGGGCGCGGAGGAGATCCGCCTGATCTGGATGGCGAAGGACGGCCGCCGGTTCTCCCTGGGGGGCCGTCTCAGCCGGGACGAGGCGCTGCGCGTCGCGGCCGGTCTGGAGCGGGTCGGCGCCGATGACCCCAGGATCGCCGGCAAGGTCGCCACGCCGAGGTCGTGAGGCGGTGCTCCGGGCCGTAATTGACGCAACCATTCGGTTGCCATATGGTTATGGCAACCGAATGGTTGCTATTTGGAGGTGCCCCGTGGGGTTTCCTGATCGGATCGAACGCACCGTGCGCGTGAACCGGCCGGTGGAGCGGGTGTGGGACGCCGTCACCACGGCCGAGGGACTCGGCGCCTGGTTCGGCGACAGCGCCGAGATCGACCTGAGCGTCGGCGGCACCGCGAAACTGACCTGGAAGAGCGGCGACGCGGCGGAGCTGCGCATCGAGCGGATCGAGCCGCGGACGGTCTTCGGGTACACGTGGCACATCCACGGCCTGCCCGATCACGACCCGCGCCGTACCTACGTCGAGTTCACCCTCACGCCGGACGGCGACGGCACCGTCGTCACCGTCGTCGAGACCGGATTCGCCCAGCTCGAACCGGCCGAGCACCGCGGAGCGTTCGACGGCAACACCCAGGGCTGGGCACACGAACTCGACGAGCTGGCCGCCTATCTCCATGTCTGACCAGGCGTCGGAAGCCGTCGCGGAGGCCGTCTTCGCGGCACTGGCCGACCCGAACCGGCGCGCCATCCTCGCCGCGCTCGCCGAGGGGGGACCGGCCACCGCGACGGACCTGGCCGCCAGGCTGCCGATCACCAGGCAGGGGATCGCCAAGCACCTCGCGGTGCTCGCCGAGGCGGGCCTCGTGGCGGCCGAGCCCGGCGAAAGACGCAGGATCCGCTACCGCCTGCGGGCGGAGCCGATGCGGGTCGCGCAGCGGTTCCTCGCCGCCCTGGCCCGCGACTGGGACGGACATCTCGCGGCACTGCGCTCACACCTGGAGTGATGTGCTCACATCTGGAGTGATGTCAGGACATCGCTCCCTCATGCCCGTGGTGACGCCGGGAGCACGGCGCCACCCGCGAAAGGAAGGAAACACGACCATGAGTGATTCGGGTCACACCATAACGTTCCTGGTGGACCAGACCCCCGAGGAGGTCTTCGCCGCCGTCACCGACGTCCGCGAGTGGTGGTCGCAGGACATCGAAGGGCCCACCGACGAGCTCGACGGCGAGTTCACCTACCGTTCCGGAGAGAACCACCGCTGCACGATGCGGATCGTGGAGCTCGTGCCCGGGGAGAAGGTCGTCTGGCTGTGCCTGGACAACCACTTCGGCTTCACCCGGGACAAGACCGAGTGGATCGGCACGAAGATCATCTTTGAGATCTCCGAGGAGGACGGCGGGACGCGGCTCCGCTTCACACACCAGGGGCTGGTCCCCGACTACGAATGCTTCGACGTCTGCACGACGGCCTGGGACGGTTACGTCGCCGGCAGCCTGAGGAGCCTGATCACCACCGGCCGGGGTGATCGTGACAACGCCGTCCGGAACGCGAAGGCGCTGGCGCGACTCGGCTGAAGGCGGCCGTGCGACGGCGGTCCGGTTCGCGAGATCCGGTTCACGAGGATCGGTGCGTGAGGATCGCTGCGCGAGGATCGGTTCATGAAGGCCGGTTCGTGAAGGCCGGTTCACGCGCCGGAGCCCCGGCCCGCCGTACGCGGACCGGGGCCCCGGCTCCCTGAGAGGGTCAGCGCACGCGGCCCGCGCCCGCGTGCTGCGACACCGACAGCCGGACCGACTCCGCCGGGTCGATCCCGGTGTGCAGGACCGGGGTCCAGCCCGCGTCGGAGCCGAGGTCGGGGTCGTGCCCGGCGTTGTAGACCGCGACGAGGTCGATCGGGGAGACCCTGCCGCCCACCCGCAGCACGTTGCCGCGGGCGGTGAGGGAGGTGCCGCCCCAGTCGTGGAGCAGCGACGCCGGGTCCACCGCGCGGCCGAGCCGGAAGAAGTTGTTCTCCGCGAAGATCTGCGACCCCACGCCCACGCCCAGCGCGTACTCGAAGCCCGAGTCGCCCGGCACCTCGTAGTAGTTGTTGTAGACGTGCACCTGGCCGAAGCGGACCCGGGGCAGTCGCTGGAGCGTGTTCCTGAAGTGGTTGTGGTGGACGGTGACCTTGAGCTTGCCCGAGTCGGTGGCCGGGTTGTTGGTCGAGCCGATCAGCATCGTCTTGTCGTGGTCGGTGAACCGGTTCCACGACGCCGTCACGTAGTTGGAGCCCGAGGTGATGTCGAGCTGCCCGTCGTGGACCTGGTAGGGCCGCCCGAAGTACAGCGGCTGGCCGGAGTCGGGGTTGTCGCCGTCGCTGAAGGTGTTGTGGTCCGCCCACACGTGCGTGGAGCCGGTCACCGAGATGTTGTCGTAGAGGGAGTTCCAGTTGCCCTCGTCGCCGTCGGTGGGGTCCCACTGCGGGAAGCAGTCGGCGGTGTCCTCGAAGGTGATGTTGCGGATGATGACGTTGTCGGCCTTGTCGACGTGCAGGTTGACGCCGCGGATGACGGCGTTCCCGCCCAGGCCGACGATGGTGGTGCCGGAGGGGACCTTGAGCTTGATGTCCGCGGTCTGCCGGGCCGCGGAGGCGGCGCGCGCGTCCTCCTGCGGTCCGGACGGCTCGGTGTCCCGGCCCCACACCGCGGGGTCGTAGGCCGCGAGGTAGGCCTCCAGGGAGTAGCCGCCGGTCACGTAGTCGGCGCAGGTCTTGTCCGGTGCGATGGTCCCCGAGACATAGATGATCCTCGGCCCCGGCGAGGCGAGCGCGGCGGCCAGCTCGGCGCGGGTGGTGACCGTACGGACGTTCGCGGCGGGCGCGGCGGCACCGCCGGTGGTGCCCGTCCCCTCGGAGGCCCAGCCGTCGCCTCTGGGAAGGGTCTGCCGGCCCAGGTCGGCGCCGTGACCGTGACCGGACGAGGTGGCCGGGGCGGCGGGGCCGGGGGCCGCCGCCAGCGCGGGCGGGGCGGCCAGGGCCGCCAGGGACAACAGGGCAGCGAGGGTGACTGTCCGTTTCATGAAATTCCTCCGCAGATCAGGTCAGGTGAGGGGAGGGGGAGGCGCCGGTCGCGGGACCGGCGCCGGGGTGGGGCTGTGCTCATTGCGACGCTGCGCGTCGCGGCTCGGGGGCTCAAGCCCGGTGTCTTGTAGTGCTCATTGCGACGCTGGCGCGTCGCGGCTCGGGGGCTCAAGCCCGGTGTCTTGTAGTGCTCATTGCGACGCTGCGCGTCGCGGCTCGGGGGCTCAAGCCCGGTGTCTTCCCTCGTCACTCCGCCGCTCCGCGGCTGCGCTCCTCAGTCCAGACACCGGCGCCCCCGAGCGGGTCCGGACACCGGTGCCCCCGAGCGGGTCCGGGCACCGGCGCCCCCTCGCTCAGCCGCCGTTGCGCTGCTTGTAGGAGGCCTGGGCCTCGGTCAGCTTGGCCGCGAGGGTGTCCAGGAACTGCTTGGCGGTCTGGCTGCCCTGCAGGACCTTCTGGAACTCCGGCTCCGCGTCGGTCTTGGTGATCGCGTTGAACTCGGGCAGGTAGTACGGCATCTGCACGACCTTGGTGGCCGGGTCGTTGAGCACCTTGACCGCCGTGGAGACGTGCTGCAGATCCTTGATCCACGGCTCGTCGTTGACCTCGGTGTTGGCCGGCAGCACGCCGGTCTTCTCGGCCCAGTAGCTGTTCATCGCCTTGGAGGCGGCGAACTCGGCGAACCTGTAGGCGGCGTCCTTGTTCTTGCCGCTCGCGAACAGGCCGATCCCGGCGACCGGGTTGGACAGGACCGTCTGGACGCCGCCGTCGGACTTCGGCACCGGCATGGCCGCCACCTTGTCCTTGCCGAACGCCTTGACGTGGTCGTTGTACGACCCGAGGTTGTGCTGCATCATCGCGACGGTGCCGCCGTCGAACTGGGCGACCATCTTCACGTAGTCGTTGTTGATGTCGGCCTGCGGGGTGACCTTGTCGTACATGCCGACCAGCTTCTCCAGGGCGGCCACGTTCCTCGGGTCGTTGACCGTCGCCTTGCCGGAGGCGTCGAAGATCTCGGTGATGCCCGACTGGCCGTAGACGACCTCGACCATCTGCGCGATCGAGCCCGCGCCGCCGCGGATGGTGAAGCCGTAGCGGTTCTTGGACTTGTCGGTCAGCTTCTGGGCGGCGGTGAAGAACTCGTCCCAGGACTTGGGCTCCTCCAGCCCGGCCTCCTTGAACCAGTCGGTCCGGTACCAGAAGACGCCCATGTTGGTGGACATCGGCATCATGTAGGTCTTGGCGTCGGGCACGGTCGCCTTGACGGTGTTCACCACCTGCTCGTTCAGCTTGCCGTTCAGCGCCCCGCCGGAGATCCGGGTGTCCAGTGGGTCGAGCGCCTTCTGCGCCACGAGGCTGGCCAGCATCGCGGTGGAGACGCCGCCGACGTCGGGCAGGCCGCCGCCGGCGATGGCGGTGTCATACTTCTGCTGGACCTGCGCGATCGGGATGCCGACGTACTTCACCTTGATCTTCGGGTTCGCCTTCTGGAACTCGTCGATGATGTGCTGCCACACCGGCGTCCGGGCGGGGCCGCCGTTGTCGTCCCAGAAGGTGATCGTGGTGGTGCCGTCGGAGGACGCGGCGTCGTCCGAACCGCACGCGGCCAGACCGGAACCGAGCATGAGCGCGGTGGCGAGGACCGCCAGCCGCTTCGAGCGTGCAGTCATTGCTCCCTGCCTTTCAGTGTCTGTCCCCCGACATCGCTGTGACGTTGACGCCCCCGGAGGGCCGGCGGCGTGAGATCTTCCCTGTCGGTCCGGCGGGCCGGGCACGGCCCGCCGGAGGTGCGTCCGGGACCCGCCCGCGCGGGTCCCTCCCGGCGTCCGCGGGCCCGGAGGCCGGGCCCGCGGTGGCCGGAGATCATGTCGTGGCCTCGCCGGCCAGCGCCGCGGCGGCGGCGCGGTCCAGCCGCCCGTCCGCGACGACGGTGACGACCCTGCGGGCCAGGGCGTCCTCGACGACCAGCGGCCTCTCCCAGGCGAGCGCGGGGCCCACCCCCGGATACTCCTCGGTACGGACGAACCAGGGGTCCGACCGCTGGGCGAAGACCAGGGTCCAGCCGGGGGAGGCCAGGGCGAGCCAGGGGGCGGTGGAGCCGTGCACCCGGTCCTCGCCCTCGGCGTCCTCGGTGAAGACCTCCCGGTCGGCGGTCTCACCCGGCGCCCGCCAGAAGAAGCCGCCGTAGCCGGCCCCGGTCCTGCCCTTGGTGGCCGAGCTGCGGACCTCGAGCGGCGCGCCGGTGAGGTTCGTCAGCGTGAAGGAGAAGTCGAGCGCCCAGCAGCCGTCGAGCTCCACCGCCCGGACCTCGCGCTCCTCCAGGGCGATCTCCGTCCCGTCGGGCCCGCGCCAGGACAGCGTCTCGGTGAAGCCGGCCGGGTCGCGCCGGAGGAAGGCCAGGTGGCGCTGGGAGCCGTGGTCGCCGAGCCAGGCGGGCCCGTGGTCGCGGACGTAGGTGCGTCCGCCCCAGAAGTTGGCGCCGCCCAGGTCGGACACGGCGACGCTCACCCCCAGGTGGTGCACGTGGTCGGCGGGGGCGAACTCGGTGACGACGGTCCCGCCCAGCGTCCGCACGGGGTGCAGGTAGGGGCGGGGCGACGACGTCCCGGGCAGCCGGGGCCGGATCACGTACTCGGCCACCCGCACCCCGCCGACGTCGAGGCCCACGGCGGAACCGGCCGGGCCGGCCGGGCCGGTGGCCGCGCCGGAGACGGACGCGGAGGCGGAGGCGGAGGCGGAGGCGGACGCGGCCTCGGCGGGTGCGACCGCGGCGGGCGGTACGGGTGCCGACACCGGCACGGACGCGGAGGCGGTCGCGGGGGCGGCGTCCGGGGCCCACGGCACGTCCAGCTCCGAGTACAGCGCCAGGCGCTCCGCGCTCGCCGCCGTGACCTCGGCGATCCCGGGCAGCACGCGCTGCTCCGCGCCGACCTCCTGGAAGGCGTCGGGGATCACCCGGGGTTCGGGTGCCAGCCGTACGGCCTCCAGGACCCGCATGAACCCGGCGGTCCGCTCCAGCGGGACCAGCAGGTCCGCCTCGCCGCGGATGTGCGCGACCAGGTTCTCCAGCAGGTCGGTCCGGGGGTGCGTCGCCGACGCGCCACCGAACTCGACGCGGTCCTCGGTGTAGGTGAGCCGGATCCGCCCGGTCTCGCCGTGCACGACCAGGTACGGCTCGTGCCGCCGGTCGGCGCACAGCGACACGGCCACCGTGACCGTCGTCCCGTCGTCCATCCGCAGCCGCGCGGACGAGGTGTCGTCCGCCTCGATCGCGTTGGCGCGGTAGAGCTCCACCTCGACCGACTCGACCTCCGCGCCGGAGACGGCGATCGCGGTGGCCACGGCGTGCGCCAGCGGGTTGGTGAGGACGCCGTCCACCACGTCGACGCCGTCGGCCCGACGCCTCCCGGCCCACGGCACCCGCGAGTAGTAGGAGTAGGGGCGCGCCCAGGCGCCCGCCGCGCCGATCCCGGTGACCCGGCCGACCGCCCCGTCGCGGACCAGCTTCCGCACCGCCGGGACCGCCTCGGAGCCGAGGCTCTGGAAACCCACCTGGCAGGCCAGCCCGGTCTCCCGTACGGCGGCGGCGATCCGCTCGTAGCCTTCGTAGGTGGAGGCGGGCGGCTTCTCCAGCAGCAGGTGCGCCCCGGCGCGCAGCGCCCGGACCGCGAGGTCGGCGTGGGTGTGGATCGGCGTGCACAGGATCGCCGCCTCGGCGCCGGTCCGCCCGATCAGCTCCTCCAGGTCGCCGGAGAACGCGACCCCCTCGGGCAGCCCTTCGACGGGCCGCACGTCGCACACCCCGGCCAGCTCGACCGTCCCGGCGGCGGACAGACGCCGCAGGTTCTCCAGGTGCCACCAGCCGTGTCCGTGGGCGCCGGCCAGCACGACCCTGACGGGTTCCGTCACGGCGCCCTCCAGTTCAGTCCCAGGCCGCGATGGTCCCCGGCGCGCAACTCGCCCGCCTTCACCGAGACCGGGTACGGCTCGTCGATCAGGCCGAGCGCGGCGAAGGAGGCGTCCTCGACCTCCTCGGCCATGCACGGCAGCGGCAGCGCCAGGGCGAGCTGGCCGGAGATCTCCGGCAGCAGGTGCGGGTAGACCGGCACACCGAACGCCCTGGCCAGCTCGGCGATGCGCAGCAGCGGGGTGATCCCGCCGACCCGGACCACGTTCGGCTGGACGATGTCGCAGGCCCCGGCGGCGAGCAGGTCCCGGAAGTCGTGGATGGAGTAGGCGCTCTCGCCGACGGCGATCGGCACGTCCACGCACGAGCGCAGCCGGGCCTGGCCGGTCACGTCGTCGGCGGGCAGCGGCTCCTCCACCCAGTGCAGGTCGTACTCCGACAGCGCCGCGATGGCCCGCCGCGCCCGCGGCAGGTCCCAGCGCTGGTTGGCGTCGACCATGAGGAGCGTGTCCGGGCCGATCACCTCGCGCACCGCCGCGACCCGCGCCACGTCCTCCCGCAGAGCGTCACGGCCCACCTTGACCTTGACCGCCGGGTAGCCGGCCGCGCGCCACCGCTCCGCCTGCGCGACGAGCTCCTCCAGCGGGTAGTGCAGGTTGACGCCGCTGCCGTACACCGGGACGCTGTCGCGCCGCCGGCCGAGCGTCCCGACCAGCCCGCCGTCCCCGCAGCGCAGGTCCCACAGCGCCAGGTCCACCCCGGCCAGCGCGATCGTGGTCAGGCCGCCGCCGCCGGCCTCCCGCAGGTGCCGCCACAGCCGGTCCCACACGACCTCCGGGTGCGGCTCGCACCCGATGACGGCCTCGCGGATCTCGTGGTCCAGCAGCGCCCGTACGGCGTGCGCCCCGATCTGCGGCGTCCAGGAGAAGCCCCGCCCGGTACGGCCGTCCGACAGGGTCAGCTCCACGACGATGACGTGGTTGGCGGGCACGCCGGCGCCCCACGGGCGGGACAGGGCCACGGTCCGCAGCGTCGTGGACAGGCCGGTGACCACCGGACGCCCGCCGTCCGCCCGGGTCCCGCCGGCCGGGACGCCGGCTCCGGCCCCGTCGCCGGGCCGCGTTCGGGAACCGTCCGATCGGTCCGGCGGCGTCCCGGAGCCGGACGGCGCGCCGCCGGTCATCGTCCCTCCACCAGGGCGAGCCCGGTCGTGATCAGCTTGACGAGCTCCTCCATGTGCTCGGCGGACGGCTCGACCAGCGGCGGCCGGACCGGGCCGGCGTCCAGCCCCCGGTACCGCACCCCGGCCTTGACCAGCGACACCGCGTACCCGGGGACCTTGCCGCGCAGCCGCACCAGCGGCGCGTAGAACTCCCTGATCAGCCGCTCGTCGCCGTTGAGGTAGGCGGTGGCGATCTCCGGGGCGAAGCAGAACACCGCGCTGGAGTACAGGTCCACGCCGATGCCCCGGTAGGCGGGCATGGTCAGCTCGGCCGTGGGCAGCCCGTTGAAGAACAGGAAGTCCGGCCGTTCCTCCCGCACCGCCAGTACCGTGCGCTGCATGAGGTCGATGTCGCCGACGCCGTCCTTGATGCCGGCGACGCCTGGGATCCGGGACAGCTCCACGGCCTGCTCGGGGGTCAGCACCACCGAGCCGCGCTGGTAGATGATCACGGGCAGCACCTCGGCGACCGCCGACACGTAGGCCGCGTAGCCCTCGCGGGGGCCGTTCGTCAGGTAGGGCGGCATGAGCAGCAGCCCGTCCGCGCCGGCCTCCCGGGCCGCCCGAGCCTGGGCGAGCGCGGCGCCGATCGGGCCGCCCGCCCCGGCCAGCACCGGCACCCGGCCGCCGACGGTCTCGGTGGCGACCCGCACCGCGCGGGCGTGCTCGGCCTCCGACAGGGCGGAGAACTCGCCGGTCCCGCAGGCCACGAAGACCCCGCCCGGCGAGTGCGCGAGACCGCGCCGCAGGTGCTCGGCCAGCACGTCCTCGGCCAGGGAGCCGTCCGGTCCGAACGGCGTGACGGGGAAGAACAGCACTCCGCTGAGGTTCATCAGGACTCTCCGATCTCTGTGCGCCAGCTGCGCTTGGCCTGCCAGCCGAGAAGTCGTCCGGCCTTGGCGGAGGAGAACGCGGGGGAGGAGCCGGTCAGACCGGCCGCGAACTCCGCCGTGGCGGGGTTGAGCCGGGGCAGTAGCTCCGCCAGGGGTTCACGGGCCAGCGCGTCGGCCGCGCTCGCGAAGAACACCTCGCCCGACGGCAGCTCCGGAAGCCGGTCCAGCAGGGTCAGCACCAGGTCCGAGGCGTCGCGGGCGTCGATGTAGTTGAACAGCGACGTCCCGGCCAGCTCCGGCCGGTCCAGCCGTTCGGCGATCGTGTGCCCGGACTGGGTGGGCGCGCCCGCCCACTCCTCGGGGGCGACGACGAAGCAGGGCCGCACGGCCGCGAACCTCGCGGGCGACCGGCGGGCGAAGGAGGCCGTCACCTGCTCGGCGACCAGCTTCGACAGGCTGTAGGCGTTGCCCGGGGCGACCGGGTGGTCCTCGTCGATCGGCAGGTAGGACGGCTTCCAGCCCGGCGTGCCGTATCCGATGACCGTGGGGCTGCTGGCGACCACGACCCGCTCGACGCCGACGCCGCAGGCCGCCTCGCACACGTTGAACGCGAGCTGGGTGTTGACCCGGAAGGTGAAGGCGTCGGTCCGGCTGAACGGGGTGGCGATCGCGGCGAGGTGGACCACGGCGTCCGGGCGGAAGCGCGTCATCACCTCGAACGTCTCGCCGAGGTCGGTCAGGTCGGCCGGGAGCGTCTCGGCGGCGCCGGCGGGGGTGCCGGGCGCGGTGTCCACGCCGATCACCTCGTGACCCGCCTCGGCGAGCGCGGTGACCACGCTGCGGCCGAACCGGCCGGCGCTTCCGGTGACGAGAGTGCGGACCACAGGACTCATCCCTTCACCGCGCCGGCGGACATGCCCTGCACGAGATAGCGCTGGATGACGGCGAAGACCAGGACGACGGGCACGGCGGCGACGACGCCGCCCGCGGCCAGCGCGCCGAAGTCGACGCTGAACTCGCCCAGCGAGTAGGCGAGGCCGACCGGCACCGTGAACTTCTCCTGCTCGCTGACGAACATCAGCGCGAACAGGAAGTTGTTCCAGCTGTGGATGAAGGCGAAGGAGCCGACCGCCACCAGCGCCGGGCGCAGCAGCGGCAGCACGACGGCGAAGAAGGCGCGCAGCCGTCCGCAGCCGTCCACCCACGCGGCCTGCTCCAGCTCGATCGGCACGTTCCGGATGAAGCCGCTGATCAGGATGAGCGAGAGCGGGAGCTGGAAGACGGTCTCGGCGATCACCAGGCTCCACAGCGAGTTGACCAGGCCGAGGGTCCTGAAGATCTCGAACAGCGGGATCAGCATCATCGCGCCGGGGATGAACTGCGTGCAGAGCATCCCGAGCATGAACGCCTTCTTGCCGCGGAAGTCGTACCGGGCCAGGGCGTAGCCGCCGGCCAGCGCGATCACCGTGGTCATGATCAGCGAGGCGACGCCGACCATCAGGCTGTTCTTGAAGAAGACCGCGAACCCGAGCTCGTTCCAGACGGTCTCGAAGTTGTCGAAGGTGACCGGCCAGGGCAGCAGCGAGGTCGATCCCCTGGGCCGTACGGCGAAGACCAGCATCCAGTAGAAGGGGACCAGCGTGAACAGGAGGTAGAGCCCGAGCGGGACCCAGATCTGCCAGCGGCTGACCCGCATCCTCTCCCGGCTCTTCGTGCCCCGGGGCGCCGTCGTCGGGCCGGGGAGACGTGGCCGTGCGGCCGTCTGGACGGTCATGACTTGGCTCCGAACTTGCTCAGTCGCAGGTAGGCGATCGAGAAGAAGGTCAGGATGAGGAACGCGGCGGTGGTCAGCGCCGAGCCGTACCCGAAGTCGTGGGACTGCGCGGCCTTGCTCGCCACGTACAGCGGCAGCGTGGTCGTCGCGTGCGCCGGGCCGCCGCCGGTCAGCGTGTACAGCAGGTCGACGTTGTTGAACTCCCACACGCAGCGCAGCAGCGTGGACAGGACGATCGCGTCCTTGAGGTGCGGCAGCGTGACGTTCAGGAACCGCTGGCGGCGGGTGGCGCCGTCCACCGACGCCGCCTCGTACAGCTCCCTGGGGATGCTCTGCAGGTCGGCGAGGAGCAGGATCGCGAAGAACGGCACCCCGCGCCACAGCTCGGCCAGGACCGCCGCCCAGAACACGGTGCCGGGCTGGGCCAGCGGGGCGGCGCCGTACTCGATGAGACCCAGGTCGGCGAGGTAGCGGGACACACCGGTCGTGGGGTTGTAGAGCAGCACCCAGATCCCGGTGGTCAGCACCCCGGACACGGCCCAGGGGGAGAACACCAGGGCCCGTGACAGTCCCCGGCCGACGAAGGTCTCGTTCACGATCAGCGCCAGGAAGAGGCCGAAGACCAGCTGCAGTCCCACCTCGACGGCGACCCACCGGACGCTGAAGCCGAGGCTCTGCCAGAACAGCGGGTCCTCGAACAGCAGCCGGCGGAAGTTGTCCAGGCCGGCGAAGCCGTTGTCCCAGGGTTTGGTGACGTTGTAGTTCTGCAGGCTGTAGTAGATGACGCTGGCCATCGGGTAGACCAGGAACCCGAGCATCGCGATCACCGCGGGGGCGATCAGCAGGTAGGGGGTTCGCGCGGCGCCGCGCGACCGGCGCATCCGATGGTTCGCCGTGGAGGCCGTGGAGATTGCCATGACCGGCGACTCCTTCGTGTTCGACGGGGGGATTCGGCGTCGCGAGCTGCAACCGGTTGCATGAAACATGGCGGACATCTGTTCGCAACGTCAAGGGCTCAATTTGGTAAACCCGGGCTCACCAGCGAGTTTTCCCGTATTTTCCGAAGCGGGTTCGGTGCAACCGTTGCCATGGTGTTCCGGGGAGCTCGATCCCGTGCCGTTGACAGCGCTGCAACCGTTTGCACTAATGTGCACGAGAGCGCGACAGGGCGCGACGAAGGAGCACAGTGGCAGCGACGATCAGGGATGTGGCGCGGGCATCGGGAGTCCATGTCTCGACGGTCTCCCGCACCTTCTCGGCACCCCACCTGGTCAACACCGAGACGCGCAACCGGGTGCTCGCCGTCGCCGAGGACCTCGGCTACCGGCCCAACCGGGCCGCCCGCGCCCTCACCACGGGCCGCACCCACAACATCGGCCTGATCGTGGCCGACATCTCCAACCCGTTCTTCCCCCCGCTGATCAAGGCCGCCCAGGCACACGCCAGGGCCCGCGACTACCATGTGTTCGTCGCCGACACCGACGAGGACCCGCAGGTCGAGGAGGAACTGATCCAGACCCTCACCAAGCAGGTGGACGGGGTGCTGCTGTGCAGCCCCCGGCTGTCCAACCGGGTCATCGAGCGTCTGCACGCCGACGTGCCGTTCGTCGTGGTGAACCGGCGGATCAAGGGGATGCCGACCATACTGATGGACGTCGCCCAGGGCGCCCGGCTCGCGATCGAGCACCTGACCGGGCTGGGGCACCGCAGGCTGGCCCTGGCCGCCGGGCCGAGCGGCTCGTGGACCAGCGGGCAGATGCGCGAGGCCGCCTCCGCCGCGGCCGCCGCCTCCGGCGCCGAACTGGTGATCCTCGGCCCGAACGCGCCCACCGAGCAGGGCGGCCTCGCCGTCGCCGCCGAGGTGGTCGCCTCCGGCGCGACCGGCGTGCTCGCCTACAACGACCTGGTCGCCATCGGGCTCATCGAGGGCCTGTACGAGCGGGGCGTGCGGGTCCCGGACGACGTCAGCGTGGTCGGCGTCGACGACACCGTCTCCGGACGGCTGAACCGGCCGAAGCTGACCACCGTCGCCATGCCGACGTCCGCCGCCGGGCGGATGGCGGTCGACCTGCTGCTGCAGTCCGTCGGCGACGGCAGGACTTCCACCCTGACCACCCTGGAGACCCGCCTGGTCGTCCGGGAATCCACAGGAGAGGCGCGATCGTGAACGGCGAGGCCACACGGAACGGGGACACCGCGGCGACCGGGGACGAGGCCGGGTCGCGCCGGCCGTTCGGGACCACACCCGACGGCGAGGAGGTCTGGCGGCACACGCTGGAGAACGGCCGGATGCGCGCGTCGGTGCTCACCTACGGCGCGGTCCTCCAGTCGCTGGAGGTCTCCGGGGTCGACGTCGTGCTCGGCTGCGACACCCTGGACGACTACCTGACGCGCAGCCGCTACTTCGGCGCCGTCGTCGGCCGGTACGGCAACCGCATCGCGGGCGGACGGTTCACCCTCGACGGCGTCACCCACCGGCTGCCGGTCAACAACGGCCCCAACAGCCTGCACGGCGGGCCCGGCGGTTTCTCCCAGCGGGTGTGGCGGGCGACCGAGGTCTCCCCGGAGGCGGTGACGCTCGCCTACGTCAGCCCCGACGGCGAGGAGGGCTACCCGGGCACGCTGACCGTCTCGGTCACCTACACGCTGACCGGGGACGCGATCCGGCTCGACTACCGCGCGACGACCGACGCGCCGACCGTGCTGAACCTGACCAACCACTCCTACTTCAACCTCGCCGGCGGCGGCGACGTGCTGGACCACGTGGTCCGCATCGACGCCGCCCGCTACCTGCCGGTCGACGACACGCAGATCCCGACCGGCGAGCTCGCCCCGGTGGCCGGCACGCCGTTCGACCTCACCGCACCGCGCAGGATCGGGGACCGCATCGACGACCCGGCGCTGGGCGGCGGCTACGACCACTGCTACGTCCTGGACGGCGGCATCGAGGTCACCGACCCGGCGAGCGGCCTGACCATGGAGGTCACCACCACCGAGCCCGGCGTGCAGTTCTACACCGGCAACCTCCTCGACGGCGTCTCCACGGCGTACGGCAGGCACGCCGGGCTCTGCCTGGAGACCCAGCACTTCCCCGACTCGCCGAACCAGGAGCACTTCCCCTCGACGGTGCTGCGGCCCGGCGAGGAGTTCGCCTCCACCACCGTCTACCGCTTCCGCTGACCGGCCCTACCGGCGCGCCGGCCCCGCATGGCGCGCCGGTCCGGGACGTCACGGCCGACCGGGGCGGTACGGCGGGGCCGGACGGGCGGCCCGGGGTATGAATCCCGGCGGGAACGCGGTCCGCGGGGGCTCCGCGGGCCGCTCGTCTTTCTCGGGGGGCCTGCCATGACCGTCTACACTCTGTCGATCATCGAGGGGGAGGCCGGCCGGGACGCGGTCGGCACCGAGCTCTTCTCGCCCGGCTGCCCGATCCACTTCAGCCGGCTCGACCCCTACACGCTGACGTGGCTGTCGGAGAACGGGTACGAGGAGCCGGGCCGGCACGTCCTCGTCACCCCGGCGGGCCGGGAGCCCGGCGCGCTCAACGTCGTCGCCTCCCGCGAGGTGGACCTCTGACCCCGGCCGGCGCCGGCCCGGCCGGTACACGGGTGGCGCGGGCCCGGCCGTACGTGAGGCGGCGCGGGCCGGTGGCGCCGTCAGGCGCGTGGCCCCGTAGGCCGGTGGCGCCGTCAGGCGTGGGCTCGTAGGCCGGTGGCGCTGTCAGGCGTGGGCTCGTAGGCCGGTGGCGCTGTCAGGCGTGGGCTCGTAGGCCGGTGGCGCTGTCAGGCGTGGGCTCGTGGCGCCGTCAGGCGTGGGCCTGGCCGGTGAGCGCGGCGGTGGCCCCGAGGCCCAGGTAGATCACGCCGCTGCCGGTGTCCAGCCGGCGGCGGGCGCGGGCCGAGCGGCGCAGGCGGCCCGCCATGGCCGAGGCCAGCAGGGCGTAGGCGCCGTCGCTGATGACGCCGAGGACGATCCAGATCACGCCCAGCAGCATGACCTGCGGGGCGATCGCTCCCCGCGACGGGTCGGTGAACTGCGGCAGGAACGCCAGGAAGAAGATGGCGGTCTTCGGGTTGAGCACGTTGACCACGAAGCCCTCCCAGAACAGCCGGGAGCGGGAGGCGATCGGCGGCGCGGCCGCGTCGAGGTCGCCGGAACGGGTCATCAGCTTGCGCACCCCCAGCCACACCAGGTAGGCCGCGCCGAGATACTTGACCACCGCGAACGCGGTCGCCGAGGCGGCGAGCAGGGCGCTGATCCCCAGCGCCGCGGCGGCCACGTGCACCACCGATCCCAGGTGGACGCCGAGCATCGACACCAGCCCCGCGCTCCGGCCCTGGGCGACGCTGCGGGTCACGATGTAGAAGACCGCGGGGCCCGGCACGAGCAGCAGGGCGAGCGTCGCGGCGGTGAAGAGGGCGAGTGTCGTCAGATCCGGCATGTCCGTATCGTAGGGCGGCCGGCCTCGCCGTCGCCGCCGGTTTTTCCGCGCCTTCTCCGTGCTTTCTCCGCACCGGAGAGGCACCCTCGCTGCCGGGAGCCGGGAGCCGGGAGCCGGGAGCCGGGAGCCGGGAGCCGGGAGCCGGGAGCCGGGAGCCGGGAGCCGGGAGCCGGGAGCCGGGTGTCCGGACGGTGACGCGCGTGATCATGGGTGCGGCCAACGACTTGCTACATTGCTTCCGTGGACACCCCCGAGGGAACGCCGCCGCGGCGGCTGCGCGCACTGCCGAGCAGGCTGACCAACCAGGCGGCACTGGCCGCCAACCGGATCGTGGACCAGGCGCTCGCCCAGGCCGGCCTCCGGCGCTACCACTACTCCCTGCTCGCCGCGCTGGAGGAGTACGGCCCCGCCAGCCAGGCGGCCCTCGGCCGCCGCATCGGCATCGACCGCAGCGACATGGTGGCGACCGTCAACGACCTCGCCGAGCGGCGGCTCCTGGAGCGCGCACCGGACCCGGAAGACCGCCGGCGCAACGTCGTCACCATCACCGCGGCGGGCCGGAGGCAGCTCACCCACCTCGACCGGCTGCTCGCCGCCGCCCAGGACGAATTCCTCGCGCCGCTGCCCGCGGACGACCGGCGGAACCTGGTCGACCTGCTCACCCGCCTCGCCGACCATCACGGCGGCAGGCGCGGCTGAAGGCCCGGGAGCGCGTCAGACCGATGCGGCGAGCGTCTCCAGCAGCGCGGCGGTGGCCGGGGGGAGGGGCGGTTCGCCGTACGTGGCGGCGTAGACGCGACGGGTCGAGCCGGGCAGCTCGGTCACCTCGACGGCGGGGTGGCGGTGCGCCCGCAGGGCGAGGCCGGGCAGCACCGTCACCCCCATCCCGGCGACGACCAGCGCCTGGACGGCCACGATGTCGTCGGTGGTGAAGGCGATCTCCGGCTCGAAGCCCGCCCGGCCGCACAGGTCCACCAGATGGACGCGGCAGCGCTCGCAGCCGCCGATCCACCGGTCGCCGCGGTGCGCGGCCAGACCGCCGGCGGTCAGGTCACCGGCGGCCGGATCATCGGCGGTCAGGCCATCGGCGGGCGGGGGAACACCCATCCCGGACGGGGCCTCGGAGGCGGCCGGGGCGACCAGGTAGCTGGGATCGTCCAGCAGGTGCAGCAGCCGGACGCCGTCCTCCTCGGGGGCGGTGTCGTAGCGGAAGACCACCGCCGCGTCCACGTGACCCTCGCGCAGCATGCGCAGCGCCTCCGGCGGCTCGGTCTCGGTGAGGCGCAGCTCCAGGCCGGGATGCCGCCGGGCCAGCAGGGAGACGGCCTCGGGCACGAACGTGCTGAGCGCCGAGGGGAAGGCCGCCAGCTTGACCCGGCCCGCCCGCAGTCCCACGTGCGCCGACAGTTCGGCCGCCGCCGAGTCGACGCGGCCGGCGATCTCGGCGGCCCGCTCGGCCAGCAGCCGGCCGGCCTCGGTGAGCCGGATGCCCCGGCCGACCCGCTGGACGAGTTTGGCGCCCGTCTCCGCCTCCAGCCGGGCCAGGTGGTGGCTGACCGAGGGCTGGGAGTAGTGCAGCTCACGCGCGGCGGCGGTGACCGAGCCGTGCCTGGCCACCGCGGCGAGCACGCGGAGCCGTACGAGATCCAGCATGTATCAACGATATCTATGAATCAGCGGGAAACATGGCATTGGACGTATGTGTTCCCGTCGCGCAGGCTGGAGGCATGGAGACCACACTCATCACCCGGCCCGGCCTCGCGGAACTCGTCGAGGGGACCCGTGAGCTGGTCACGAAGGCCATGAGCCCGCGCGAGACGGCGTTCGCCGTCGCGGACCTGCTCCGCGGACGGCTGCCGGCGCCCGGGATCCTCACCGAGGAGGAGCGGGTCGGAGACCCGGACCGCTACGTCACCCACGTCCTGCACACCGAGGCGGGCTTCTCGGTCGCCGCCGTCGTCTGGCGGCCCGGCCAGGAGACCGTGATCCACGACCACGTCGCCTGGTGCGTGTTCGGCGTGCTGCAGGGCGTGGAGTACGAGACGCTCTACCGCCTCGACGGCGACCACCTCACCGAGATCGGCCGTACGGCGAACCGGACCGGCGAGGTCAGCGGCTTCGCGCCGCCCGGCGACATCCACCGGGTCCGCAACATCGGGGACGGCACCGCCGTCTCGCTCCACATCTACGGCGCCGACCTCGGCGGCACCCCGAGCAGCGTCCGCCGCGTCTACGACCTGCCGATCCGCTGACCCCGCCGCCCCCGCCCGCACGGCACCGCATCGGCCGCGGCCCGGACGGGCCCGTCAGGAACGCACGGCCGTACGGCGCGGGTCAGGGAGTGGAACCGGGGCGGTCGTCCTGGGCGGGCTTCCGCTCCAGGGCCAGGCTCTCCTTGATGGCCTCCAGCCGGGCCGCGCCCTCCACGTCGATGGTGGCGCGCTCGACCTCGATCATCCTGGCCTCGACGGAGTTCGACGTCAGCTCGGCCTCGCCGAGCGCGCGGGCGTAGCGCTTCTCGATCTTGTCGCGGACCTGGTCCATGGTGGGGGTCTCCCCGGCCGGGGCGAGGCCGGACAGGTCTCCCATGGCCTTGTTGAGCTGCTCCTGCATCGCGGCCTGGTCGAGCTGCGACAGCAGGCGCATCCGCTCGGCGATCTTCTTCTGCAGGGCCATGGCGTTGGTCTCGACCGCCGCCCGCGCCTGGGCCGAGGACTGCGCGGCGCGCTCGTGCATGAGCCGGGCGTCCTGCAGGGCGGTCTCCGCCGCGACCAGCCGGGAGGCGAAGGCACGGGCGGAGTCCTCGTAGGAGAGGGCCTTGCGCTCGTCGCCCGCGGCCCTGGCCTGCTCGGCCAGCAGCACCGCCTGCCGGGCGTTGGCCTGGAGCTTCTCGGCCTCCTCCAGCGAGCGCGTGAGCTTCAGCTGAAGCTCATGCTCGTTGCCGATGACCGCCGCGGCCTGCTGGGAGAGCCGCTGGTGCTGCTCCTTGGCCTCCTGGATGGCCTGCTCGATCTGGATCCGCGGATCGGACAGCTCGTCCAGCCTGCCGGAGAGGGCGAAGGCCAGGTAGCGCCACGCCCGGCGGACGACCTTGAACATTGGGGCTCCTCTTGTCGATCCTCATCGGTCCGGCGCGTCGTGGGGGTCCAGCGCGTCACGGGTGATCCGCTCGGTCTCGTGCAGGCCCTGCCGGACCCCTTCGAGGCTGTCGGCCAGCTCGTCGAGGACCCGGGCCGGCTCCAGGGCGCCCGCCGTCGTCATCGCCGACAGCTCCACCACGCGGGCGACGAGACCTTCGATGCCGATGGCGCTCGACTCCATCCGGGCGAGCACCTGGTCCCTGGTCTCGGTGAGCCGGGCGATCACGTCCCGCTGGGCGGCCAGCGAGGTGAGGGCGCGGCCGATGTCGTCGATCACACCCTTCTTCGCCGTTCTCAGCTCCCGGGTCAGGCGCTCGTGCTCGCGGGAGAGCCGGGCGGTGTCGAAGCGCCCGAGCGCCGTGCCGGTACGGGACGCCTGCTCGGCCAGACGCTCCAGCGTGGCCAGGGCGTCGTCGATCTGGGGCCGCATCAGCGCGATCCGCCCGGCGAGGGGGCCGTCTTCCAGCGAGGCGCTCAGCTCGCCGAAGTCGCGGGCCGCCGCGGCGGCCCGATCCAGCCAGCGGGCCTCCAGGCTGTCCGCGGTGACGACCCGCGCCGCAGGACGCGCGCCGCGCCCCTGGGCGACGGCGACGCCCGCCTTCACCAGCCAGACGGTGACGCCGACGAAGGCGGCGCCGGCCGGGTGCACGCTGACGGCCCAGGCGGCTCCGCCGGCGGTCGCGCCGAGCAGCAGCCCCCAGGGATCACGGAGTTCCTCACCGATGCGGGACATCAGAAGTTGGATATCACCGCGGTGAACACCTGGTCGATACCCCCGGGTTCACGGGAATCGTAGGCGGCCGCGTCGGTCGCCTCGGAGATCCGCCGGAGCACGCTCAGGTCGGCGTCCTGGCCGTAGGCGATCGTGAACATCCGCACGGACTCCCTGCCGGGCTCGGCGCGCAGGTCGGGCAGCAGGTTCTCCAGGGAGGGGCTGTTGGTGTCCTCGTTCTTGCCGTCGGTCAGGAAGACCACCGCGTTGATCGCACCGTCCTCGTGCCGGCCGAGCACGTGCCGGTATGCGGCGAGAACGGTGTCGTAGAGGCCGGTCCCGCCGTCGGGCGTCAGGCCGTCGATCCTGGCCCGCAGGTCCTTGATCCGGCCCGCGCCCGTGGTGCCCATCGGGACCAGCTGCAGGTAGTCCTTGGGGCCGTCCCGCTGGGTGGAGAACATCCACAGACCCACCGTGTCCTGCGGGCCGAACTGCGACAGCGCGTTGGAGGCCGCCTGCTTGGCCAGGTCCAGCTTGCTCTTCCCGGTGCCCGGCACGGAGGCCCCCATCGAACCCGAGACGTCCATCACCAGGAGCACGTTCGCGGGCTTGCGCAGGTCCGCCCAGCCGGCGAGCACCTTGTCCAGCACGTTCGGGGCGGGCGGGTCGAGCGTCTTCCTCGGCTCGGACGGCAGCAGCCCGTTCGCCTCGGTGATCAGCTTTCCGGCCTTCCCGTCGTGGGACCGGAAGGCGAACTCGGCGAAGCGGTCCTGCTGCTTCGCCGCTCGCAGGTAGGCCAGGAAGTCGGCCGCGACCGCGCGCCTGGCGTCGTCCACCCACGGCGCGGTCAGCACGGCGTAGGGGTTGTCGGAGTAGAGGGTGCCCTCCTTGGGGTAGATCGCGACGAGCGGCACCCGGGGCTTGGCGTGTTTCCCCAGCGTCGCGGGGTCGCCGGTCGGGTTGCCCTGGTTGTAGTCCCAGACCGACTTCTCCTCCACGGCCACCGCGGAGATGTAGCCGAGCCCCGCCCCCGCGTCGTCGGCCCGCTGCAGGTTCGACAGGAACGTCAGCGTGGTGTCGCCGTAGTGGACGATCGAGCGCTCCACCCCCCGGACGAAGTCCCGGGTCTTCGCGTCGGCGACGTTCTTCTCCGTCAGGTCGCCGGACAGGCCGGTGGCGGCGAAGTAGGCGCCGATGGTGGCGTTCAGGCCGCTGGTGGAGAAGTTGGGGTTGGTCTTGCCGAGGCGGAAGGCCCCCCACTCCGGGTGGCCGTGGCCGGCCCAGGAGCCGGTGGACAGGTCGAGCAGGTCGGACCAGCCGAGCTTCCTGCCCGGCCAGCCCAGCGCCTCGGCCATCGGCTTGGGCATCGCGACGACCAGCGGCGTCTTGATGATCGACGGGTTCTCCGCGGCGACCAGCGAGCCGGTGTCGGCCGCCGCCGCGCGCTGCTGCAGCAGGGTGATCCAGCCGCTGCTCGCCGGGGACCAGACATCGGGACGGGGGCCGTCGGCGCGCTCGTCCCAGCCGCGGGCCAGGGCCAGCATCGCGCCGCCACTGGCCACGTTCCGGACGACCACCTCGGCGCAGCGCCCGCCGACCTCCCGGCCGCTGTAGCGGTCCGCCATCTCCCGCAGCAGCCCGGCCTTCTCCGGCGACGCGGCCACGGTCAGCGTGGTCTTCTCACCGTCGCACCGCCCGGCGCCGCGCCCGGAGTCACCGGCCGCGCGGTCCGGCCCCCTGTTCTCGACGTACAACCGCAGGCCGACGATCATCGCTCCGGCGAGGATGACCGCGATGACGAACGGGGCGAAGTTCCTGCGGCGTCGCGGCGGCTGCTGGTACAACCCTGCCTCCCGGGGGGTGTCGGTATATGTCCGACGAATGAGCCCCCGCCGAAGTTCGCCTCCGTGGCGATCGGTGCCCGGAGGACTCAGCGGGGCCCGGCGAGCGATCGCAGGGACACGGCCATGATAAGGGCGGTCAGCCCGCCGCAGATCATCACGGTGGAGATCGGGAAGGCGTCGACGAGACGGCCGCCGAGGAACGCGCCGAGGGCGAAGGTCGCCTGGAACGAGGAGGTGAAGACGACCATGGCGGCCTCGGGCGCGTGCGGGGCGGCGCCGGCGAACGACGCCTGCGAGCAGACGGGCACGCCGCCGTAGGCCAGGCCCCAGAGCACCAGTGCCACCGTGGCGCCGGCGGCCGTGGTGCCCACCCAGGGCAGCAGCAGGGTGACGGCCGCGATCAGGAAGCCGCAGGCCGCGAAGGCGCCTCGGGGGTGCGTGGTGACGGCCCTGCCCGCCAGGAAGTTGCCGGCGATCCCGGCCACGCCGTACGCCAGCAGGACGGCGCTGACGGCCGCGGGACGCAGACCGGTGACGTCCTGGAGGAAGGGCGTGACGTAGGTGTAGGTGCCGAAGTGGGCCAGGACGACGAGGAAGGTGGCCAGCAGGGCGGCGGCGGCGCCCCGGGTGCGCAGCAGGCCGATCAGGACACGGAGGCCGGTGGCCCGGTCGCCGGGCAGCGGCGGCAGCAGCGCCAGCAGGGCGGCCAGGACGAGGACGGCCAGCGCGGCCAGGGCGAGGAACGAGACCCGCCAGCCGGCGAGCTGGCCGAGGAGGGTTCCGGCCGGCACGCCGAGCACGGAGCCCAGCGGCACGGCGGAGAAGATCACGGCGGTGGCGGTGCCGACGGACGGCGGCGCCACCAGGCGACCGGCCAGCCCCGCCCCGATCGACCAGAAACCGCCGATGGTGAGGCCGACGAGCACCCTGGAGACCAGCATGACCCAGTAGGAGGCGGCCCCGGCCGCCAGGACGTCGGCGACGGCGAGCACCGCCATGAGGACGCACAGCATGACGCGGCGGTCCAGACGGGCGGTGGTCAGCGTGACGACGGGCGCGGCGACCGCGGCGACGACACCGGGCAGCGTCATGGTGAGCCCCGTGATGCCGTCGGAGACGCCGAAGTCGGCGCCGATGTCGGGCAGCAGGCCGATGGGCAGGATCTCGCTGGTGACGATGGCGAAGATCCCCAGTGTGAGCGAGATGATCGCGAGCCAGTCGATGAGGGCCGGGCGGGGCCGGGTGAGCGTGGTCGTCGGCATGGTTCCCGTCCAGGCGAGGGCGTGCGGACTGCGGGCATCCAGCCAAGCAGCGACGAGGCGGTGAGCACCGGCAGGTTTCGGACCACACCATCGCCGGGGAGGGCGTGGGCGGGTTCCGGACCGCGTCGTCTCTGGACCACGGCGTCGCCCGGGAGGGCGTAGACGGGTTCCGGACCGCGTCGTCCTGAGGACCGCACCGTCGCCGGGGCGGGCGCCGGGTACCGGCGCCCGCTCAGAAGTTGGAGATCACGCTGGTGAAGACCTGGTCGATGGTGTCGGGCCGGGAGGAGTCGTAGGCGGCGCCGTCGGTGGCCTCGGCGATCCGCCGCAGCACGTCCTGGTCCGCGCCCTCGCCGTAGCCGATGGTGAACAGGCGCACCTCCGGGTTGAGCCGCGAGAGCAGGTGGTCCAGGTCGCTGCCGCCGTTCTTCTCGTTCTTGCCGTCGGTGAGGAAGACCACCGCGTTGATCGCCTCCTCGTCCCTGGCGCGGCGCATCCGGTCGACGGCCGCGAGGACGGTGTCGTAGAGGCCGGTTCCGCCCTGGGCGGTCAGCTCGCCGATCCGGTCGCGCAGCGCGGAGCCGGTCTTCGACACCGGTTCGACGCCGACCAGCTCCCGGTAGTCGCGGCCGCCGTCCTGCCCGGTGGAGAAGGCCCACAGCCCGACGCGGTCGTCCCCGCGGAACTGCGGCAGCGCGCCGGCCACCGCCTTCTTGGCCAGCTCCAGGCGGCTCTGCCCGGTGCCGGTGGCCTCCTCCTCCATCGAACCGGACCTGTCCACCACGATCAGCACGTTGGCCCGCTTGCGCAGCTCCGACCAGCTCCGCAGGACCTTGTCCATGACGGACGGGGTGGGCGGGCTGAGCGCGGTGATCTTCGCGTCGGGGACGACGCCGTTCTCCCGGGTGGCCCGGGGCCCCGGCCTGCCGTCGAAGCCGCGGTAGCCGTACTCGGTGAACTTCGCCTGCACCGGCGCGCTGTGCAGGTAGGCCAGGAAGTCGTCGGCGACCGCCTTCTTCGCCGGGTCCATCCAGGTCAGCGGCACGTAGGGGTGGTCGGAGTAGAGCGTGCCCTCCTTGGGGTTCACGGCCACCAGCGGGGTGCGCGGCGGGGCGTGCCGGCCCAGCGTGGCCGGGTTGCCCGACGGGTTGCCCCGGTTGTAGTCGGTGACCGAGTTCTCCTCGATGGTGATCGCGGAGATGTAGGACATCGCCTCGCCGCGGTCGTCGGCGCGGAGCAGGTTGCCGAGGAAGGTCATGGAGATGTCGCCGTAGTGGACGATCGACTGCTCGACGCCCTTGACGAAGGCGCGGGTCTTCGCGTCGGCGACGTCCGCGGCGGTCAGGTCGGACGTCGTGCCGGTGGCGGCGAAGTAGGCGCCGATGGTGGCGTTGAGACCGCTGCTGGAGTAGTTCGGGTTGGTCTTGCCGAGCTTGAACCGGCCCCACTCCGGGTGCCCGTACTTCGCCCAGCCCCGTGGGTCACCGGCCAGAGCGGCCAGGTCCGACCAGCCGACGGCCTTGCCCGGCCAGCCCAGTGCCTCGGCCATCGGCCTGGGCATCGCGAAGACCAGCGGGGCGGTCACGATCGGGACGGGTTTCGCGTCGGCGACCGGAACGGTGCCGTCGGAGCCTCCGGCCTGCTGGCGCAGCAGCGTCACCCACGCCGAGGCGGCGGGCGACCACACGTCGGGCCGCGGGCCGTCGGTGTCCTTCCAGCCCCGGGCGAGCGCCCGCATCGCGGTGCCGGAGTTGGCCTCGTCGACCACCACCTCGGCGCACCGGCCGGCGACGGCCCGGCCGTTGTACGCCTTGGCGGCCTCGCGCAGCAGCCAGATCTTGTCCTGGGAGGACGCCAGGCGGATCCGCGTCGCCTCGCCCCGGCAGGCGCTCGGCTCGGCGACGCCCGATTCCCGGCCGGTGTACCAGCGCAGTCCGGCGATCAGCCCGACGGCGAGCACCACGGCCAGGAGGTAGGGCAGGATCCTCCGGCGGGGACGTGCGGGGGTGTAGGCCACGGGGTGATCGTAGGAAGGCCGGTCCGCCGGGACAAGGGAAACGCCGGGGGACGCCGTCTCCCCTGGTTATTCCGAATTTTCGGGCATTCCGGAACCTGCTTTCCGGCCTTCCGATTCTCCCGGCTCCTCTTGATCGCCCCCGGCCTCTCCGCCTCCCGGCCTCTCCGCCTCCCGGCCTCTCCGCCTCCCGGCCTCTCCGCTCCGAATCCGGGCCGCTCCCGGCCTCCCTGCTCCCCGGCTTTCCCGCTCTCCGGCTTCCCGCTCCGAATCCGGGCCACTCCCGGCTCCGGAACCGGGCCGCTTCCGGCTCGGGCCGGGACCGGCCTCCCGGCTCCGGAACCGGGCCACTCCCGGCCCGAGCCGGTGCGGGGCCGGTCAGCCGGTGACCCTCCGGTGCAGCAGGTCGGCGAGCGTGGCGTGCAGCTCCTCCAATGGGCGGTCCGGGTGCAGCGCCCGGCGCTCGATGGACACGGTCACCACCATGCCGAACACGGCGGTCGCCGCGGTCTCGACGTCCAGGCCCTCCCGGACCAGGCCCTCGGCCACCGCCCGGCGCAGCACGTCGGCGTAGACGCCCAGCACCTGGTCGCGCAGCCTGGCCACCGCGTCCTGCCAGGCGGTGCGCCACATCTCGGCGAGCAGCACCCGGGCGAACGCGCCGTACTCCTCGAAGAACCGGAGCTGCGCCATGACCACCGCGTCCAGGGCCTCCAGTGCCGTGGCGCCAGCCGGCACGGCGTCACCCGGTGCGGCGGGGCCCGGCCCGCCCGGTGCGGCTCCGCCCGGTCCGCCCGCAGAGGCCGCAGAGGCCGCCGAAGTCACCGAGGCCGCCGGGGCGGGCGAGGCCGCTTCGGCCAGCGCGCCGGCCAGGCGCTCGATGCCGTGGTCGAGCATCGCCGCGAACAGCGCCTCCTTGCTGCCGAAGTTGTAGAACACGGTGCCCTTGGCCACCCCGGCGCGCTCGGCGATCGCCTCCACCGTGGCGGCGGTGTAGCCCTGCTCGGCGATCACCTCCACGGCCGCGGTGAACAGCTTCAGCCGGGTCTCGGCCCGCCGCCCTCCCGTCTTCGCCGCTGTCTTCGACGAGGCCGCGCCGGCGGTCACAGCGCCAGCTCCGGGTGGAGGCGGCGCAGCGACCAGGTGCGGCCCTTGTTCACCGCGCGGACCGTCAGCGCGAGGCCCACCGCGACGGTCAGGCCCAGAACTCCGCAGGCCTGCCAGACCACGGTGAGGTCGCCGCCGCTGATCAGCCGGCGCAGCGCGCTGACCACCCAGCTCATCGGCAGCCACGGCGAGATCGTCTGGAAGAAGCCCGGCGAGGTCTCGATCGGGTACGTGCCGGCCGAGGAGGTGAGCTGCAGCATCAGCAGGGCCAGCACCACGACCCGGCCCGGCGGGCCGAGCAGCGCGTTGACCGCCTGCACGACCGCGAGGAACGCCGCCGCGGTGAGCAGCAGGATCCCGGCCACCCCGGCCCAGTGGGCGGCCTCCATGCCGAGCCCGAAGCGCAGCACCGCCAGCAGCACGCCCACCTGGGCCGCGCCCAGCACCAGGCCCGGCAGCCAGCCGCCCACCGCGATCCGCCACGCGGTGGCCGTGCCGGCGAGGAGACGGGGGTTGAGCGGCCGCAGCACCATGTAGCTGACCATAGCGCCCACCCACAGGGCGAGCGGGACGAAGAACGGCGCGAAGCCGGTGCCGTAGTTGGGAACCTCGTTGAGGACCTGCTTGGCCACTCTGACCGGCTCGCTCATCATGTCGCTGCGGTCGGCGCGCTCGCCCTTGCCGTAGTCGGGGATCTCCCCGGCCCCGTCGCCGAGCTTGTCGCTCAGCTCCGCGGAGCCGTCGGTGAGCTTGCCGAGGCCGGTGCTGAGCTCCCCGGCGCCCCGGTGCAGGCGGCCGACGCCGCTGTCCACCTGGGCCGCGCCGTCGCTCAGCTTGACGATGCCGCCGTTGAGCCGGGCCAGTCCGCCGGACAGCTGTCCGGCGCCGTCACCGAGCTTCGCCAGCCCGGCGGTGAGCTTGCCGTTCGCCGCCGACGCGTCGCCGAGCCCTTGGGACACCTTGGCCGAGCCGTCCGCCAGCTTGCCCAGCCCCGCGTCCAGCTCGTTGATCTTGTCCCTGATCTGGCCGAGCCGTTCACCGGCGGTCGGGGCGAGCTTCGCCGTACGGTCCGCGATCTCGGAGATCCGCTGGGCGCTCTGCCGCAGCCGGGCCACGGCGTTTCCGGCGTCACCGCCGCCCGCGCCGTCCAGGCCGCTCGCGACCTCCTGGGTGGACTGGGTGAGCCGGTCGGCGACGGCCCGCAGCCGCGGGTCGGCGTCGGGGTCGTCGTCCAGCAGGTTCCGCAGTTCCTGCGCCTGCCGACCGGCCTGGTCCGCGTTCTGCCTGACCGCGCCGGGCAGCGCCCCCGCGCCGTCGGCGACGTCGTCCGCGCCGCGTCGCACGGCCTCGGCGAGCGCCGCGAGACGCGTGCCGTTCTCCTCCAGAGCCGGGATGACCTCATCGGCCACGGCGTTGAGCTTCGTCACCTGTCCGTGGACCTGCCCGTAGACCTTGGCGTTGCCCTTCGCGACCTGCTCGGCGCCGCTCGTGAGCTTGGTCAGCCCCGCACCCAGCTTGCGTGAGCCGCTCTCCGCCTCGCCCAGACCTCCGGCCAGTCTGTCCGCGCCGGCCGCCAGCTTCCCGGTCGCGGTGTCGGCGCTGCCCAGGCCCACGGCGAGCTGGTGGGCGCCGTTCCGGGCCTGGCCGAGGCCGTCGTTCAGGGAGGACGCGCCCTCGCCGGCCTTCGCCGCGCCGTCGTGGAGCTCGTCCGCGCCGTTCGCGGCCTTGGCGGTGGCGTCGTGCAGCTCCCCGAAGGAGACGAAGACGTCGTCCCAGTAGTCCTTGAGAGCGGTACGGCCCGCCGCCTCCCTGACCTCGGCGAACACCGCGTCGGAGATGGTGCCCATGATGTAGCTGCGGCCGGTGTCCACCCGCACGCCCAGCTCGGCGGGGGTGGGTGTGCCGTCCTTCTCGGACGGCGAGGCGAGATGGGCGCTGAAGTCGGCGGGGATGGTCAGCGACAGGTAGAAGCTCCCGTCGTTGACGCCGTCGGCGGCCTCGCGGGCGTCGACCCGGTGCCAGTCGAAGACCTTCCGGTCGCGCAGCTCGTCGGCCAGGTCGCGGCCCGCGTCGATCGTCCTGCCGCCGGCTTCGGCGGGCCGGTCCTCCATGACGAGGGCGACCGGGATGTTCTCCAGGTGGCCCTGCGGGTCCCAGAACGACCACAGGTACAGCCCCGCGTACAGCAGCGGCAGCATCACCACGCCGGCCAGCGCCGAGCGGGTCAGCCGTGAGCGGGTGAACCGCCGCAGCTCCAGCCGTCCCGGTCCCAGCGCCCTCATCGGTTCTCTCCTTCGTGTTCCTCGCGTGCCGCGTGTCCGTCGTCCTCGCCGCCCCCGCCCGGTACGGCTCCCGCTCCGCGCCCGTCCGGCGTCCCCCCGTCCGGCGCGTCCCGGCGCGGCGCGGTCCGAGCCCGGCCGGCGGGCGGCTCCGGCGGTGACTGCCCGGCGAAGGGGACGACCGCGCCCGCCGTACCCGCCTCGGCTTCCGGGGCTTTCGGGGCCTCCGGGGCCGCGGCTCCGGAGGGCAGGCGCACCGACGGCACCGGGGCGTCCTCGACGCAGGAGGCGACGACGGTCAGCCCCAGGGCGGCCAGGTCCGACAGCGTCCCCCAGATCGCCTCCCTCCGGTCCGCGGTGACGCCGACGTCGATGTCGTCGGCGACCAGCAGCCCCGGTTCGTCGAGCAGCGCGAGGGCGACGCCCAGGCGGATCCGCTGCTCCCGCCCCAGGTCGCGGACCAGGGTCCGGTCATCGGGCGGAAGGTCCAGGCCGGCCAGCTCCAGGGCACGCGCGGCGCGCGCCTCCTGCCGGCCGCGCCGGAGGAGACCGGGGGACCGCTCGTGCAGGTGCTCGGCGACCGACAGCGCCTTCTCCAGGTCGTTCACCCCGTCCACCAGGCCGAGCGCGGCGATCCGCCGGATCGTCTTCGGCGTGGTGTGCCCGGCGACCGAGAGCGTGCCCTCGGTGGGCCTCATCCGCCCGGCCAGGGTGAGGAGCAGGCTCGTCCGCCCGGTGCCGGCCTGGCCGGTGACCGCCGTGACGCCGCCCGGCTCGGCGTGGAGGGTGACGCCGCGGTAGGCCCAGCCGTGGTCGCCTCTCAGCGACAGACCCGTCGCGCGCACCTCGGCTCCTCGGAACACCACGCACCCTCCGTTCTTTAAACTGACCAGTCAGTATAAAAACTATCACGTGAAAAGAGCCCTGCCCGAGGGCGGGCAGGGCTCTCGGCGGCCGGCCCTCCGCGGACCGGCCTTCGGCGGACCGGCTTCGGCGGACCGGCTTCGGGTCTCCGGCCTCCGGCGGGCCCGTTCCGGTCTCCGGTCCTCCGGTCCCCGGCCTTCCGGCCTCCCCACCGGAAGGCCGGGGGCCGGAAGGGGCCGGGTGGCGGGCCTCAGGCCGTCGCGGCGCCGTACCGCTGCAGGAAGAGCGCCTCGGCCAGGATGTTGCGGCGGAGCTCGCCGAGGTCCACGCGCTCGTTGGGCGCGTGGATCGAGGCGTCGTCGTCCTCGGCGCCGAACAGCAGGATCGACGCGGCCGGGAACTGCCTGGCCAGTGTGGAGACCAGCGGGATCGAGCCGCCCGTGCCGACGTCGCGCGGCGGGCGGCCGTAGGCGCGCTCCATCGCCTCGTTCAGCGCGGTGCGGGCCGTGCCGCCGGAGTCGGCGAGGAATCCGGAGCCGGCGACGTAGTCGCTGAAGCTCACCTTGACGCCCCAGGGGGCGACCTGGTTGAGGAAGTCGACCACGGACTCGACGGCCGTCCTCGGGTCGGCGGCAGGGGGGACCCGTACGGTCACCCGGGCGCGCGCGACCGGCTGGACCGCGTTGATGGCCCCGGCGACGGTCGGCACGTCGAGGCCGGTGACCGTGATGGCGTAGGAGGCCCACAGCCGGTCGGCCAGCGAGCCCGAGCCGACCAGTGAGACGCCGTCGAGCACGCCCGCGCCCTTGCGGAAGTCCTCCTCCGAGGGGCCATCCCCCAGGAAGACGCCGTGCGGCAGGCCGGGGACGCGGACGTCGCCGTTGTCGTCGTGCAGCGAGGCCAGCATGCGGAGCAGCGCGGCGAGGGCGTCCGGGGCGGCGCCGCCGAACGTGCCGCTGTGCAGCGCCTCCTCCAGGGTGCGCACCTCGACGGTGAAGGCGCCCATCCCGCGCAGGGAGGTCGTCACCGCCGGGTCGTCGACGTGCGGGTTGCCGGTGTCGGCCACCACGATCGCGTCGGCGCGGAGCAGCTCGGGGTTGCGCTCGACGAACGCCTCCAGGCGCTCCCCGGCGTATTCCTCCTGGCCCTCGATGATGACCTTGACGCCCACCGGGAAGCGGCCCTGGAAGACGCGGAGGGCGGCCACGTGGGAGATGACGCCCGACTTGTCGTCGGCGGCGCCGCGGCCGTGGAGGGCGCCGTCGATCTCCGTCGGCTCGAAGGCCGGGGTGCGCCACAGCACCGGGTCCCCGGCGGGCTGGACGTCGTAGTGGGCGTAGAGCAGGACGGTCGGCGCGCCGGGAGGCGCCGGGGCCTCGGCGTAGACGGCGGGGAAGCTGCCGTCCACCGGGATCTGGCGGACGTGCGGCAGCCCCGCGCTGCGCAGCAGCTCCTCGGTGGCGGCGGCGGCCGCGTGCACCGGCTCCTCCGGGTGGCCGGGGAAGGCCACCGAGGGGATGGCGACGAGCCGCTTGAGGTCTTCGACCGCCTGAGGCATGCCGGCGGCGACGGCGCCCTCGATCTCGTCAGGAGTCACGAACTTTACCCCGCATCTCGATATCTGATCGTTTCCGTTGTGGAGCGGCCGGTGAGGCGGGCCGCTCCAACGTCCGATTCCAGCACATCCCACTTCCGACCTGCGGCCCGAGGGGCGTGCGCTGCCCGTTCCGCCCCGATATGAGTGCGCGGATTTCGTTGCCGTAGCGTACCGCAGCCACGGATTTCGACGCTGTTTCACACCGAAGCCACGTTTTCACTTGTCAATGTCCGTATTTTCCGGGCACACTGGTTGGCAGCCCAGCTCAGCGAGGGAAGATGGCAATGACGCACCCCGAAAACACCGACGTGGCCTCGATCATGCGGGCCGCCCAGGACAACCTCTGGATGCACTTCACCCGGCACGGCGCCTACCAGGACTCCGAAGTGCCGATGATCGTCCGTGGTGAGGGCTCGTACATCTACGACGTCCACGGCAAGCGCTACCTCGACGGGCTCGCCGGGCTGTTCGTCGTCCAGGCCGGCCACGGCCGCAGCGAGCTGGCCGAGGCCGCCGCCAAGCAGGCCCAGGAGCTGGCGTTCTTCCCCCTGTGGTCCTACGCCCACCCCAAGGCCGCCGAGCTCGCCCAGCGCCTGGCCGAGCAGGCCCCCGGCGACCTCAACCGGGTCTTCTTCACCACCGGCGGCGGCGAGGCCGTCGAGACCGCCTGGAAGCTCGCCAAGCAGTACTTCAAGCTCACCGGCCGCCCCCTCAAGCACAAGGTCATCAGCCGCCAGATCGCCTACCACGGCACCCCGCAGGGCGCCCTGTCGATCACCGGCATCCCGGCCTTCAAGCAGATGTTCGAGCCGCTCGTCCCCGGCTCGGTGCGGGTGCCGAACACCAACCACTACCGCGCCGACGAGATCACCGGCGTGCCCGGCATGACCCCCGAGCAGTACGGCTACTGGGCCGCCGAGCGCGTGGCCCGCGCCATCGAGATGGAGGGCCCCGACACCGTGGCCGCCGTCTTCGTCGAACCGGTGCAGAACGCCGGCGGCTGCTTCCCGCCGCCCCCCGGATACTTCAAGCGCCTGCGCGAGATCTGCGACGAGTACGACGTCCTGCTGGTCTCCGACGAGGTCATCTGCGCCTTCGGCCGTCTCGGCACCATGTTCGGCGGGCAGAAGTTCGACTACGTCCCCGACATCATCACCTGCGCCAAGGGCATGACCAGCGGTTACTCCCCGATCGGCGCCATGATCGCCTCCGAGCGGCTGTTCGAGCCGTTCAAGGGCGGCACCGAGATGTTCGCCCACGGCTACACCTTCGGCGGACACCCCGTCTCCTCCGCCGTCGCCCTGGCCAACCTCGACCTGTTCGAGCGCGAGGACCTCCTGGGCCACGTCACCCGCAACGAGCCGGTCTTCCGCGCCACCCTGGAGCGCCTGCTCGACCTGCCCATCGTCGGAGACGTCCGCGGCTCCGGATACTTCTGGGGCATCGAGCTCGTCAAGGACAGGACCACCAAGCAGACCTTCGACGCCGACGAGTCCGAGCGCCTGCTCCGCGGCTTCCTGTCCAAGGCCCTGTTCGACGCCGGGCTGTACTGCCGCGCCGACGACCGCGGCGACCCGGTCATCCAGCTCGCCCCGCCGCTCATCTGCGGTCCCAAGGAGTTCGACGAGATCGAGTCGATTCTGCGCTCCGTGCTGACGGAGGCGTGGAGCCTGCTCTAGCCGTACGGCGCCGCGCCGCGCGCCGCGCGTCCCCGTACCGGTGCGCGGCGCTACCCTGCCCCTTCACCCCCCGCTTCTCCGGCGTCCCGTCGGCACCGAAAGGAACCGCGATGAAGATCGGCGTGCCCGCCGAGGTCAAGAACCACGAATACCGCGTCGCCGCCACCCCGGCGGGCGTGCACGAACTCGTCCGCCACGGCCACGAGGTGTACGTCCAGCGCGACGCCGGCCTCGGCTCGCACCTGCCCGACGAGGACTACCTCTTCGCCGGCGCCAAGATCCTCGACACCGCCGACGAGGTCTGGGCCGAGGCCGAGATGATCCTCAAGGTCAAGGAGCCGATCTCGGAGGAGTACCACCGCATGCGCGAGGGTCAGGTGCTCTTCACCTACCTGCACCTCGCCGCCGGCCGCGAGTGCGCCGACGCCCTGCTGGAGCGGAAGGTCACCGGCATCGCGTACGAGACCGTGCAGGTCGGCGACACCCTGCCGCTGCTCGCCCCGATGTCGGAGGTCGCCGGCCGCCTCGCCCCGCAGGTGGGCGCCTACAACCTCATGCGCTTCAACGGCGGCCGCGGCATCCTGCCCGGCGGCGTGCCCGGCGTGGCCCCGGCGAAGGTCGTCGTCATCGGCGGCGGCGTCTCCGGACTCAACGCGGCGCAGATCGCGGTCGGCATGGGCGCGGACGTCACGGTCCTCGACCTCAACATCGACCGCCTGCGCCACATCGACGCCGTCTACCAGGGCCGCCTGAAGACCCTCGTCTCGAACTCCTACGCCATCGAGCGGGAGGTCCTCGCGGCCGACCTGGTCATCGGCGCGGTGCTGATCCCCGGCGCCAAGGCCCCCACCCTCGTCTCCAACGACCTGGTCTCCCGGATGAAGCCGGGCTCCGTGCTCGTCGACATCGCCATCGACCAGGGCGGCTGCTTCGAGGACTCCCGGCCGACCACGCACGCCGAGCCGACCTACAAGGTGCACGACTCGGTCTTCTACTGCGTGGCCAACATGCCGGGCTCGGTGGCCAACACCTCCACCTACGCGCTGACCAACGCGACCCTGCCGTACGCGGTCAAGCTGGCCGGCCTGGGCTGGAAGTCGGCCCTGCAGCAGGACCCCGCCCTCGCCCCGGGCCTCAACACCCACGACGGACGGCTCACCAACGACCAGGTGGCACTCGCCCTCGACCTGCCGTACACGCCGGTCTCCGAGGTCCTCGCCGCCTGACCCGACCCCGTACGGCCCGCTTCCCGCGCTCCTGCCGCGCGGGGCGGGCCGTACGGCTGTGCGCGGCCGGGCCGTGCGAGGCGGGACCCGTACGGCCTGTGCGGGACCGGCCGTGCGGGGCGGCGTCAGAGCGGCCAGGACGAGCGCAGGTCGCGGGCGACCGCCAGGACCCGCTCGACCTCGGAGGGGGTCGGCCACGGGGCGCCGCCCGGGCGCAGCAGCGTGTCCCGCACCGAGGCCAGGTGCGCGAGCGCGTCCCGCGGGAGGTCGCTCCGCCCGGCCAGCCACGCCAGCGCGCCGGCGCGGTCGCGCGGCGGCCGGGTCACCAGATCCCAGGTGCCCAGGATCTCGGTCAGGTCCGCCACCTTCAGCGGGGTGCCGCCCTGCCGCGCCACGGCGGCGGCCGTCAGCTCGGCGCGGGCCACCAGCTCCGGCGAGGCCGAACGGTCCCAGAACGGCGGGAGCACGACCGCCGGCCGCCGCTGCCCCGCCTCCACGGTCGGCGAGGCCAGCTCGGCGGCGGCCCCGCGGTGCCCGGCCCGCGCCGCCTCCCGGAACCAGCGCCGCCCGCCCCGCACGTCGCCGCGTTCGGCGATCAGCAGCAGGCCGAAGGTGAAGGCCGCCTCCGGGTCGCCCCCGGCCGCGGCCCGGCCCAGCCAGTGGCCGGCCGTCCGCGGATCGCCCAGCTCCACGCACACGAACCCCGCCATCCGCTGGTCGTCGATCCGCCCGGCGCGGGCGGCCCGCTCGAACCAGGCGCGGGCGGTGCGCAGGTCACCGCGGGACAGCGCGATCCCGCCGAGCTGGGACGCGGCGCCGGGATGCTCGCTCTTGGCCGCGAGCCGGTAGAACGCCTCGGCTCCCTCGGGGTCGCGGTCGGCTCGCAGGAACAGCCCCAGGTGGTAGGCGGCGTCGGCGTGGCCGCCCCGGGCCGCCAGCTCCCACCAGCGCAGCGTCTCGTCGTCCTCGCCGCGGGTGTAGGCGATGAACCCCAGGTCGTGGGCCGAGGCCAGGTCGCCCGCCACCGCCGCCCTGCGATGCCACTCCCCGGCGGCCCTCGTCTCACCGGCGTCCTCGCAGATCAGCGCCAGCCGCCGCGCCGCCGCCCGGCATCCGCCCCGCGCCGCCGCCTCGAACCAGCGCCGCGCGCCGGGCACGTCGCCGCGCTGCTCCAGCAGGAGCCTCGCCAGACCGGCCGCCGCCTCGGCGTCACCGGCGTCCGCCGCCAGCTCGTACCACCGCACGGCGTCGTCGGAACCGCCGTGCGTCTCGTGCCACAGGCCCAGGTTGTAGGCGCTGTCCATGTTTCCCCCGGCGGCGGCCCGCTCCCACCAGCGGCGGGCCGCCGCCCGGTCGCCGCGCCGGGCGAAGTGCCGGCCCAGCAGGTGCGCGGCCCGCGTGTCGCCGCCGTACGCGGCCGACAGCAGCTCCGCCTCCTCGTCCGGGCCGAGACCCGGGTCGGGATCCGGCCCGATGTGCGGATCGAGACCCGGCCCGGGAGCCGGGCCGGGGCCCGGATCGGGGCCGGAGCCGTGGCGGCCGCCACGGGGAGGCGGCACCGCCGTACTCCGGGGGGTCGCCCGGGTCGAAACCGTCTCCGGACCATCGGGCCACCACCCCATGTCACCCTCCTCGTCAGGACATCCGACAGATTGCCACGTGACCGGGCGAGCACGGAGTGTAATTGAAATTTTTCCCGGACGGGCCGAAAAATGACCGCCTTTCGCAGGGGCGGCCGTTACGCCGCCGCGCCGGGGCGCGCCGTACCCGTCAGTCGTTCCGGTGACGGGCGGGGAACGGGATCGACACGGAGCGTGACCGGCGACGTGCCGTACCGGGCAGGGGGCGGGACGCGGTCTCGGGGGTCGGCCTCAGGTCGGCGGACCTCCGATGCGTTGTCATGACGACCACCATGATTCCCCTTAGTGTCCTTGTGAACACGATGAGTATTCCAGGCGCCGCCTCGCGGGGCGGAGGGTTCGCAAAGGGAGGGTCAGGTCCAGCCGGGGCGGACCAGGCCGGTCTCGTAGGCGATGACGACGAGCTGGGCGCGGTCGCGGGCGTGCAGTTTGACCATGGCACGGCTGACGTGGGTCTTGGCCGTGGCGGGGCTCATGAACAGCTTGGCGGCGATCTCGTCGTTGGTCATGCCGGTGCCGACGAGGCCGAGCACCTCGCGCTCACGGTCGGTGAGCAGGGCGAGCTCGCGGGCCGGGTGGGGCTGCTTGGCGCGGCTGGCGTACTCGGCGATCAGGCGGCGGGTCACGCCGGGGGAGAGCAGCGCGTCCCCGGCGGCCACGACGCGGACCGCCTGGATCAGCTCGTCCGGTTCGGTGTCCTTGACCAGGAAGCCGCTGGCGCCGCCCCGCAGGGCCTCGAAGACGTACTCGTCCAGCTCGAAGGTCGTCAGGATGATGATCTTCGGGCCGGGGGGCATCCGGCGGGTGGCGGTCAGGCCGTCCATGCCCGGCATGCGGATGTCCATCAGCACCACGTCGGGCCCGTGCTCGGCGGCCAGCCTCAGGGCCTGCTCCCCGTCGGCGGCCTCGGCCACCACGGTCATCCCGGGCTGGGCGTCGAGCAGGGCGCGGAACCCGGCCCGGACCAACGCCTGGTCGTCGGCGATGACGATCTTTATCATGCGGTCTCCTGGGATCATGGGGCCTCTCCGGCGGATCGCGCGCCTTCCCCGGGAGGCCGTGGACCGTCCTGTCCCGCGCCGTCCCGCGGTGCCTGCCGCGAGCCCTCTTCGGGGGGCCGTGCGTCCTCTTCGGGCGAGCGTGCGCTCCCCTCGGGGATCGGCAGCCGCGCCTCGACGCGGAAGCCCCGCCCGTACGGCCCGGCGGTCAGCGTGCCGCCGAGGGCCGCGGCCCGCTCCCGCATGCCGGGGATGCCGTTGCCGCCGCCCAGGCCGCTGCCCGGCCCGCCCGCGGGGGCGTCTCCGCCGGTGTCGGTCACCCGCACCACCAGCTCGCGCGGGCCGTACTCCAGCCGGACGGCGACGGAGGCGCCGGGGGCGTGCCGGGTGACGTTGGTGAGGGCCTCCTGGACGATGCGGTAGCCGGCCCGGTCGACGCCCGGCGGCAGGGTCCTGACGGCGCCGGTGACCTCGGTGGCGACCGGCAGCCCGCTGCGCCCGGCCAGCTCCTCCAGCCGGTCCAGCCCGGCGGTGGGGGAGCGGGGGGCGCCGTCGCGCAGCACGCCGAGGACCGAGCGCATCTCGGTCAGCACGTCCTTGGAGGCGTGCTTGATCGTGGTGAGCGCGGTGCGGGCCTGCTCGGGGTGGTCGTCGATGAGGTGCAGCGCGGTGGACGCCTGCACGTGGATGAGGGAGATGTTGTGCGCGAGGACGTCGTGCAGCTCCTGGGCCATGGTCAGCCGCTCCTCGCTGGCCTGCCGCCGGGCCTCCTCCCGCGCCACCCGCCGCTGCTCGGTGAGCCGTTCGCGGCGGGCGCGGACGAACTCGCCCGTCGCGAGGACCGTTCCCATGGCGGCGGCGATGGCCAGGATGTGCCACAGCCCGGGGCTGGGGACCGGGGCCAGCCAGGTGGTGTAGACGACGAAGAACACGTAGGTCACGGCCGAGGAGATCCAGGCGGCGCGCCGGTGGCCCAGGGTGACGGCGGTGTACAGGGCGATGGCCGGGCTGAAGAAGATGGGCCCGTAGGCGTGGCCGCGGAGGATGAAGACCCAGGTGGCGGTGATGTTGACGGCCAGGGTGAGGGCCGGGTGGCGGCGCCGTACGGCCAGGGCCAGCGGCCCGGCGACCAGCAGCGCGTTGCCGAGGAGGTCGACCGGGAGGCGGTCGGGCTGGTTCCACTGCGCGCCCTGGGTCGTCACGACCTGCACGGCCGCCACGAGCAGGGGGAGCAGCGGGTCTATCCATCGGGTTCCGGCGCGCACGCCCGAACTTTACGCCCGCCCACCGCCCGGTTCGTCCCCCCGGCGCGGCAGGGCCGGCTACGCCGTCCGCGGTAGCCGGAGGCCGGTCGGCGGTGGTTTCCGGGAAGCCGCCGGTGGTTTCCGGGAAGCCCGCGGCGGTCCGGGGGCCGTCGGTGGTTTTCCGAGGCCGTCGGTGGTTTCCGCGAAGCCGGTCGTCGGCGGACGGGGAACTGACGAAGGCCGCCTGGATTCGACCGGCGGCGGACGGGAATTCGACCAAGGTCATGCGAAGGGCTGACAGAACGAGCGAACCGCGAAAGGCTGGGGCGAGCTGACTGTGGGAGGCCAAAGGTCAACGACCCCCTCCTGAAGGAGGGGGCTTGAGGTGCAGTGATGCGCTTTGAAGCCCCGCGTTGACCAGCCCGAGTCGATCATCTGAAGGAGGTGCATTCGATTGACTACGTTTCACGTGGGTGAGCAGACCCACCGGCAGGTGCTTCCTCAGCCTGCCGCTCTGGAATCCGTGAGAGCAGACAACCCCGAGGGTGGGGACGAAACGGCTTGCGGACTCCCGGCCTCGCCGGGCACCGGCGTGGAACATGGGCGAGGGGAGATCGAAGCGGACGGCACCGGTCTGTTTCGGCGTCACCCCGAGGGCGCTTCGGCGCCTGAGGGAGCGAACCGTGAGGTTCACCCGGCCGTGTTCGTCCTCGACGCCCACGGCCACCCGCTCGACCCGTGCCACCCCGCCCGCGCTCGTCGCCTACTGGCGTCCGGGCGGGCGGTGATGGTGCGCCACACCCCGTTCGTCATCCGGTTGCGTGACCGCGTGGCCGCCGATTCCACCGTCCAGGGCGTCGCGGTCGGCATCGACCCCGGCTCCAAGCACACCGGCATCGCCGTGTTCACTGACCGCGACGGAAGTCGAACTGGGAGATATGCGATCCAGCTCGACCACCGAGGCGGGCAGATCCGCGACAAGCTCAGTGCGCGGGCCGCACTGCGCCGGGGTCGCCGGTCGCGCAACCTGCGCTACCGCGCACCCCGATTCAACAATCGCACCAAACCCAAGGGGTGGCTCGCGCCGTCCCTGAAGCACCGCGTGGACACCACCATGTCCTGGGTGGCGCGGCTGAGGCGCTGGGCACCCGTCCGTACCGTCCATGTGGAACGGGTCTGCTTCGACACCCACGCCATGTCGGCCGGTCGGCCGCTCGAAGGGGCGCGATACCAGCGGGGCACTCTGGTCGGGTGCGAGGTCCGCGAGTACCTGCTGGCCAAGTGGGGCCGGGTGTGCGCCTACTGCGGCACGCAGGACGTGCCCTTGAACATCGACCACATCCACCCGCGTTCTCGTGGCGGCTCCGACCGGATCAGCAACCTCACCGTGGCGTGCGTCCCGTGCAACCAGGCCAAGAGCGCCACTCCGATCGAAGGATTCCTTCGGGGCAAGCCCACACTCCTGGCGAAGGTCCTCAAGCTGGCGAAGGCGCCGTTGCGTGACGCCGCCGCCGTCAACGCCACCCGGTGGGCGCTGTGGCGGGCGCTGGAGGCGACCGGTCTGCCGGTCGCGTCGGCCTCGGGCGGGCGCACCAAGTGGAACCGCTTTCGGACCGGCGCGCCGAAGCCGCACACCCTGGACGCCGTGCACATCGGCCACCTGGAGACCGTGACCGGCCGGCCGTCGATGACCTTGGTGGCCAAGGCGACCGGGCGCGGCACCTACGCCCGTACCCGCGCCGACCGCCACGGCTTTCCGAGACTGCGGCTACCTCGTACCAAAACCGTTCGGGGCTTCCGGACCGGGGACCTGGTCCGGGCAAACGTCCCGGCAGGCGAGAAGGCCGGAGTGCACACCGGCCGGGTCGCGGTCCGTTCCACCGGCAGTTTCAACATCACCACCCGGCACGGCACCGTGCAGGGCATCGGCCACCGCCATATGCGCGTACTCCAACGCGCGGACGGTTACGGCTACACGACCCAACCAGAAGCGCGGTACCGTGCCGCGTTTCCTCCCCCACCTGAAGGCGGGGGTTTCCACGCTGGAGGAATTCGATGATCGATCGCCGTCTCGCCCTGCCTCTGGCGGTGGTCCTGGCCGGAGGATCCGTACTCTTCACCCAGCCCGCACTCGCCGCACCGGCGGGTCGCCCGATGTCACCCGGACACCCGATGTCCCCCGGCCATCCGGCGGCGTCCGGCCACGGGGTGGAGAAGAAAGCCGTCGCCGAGGGATACGGCGGAGCGGTCGCGACCGTCGACCTGGACGCCAGCCGGGCCGCGCTGGGCGTGTTGCGCCGCGGGGGCAACGCCGTGGACGCGGCGGTCGCGGCCGCCGCCACGCTGGGGGTGACCGAACCGTTCTCGGCGGGTCTGGCCGGGGGCGGGTTCATCGTCTACTACGACGCCCGGCGTGGAAAGGTCCACACGATCGACGGCCGGGAGACGGCGCCGAAGGCGATGACCGCCTCCTCCCTGGAGGGCATCCCGTTCGACGACGCCGTCACCAGCGGGCTGTCGGCCGGGGTGCCGGGGAGCGTGGCGCAGTGGGAGCTGGCCCTGCGCCGCTTCGGCACCATCTCGCTGAGGCAGGCGCTCCAGCCCGCGGCCGAGGTCGCCTCCCGGGGCTTCACCGTCGACCAGACCTTCCACGACCAGGTGGCCGCCAACGCCGCCCGCTTCGCGGACTTCACCTCCACCGCCCGGCTGTACCTCCCGGGCGGCGCGCCGCCGCGGGTCGGCTCCACCTTCCGCAACCCCGAGCTGGCCGCCACCTACCGCACCCTCGGCCGGGAGGGCGGCGACTGGCTGTACCGCGGGCGGCTCGGCGCGGAGATCGTGGCCACGGTGAAGAAGCCCCCGGTCACCCCCGGATCCACCCGGAACGTACGGCCCGGCCTGATGGAGACGTCCGACCTCGCGGCCTACCGGGCGCTCGAACGGCCGCCCACGAAGGTCTCCTACCGGGGCATGGACGTGTACGGCATGGCGCCGCCGTCCTCGGGCGGCTCGACGGTGGGCGAGGCGCTCAACATCCTGGAGGCCCTGCCGGACGTGGGCCTGCACGAGTATCTGGAGGCGTCCCGCCTCGCCTTCGCCGACCGCAACAAGTACGTCGGCGACGTCCCGGGCGTGCCGCTGGAGCAGCTGCTGTCGGACGGCTTCGCCAAGGAGCGCGCCTGCCTGATCGGCGACCGTGCGATGCCCCACCCCGCCCCCGCGGGCAGCCCCGACGGCTCCTACGAGCCGTGCGCCCCCGCCGCCCCGGCCGGTGAGACGGCCGAGGAGGCCCCACAGGGGCCGGAGACGACCCACATGGTCATCACCGACAGGTGGGGCGGCGTGGTCGCCTACAACATCACCATCGAGTCCACCGGGGGCAACGGCATCGTCGTCCCGGGCCGGGGCTTCCTGCTCAACAACGAGCTGACCGACTTCACCTTCGGCCCCGCGCCCGGCGACCCCAACCTCCCCGGGCCCGGCAAGCGCCCGCGCTCGTCGATGGCGCCGACCATCGTCCTGAAGGACGGCAGGCCGCTGCTCGCCGTGGGCTCACCGGGCGGCGCGACGATCATCACCACCGTCCTGCAGATCCTCGTCAACCGCTGGGAACTCGGCATGACGATGCCCGAGGCGCTGGCCGCGCCGCGCGCCAGCCAGCGCAACACCGCCCAGACCCAGGCCGAGCCCGCGTTCATCGAGCGCTACGGCGCCGAGCTGACGGCCAAGGGGCACGCCTTCGCGCCGACCCCCGAGATCGGCGCGGCCACGGCCGTGGAGTTCCTGCCCGGCGGCAGGCTCCAGGCGGTCGCCGAACCCGTACGGCGGGGCGGCGGCAGCGCCCTGGTGCTGAGCGAACGCCGCTAGGGGCCACCGGCGCCCCGGCACGCGGGGCGTCCGGGTCCTGTCTCGTGTGTCCCGTGGGTTCCGACGGGACACACGGGACGGGAGCGGCTCCGCGTGGCGGGGACGCTCCGGCCGTCGATGGGGGACGCGGTCGTCCATGCACAGGCAAAAGCGCCGGGGGAACCCCACCGGCGCTGCTTCGTCCGCGTGCCTCGTCCGAGTCGCGGGCCGCGGGCCCGCGATCAGGGCGTCTCAGATCATCAGGTACGCGACCACGGCGATGACGGCCAGCACCACGACCGCTATCGCGATCGGCACGACCGGCGACTTCTTCTGAGGGGCCGCCTCCGGCTCCGCCCCCTGGGCGAACGCGCGGAACTGCTGGGTGCTGCCGGCCGGGTCAATCTGCGGATCAGACATGGGACGACTTTAGCGATATAGCGGGTTCTTCCACCACCACTCATGCCATTTTCGCGAAGAGCCCGGCCGCTCTCCCCGCACTCCCTCCCTGCTGGAGACGGGACCGCCGATCCGGGCGGATAGCGTGGTGTCATGCTCCGCATCCTGTTCTCGCCCCGCGCGCTGGTGCTCCACCTGCTCGCGGTCGGGGCCCTCGTCGTGTGCGCGCTGCTCGGCCGATGGCAGCTCGGCGTCTTCGAGGACTCGGGGAAGCCCCGCGCGGCGCGCGACCCAGCCCCGGTGGCCGTGCAGACCCTCGCCAAGCAGGGAAGCCACCTGACGAGCGACGCGGTCAGCCGCCGGGTGACGGCGCAGGGAACGTTCGAGCGGTCCAGGCAGCTCCTGGTGGCCGAACGCGACGGCGGCCTGTGGCTGCTCGTCCCGCTCGATCTCGGGGACGGCACCGCGATCCCCGTCGTACGCGGATGGGTGCCCCGGGCCGACGACCCGGCCGTCGCCGCGGTGCCGGAGGGGACGGTGACCGTGACCGGGCGGTTGCAGCCCTCGGAACCGACCGACAGCGTGCCGCGCAGGGCGCGGGCGCTTCCGGCGGGGCAGGTGCTGACCGTTTCGTCGCCAGAGCTGATCAACCTGTGGCCGGGCGCCGGGCTGCGCGACGGGTTCGTGTCCGCCGAGACCCAGTCGCCCGCCCCGGCGGTCGCGGTCAAGCCGGTGAGCGTGCCCCCGCCGACCGAGCCCGGCGGGCTCACCTGGCGCAACCTCGCCTACGCCGCCCAGTGGTGGATCTTCGGGCTGTTCGCCGTCTTCATGTGGTGGCATTTCCTGCGCGACATGGTCCGCGGCCGTTCCGGCGGCCGGGACTCCGGCGCCGAACCGGCCGCCGCCTGATCCGCATATCGTTGCAGTGCCGACAACTCACAGACCGAGGTAGATGACCGTGGAATCCGCCCTCAAGCCCTTTCGTGTCCTGGCCTACATCGTCGGGACCATGCTGCTCGTCCTGTGCACGTGCATCGTGCTGCGGTACGGGTTCGACATTGAGGGGCCGTCGAAGGTCGTCTCGCCGATCCACGGCTTCCTCTACATGCTCTACCTCGTCGCCACGATGAACCTCGGGATGAAGGCCCGCTGGTCGTGGCCGTACGTCCTGGGCGTGATGCTCGCGGGCACGGTCCCGTTCCTGTCGTTCGTGTTCGAGCGGCGGGTCACCCACCGCGTGGAGGCCGAACTCGCCGCCGCGGCCCCCACGGCCGCCTGAGCCTTCGGCGCGGGCGCTCCACGGCGTCCGGGCCGGGGCGTGCGCCGTACGGAAGCGCGCAGGCCCGCGCCCCCGGCGGGGGCGCGGGCCTGCGGGTCGTCGTCTTCGGCGGTCTCAGGTCTTCCCGGGGGCTCGGCGGTCCGGAGGCGTCAGCGGCCGATGCCGCGCCTGCGGGCGCGCTTGAGCCGCGCGCGCTGGGACGGGTCGAGCATGAGGTAACCGACCACCGGGGCGGCGATGACGCCCAGGACGATCAACCAGGTGACGATGCTCGGCAGGGGCAGGATCAGGGCGAGCACGATCACCGCGGCGGCCCCGACGGCGTACTTCTGGACGGGCGACATCCTCAACATCCTCCGAACGCGGAGCCGGCGCCCCGCCTTTAGTTCATTCTGCGTCGCCCGTCCAACGAGCGGGCCCGTCCCCCGGGTTCCGGCGAGATATATCTCGTGCGCCCGTGATCGCCGCGCCGTACCGCCCCGGAGTCTCCGCCGATCCCGAACCCCGCCGGCCCGGTCTCCGCGACCGGCCTCCCGCCGGCCCGGTCTTCGCGACGCGGATCCCCGGGTACGGCTCAGCTCGCCCGGGACAGGGCCGAGAGAACCCACCGGGTCGCCCGCATCGCTCCCGAGCGGGTGTGGTCGCCGGGGTCCTCGCCGCCTCCGCCGCGCTGGTACTGGACCGCGACCACGAGGTTGGCCGCGCGAAGGACCACGCCGCTGTTGTAGGTGATCTCGTTGGTGGTGGCGAAGGTGTACGCCTCCGCCGCGATGCCGGGTTGCGCCGTGACGGGCCTGGCCGTCCGCAGCGGGGAGCCCGCCGGGGTCCTGTCCTTCTTCGCCTCGGCGGCCATGAAGCGCGCGTAGCCCGCGTGGGCCTTCTCGCCCGTCGGGTAGCGCAGGACCTCGACGGCGAGCCTGTACTGGAGGTTCCGTGGCAGTTCGCGGTCCTCGGTGCCCCAGCCGCATCCGGTCTTCCCGTCGGGCTGCGGCTCGGCGGCCAGCGACAGCTCGGCCGCCTGCTCCGCGGAGATCAGCGAGCAGGGGTCGGGGGCGGCGGCGAAGGAGGCGGGCAGCGTGACCGGCGGCGGGGCGGCGGGGCCGGCGGGGCGGGGCCAGAGCCAGAACGCGGCGCCGGCCAGGAGCGCGGCGGCCGCCACCGCCGCCGTGACGAGGTGCCTGCGCCGGGACGAGGGAGGGGCGGGGGCGACCCGCTCCAGGGTGAGGCGGACCGAGGTGGCATCGGGGCGGTGCGCCGGGTCGGCCGCCAGCAGCCCCTCCACCAGCGGCGCGAGCGGGCCGGACGTCACCGTCCCGGTGGTGGGGTCGGGGTCGGCCAGGGGCATGCCGTTCACCACCGGAGGGAGGGATCCCGTGGCCGGAGCCCGGCCCTCCAGGGCGGTGAACAGGGTGGCGCCCAGGTCCCGCAGGTCGTCGGCGGGCGCGGGACCGGCGACGCCGGTCAGCACGACCCGGCCGTCCGCGCCGAGCAGCACGGTGTCGGGGGTGGCGGCGAGACGGACGCCCCGGCCGTGGGCGGCGGTCAGCGCGTCCAGCACCCGCAGGCCCACCTCGGCCGCCCGCTCGGGGGCGAGCGGCCCCTCGGCGCGCACGGTCTGCAGCAGCGAACGGCCGTCGACCGACTCCAGCACCAGCCACACCCGGTCCGGGGCGGAGATCACGTCGTGCAGGGCGACGACGCCGGGGTGGCGCAGGCCGGCGGCGGCCCGTACCTGGCCGAGGAGCCGGTCCCGGTGCGGGCCCGGCGGCGGGAGCCGTACCTCCGAGACGGTGACGTCGCGGTGGAGCACCTCGTCGCGGGCGCGCCAGGCGGTCCCGGTGCGGTCGCGGCGCTCCAGCAGGCGGTAGCGTCCGGCCAGCAGGTTGCTGGGCGCGCTCACGCCACCCGCTCCGATCGCGCCCGGTTCCCGCCGGTCCCGGACACCCCGGCGCGGCGGCCCGCCGTACGGCCCGGCCGGCGCGCGGGCCGCGTGCGGCGTGGTCCCTCCGGGGCGCGGGTCTGCTCAGTCACGGCTGTTCAGCTCCTCGGCGATCTGACGCGCGGCGGTGAGCGCGTTCCCGCGCAGCGCGGCGCCGGCCTGTTTGCCCTTCCGCGACACGTTCACCTCGACCAGCACGTTGCTGACCCGGAAGTGGACCTCGGAGTAGACGCGATCGCCGCTGGTCAGGTCGAAGGCGAACGCCTCCGCGCCGATCCGGCCCGCGTCGCGCAGCGGGCCGACCTCGCCGAAGAGGCCCGTACCGGCGTCGGCGGCGGTCCTGGTGCGGTCGGCGGCGAAGAACGCCTTCGCCGTCTCCGGCGCGGTCTTCCCCGGCACGGACGCGTAGTGGGTGACGGTGACGCGGATCTGCGGGGTGCCCGATCCGCTGTCCCAGGAGCACGAGGGGCCGTGGCCGCTCATGGCGTCCAACGGGGACGGCTTACCGGTCGGGCCCACCGCCCGGACCTGCCGGGCGGTCAGCAGGGAGCAGGGGTCGGGGGCGGCGGTGAACCGTCCGGCGCGCGGGTCGGGCCCGGCGGGGACGGGCTTCGCGGAGCCGTCCGAGGAGGTCAGCACCACCGTCCCGGCCACGACGGCGGCCACCGCGGCCAGCCCCGCCCCCACGAGGAGGCCGGTGCGGCCCCGCTTCGCCGTACCCGCCGGCGCGGTCTGGTCCTCGGGGAGGAGCGGTCCGGCGGGCAGTCCCCGGGCCACCCGTTGCAGGGCCTCGCGCAGGACGGCCTCCCCGGGCCGCCGCCGGGGGTCCTTGTCCAGTACGGCGAGCAGCACAGGCGTCAGCTCGCCCGCACGCGCGGGGACCGGGGTCTCCTCGGTGAGGACCGCGCCGAGGGTGGCGGCGGAGGCCCCCCGGTGGAACGGCCCGCGCCCCTCGACGGCGGTGTAGAGGGTCGCGCCCAGCGACCACAGGTCGGCCGCGGGGCCGTCGCCGGTGCCTCGCAGCCGTTCCGGGGCGATGTACCCGGGGGAGCCGACCAGCGCGTCGGGGGAGGTGAGCTGGACGTCGCCCTCCAGCGTGGCGATGCCGAAGTCGGTGAGCAGCACCCCGCCGTCGTCGGCCAGCATGATGTTGGCCGGCTTCACGTCGCGGTGCATGATGCCCCGGCTGTGCGCGAGGGCCAGCCCGTCCAGCACGGCCGCCCCGATGGCCGCGGCCCGCCGCGGGTCGATCGGCCCGGAGGAGCGGATCACCTGCTGCAGGGAGCGGCCCCGGACGAGGTCCATCACGATCCACGGCCGGCCGTCCTGGGAGATGACGTCGTGCACGGTCACGATGGACGGGTGACCCAGCCGGGCGGCGGCCCTGGCCTCGCGCAGGGTGCGCTCGCGCATCTCGGCGCGCTGCGCCTCCGGCAGGCCGGGGCCGAGCTTGACCTCCTTGATCGCCACCTCGCGGTGCAGCATCTCGTCCCGGGCGCGCCAGACCACGCCCATCCCGCCCGCGCCGAGCCGGTCGATCGCCCGGTATCGGCCCGCGAGGACGGGAAGGGCCGGGTCAGCCATTGGCCTTGAGGGACTCGACGATCCAGCGGGCGGCCTTCTGCGCCCCCGCCGCGAGCCTGCCCTCGGCGTCCTTGTCGACGCCGCCCTGCTCGTACTCGACCTCCCCGATCAGGTTGCTGACCCGGAAGACCACGCTCACCTTGTACGACCCCCCGTACAGATTGATCTTGCTGTACTTGCCGGTGGTGAACGCCTCCTCGCCGATGCCCTTCAGGTCGCCCGGCGGGGCGGGCTTCGGGGTGGCGAACTGGGCGTCGGTGACGAAGTCCTTCTTCTTGCCCGCGATGTACTCCTTCGCCCGCTGGATGCCGGAGTCGCTCTGCTTCATGGCCACCAGCCGCACGTGCAGGTCGTACTTCTGCGTGCTCGGCTTGCGCCAGTCCTGCTGGTTGAGCCAGTCGCAGACGCCGGGTTCGACCTCCGAGCTGCGGAAGCCCGGCACCAGCTCCCCGGCCTGCTTCTCGTCGAGCATGCTGCAGGTGCGGGGCGCGGCGGCGAACCGGCCCCCGGGTCCGGCGGAGGCGGACGCGACCGGCTCGGCCGCAGTGGGGTCGCCGGGCGCCGAGGCGAGCAGGTAGCCGATGACGGCCGCCATGCCGACGACCAGGGCGCCGGTCAGCGCCACGATCGGCATGGGAACCAGCAACCCGGATCTGCCCCGGGCGTGCTCGGTCGGGCCGGTCGGGCCCTCCTGGCGCCGGGAGCGGGAGGCGGAGCCTGAGCCGGGCGCCGCCTCGTGCGGGGCGGGCGCGCCGGGACCGGCCTGGAGTGAGGACGCCGCCGGTCCCGGACCGACGACGACGGCCGGGCGCGGCGCGGTCGCCTCGGGGTTGGCCGCGGGGTCGTCGTCCGGCGGCCCCGGGTCCGGGGCGGCGTGCCCCGGACCCGGGACCATGTGACCCGAGCCCGGGACCGCGTGACCCGGGCCCGCGTGCTCCCGGTCCGGCGTCGTCGTCCCGGAGCCCGCGGGAAGCGCGAGCGGCGGGCCCGCCGGGGACGTCCGGGCGTCCCGCCGCGCCGTACCGGGGGGCGTCGGGGGAGCCTGGTCCGGGGCGGGAGGCTGGAACGGCACCGCCGGAGCCGTGCCGGTCAGGGAGATCTCCAGCAGGACGTTGCGCAGCGTCCCCGGGTCGGGCCGCCGGCCGGGGTCCCCGGACAGCAGGTGGGTCAGGATCGGCCCGAGCGGGCCGGCGTTGTCCAGCGACCCGCCGGGGGCCGGCGGACGGCCCTCGACGGCGGTGTAGACGGTCGCGCCGAGCGACCACAGGTCGGCGGCCGGGCCCGTCACCCCCTCGGGGGCGGTGAAGGTCGGCGACCGGAAGGTCGGCCCGAGGAGCGTGACCCGGTCGTTCGGGCCGAGCAGCACCGATCCCGGCCGCACGTCGCCGTGGAGCGTCCCCCGGGCGTGCATGGCGACGATCTGGTCCAGTACGGCCAGGCCGACCGCCGCGGCCTGGCGCGGCGCCATCGGCCCGCCCCGCCCGACCGCGTGCTCCAGTGAGATCTGCTCGCCCGGGGACTGCTCCAGCACGGCGGGCAGCGCCGCCCCGGCGGGCTCCGTCTCGGGGGTGGCGTGCCTGCGGCCGCGCCTGCCCTGGGGCCGGGTGACGTCTGGGTCGTTCATCCGTTCGCCTTCTGCTTGTTCAGCGCGTTCGCGATCCAGGTGGCGGCGGTGTGGGCGCCGGCCTGGATCGCCGGGGCGTCCTTGCTGCCGTCCACCACCGTGTAACCGACGTCCAGCACCAGGTTGTCGACGCGGAAGACCACGTGGCTCTGCTCCAGGCGGCCGGTCTTCCGGTTCTCGTAGTAGTCGTAGCCGAACGCCTCCTCCCCGACCGGCTTCACCGGCAGCGCGCCGGTGGTGCGGGTGGATCGGCCGGCGGCCTTGATCTCCGACCAGCTCCAGAGGATCGAACCGGTCGGCACGGTGCCGTTGCGCTGGTTCACCAGTATCTCGTGGGCCCGCCGGGGGCTCTTGCCCCACGGCTTGTCCATCCCGTCGCTGAGGGGATCGATCCGCAGGCCGGCTCCGGGGACCGCCCACGCGCAGCCGCCGGTGTTGAGCGGCTCTCCCTTGGCGTCCGACCCCTTGGCGTCCGACCCCTTGGCGTCCGACGCCGGCAGGAGTTTCCTGACGTCGGCCGCGGTGACCAGCTTGCACATGTCCACGGGTACGGCGAAGGCGCCCGGCTTCTCGCTCAGCCGGGCCGGTTTCGCCGGGGCGGCTGAGGCGCCGGTGACGTGGACCACGCCCATGGTCGCCCCGATGACCGCCGCGACCGCCGCGATCTCGGCGGACGCCCACAGCGCGACGCGGGGGCCGGGACGGTCCGCCCGGCGCGCGGCGGGGACGGAGGACGGCGCGGGTCCCGCTCCCCTTCCGTGCCGTGGACCGGCCTCCCGTTCCGGAGCCGGGAAGGGGGCGGGGAACGGCGTGGAGGGCGCGGAGGGCACGGCGGCCGGGCGGCCCGCGGCGAGCTCGCGCAGGGCCTGGACGACCTCCTCGAAGAGCGGCCGGTCCTCGGGCAGGGAGGCGAGCATGCCGAGCAGCAGCGGGCCCAGGGCGCCGGCCCGCTCCGGCGGCCGGGGAGGCTCGGTCAGTACCCGGCTGATCGCCGAGACGGGGGTGTCCGCCGGGTGCGGCGGAACGCCCTCGACGGCGAAGTAGAGCGTGGCGCCCAGGGACCACAGGTCCGAGGCGGGCCCGCCCCGCTCGCCGCGCAGCCGTTCGGGGGCGATGTAGTTGGGCGAGCCGACCAGCCGGCCGGTCTGCGCCGCGGTGGCCTCGTCCTCGACGACGGCGATGCCGAAGTCGGTCAGCACGGCCCGGCCGGTCCTGGTGAGGAAGACGTTGCCGGGCTTGACGTCCCGGTGGACCACCCCGGCGGCGTGCGCGGCGACCAGCGCGCCGGCGACGCTCACGCCGATCCGGGCGGCCTGGCGCACCGGCAGCGGCCGGCCGTCGCGGACCGTCTGCTCCAGCGACGCGCCGGACAGCAGTTCCATGACGAGCCACGGCCGGTCCTGCTCGACGATCACGTCGTGGACGGTGACGATGGACGGATGCTTGATCCGGGCCGCCAGGTTGGCCTCGCGCAGCGCCGCGTCGCACAGCTCCTGCCGCCGGGCGGGGTCGAGGTCGGGCGGCAGCCGTACCTCCTTGACGGCCACGTCACGGCCGAGCAGCTCGTCGGCGGCAAGCCAGACGGTGCCCATCCCGCCCTCGGCGAGCGGGTTGAGCAGCCGGTAGCGGTCCGCTAACAGTCGAGTGTCGATCCCGTTCACCCCGTTCACTGTCCCATCGAGCACAGAAACATAGCCACTTAGCGCGATATGGACCAATGAACCAGCACCTTTCGCATCACCGAAATACCGGTGAACGGAACGGGCGGCCGGAGGTCCCGGTCGTCGATCTCGGCGGGTCATCGGGGCCGGCGGAGCGGATGACCCGGCCTTCCGGCCGCCGACGGCGACGAAACGGCCGTCCGCTCACCGGCCGCGACCGGGCGGCCTCCGCCCGCCGGCCGGATAACCGGTTGAGGGCCCGGCGACCCTCCCGCTACTCTTGCGGCCTCACCGGCCGAGGTCCGGCCGGTGACGTGAGACAGGACAGGAGGTGAGGAGTGATGTCCGCCATCGTCACGCGCTCCCGCCTCGGGCTACAGAACGCCTGAGACCCGGGGAAGCGCACCGCTTTTTCGGAGAAAACGTGTCTGACCTGACCTTCCGTCCGCTCACCGCGGACGACCTCCACCTCTTCCACGCCTACGGCCCGCCGCCCGCCTCCGGTGTCGGCGCCCGCCACGCCCCCTTCGAGGAGCTGGGCTACGGCCGGCCCGACTGGCTCTGGGTCGCGCTGCGCGGCGACCAGGTGGTGGCCCGCGCCGCCTTCTGGGGCCCGCCCGGCGCCGGGCACCCGTTCAGCCTCGACTGGTTCGACCCCGGTACCGGCCCCGACCGCGTCGAGACGGGCGCGGCCCTGCTGCGCGCCGCCTACGCCGCGCTCGTCACGCCGGACTACTCCTCGCCCGCCGGGGACCGCCCCGACTTCCACCTGTTCCTGCCCGCCGACTGGAACGACCGCCCCGACGCCGTGGCCGACGTCGCCGACCGGGTCGAGGCGGCCGAACGGGCCGGGCTGCGTCACTCCGTGGAGCGGCTCAACCTGCGCTGGATCCCCGAGTACGGCCTGCCGCCCCGCTCCACCCGGCTCACCTTCACCCCGGCCGACGACGACGAGGCCGTCATCGACATCCTGACCAAGATCGCCGAGGGCAGCCTCGACGCCTGGGACCGCAGCCGTCTCGCCGAACACGGGCCGAGGAGGACCGCGGAGGACACCCTGAAGGACATCGCGGACTTCCCCGGCGGCCGGCACCGCTGGCGGCTGGCGCACGACGCCGCGGGCGACGTGGTGGGCATCACGATGCCCACCCGCAACGCCACCACCGCCACGATCGGCTACATCGGCGTGGACCCCGCGTACCGGGGCCGCCGTTACATCGACGACCTGGTCGCCGAGACGCTGCACATCTTCACCGCCGAGGGCGAGCCCCAGGTCAGGGACAGCACCGACGTGGGCAACGCACCCATGGCGGCGTCGTTCGCCCGGATCGGCTACCAGGTCGTCGGCCGCCGGCTGATCATGATCTGACCGCCGGCCCCTCCCGCCGCGGGAGGCGCCGGGAGGCGGCGGGCCGGAGGACACCGCGCCCCGGCCCGCCGCACCCGCGCCTTCCCGGCGCGGGTGCGCGAAACATTCACAATTATCCGCCGATCGTCTGCACCGCCCCGGTCTACGCTCCGGCGTATGGCGACACCTCAGCAACGACGCGTCCTCCTGGTGGAGGACGACGAGACGATCGCGCGAGCCGTACGGCACCGGCTGGCCGCCGAGGGCTTCGACGTGGCGGCCGTCGGGGACGGTGAGGCGGCGCTGGCGGCGTACGCGAGGTCGCGGCCCGACGTGGTGGTGCTCGACCGGCTGCTGCCCGGTCTCGACGGGCTGGAGGTGTGCCGGCGGATGCAGGCCGCCCGGCCGGTGCCCGTGCTCATGCTCACCGCGCTCGCCGAGGAGACGGACCTGCTCGTGGGGCTCGGCGTCGGGGCCGACGACTACATGACCAAGCCGTTCAGCATGCGCGAGCTGGTCGCCCGGGTGCACGCGCTGCTGCGGCGGGTGGAGCGGGCCTCCCAGCTCGCCGGGCCGGACACGGTGATCCGGCTCGGCGACGTCGAGATCGACGTCGCCGAGCGGCGCGTCTACACCCGGGGCGCCGAGGTGCAGCTCACCCGGACCGAGTTCGACCTGCTGTGCCGCATGGCGGACCGGCCCGGCCAGGTGTTCGAGCGGGAACGGCTGCTCGCCGACATCTGGGGCTTCTCCGAGGCCGCCGCCACCCGCACGGTCGACAGCCACGTGCGGGCGCTGCGCCGCAAGCTGGGACCCGGCGTCGTGCGGACCGTCCACGGCGTCGGCTACGCCCTCGTCCGCCCGTGACCGCGGACGTCCCCGCCCGGCGACCGGCCCGCCACCCGGTCCCCCCGCGCGCTTCCCCTCTCCTCTCCCTCCTCCCCTCCGACCTTCCCTCCGACGACGGGACGTGCTCCGCTTGAGGCCCCTCGACTTCCTGGGACGGATCAAGGTCAAGCTCGGGCTGGTGATCCTGCTGGCCGTGGTGGTGGCGTTCGTCGTCAACGAGGTCGGCATCAACTCCGGCTACTCGCGCGACGTCCGCGTCGCGGTGGCCGCCGTGCTCGCCCTGGTCATCATGCAGCTCCTCGCCCGGGGGATGACCAAGCCGCTGCGCGAGATGGCCGCCGCCGCGCAGACCATCGCCAAGGGACGGTACGGCCTGCGCGTCACCGCGACCTCCCGCGACGAGGTCGGCGAGCTGGCCCGCGCGTTCAACGCCATGGCGGCCGACCTGGCCGAGGTGGACCGCCAGCGGCGCGCGCTGGTGGCGGACGTCAGCCACGAGCTCCGCACGCCGATCACCGCGCTGCGGGCCGTGCTGGAGAACGTCGTGGACGGCGTCTCCGCGCCCGACCAGGCGACGCTGGAGACGGCGCTGGCCCAGACCGAGCGGCTCGGCCGGCTGGTCACCCAGCTGCTGGACCTGTCCCGGCTGGAGTCGGGGGCCCGGCTGATCGAGCTGGAGAACGTCGGGCTGCGGCCCCTGTGCGAGCAGGCGCTGCGCGAGGCCGTGCTGGCCAGGGACGGGGTCGCCGCGCGCTGCGAGGTGCCCGAGGGGCTGGGCGTGCGCGCCGATCCCGACCTGCTGGCCCAGGTGCTGGCCAACCTGCTGGACAACGCCGTACGGCACAGCCCCGACGGCGGCGCCGTGGTGCTGGCGGCGGCCCCGGAGGGCGGCGGGGTGCGGCTACGCGTCACCGACGAGGGGCCCGGCATCCCGGAGGCGGAGCGGGCCCGGGTCTTCGAGCGGTTCTCCCGCCTGGACGCCGGCCGCGCGGCGGACGACGGCGGCGCCGGGCTGGGGCTGGCCATCACCAAGGAGATCGTCGAACTGCACGGCGGATCCATCCGGGTGGAGGACGGTCCGGGCTGCCGCGTCGCGGTCGACCTGCCGGGGCGCACCGCCGGGGACGCCGCCCCGCCCGCGATGCCGCCCGTCCCGGTCCGGCCACCGCCCGTCCCGGTCCGGCCACCGCCCGTCCCGGTCCGGCCACCGCCCGTCCCGGCTCCGTCCGAACCGGCTATCCCGGGGCCGTCCCGGTGGGAGGCTCCGGCCCCGTCCGCGTGCGAGCGGCGGATGACGTCCACCGTTCCGGTCCGGCCGTCCGGTGCGCCCGCCCCGCCGGTCCCTGGAAGGGCGGTGGAGCCCTCCCCGGCACCGCCCGGGACCACCGCGGAGTACGTGGTGCCGCCCGTGCTGCCCCGGCCCGAGCTGCCGCCCACTCCTCGGTGGGCGCTCCCGGCGTGCGCCGCCGTCGGGCTCCTCGCCGCCGTCGCGCTTCCGGGCAGTGCGATGAGCCTGGGGTTCGTCCTGGTCGCCGCGGCCATGGGAGCGGCGGCGCTGCCCGCCGTACGGCGCCGCGTCACCCCCTGGCCGGCGGTGCTCGGCCTGATCGCCTACGGGCTGGTCGCGGTGGCGGCGTTCCGGGACGCCGACTGGCTCGCCGGGCCGCTCCTGCCGGCCGGGTTCCTGCTGGCCGCGCTCGCCCTGTCGGGGGCCGGGCGCGGCTGGGCGGGCGTGCTGCGGGGCGGGGCGTCGGTGGTGCTGGGCCTGCTGCCGGTGCCGTGGTTCCTGGCCGCGCCGTTGCGGCCGGGCAGGGGACTGCCGCTGCGGCGGCGGGTCGTGCCGGTGCTCGCCGGGGTCGCGCTGAGCGCCGTGCTGGTGGCGGTGTTCGGGGCGCTGTTCGCCTCGGCCGACGCGGTCTTCGCCGAGGCCGTCGCCCGGGTCTTCAGCGTCCGGGACCTGCTGGGCGCGGGGGCGCTGCCGCTGCGGATCCTGCTGTTCGGCGTCTTCGCGGCGGTGACCGCCTCCGCCGTGCTGGTCGGCCTGCGGCCGGTGGCGGAGCCGGAGGGCCCGGCCACGCGCCTTTCGGTGAGCCGGGGGGTGTGGGTGCTGCCGCTCGTCGCGCTCGACCTGCTGTTCGGCGTGTTCGTGGCGATGCAGCTCACGGTCCTGTTCGGTTCGTCCAGGTGGCTGGTGTCGGCGACCGGCCTGACCTACGCCCAGTACGCCCGTTCGGGGTTCTTCCAGCTCGCCGCGGTCAGCGTGTTCGTGCTGGCGATCGTGGCGGTCGCCTCGGGCGCGATCAGGCTGCGGGGCGGGGAGCGGTGGCTGATGGCCGGGCTGCTCGGCCCGCTCTGCGCGCTGACCATGGTCGTCCTGGTCTCGGCCCTGCACCGGCTGGACCTCTACGTCGGCGCCTACGGCTTCACCCGGCTGCGGGCCTCGGTGGAGGCGGCGATCTGGTGGCTGGGCGCCGTCTTCGCGCTGGTGCTCGTGGCCGGCGCCGTACGGCTCGTCCGGCGCCGCGCCGTCCGGTGGCTGCCCAGGACCCTGGTCGCGATGACCGGGGCGGCGCTGCTGGCCTTCGCCGTGTGGAACCCGGACCTGCGGGTCGCCGAGACCCAGATCGCCGTCCGGGGCCCGGACCGGATCGACCACCGCTACCTGGGCGGCCTGGGGGCGGAGGCCGTACCCGCGCTGGACCGGCTGCCCGAGCCGGTCCGCAGCTGCGTGCTGCGGAACGTGACCGAACGCAACGACCTGGCCGCGCCGGACCCGTGGAACGGCTGGAACCTCGCCAGGGAGCGGGCCAGGGAGGTGCTGGCCCGCCACCCGGTCAGGGCGTCCAGCGATTGCCGGACACGGTGATCATCGCCTGGAGGGTCACGCTGGCGGAGAAGTAGTCCCGGCGGCCGAAGGCGGCGGAGGCCATCTCGTCCCACAGGGCGTCCAGCCACGCCTGGCCGCCGGGGTCGGCCATCGCCGCCACCGCGAACGGGGCGGAGAAGGCGGCCTCGGCGTCCTCGGAGAGGCGGCGCCCGGCGAGGGTGTAGCCGGCGGCGATCCGGCCGGGGTCCCCGCCGGTCTCCTTCCTGATCCAGGCGCTCATCCGGCGGACCGCGGCGAGCGACCGGGCGTCCCCGGAGGCCACCGCGTCGTCGCCGATCCGCCACGGGGTACGGCAGGCGTTCCACCAGTACGCGCCGTCGTGCGGGTCCTCCAGGACCTCCCGGGGCGCGGGCTTCGGATCGGTGCGGGTGCCGACCACGAAGTCGGCCAGCAGCCCGGTGCCCGGGGCGTACCGCGTCTGCTGGGCGGCGATCAGATCCTGGTGGGCGGCGATCACCTCGTCCCAGGACGGGTCGCCGGTGGCGCGGCGGAAGGCCCGGAAGTGACCGATCATCCAGTCGGAGGACCGGCTGACCCAGTAGTACTCGTCGCCCCGGTCGGTCCAGTCGCCCAGCTTGGTCAGCCGGGTGACCGGGTTGATCTCGCCCTTCCTGATCGCGCGGATCCGGTCGAGCGCCAGCCCGCGGTAGTCGAACGCGCCCGAGCTTCCCCACTGCCGGTCGGCCAGGAGCAGGCCGTAGGCGACGTCGAGGTCGCCGTCGGTGGCGGAGTCGCCGCCGTTCACGCTCCTGCACGAGGCGTCCTGCTCGGCCGCGAGCAGGCCGGGGGTGATCGACGAGGGGTGGGCCAGCACGTACCGGAGGAGCCCGTCGAAGATCTTCTTCGCGTCCGGGTCCGCCCCGGCCATGGTCGCGGTGACGACCATGCCGTAACCCTGTGCCTCGGCCACGTATGGGTGGTCGGCGTCGGGGGAGAGGACCTGGTACCGGCCGTTGCCGCAACCGCGCCGGACGAAGGCGGCCTTCCATCGCCGGTAGTGCTCGACGACCTTCGCGTCGAGGGCGGCCTGTTCGCCGCTCGGGCGCAGCGTCCCGGCGGCGTAGCGGCCCGCGTGGCCGCCGAACGGCACGCGGGGCGCGTCCGGGGCCGCCGGGGCGGGCGTGCCGGTGGGACTCCCGGGAGCACCATCGGTCCCGGGGGCGCCGGTGGGGCTCCCGGTCCCGGATCCACGGGTGGCCCCGCCGGTGCCGCTCGCCGCGGGGGTCCTGGCGGCGGCGGAGCCGGCCGCACCCCCGTCCGCGGCGCAGGCGGCCACCGCGAGCGCCGCCGCGGCCAGCGCAGCCGTCACCGCCGGGACGGCGGCCGGGAGACCGCGGGGACGACGGAGGAGCTGCCTCATGCGCACGGGACGACGGCCTTCCTGCGGGGAGATGCCTGACCCGTTGAAGGATGCCACCGCCCTCGGCCCGGGGCGGCACCGGCCCACCGGGGAGCATCGGGGAGGGGGCGGCCCGGGGGTCTCACGCGGCCGGGGAGCGCGCCGGGGGCCGGTCCGGGGTCTCGCGTGGACGGGGGTGCGCCGGGGGCCGGTCCGGGGGTCCCTCGTGGCCCCGGGGGCTCCTCTTTCCGCGAGGCGCCGCGGAGAGGAAAGTGCGCCGGGGTACGGCGGAGTGGTTCAATCCCGGTGTGATCTTCGATGTGCTGGTCCGTGGCGGCCGGGTGCTGGACGGCACGGGAGCCCCCGCGTTCCCGGCTGACGTCGGCGTCGTCGGCGACGAGATCGTCGCGGTGGGGAGACTGTCCGAGGCCGGAGCCGAGGCCGGCACGGTCGTCGACGCCTCCGGGCGGCACGTCATGCCCGGCCTGATCGACTGCCACGTCCACGGTGACGCCCTGGCCGGTGATCCGGCGGTGCAGCTCGCCGCGCTCCGCCAGGGCGTGACCACGTTCGTCCTCGGTCAGGACGGCCTGTCCTTCGCCCCGGCCACGACCCCCGGGACCCTCGACTACGTCACCCGCTACTTCGCGGCCGTCAACGGCGCGCACCCCTGGGCCGACGGGCCGCTGAGCGTCCGCGAGCTGCTGGACGGCCACGACGGGACGACCGCGCTCAACACCGCCTACCTGCTGCCGCACGGCACGATCCGCTACGACGTGATGGGCCCCGCCGAACGGGCCGCCACCCGCGAGGAGCTGGCCGCGATGCTCACCCGGGTCGAACGCGGCCTGGAGGAGGGCGCGGCGGGCCTGTCCACCGGGCTGGAGTACGCCCCCGGCCGCTACGCCGACGCCGCCGAGATCGCCGCGCTGTGCGCGCCGCTGGGCGGCCTGCCGTACGTCACCCACATGCGCGCGTACGGCGAGCGGGCCCCGATCGGCATGGCCGAGGTGACCGCCATCGCCCGCGCGTCCGGCGCCTCCGTCCACGTTTCGCACTACCACGGCCCGGCGTCCGTCCTGCTGCCGCGCCTCGACGCGGCCCTCGCCGAGGGGCTGGACGTCACCTTCGACAGCTACCCCTACCTGCGCGGCAGCACGATCCTGGCGATGGTCGCGCTGCCCGCGCGGATCCCGGCCGCCGACACCGGGCGGGCGCTGGAGATCCTCGCGTCCGGGCCCATCGAGTGGGACGACTCCATCTGGCCGAGGATCACCCTGTCCCACGTGCCCGGGGACGAGTGGGCCGAGGGGATGACGCTCCCGGAGGCCGCCGCCGAGGCCGGGACCGACCCGGGGGAGTTCTGCCGCCGGATCCTCCTCGGCACCCGGCTGGAAGCCGGCTGCGTGACGGCCCGCCCGGACGAGGGCCCCGAGGGGGAGGAGTCGGTCCGCGCGATCCTGCGCCACCCGGCCCACACGGGCGGCTCCGACGGCATCTACGTCGGCGGGCACCCCCATCCCCGGGGATACGGGGCGTTCGCCCGCATGCTCGGCCGTCACGTCCGCGAGACCGGCGACTGGAGCCTGGAGCAGGCCGTCGTCCACCTGGCCTCCCATCCGGCCCGCCGCTTCGGCCTGCCCCGCCGGGGCCTGGTCCGTCCCGGGCAGATCGCCGACCTCGCCGTCGTGGACGCCGCCGCCGTCCGCGACCTGGCCACCTACGGGTCCCCCCGCGTCCCGGCCGCCGGGGTGGACGACGTCCTCGTCTCCGGCGTGCCGGTCCTGGCCGCGGGACGGCTCACCGGCGCCACCCCCGGACGAGCGCTGCGACCCTGACGGGTCCGGCCCCGTTTCCCCGGTGAGCCGTGGGCCGCGAGGATAGGGTCGGCGGGCAGATGCGAAGGGAGCGGTGCGATGACGGCGACGGTGAAGGGGATCGTGGACCCCGAGAAGGCGGTGGGGTCCTCGCTGTTCGGCGGGGCCTTCAGTTTCCCTGTCATGGTGGCGCGCCGCTCCGCGCTGGAGCACAACATCGCCACGCTCGCGGACTTCGCCGGGCGGCACGGCATGCTGCTCGCCCCGCACGCCAAGACGACCATGTCCCCCGAGCTGGTCCGCGCCCAGCTGGACGCGGGCGCGTGGGGGATGACGGCCGCCACCCCGAGCCAGGTCCTCATCCTGCGCGAGTTCGGGGTCTCCCGGATCGTCCTGGCCAACCAGTTCTTCGACCCCGCCGGGCTCGACGCGGTCGCCGCGTGGCTGGAGGAGGACCCGGCGGCCGAGTTCCTGTGCTTCGTGGACTCGGTGGCGGGGGTGGAGACGCTGTCGGCGCACGCGGGCGCCAGGCCGTTCCGGGTGCTGGCCGAGCTGGGCGTCGCGGGCGCGCGGTGCGGCAGCCGCACGCTCGGCGAGCTGCTGGAGGTCGCCGGGGCGGCGCAGGCGGCCGAGGGCGTGGAGCTCGCCGGCGTCGCCGGGTACGAAGGGGTGCTCGGCACGGCCGAAGAGGTGCGGGCCTACCTGGGCCGGATGCTGGAGGCGCTGGAACACCTGCGGGTGCGCGACCCGATCCTGTCGGTCGGCGGCAGCCAGTGGTTCGACGTGGTCGGCAGGGAGCTCGCCACCTGCCAGGCCAGGATCGTGCTGCGCAGCGGCGCCTACGTCACCCACGACGACGGCCACTACCGCGAGCGCACGCCGTACAACCGCATCGAGGGCGAGCTGCGGGCGGCGCTGGAGGTCTGGGCGCACGTGCTGAGCGTCCCCGAGCCGGGGACGGCCGTCGTCGGGCTCGGCAAGCGCGACGCCCCCTTCGACGAGGGGTTCCCGGTGCCGCGCGGCGTCCTGGACGGCTCGGAGGTCATCAGGATGCACGACCAGCACGCGGTCGTACGGCTCGCGCCCGGATCGCGGGCCACGCCGGGCGAGCTGGTGCCGTTCGGCATCTCCCATCCGTGCACCGCCTTCGACAAGTGGCGGGTCATCCCGGTGGTGGACGACGACTACCGAGTCGTCGATCTCGTCACGACCTTCTTCTGAGTTCCGTATATTTCCCTCTGTTTCACTTGCTCCCGTTCGTCCGTGACCCGCCGAGCCGGCGGTCACGGACACACGACCCGATCGGAGGCGCGGCGGTGCGCCGCGCCTCCTCCCGGCCCCCGAGGGCCGGGTTCCACGCTGGAGGTAGTCAATGAGCGTCAAGCAGGAGCTGCGCACCGCCGAGGGTGCGGCGCCGGTCGGGGCGTACTCCCAGGGCCTCGTCGTCGGGGACTTCGTCTACACCTCCGGCATGGGACCGCTGCACCCCGAGACCGGCGAGGTCGTCGGGACCGACGTGGCCGAGCAGACCCACCAGGTCATGCGCAACCTCGGCGCGATCCTGGCCGCCCACGGACTGGGCTTCGACGACGTGGTGAAGGCGACCGTCCACCTTGAGCACCTCAAGCGTGACTTCGCCGCCTACAACGAGGTCTACAAGTCCTACTTCACCCGGCCCTACCCGGTCCGCACCACCGTCGGGTCCGACCTGATGGACATCCTCGTCGAGATCGACTTCATCGCCTACAAGGGACGTTAGAGTCTGACCGGCTTCGACTCCGACTCCGGAACCGGGTGAAGGGCGGCGGTTTGGACAGCTCGCTACACGTCCACGTCGAGGACGTGCGCGGGGAGGGCCGCGCGGCGGTCCTCGACCGGATCGCCGGGTACGGCGTCGCGGGCGTGACCGTGGCGGTGGCCGGTGAGCGGTCCCGCGACATCACGCCCCACGGTCCGGCCCGGGTGACGCTGCGCGCGGACGGGGTCCACTTCACGCCGCCCGCCGACCTGTTCGACGGGCTGCGACTGGCCCCGCCCGTCCAGGCCGGGGCCGCCGGGGGGCCGCTGGCCGCCCTGCGCGCGGACACCGCCCGGCGCGGCCTGAGGCTGCACGGCTGGGCGGTCTTCCTGCGCAACGCCACGCTGGGCCTGGCCGCCCCCGACGTGACCGTGCGGAGCTGCTTCGGCGACCGGGGCGCGCCCGCCGACCTGTGCCCCTCCCACCCGGACGTCCGCTCCTACGCGGTGGCGCTGGGCCGGGCGGTGGCCAGGCAGGGGGTGGACAGCGTGGTCGCCGAGGCGCTGCACTTCGGCGCCTTCGGCGGTCCCTGCGGCTTCGGCGGCGCGGGCCGCGGGCACGGCCCCGGGCGCGGCCACGTCCCCATGGGCCCGATGGACGCGTTCCTGTTCGGCCTGTGCTTCTGCGACTTCTGCATGCGGCGCGCGACCGACCTGGGCGTCAACGCCGAGGCGGCGCGCGAGGAGTGCGCGCGGATCGTGGGCGGCGTGCTCGGCGGAGACCCTCCGGCGCAGGGCGAGGTGACCCGGGCGGCGCTGACCGCCTACGCGGGCCCCGAGGCCGTCGCCTATGCCAGGGCCCGCTCGGAGGCGGTGACCTCGCTGGTCTCGGAGGTCTCCGCCGCCGTCGCCGGGGAGGGCTCCCGGCTCGTCTTCCTCGACGGGACCGGCGCGGTGAAGGGACACGAGGACGGCCTGCCCTCCCCGGGACTGGCCGCGCACGACGCCTGGCAGCTCGGCGTGGACCTGGTGGCGCTGGGCGACCTGGTGCCCTCGCTCGGCGCGTTCGGCTACGCCCGCGACGCCGTACGGGTGGCCGACGACGTGGGCGCCTACCGCCGCTCGGCGGGCGAGGAGCGGGAGCTGCGGGTCGTGCTGCGGCCCGGCCCGCCCGACACCGACTCGGCCGACCGGCTCGCCGCCAAGGTCCGCGCGGCCCGCGCGGCCGGGGCGGACGCGGTCGACTTCCACGCCTACGGGCTGGTGCCGTACCCGATCCTGGAGCGCGTCACGGCCGCGCTCACGGGCTGACCGCGCCGCCCGGCCCGCCCGGAGTGATCCGCTTTGGAGCGGCTCTCACCCGGTGCTTCTCACTCGGGGGCGGCTCTCACTCCGGAGCGTGGGCCATTCCGTCGAGGACCGTGGACACCGCCCTCGCGGCGAAGCCGTCGTCCAGGGGCAGGCCGCGGAAGGCCACGCGCAGCCATACCGCGCCGCCGAGCAGGTCCATGATCATCAGCGGGTCGGCCGAGGCCGGCAGCTCGCCGCGCCGCCGCGCTCGTTCGAAGATCCCCGCCTCCCCGGAGAGCCGCTCGGCGAAGAAGCGCCGGGCCGCGGCGGCCATCTCGGGATGGCGTACGGCGGCGCCGAGCGCGGCCAGCGCCACGTCCGCCGACGGTGAGCGGGTGAGCAGCCCGGCGATGCCGGTGACCAGCGCCTCCAGGTCCTTCCTGAGGCTGCCGGTGTCGGGTTGCTCCACCGTCAGCAGGTCGGCCTCCACCAGTGCGGCGGCCAGCAGCGCCGCCTTCGACGGCCACCAGCGGTAGATCGTGGTCTTGTTGACCCCCGACCGCTCCGCCACCCCTTCGACGGTCAGCCCGTCGTAGCCCTTCTCGGCCAGCAGGTCCAGCGTGGCCCGGAAGATCTGCTGTTCTTTGCGCGGTGCCATCCCCGCTCCCTGCCCTTCGCTCTGCCCTCTGCGCTCTGCGCGGTCCTGTCCGGGTTCGCCGTCCGGTGCCGTCTGGTTTCCGGCTACGGCCGGCTTCCTCTGGCCTTGTGTGGTCCTTCCGGTCCTGGGTGGCTCCGGTCCGTCCTGGGTGGTCCCTGTGCTTCCGCGGTTCCTGTGCTTCCGCGGTCCCGCGCGGATGCCCGGCGGGCCGTACCCGACTATAACCACGCAACGGTGCGTTGTGTTTTAATGGCGGCATGTCGAAATGCAACGCACCGTTGCGTTGTGTTCTGCTCGATCGTCTTCGAAGCGCGGAGGTCAGTGATGCTGCCGATCGTCCTCGTCCACGGAATCCGGGTCAGCGCGACCATGTGGGATCCGGTGGCCGCCCGCATCCGCGGCCCGGTGGCCGCGCCCGACCTGCCCGGACACGGTTCGCGCCGGGGAGAGCCGTTCACGATCGAGGGAGCCGCGTCGGCGGTGGCCGACGCGATCGACGCGCTCGGCGGCCGGGCGTTCGTGGCCGGGCTCTCCCTGGGCGGCTACGTCGGCATCGCCACCGCGGGCCTCTTCCCCGGACGGGTGGCGGGGCTGGCAGCCCTCGGATGCACCGCGAACAGCCGATGGGCGGCCGTCCCCTACCGGTTCGCCGCCTCCCTGGCCGCGCGGAACCCGGCGCGCGCCGACCGGGTCGGCGCCCTCCTCCTCCGCGGCCTCCTGCCCGGCCCCGCCGGTGCGGCGATGGTCGCCGGGGGACTGTCGTGCGAGGCGCTGCCGCAGGTCGTCGAGGCCGTCACCGGACACGACCACCTCGCGGCGCTGGCCGCCTATCCGGGCCGGGTGTGGCTGGTCAACGGCGCCCGCGACCCGATGCGGGCGAACGAGCGCGACTTCCTGCGCGCCTGCCGGAACGGGCGGCTGATCCTGCTGCCCCGCAGAGGGCACCTGGGAGTGCTGACGGCTCCGGGGCCGCTGGCCCGCCTGATGGAGGATCTGCGCGACCTGTCCGGCGACCGTCGGGACGGGGGCCGTCGGGACAGGGATCGGTGGGAGAGGGATCGGCGGGACGATGACCGGCGGGACGGCGGCCGGGCTGTCGGCGGGCCGTGACATACTCGCCGTCGTGGGCTGGCAAAAGGCGCTCAACGCGCTTATCGGGCGATCGGCGGAGCTCGCCCGTCTGACCGCCGTCCTCGACTCCGCCGCCGCGGGGCTCGCGGGAGTGGCCCTCGTGGGCGGCGACGCCGGGATCGGCAAGACCCGGCTGGTCACCGAGCTGGCCGAACGGGCCGAGGCGGCCGGCTTCGCCGTACTGGTCGGGCAGTGCGCCGAACTGGGCGACGCGTTGCCGTACCTCCCGCTGGCCGACGCCCTGCGCGGCGCGCCCGCGGAGCTGCGCGCCGAGATCGAGGCCCGTCCGGTGCTCGGCAGGCTGCTGCCCGGCGGCGCCGACCTCGACGCCGGGACCGACTCGGCCCTCACCCAGCAGCGGCTCTTCGGCTCGATGCTGGGCTTCCTGGCGGCGAGGCCCGTGCTGCTGATCCTGGAGGACCTGCACTGGGCCGACCGGTCCACCCGCGACCTGCTCGTCTTCCTCAGCCGGATGCTGCAGACCGAGCGCGTCTGCCTGGTCGGCACCTACCGCACCGACGACCTGCGCCGCCGCCATCCGCTGCGCCGCGTCCTCGCCGAGCTCAAACGCCTCCCCACGGTGACCGCCGTCGAGCTGAACCCGCTCGGTCCCGACGAGATGGCCGGCCACCTCTCCGGGTTCGGCGGGACGGACCCACGGGTGATCAGAGAGATCGTCGACCGGGCCGAAGGCAACCCGTTCTACGCCGAGGAGCTCCTGGAGGCGGCGACCGACGGCTGCTCGATGAGTGACGGCCTGGCCGACCTGCTGCTCTCCCGGATCGAACCGCTCTCCGACGCCGCACAGCGGGTGCTGCGGGGCGCCGCCGTCGCCGGACGGCGCGTCGACCACGCCCTGCTCCAGGAGGCGTCCGGCCTGGACGACCTCACCTTCGAGGACGCCATGCGGGAGATCATCTCCCAGGGGCTGCTCCGCCCCGACGGAGGGTACGGCTACGCCTTCCGTCACGCCCTGCTCCAGGAGGCCGTCTACACCGACCTGCTGCCCGGCGAGCGGACCCGGATGCACTCGGAGTTCGCCCGGCTGCTCACCGCCCGCGAGGGCGCCGCGGCCGAGCTGGCCTACCACTACCTCGCCGGTCATGACCTCGCCGAGGCGCTGTCGGCCTCCGTCGAGGCGGGCCGGCGGGCCGAGCGCCTCGGCGCGCCCGCCGAGGCCCACCGCCACTTCGAGCAGGCGCTCGGGCTCTGGGACCGCGTCCTCGACGCCGAGATCCGCGCCGGAACCGACCGCGTACGGCTCGCCATGCGCACCGCCGTCGCCGCGGCCGGCACGGGCGACAACCACCGGGCCATCGCCCAGTTGCGGGAGCTGCCCCCGACGGCCGAGACCCACGAGCGCCTCGCCTACTACCTCTACGACTCCGACGACGTGCCGGCGGCCGTCGCCGCCGCCGAGGAGGCCGTCGCGGCGGCCGACCCGGACACGGCGGTACTGGCGCGGGCGCTGGCGACCCTCGCCCGCACCCTCATCCCCACCGACCGCCGCGGGGAGATCCGGCCGCTCGCCGAACGCGCCCTGGAGATCGCGCGGGCCACCGGGGCGTGCGACGCGGAGAAGAGCGCGATGGTCACGCTCGCCTCCTGCGCCGAGTACGACGGCGACCCCGGCCGGGCCGGGGAGTTGTTCGGCGCCGCCGCAGCCCAGGCGTCCGGCGACCTGGCCGTCGACCTGCGGGCGATCTTCCAGCACGCCAGGGTCGAGTTCGAGCACGGCTCGATGGCCGAGGCCGCCGTGATCGCCGAGCGCGGCATCCGGCTGGCCGAGGACAGCGGTCTGTCCTGGAGCACCTTCGGCACCGACCTGCGGTTCCTCCAGTTGCTGATCCACTACACGGCGGGGGACTGGGTCCGGGCCCGCAGGGAGGGTGCGGGCTTCGGTGTGCGCGTCGGTACGGGCCACGAGGCGGTCCTGTCGTCCTTCGCGCTGTTCGTCGAGGTCGCCATGGGGCTGCCCGAGGTGGACGAGCGGCTGACCTGGGTGCGTCCCTTCTGGTCCGACTCCCTGGTCGCCTACATGTCGCGGGCGCTGGCCGCCGAGCACGCCCTGTGGAACGGCGACCCCGGACTCGCCCTGGAGCACGTGACCGCCGTCCTCGACGCCCTCGGCCCGGACGACATGGGCAACATCCGCATCGGAGCGGTCGGGCTGTGGGCGCTGGCCGAGCTGGGCCGTTCCGACGGCGCCGACGAACTGCTGGCCCTCGCCCGCAAGCCGGTCCGTCCCGGGACGGGAGCCGAGGGGCACGCCTGGCTGGCGAGGGCCGAGGCCGAGTGGCACCGCGCGCACGGCCGCGCCGACGTCGGGGCCTGGCGGGCCGCGGTCGAGGCGTTCGACTACGGGTTCGTCTACGAGACCGCGCGCTCGCGCTGGCGGCTGGCCGAGGCGCTGCTCGTCTCGGGAGACCACGCCGCGGCCCTTGAGGAATGGCGGACGGCCGTCCGGACCGCCGCGTCGCTCGGCGCCCGGCCGCTGGGCGACGCCCTGGCCGACCTGGGCCGCCGGGCGCGGTTCCCCTCGGCCGAGTCCGGGGCGCTGTCCGGGACCGCTTCCGGGGGCGGGATCGAGGACGCTTCCGGTGGTCTCTACGGGGGTGCGGCGGGGTCCGGGGCAGGGGCCACCGTGGAGCGGGAGACACGGGAGGGCGCGCGGGGACGGGCGTCCGCCGGGCCGCGTCCGGGCGCGCTCACCGGGCGGGAGCGGGAGGTGCTCTCGCTGGTGGCCGAGGGCCTGGCCAACCGGGAGATCGGCGAGCGGCTGTTCATCGCGCAGAAGACGGTGAGCGTGCACGTCTCCAACATCCTGGGCAAGCTCGGAGTCTCCTCCCGCACCCAGGCCGCCGCCGTGGCCCGCAGGGAGGGCCTGCTGTAAGGACCTTCGGCTTCGGCGGGTGCCGGGAGGCTTTCCGGGGTTCCGGAAGTCTTCCCGAGCCGGGGCGGCGGGTCTTCGAACCGGTCGCACGGCTCCGCCGCCCGGATGGAAGCCGGGCGGCGGGCCGGTCGGCCGGGGCGGCGGAGAACCGGTCCGGAGGTCAGCGGCTCCGGGTGGAGACGGCCAGCTCGCGGACGACCTGGATCAGCTCGGCCGGGTCGAACGGCTTGGTGAGGTAGGCGTCGACCCCGATGCCGAACCCGCGCCGCCTGTCGTCCTCCTGCGCCCGTGCGGTGATCAGAACGACCTTGATGTGGCTCGTCCCCTCGTTCCTCCGCAGCTTCGTGGCGGTCATCCAGCCGTCGAGCCGCGGCATCATGACGTCCAGCGTGATCACATCCGGCATCACGTCCCGCACCTTGTCCAGGCAGTCCTGCCCGTCGAAGGCGGTCTCCACCTGGAACCCCTCAAGGGTCAGGTTGACCGCGATGAGCTGCCGGATGACCTCGTCGTCATCCACCACCAGTACCTTGCCCAGAACCTCGCCCACGGCCGTGAGGCTAACCCGTGGGAGTGGGGCCACGCGCGGTTTTCGCCGGACGCGTATCCGCCGCGTCCCGGAAAAGCCGTGGAGGACGCCGCGTTATCCACAGAATCCCGTTCGGCTCCTTGGCGATCACGTGTTCCGGCCGACCCTGGACCCCGGTCATCCGCCGAACCCGGGAGGACACATGATCACCGCATTCCTCACCACCGCCGCTCTCGCGGCTGCTCTCGCGGGAGCGCCGCAGGCGTCCCCGGCCCGTCGCTGCCCCGACGCCGTACGGCTCCTGTCGGGTATCCGCTCCCTCCTCGGAGCCGGGATGCCGGACGGCATCCGGAGATGGGTCGAGAGCGAGGTGCGGGACGCTCTTGCCTCCGCCTGCGAGGCCCGCCGGGAGTTCCCTGCTCCCGCGCCGCCATGGGCACCGCCCCCGGCCCCCGCTCCCGCGCCGCCATGGACACCGTCCGTGACCCCTGCCCCCATGTCGCCGTGGACGCCGTCTCCGGCACCCACTCCACCCCCGTCGTGGGTGCCGCCCTCGACCCGGGATGAGACCGGGATCGGAAGCCCTCCCGCCGATCAGCCGGCCGCCGGCCGGCCTTCCACTGGTCGGTCCTCCGCCGGCCGGCCTTCGGCTGGTCGGTCTCCTGCCGGGCGGCCGGCGGCCAGGGCGGGGAAACCCGGCGCTTCACCCATCCCCTCTCCCTCTTCGAGGTCGCGCCGGGCCTCGCCCGGCCTGACGGCCGTGGCCGCCGCCCTCCGCCATGTCGGCAGGCCGTACGTCTGGGGAGGCGGGTCCGGGGCGGGCCCGACGGGCGGCGGCTTCGACTGCTCGGGGCTCGCCCTGCACGCGTGGTCCAGGGCGGGTGTCACCCTCACCCACTACACCGGCAGCCAGTTCAGGCAGGGCCGCCGGGTGCCGCTCTCCCGGCTCCGCGCCGGAGACCTGGTCTTCTTCGGCGGCGGCGCGGGAGACCCCACCCACGTGGGTGTCTACGTCAAGAACGGCGTCATGGTCCACGCCCCCAAGACCGGTGACGTCGTCAAGCTGACGAACTTCACCGCCTCCCCCTACTACCGCGCCCGCTACCGCGGAGCCGTCCGCCCGGGTCCCCGGTGAGCCTGCCGCCCGGCCCCCGGTGACCGTTCGCCTTCCGTGATCTCCCCTCTGCGCTTCGAGTGTCAGTCCACCTCCAGAACCTGGTAATCTTTCACTCGCTGGCCCCCTTAGCTCAGGGGATAGAGCACCGGCCTCCGGAGCCGGGTGCGCAGGTTCGAATCCTGCAGGGGGCACCAGTGATCCACCAGGGGAAACCCGGCTACGACCCGCGGAAACGCGGGTCGTTTTGCTTTTTCTGACGGGTACGGGCTCGCCCGTCCAGTACGGATTCCGCGACCCGGAATCCGGCATCGGCCCGCCGGGCCCCGGAGTCGGGGCCCGGCGGGCCGGGGACGAGCGGTCAGGCGAGAGACGTCAGGCGAAGGACCAGGTGAAGATGTGCATCTGGCCCTCGCCCACCGGTGAGAAGCTCAGGGACTTGAGCGTCTTCCCCGGGGTCAGAGCGATGGGCTGGGAGGCGTACACATTGGCGCTGATGGGCTGGAGCAGCCAGGATCCCCAGAACTGCCGGTAGGGGGCGGTGGCCACGATCTCGTTGCCGTACTGGGGGGTGTCGTTGCCGAAGTCCAGGATCCAGTCGCTGAAGCCCAGCCGGGCCGTGCTCGTGGTCCCGTCGGTGTAGGTGAGCGTCACGGTGGTCTGGGGGTTGCCCTGGGTGCCGGCGCCGAGGAAGGAGAGCCTGCTCGCGCCGGCCGGGGCGGCCACGTCGAGGGGGGTGGAGCCGACGCGGATGTTGTCCCAGTCGCCCTTCTTGGTGTCGGGCCAGGTGAAGCGGAAGTCCTTCCAGGTCACCGGCTCGCCGGGGCGCAGGCCCGCATCGGCCAGCGCCTGGGCGGAGTAGCTGAAGCCGGGGCCGTCGAGGTTGGACTCGCCGGGCGAGGTGACGTCACCGATGCCGGCGTTGTTGCGGTGCCACTCGGGGGTGCCGCGGGCGGCGACGTTGAGCCGGACGCCGGCGGTCGTGTCGCCCACCGTGATCGGCACGGTGCGGAAGCCGGGCGCCGTGTCCTTCTGCGCCGAGATCGTGAGCTTCACCTGCGCCTTCCCCGACGCCGTCACGGACAGCGTGCCGCCGGACGGCGTCACCGTGACGCCCGCGGGGGGCTGGGCCCGCCAGGTGAGGGTCGCCGCCCGGCTCAGGGAGCGGACGACCAGGTCCGTCTCGAAGGCGCCGCCCGGCTCCACCGGGCCGCTGCCGCGGGTCAGGCCCGCCAGGTACGGCTTCGAGCCCTGGTCGAAGGAGGGCGGGACGTCACGCGGGTCGCTCCCGAACCCCCGGTTCGGGGTGGAGCCGAGCGTGAAGTCCAGTTGCCCGCCGGCCGTGGCGAACGACTCCGGCAGCCACGCCCGGCTCGTCGCCGCGCCGTTGACCTTCAGCCCGCGGATGTACGGGGAGGCGGCGCCGGGCGCGTTGATCACGATGTCGCCCGCGGGTCGGTCGATCACCACGCGGTCGAACAGTGGCGTGCTGACCAGCAGTTCGGCGCGGCCGGGGATGGCGGGGTACAGGCCGATCGCCGACCAGACGTACCAGGCGCCCATGGTGCCCAGGTCGTCGTTGCCGACCAGTCCGTCGGGCCCGGGGCCGAACAGCTCCTTCTGCACGCGGCGTACCAGTTCCTGCGTCTTGTACGCCTGCCCGGTCCACGCGTACAGCCACGGCGCGGGCATCGCGGGCTCGTTGCCCATGTAGGCGTAGGGCCGCGCCGGGCCGGCGTTGAGCTCGGTGAAGTACTCGTCCAGGCGGGCGGCGGCCTTGTCGCGTCCGCCCATCGCCGTGAACAGCCCCTGCACGTTCTGCGGCACGAGCCACTGGTACTGGGCGCCGTTGCCCTCCATGTAGACGTCGGGGTCGCCCGGGTCGAACGGCGACTTGAACGAGCCCTCGCCCATGCGGGGCTGGATCCAGTCGTTGCCGGCGTTGAAGAGGTTCTGCCACGCCTGCGCCCGCCCCATGAACTCGGCGGTCGTGGTCCGGTCGCCGAGGCGGGCGGCGAGCTGGGCGATGCCGAAGTCGGCTATGCCGTACTCGAGGGTGGAGGAGGGGTCGTTCGGGACGTAGCCCTGCTTCATGAAGGCGGCGTTGCCGGGGCGTTCGTCGTAGCCGAGCTGCGGGTGGCCGATGTCCATGGGGCCGACCCGGCGTGCGGCCTCCGCCATGGCCCGGAGTGCGGCGGTGTACTCGAAGTCGCGGGCGCCGAAGGCGTACACGGTGGACAGGATCACGTGGAACGGGTCGCCGACCATGACGCCGGTGACGGCGGTCTGGTGGGACCAGCGGTCCCAGACGTTGCCGAGGGACTGGGCGTTGGCGTACATGGACTGGGCGATGTCGGAGGCCGCGTCGGGCGCGAGGAGTGCCAGGAGCTGCACCTCGCTGCGGTAGATGTCCCAGCCGGAGAAGGTCGCGTACTGGTGGTGGCCGGGACGGACCGTGCGGGTCTTGCCGTCCGGGCCGGTGTAGGAGCCGTCCACGTCGTCGAAGACGTACGGCTGGAGGAGGGTGTGGTAGAGGTTGCTGTAGAACGTCCGGCGCTGGTCCTTGGTGCCGCCGCCGACGGCCACCTTGCGCAGGCGGTCGTTCCAGACGGCGCCGGCCGCCTGCTTCACCTGGTCGAGGCCCTTGCCGCCGATCTCCGCCGCCAGGTTCCGCTTGGCGCCGTCGATGCTGACGTACGACAGGCCGACCCGCATCTGGACCGGCTGGGACGGGTCGAACTGCAGGTAGGCTCCCGACCCGGGCCCGTTCACCGTGACGTCGCCCGGCTCCACCAGGTCGCCCCTGACCTTGGCCTTGCCTGCGTTGGCCACCGTGGCCGCGCCGGGGCGGACCTCGTCGTCCTTCCAGGTGCCGTGGCCGGTGACCGGGCGGTCGAACTCGGCGTGGAAGTACACCTTGTAGCGCATCGGCGGGCCGCAGAAGCCGCCGGTCTGGACCCACCCCTCGACCGTGTTCCCGCTGATCCTGGTCTCGCCGTCGTCCACGCCGTTGACCGAGCCGCTGGTGTTCAGCAGGATCGTCCCGGGCTTGCCCTGCGGGAACGCGAAGCGGGCCACGCCGGCCCGCGCGGACACCGAGATCTCCGTCTTGATCCCGGTGTCCAGGACGCTGCTGTAGAAGCCGGGGGAGGCCGTCTCGTTCTCGTGTTTGAAGGTCTGGACGTAGTCCTCGCCGTGGGTGGCGGGGGAGCGGCCGACCGGCCCGGAGAAGGGCAGCACCGGGAAGTCCTGAGCGCCCGTGCAGCCCGGCCCCGAGATGTGCGTCATCGAGAATCCGCGTAGCCGGTCGTCCTCCCACCGGTAGCCGCCGCCCGCGTTGGCCACCGTGTCGGGGCTCCACTGCAGCATGCCGAACGGCAGCACGGCGCCGGGGAACGTCATGCCCCCGCCTCCGCCGTGGCCGAAGTCGGCCGCCGCCTCCTTGGTTCCGTGGAAGACGTTGACCAGGGAGGCGGGGTCGCGTTCGAGCGCCGTGTCCGTGGCGGTCACGGCCGGGCCGGGTGATATCAGGGTGGTCGCGACGAGGGCGGCGACCACGGGTAGGGACCATTGAGACAAGGCAGTCCTCCAGGGATGAGACCGCTATCACCGCACCTCGGGCCGCCGGTCGGGGTCAACGGGCAGAAGCGGCGGTCACAACCTGCCGTCCGGGGTAGGGGTGGACGGGCACGGGAACCGGTTGCCACATTCGCAGGTACCTGCGTGTCGAGCCGGTGTGAGGAAAGCAGCGATGACTGTCGTGCCCGCGGTTCCCGTCGAAAGCGCCGAAAGCGTCGAAATTCCAGCAGAGCCCGCCGCCGATCCCCGTGATCCCCGTGATCCCACGGTCAGGCTCGACCTGCTCCTCGATCCGGACTCGGCCGTGCCGCTCGGCGGCGCGGACGGGAGCGGCGTGACGGCCGTACACGGGCTGGTCGGCGGGGCTCCCGTCGTCGCCTACTGCACCGACGCCCGCGTGATGGGCGGTGCGCTGGGCGCGGCCGGGGCCATGCGCGTCGTGGCGGCCATCGAGGCCGCCGTACGCCGGGGCTGCCCGGTGATCGGCCTGTGGCACTCCGGAGGCGCCCGGCTGGCCGACGGCGTGGAGTCCATGGACGGTGTGGGCCGCATGTTCGCCGCGATGACCCGGGCCTCGGGCGTGGTGCCGCAGATCTCGGTCATCCTCGGACCCGCGGCGGGCGCGGCGGCGTACGGGCCCGCGCTCACCGACCTGGTCGTCATGGCGCCCGCCGGCCGGGTCTTCGTGACCGGCCCCGAGATCGTCCGCAGCGTCACCGGCGAGGTCATCGACATGGAGGGGCTCGGCGGTCCCGGCGCGCACGCCCGCAGGTCCGGTGTGACCCACGTGGTGGCCGCCGACGAGCGGGACGCGATCCGCCGCGCCCGCCTCCTGACCGGCTTCTTCACCTGCCGGGGGGCGTTCGACCTGGCCGCGCTGCGTGAACCCCATGAGACCCGCGAGCCCCGTGACCTGCGTGCGCTGCTGCCCGAGTCACCGCGCCGCGCCTACGACGTGCGCCCGCTGGTGCGCGGCCTGCTGGACGCCGACGGCGGCTTCGAGGAGCTGCAGCCCCGGTGGGCGGCCAACATCCTGGTCGGTCTCGGCCGGCTCGGCGGCCGGCCGGTCGGCGTGCTGGCCAACAACCCCCGCCACAAGGGCGGCTGCCTCGACGCGCTGTCGGCGGAGAAGGCCGCCAGGTTCGTCCGCATGTGCGATGCCCACGGGGTGCCGCTCGTCGTGCTGGTGGACGTGCCCGGCTACCTGCCGGGCGTCGGCCAGGAGTGGGACGGGGTGGTACGCCGCGGCGCCAAGCTGCTGCACGCCTTCGCCGAGTCCGTCGTGCCGCGGGTCACGCTGATCACCCGGAAGGCGTACGGCGGGGCGTACATCGCGATGAACTCCCGCTCGCTCGGCGCGACCACCACGTTCGCCTGGCCCGGCGCCGAGGTCGCGGTCATGGGCGCGGAGTCGGCCGTCGGAGTGCTGCACCGCAAGGCCCTCGCGGCCGTCCCCGAGGAGGAGCGCGAGGGGCTGCGCGCCCGGCTGGCCGAGGAGCACCGCCGGGTCGCGGGCGGCGTGGAGCGGGCCGTGGCCATCGGCGTCGTGGACGAAGTGATCGCTCCCGAGACCACCCGCCTGCGGATCGCCGAGGCCCTCGCCCGTGCCCCGCACACCCGTGGCCACCACTCCAACATCCCCTTGTGAGGAAACAGGAGGCACATCATGTCCCAGTTCACAGCCGTACTGGTGGGCGGGCCCGCCCACCTGCCCGCCGAGCGGCGGATCCAGAGCGTGGGCTCCCCGGACGAGACGCTCAAGCTCCCCCACGGCGCGGGGTACGAGCACTTCCGTCACCGTGGCGAGTCCACCGAGATCGGCGGTGAACCGGCCCTGGTCTTCGCCTGGGTCATGCGCACGGCCGTCGCGGAGTGACTCACAGGCGCTCACCGACCAGCCGGGCCGGCAGATCGGCGCGGCGGGACACGCTGAGCTTGCGGTAGACCCGTGTCAGGTGCTGTTCCACGGTGCTGACCGTGATGTGCAATTTGGCAGAGATATCCCGGTTCGAGTAGCCGTCGGCGGCCAGCGCGGCCACCCGCCGCTCCGCGTCGCTGAGGATCGGCTGCACACCCGGCGCCTCGCCGTCGTGGTCGCCCGGGGACAGCGCCTGACTCAACCCGTCCGCGTGACACTCCTGTGCCAGCGCCTTCGCCCGCCGCGCCAGCATCCCGCCGCGCCGGTACTCGCCGCTGGCGTGGTACGCCTCCACGAGGTCGAACAGGGCTCTGGCCAGCTCGTACCTGTCGCCGCCCGCCTGGAGCAGGTCGGCTGAGCGGCGCAGCAGGTTCACCCGGTGCCTGGCCTCCCCGGTGGCGGCCAGCACCCGCATCGCCATCCCGTGCACCCGCTTGGAGCGTCCGTGGCAGCGGTGCAGTTCCTCCTCGGCCAGGCGCCTCGCCTCGTCGAGGTCTCCGAGGCGGACCAGGCACTCGGCCGCGTCCACCCGCCAGGGGAGGAACTCCGGGCCGTCCAGACCCCACCGGGCCGTCAGCTCACCGCACAGCCGCAGGTCCCTCAGCGCCTGCTCGGCCTGCCCCGCCATGAGCGTGAAGCGGGCCTTGCCGTACAGGTAGAGCAGGCCGAAGCGGGTCTCCAGCATGGCCTCCGGCACGGGCTGGGTGGCGTGCGGCAGGCACGCGTCGTGGCGGGACATCGCCGCGCCGGCCCACAGCAGCGTGCCCAGCGGGGCGCCGACGGCCACGCCCCAGCTGGCCGGAGGGATGATCTCCAGGGCGCGGCGGGCGTCGTGCGCGGCCGCGGCCAGGTCGCCGCGGCGCAGCCCGATCTCGGCGCGGATGGCCGACAGCCGGGCCTGCCTGCTGGGCGCCCGGCGGCGTACGGCCTCGTCGATGAAGGCGTCGCACCACGGCGCGGCCCGGTCGGCGCGTCCCACGTACGTGAGGGTCAGCAGCGCGCTCTCGACCGTGTCCATGGACATCTCGTCCAGCTGCGAGCCGCCCAGGACGCGTTCGGCGGTCGCCGCGGTCCCCGTGTTCGGGCCCTCCCTCAGGGCCTTCACCAGCATGTTCGCCGACTCGATGCGGCGGGACGCGGTGAGCGAGTGCGCGGCGCAGGCGTTCTCGCGGGCGTTCGGCTCGGGCAGGTGGGACAGGAACGACGGGGAGGCGCCGCGGAACCAGGCGCGGGCGACGGTCAGCTCCGTCATGCCCTCCCGGTCCAGCTCGTCCAGGTCCCCGAGGTGGTCCAGGACGTCCTTGGCGTCGGCCACGTGGCCGTGCCACAGCAGCGCCTTGGCGAGCACCACGGCGTCGCCGCCGCCCAGATGGCCCTTGTGCAGGGCCTCGGTCAGCTCGGCCAGCTGCCCGGCCGGGGTGCTGGGGTTGATGCGCCACTTGGCGCGCACGAGCTTGGTGGCGATCCTGGCGCGCCACCGTTCGTCGGCACAGCCCTGCCAGGCCAGTTTCAGGTACTCGATGGCCGGTTCCACGCGGCCGTCGCGCAGCGCGTGACCCGCGGCCTCCTCCAGCACCGACACGTTCCACGGCTCGCCGGCGTGACCGGCCAGCAGCAGGTGGCCGGCCACCACCGCCACCGCCGCGCCGTCGTGGTAGGTCAGCTCGGCGGCGCGGCGGTGCAGGCCGGCGCGGTCGGCGGAGTCGATCGCGGCCAGCACCGCCGACCGGGCGGCGTCGTGCCGGAAACCGCTCTCGGCCAGCAGCCCGGCCCGGGTCAGCGTCCGGACCGCCTGGGCGGTGTCGGCCTCGCTCTCGCCCAGCAGGCGGGCGGCCGGACCGGGCTCGCCCAGGACGGCCAGCGCGCGGGCCACCCGCAGCAGGTCCGGATCGGCGCCGTGCAGGCAGGTCAGCACGGCCTCGCCGTACCGCTCGCCGGGGGCGCCCGTCTCCCGGAAGTCATCGGCGAGCGCGTCCACCAGGAGACGGTTGCCGCCGCTCAGCTCGTGGCAGCGCGCCGCGTGGAGGTCGGCCGTCTCCCGGCCCGCCCGCTCGGCCACCCGTTCGGCCACCTCCCCCGGCGACAGATGGGCGAGCGTGACCTGGCGGCAGTGGGGCAGGCGCAGCAGGTCGGCGTGGAGCGGGAACGGCCGGCGCGAGTCCCGGCCGGCGCCGCCGAAGACCAGCATGACCTTGGCGTACTTCACCCGGCGGGCCAGGTAGGACAGGCAGAGCTGGGAGCCGCGGTCGGCGTGGTGGGCGTCGTCCACCACGATCAGCAGCGGGCAGCGCTCCGACAGCTCCAGCAGGACCGTGCAGAGCGCGTCCACGATCTGCACGTCCATGTGGCCGAGGGTCTCGCCCGTGAGCTGGGCGCGGGCGCCCTCCTGCAGGAGGCTCAGCGTGGTCGCGCGGTGCTCCTCCGGCATCGGGGTGTTGTGCACGAGCTGCGACAGCACGCCGAGGGGCAGGTCCCGTTCCGTCCGCGAGCCGGTCGCGGTGAGCGGGAGGGCGCCGTGGTCGAACGCGTGCTCGGTGAGGCCGTCCAGCAACCGGCTCTTGCCGGTGGCGATCGGGCCCGTGACCATCGCGATGCGGCCCTGCCCCGACACCGCCTCGTTCAGAAGGTCCCGCAGGAGGGCCATCCCCTGTACCTGGTCGTGCTCGGCCATGAAGGCCCTCCTTGACGGTGGTGCTGGTATGGCGGGGTGCGGCGGGTCGTGCGCCGACGGGGTGCGCGGGCCGGGCCGGCGGACGCGTCCGGGGCGGGGCGGTCTCCTCCTCGCGCCGGTGACCGCCGGCCGGGCGTGCGCCCGTCAGCCCGCGGTGGCGAGGGGACGGGGGAGGGGGCGGCGGGACGGCTCGGGGCACTCCACCGGACGGTCCCGCAGCGCCGCGCGGACGGCCGAGAAGGCGGAGGCGGCCACGTCGGCGTGCATGCCCGCGCCCCAGGACGTGCCCCCGTCCACCGCGCACTCCGCGTAGATCACGACCTCGCCGGGGGAGCGGCCGCCGGGCGGCCTCCCCGGGTGCGCGTCGTGCAGCGGCGGCTCGGTGGTGTGGACCGCGAGGACCCGGATCCCCCAGGGGGCGAGCACCGAGGCCAGGTCCTCGGCGGCGGCCGCGCCCGGCCCGGCCGGCACCGCGCCCCCGTCGATGTGGAGCGTGACCTCGACCGGCTCCCGGCTCAGCGGCAGCGGGCGGAAGGGGTCGCCGTGGTAGAGGTGCGCCTCGCGGAACAGCGCGCCGATGCGCTCCGGCGACAGCTCGCCGCCGCCGGCGTCGGCCTGCGCCTGCACGCGGACGGCCAGGTCCGCCTGGAGGCCGCGCGGCAGGTTGAGCCCGTGCCAGGCGCTCATCACGTACGCCACGCCGCCCTTGCCGGACTGGCTGTTGACCCGGACCACCGCCTCGTAGGTGCGGCCCACGTCCCTGGGGTCGACCGGCAGGTACGGCATCTCCCACGGCAGCTCGTCCACCGGCGTCCCGGTCGCGGCGGAGCGCCGTTCGCGCTCGTCGAAGCCCTTCTTGATGGCGTCCTGATGGGAACCGGAGAACGCCGTGTAGACCAGGTCGCCGCCGTAGGGGTGGCGCGGGTGGACCGGGAGCTGGTTGCACAGCTCGACGGTGCGGCGCACGGCGTTGATGTCGGAGAAGTCGATGCCCGGGTCGACGCCCTGGACGTACATGTTCATGCCCAGGGTCACCAGGCAGACGTTGCCCGCGCGCTCGCCGTTGCCGAACAGGCAGCCCTCGATCCGCTCGGCCCCCGCGAGCAGCGCCAGCTCGGCGGAGGCCACGCCGGTGCCGCGGTCGTTGTGCGGGTGGATCGACAGGCAGACGTGCGCGCGGCGGGACAGGTTGCGGTCGAGCCACTCGATCTGGTCGGCGAAGACGTTCGGCAGCGAGCGCTCGACGGTCGTGGGGAAGTTCAGGATGATGCCGCGGCCCGCCTCCGGTTGCCAGACGTCCATGACGGCCTCGCAGACCTCCAGCGAGAAGTCGAGCTCGGTCTCGTTGAACAGCTCGGGGGAGTACTGGTAGCCGAGGTCGCAGTCGCCGAGGACGCGTTCGGCGTGGTCCATCATGACCTGCGTGGCGCGCACGGCCAGGTCGCGGCAGTCGTCCCGGCCGATGCCGAAGACCAGCCGGCGGAACAGCGGGGACGTGGCGTTGTAGATGTGGACCAGCGCGCGCGGGGCGCCCCTGAGCGCGTCGACGGTGTCCCTGATCAGCTCCTCGCGGGCCTGCGTCAGCACGGTGATGCGGACGTCGTCGGGGATGCGGTCCTCCTCGATGAGCAGGCGCAGGAAGTCGCGGTCGTCCTGGCTGGCGACGGGGAAGCCGACCTCGATCTCCTTGTATCCCATGCGCACGAGCAGCTCGAACATCACCAGCTTGCGCTCGGGGGACATCGGGCGGGCCAGCGACTGGTTGCCGTCGCGCAGGTCGGTGGACAGCCAGCGGGGGGCCTCATGGATGCGCCTGCCGGGCCATGTGCGGTCCGTCAGGTCGATGGGCCGGAATTCTCGGTAGCGTTCGGCACCCAGCATCCTCGGATTTCCTTTCCCTGGATCGGATGAGTCGCGGCGGTCCGCGGGGTTACCGTTGTCGCGGCGTTCTTCGCGAGCGCGGCGCACGGGGGGAGAAACGGAACGCTCGCCTCTCCTCCGCGAATCCGCTCCGGTCCTGTGGGGATCTTGACTGGGTGTGCCGAAGTTATAGGGGGTCGCGGACCGCGACAAGGCAGGGGGTCAGGAGTTCGTCCCCGGTGTCAGGAGGAGCACTCCAGGGGTATCGAAAGGCGCATCCCCCCTGCTGCTTTCGGGTCACGCCACTTATCGCGACCCTGACGGCGGTCAACACTCCAGTCATGGCGGCTATCGATCTCACGCTCCGGACCGTTCCGGCTCTTCCCCGCACCTTCGCCCGCACCCTCGCCCTCTGCCTCGCCGAGGCCCGCCCGCTCGTCCTGGCGGTCTCGCTCCTGCGCTTCCTGTCCGGCGTCGCCCTGGCCGTGCCGGTGGCCGCGGCGCCCGATCCGCTGACGGTCCTGAGGGGGGCGGCCGCCTGGGTGCTGTCCGTTTTCGCCGTCTACCTGTTCAACGGCGTCACCGACGTCACCGAGGACCGGATCAACGGCTCCGGCAGGCCGATCGCCCGCGGCGCCCTGGACCGGCGGGCCGCCGCCGCCGTCGGCGCCGTGGGCGCCGGCCTGGCGATGTCGGCCACCGTGGGGCTTCCGGCGTCGATGGCCTGGATCGTCGGGGGCAACCTGGTGCTGGGCTACCTCTACTCGGGGCCGCCGCTGCGGCTCAAGGGCAGCGCGGCCGGGACGGTGGCCGTGCTGTGCCTGTCAGGGCTGCTGTCGTACCTGGGCGGGTTCGTCGTGGCGACGGCCGGCGGTACGGGCGTCCCGGTGCCTCCTGACCTGAAGGTCTTCGCCGTGGCGGCGATCGGGTGGATGGTGCTGGTCGGCGTGCCGGCGAAGGATCTCTCCGACATCGAGGGCGACGCCGCCGCCGGACGGCGCACGTTCGGCGTGCTCGTCGGGGAGCGCGGGACGCGGCTGGCGATGACGGCGGCCTCGATGACCCTGTGCGCCGCGCTCGGCGCGGCCGTCTGGCGGCTCGGGCTGCCTCTGCTGGGCGTCCTGGCGGCCATGGCCGCGGGGAGCGCCGGCGTCGTCGCCGCGGCCCGTCGGCGGCGGGCGGAGAGGGGACGCAGATCGCTGCGCCGGCCGTACGGCGTGTTTATGGGAACGCAATATGCCGTTCATCTGGCCGCTGTTGTGTGTGCCATATGAATGCATCTTTGAATGGCGTGTGAAGGACCGGCGGGCGGCCCCGGTCGCGGTCGTCACCGTGACGGTCCCGAACCGCCTTGCGGCGCCGTCGCCCCGGCGGGCCCGGCGTGCCGCGCCGGAAGGCGGGTGGACGGCCGCGCCGTCCCGGACCGTCTCCTCCGGCGGGTGGCACGGGGGTGCGGGAGGCCCGGCCTCACGGGATCGGCTGCGCGTCACGGACGCGCCGCCGACGGCCGCTCCGGCGCGGTGAGCGGTGGAAGACGGGATTCCTCCTGGTCATCTGACCCATATGAACGGAAATGTTGCCTTATTGTCGGAGGCAAGGGATAGTTGGGGAGCGCTCCATCGTTAGTCCCGCAGCGGAGGGGGGATATTGGCGGTGCACGGGCAGTCGGACGATCCGGCGAAATTAGTTGAAGCGTGTCGCAATGAAATAGTCGCCGAGTTCGAGTCGGCCCTGCAGGCCGCCGGGAGCATGGTCTTCACGGATGCGCGAGCCCGTGACCAGGCCCTCTCGACCGCCCGATACGTCCTGGACGACGTGGTGGCCACGCTACGCGCCGGTAAGGTGCAGATAAGCGAACTGTACAAATTCCACGCCTGGGAAGTCGGAAACGCGAGGGCGGTCGCCGGCGTTCATCCGAAAGCCTCGCTTGAGGCGGGCTCACTTTTTTTCCGCGTGGCGTTACGCCATCTGGTCAGGGGAATCGCCGCGGAGACGGACTACGGCACGACCGCGGAGCTGGTCACGCTGGCGGTCGCCGGCCTGGAGGAGAGCCTGTCCCGGCGGGTGCGCGAGTCCGCCGACAGCTACCACGGCTTCCTGCTCGACCTGGTGCGAGAGGCGCAGGAGGAGGAGCGCCGCCGTATCGCCCGTGAGCTGCACGACCGCATCGGCCACGGCCTCAGCGTCGCCCACCAGCAACTGGCGTTGTCGGAGGCGTACCGCGCGTCCGACGCGGCCCGCGCCTCCGCCAAGACCGGCATGGTGCAGCAGGCCATCCAGGAGACCATGGAGAACCTGCGGCAGCTCACCTCCGAGCTGCACCCGCAGACGCCGGTCAAGAGCCTGGAGAAGTCGCTGATCGGCTTTCTGGAGGAGATGGAGGACGACGAGGTCTCCGTCGTCCTCGACGTCAGCGGCGACGAGTCGTGGGCCGATCCGCGGGTGCGCGACGAGGCGTTCCTCATCGTGCGCGAGGCCGTGCGCAACGCCCTCACCCACGGGAACCCGCCCATGGTCCTGGTGCGCGTGAACATCGCCCCCCACGAACTGTCGGCATCGGTGCTGGACAACGGCCGCGGCTTCGATCCGGGAGCCGAACGCGGCCACGGGGTCGGCATGGCGTCCATGCGTGAGCGCGCCGAGCTGCTCGACGGCCGGGTCGTCGTCACCAGCGAGGCGGGGCAGGGCTGCCTCGTCGAGCTGTTCATCCCGTTGAAGAGAAGATCCCGTGATCGCAGAGACGCCTAGCGACGCCATCTCCGTGGTGCTGGTCGACGACCACGCGCTGTTCCGCGAGGGGCTGCGCGAGATCCTCGAGTGCGACGGCGGCATCCGCATCGTCGGCGAGGCCGGCGACTCCGAGACGGCCGTGGCCGTGGTCGCGAGGACCCACCCCGACGTGGTGCTGCTCGACGTCGAGATCCCCGGTGACGAGGTCACCGAGACGGTCGCCAACATCAGGAGGCTGTCGCCCGACACCCGGATCATCATCCTCAGCATGTACGACGGCTCGCAGCTCCTCATCCGGCTGCTGTCCGCGGGCATCCGCGGCTACCTGCTCAAGAGCGTGCACCGGCACGAGCTGATCGCGGCGGTGCACAGCGTGCACGAGGACGCCTCCAGGGTCGTGCTGGCCGTCTCGCGTCACAGTCTGGCCAGGGTGGAGTCGCCGAGCGCCGGGACGCTGTCGCAGAAGGAGCTGGAGGTGCTGCAGCTGGCGGCGCAGGCGCTGAGCAACGTGCAGATCGCGCGGCGGCTCGGGCTGGCCGAGGCCACCGTGAAGCGGCACCTGCGCAACATCTTCGTCAAGCTCAACGCGGTCTCGCGGATCGACGCGGTGAACAAGGCCCTGGCCATGTCCCTGATCTCGCCCCCGCCCAGGAGCGAGGTGGACTGATCCCGGCCGGAGACCGCTCACAACGGCGGTGACTCCGGCGGGACGCAGTGGACGACGGGGAACAGGTCGTCCAGCCTGGCGAGGGTCTCGGGAGGCAGCTCGACCGAGGCGGCGGCCAGGTTCATCTCCAGGTGCACCGGGTCGCGGGTGCTCGGCACGGGGATGACGTGCTCGCCCCGCGAGAACAGCCAGCTCAGCGCGACCCGTCCGGCCCCCAGGTCGAGCTGGGCCGCCGCCGACTCGAGCTCCTGGAGCCGGGAGCAGCTGCTGTGGCGGTGGTCGGGGTGGAAGCGGGGGTCGGCATGCCGCCAGTCGTCCGGCTCGAACCTGGCCTGCGGCCGGACCCGGCCGGTGAGGAAGCCGCGGCCGAGCGGCCGGGCGGCGATCACGGCGATGCCCAGCTCGCGGGCGGCGGCCAGCAGCCCGGGGGAGGGAGGCGGCCCCCACAGGGAGTACTCGACGCCGACCGCGCTGACCGGATGGACGGCGTGCGCGCGGCGCACCTGCTCGGTCGTGCCGCCGGACAGCCCCAAACGACGGATCTTGCCCGCGCGCACCAGCTCGGCCAGCCCCGCCACGCTCTCCTCCAGGGGTACCCGGGTGTCCCGGCAGTGGAGATGGAACAGGTCGACGCAATCGGTGCGCAGGCGCCTGAGCGAGGCGTGCAGGGAACGCTCCAGCTCGCGCGGACGGCCGTCGAACACGACCGGGCCGCCGGGCCCGGCCACGCGAGCCCCGCCGCGGGTGCACACCGTCACCTCGCCGGACCGTCCGGCGAGCACCCGCCCGATCAGGCTCTCCACCTGCCCGTCCGCGTAGAAGTCCGCCGTGTCGAGCAGCGTCACCCCGGCGTCGAGCGCCCTGCGCACCAGCCGCTCGGCATCGTGGGGCTCGACCGGCCCGTACGCGCCGCTCAGGGCGAGTGTGCCGAGCCCGACGGCGGAGACGACCGGGCCCGCAGGACCCAACCTGGTGTGACGCACGAAATCCCCTTCGCGGAACGGAAATTCTTCTCGACAGGGTAAGTCAAGAGTGGAAACTTTGTTTGTCGACCGGCGTGACTTTAAGCCGGTGCGCAGATGCAACAATGACACATTAGGGGGCGGAAGGCATGCGGGAGGGCAGGTCGAGGGGTGGGCGGGTGCGCCGGACCCCTAGTCGAACCCCTGTTTTCCGGGCCGTCCCCACTGATACTCCGCGCAGCCCTTTTCGGGAAATGCCGTGCCTGGTTACTGTGCGACGGAGGGCGGACGAGAGGAGGCGCGGGGTGATCGAGGAGATTCTTCCCGACACTGTCGTGTCCTTCCATGCCTTCACCGACCCGCCCGGCGTCGTGCTCTTCCCCGAAGAGGCCGATCTGGTCCGGAACGCCGTGGAGAAACGGCGCAGGGAGTTCACCACCGCCCGCCACTGCGTGCACCGCGCCATGGAACTCCTGGGCGTGCCCCCCGTCCCCGTGCTGTCCGGCGCCTACGGCGAGCCCGTCTGGCCCCCCGGCGTGGTCGGCAGCATCACCCACTGCGCCGGCTACCGCGCCGCCGCGGTCGGCGCGGCGCCCGCCGCCATCGGCATCGACGCCGAGCCCGACGGGCCGCTGCCGCCCGGGGTGCTGGAGGCCGTCTCGCTTCCCCAGGAGCGCCGGATGCTGCGCCGGCTGGCCGCCGACCACCCGGGCCCGAGCTGGGACCGCATCCTGTTCAGCGCCAAGGAGTCGGTCTACAAGGCGTGGTATCCGCTGGCCTGGCGCTGGCTGGACTTCCAGGACGCGGTGATCGTCCTGGATCCGCTGCGGGGCACGTTCGAGGCCCGGCTGCTGGTGGCCGGGCTGCGCTGGCAGGGGAGACCGCTGAGCGGGTTCGCGGGGCGCTGGACGTCCGGCAACGGGCTGGTGCTCACGGCGGTCGTCATGACCGCCGCCCGGGCCGGGGGATCCGCGGAAGGCGCGGCGGCATGACCGGGCCCGGGGCCCGCGCGGCACGGGCCTGACATGGAGTACCGCGAGCTGGCCGTGACGGGCGCGTACGCGTTCGTCCCCGAGGTCCTCCCCGACGCCCGGGGCGGCTCCGTCTCCCCGTACCGGGAGAGCGTGTTCACCGCGGCGGTGGGGCGGCCGTTCCCCGTGGCGGAGATCGGCAGGAGCGTGTCCCGGCGCGGCGTGGTCCGCGGCGTGCACTACACGCTGACGCCGCCCGGCACCGCCAGGTACGTCCACTGCGCCGCGGGACGGGCCCTGGACGTCGCCGTGGACCTGCGGGCGGGCTCGCCCACGTTCGGGCGGTGGGAGGCGGTCGAGCTGAGCGGCGACGGCGGGGAGGCGGTCTACCTGCCGCCCGGGGTCGGGCACGCGTTCACCGCGCTGGAGGACGGCACGGTGATGTGCCACCTCCTGTCGAGGGAGCACCGCGGGGAGCACGAGCTCGCGCTGTCGTACTTCGACCGCGAACTGGGGCTGCCCCTGCCGGTCGAGTCCCCGCTGGTGTCGGACCGCGACCGGCGGGCGCCCACCCTGGCCGAGGCGGCGGCCCGCGGCCTGCTGCCCCGCTACTGAGCCGGCGGCACGCGGCCTCCGCGGCCTCCGCGGCCTCCACGGCGTTCACGGCGTTCACGGCGCCTGCGGGTCCGGTCGCGTATCCGGAAAGAACGGTCCCGGCCACGAGCGGGAACGGCCGCGTACTCGGAAAGGACGATCCCGGCCACGAGCGGGAACGGCCATGGGTGAAACGCGGCCTTCCCCGGCGTGAAGCCCCTAGGGGAGACGGCGCGCTTGAGGGGACGGATAGGGGATGACGCCTGATATCCGCCCTCCCTACCGTGGGCGGTGGGTGACAGTGCTTATGAACCGAAAGACTTTGATATGACGGGGCATTGTCTTTTCATCTTGCATTCCGACCGCGGTGATGTGATTCCCGTTCCGGCCGTGGTCGCCGAATCGACGCGACGGGCGGTGTGATGGAGATCTCCGCTTTCGAGTTCCGCGTGCTCGGCCCGGTCAAGGTGGTCAGGGACGGCGTCGAGCTGTTCATGAACGCCAGCCGGGAGCAGGTCATCCTGGCCTGCCTGCTGCTCAACGCCAACCGGGTGATGAGCGTGGAACGGCTGATCGAGGCCGTGTGGGCCGGGTCCGCGCCGCCGAGCGCGTGGCGGCAGGTGGCCATCTGCGTGTCGCGGCTGCGCCGTACGCTGGGGGCCGGGGTCATCAAGACCTCCAGCCCCGGCTACCTGCTGCGGGCCGAGCCCGACAGCATCGACTGGCTGAGGTTCACCTCCATGGTCGACCGGTCGCGCGCACTGGTCAGTCTGGGCTCGGCCGAGGAGGCCGTCCTGCTGCTGCGGGAGGCGCTGGCGCTGTGGCGGGGCAGGCCGTTCGGGGACATCCGGGGGCTTCGGTACGACGTGGCGTGGATGGAGGAGTCGCGGCTGGAGGCGCTGGAGACCCGCCTGGAGCTGGAGATCGAGCTGGGACGCCACCACCAGGTGATCCCCGAGCTCGTGGCGCTGGTGGCCGAGTCGCCGTTCCGCGAGCGGGTGCGGGCACAGCTCATGCTGGCCCAGTACCGCGCGGGACGGCGGGCCGAGGCGCTGCGCACGTACCAGGAGACGCGCCGCTACCTGCTGGAGCAGATCGGTCTCGAACCGGGGCCGGTGCTGCGGCGGCTGCACGAGCAGATCCTCAGGGACGAGTCCGCGCTGATGCGGCCCCGTGCCCGCGCCGTCCCCCCGCCCGTCGCGACGATGCCTCCCTGCCAGCTGCCGCCGCAGGTCCTGCCGTTCGTGGGGCGGGAGAAGGAACTGGCCGCGCTGGACGCCTCCCTGCTCGGGGACGCCGCGCCGGCCACCGTGGTCATCAGCGGCCGCGGCGACGTGGGGAAGACCACGCTGGCGGTGCGCTGGGCCCACGCCCGGCTGGACGCCTTCCCCGACGGGCAGCTCTACGCCGACCTGGCCGGCGCCGGCCCGGACGCCGTGCTCGACCGGTTCCTGCGCGCGCTGGGCGTTCCCGCCCAGGACCTCCCCTGCGACCCCGACGAGAAGCTCGCGCTCTACCGGAGCTTCACGGCCCGGCGGAGGGTGCTGGTGGTGCTGGACAACGCCCGTGACAGCGACCAGGTGCTCGCCCTGCTGCCGGGCGGCGCGCACTGCCGCGTGCTCGTCACCGCCGGGGACCCCCTGGACGACCTGGTGGCCCGGCAGGGCGCGCACCGCGTGTTCCTGCGGCCGCTGCCCGAGGACGCGGCGCGGGAGCTCGTCGGCCTGCTGGCCGGGCCCACGTCCGCGCAGGAGGTGCGCGAGCTCGTGGCCACCTCCCGCGGGAACCCCCTCTCGCTGCGGCTGGCGGTCGCCCGCCTCCGCTCACGTGACGTGACCCCGGCTCAGGAGGGCCGGGTGGGGAGGGCGGGACAGCCCGCCGCGTGACCTCCCCGGCGGCACCCTGCCCCGGCTCCGCCCTCCCTGGCGTGTCCTCTCTCGGTTCCGCCCTCCCCCTGGGTGATGCCCCCTCCCTCGGTGACGCGTTCCCCCGGCGGCGCCTTCCCTCAGCGATGCCCTCCCTCGGTGACGCCTTCCCTCAGCGGTGCCTTCCCTCAGCGGTGCCTTCCCTCAGCGGCGCCTCGCGAGGACGGTGGCGAGGGCCGTCCCCAGGGCGCCGGGGGAGGGGTCGTCGTCGCGGACGCGCCAGGCCACGTGGCCGTCGGGGCGGACGAGGACCGCGCCGCGCGGGCCGAGCCCGTACTCCTTCGCCCAGGTGGGAGAGGTGAGGGCGGCGGCCCCGCCCGTCTCGGCGATCTCCACCGCCCGCACCGGGAGGCCGGGCGACGGCCCCCGCACCGGGAGACCTCCCGACGCCCCCCGCGCCGGGAGGCCGGCCGACGCCCGGAGCCAGCCGCTGCCCGCCGGCGTCAGCAGGGTGAAGCGCGGGCCGAGGAGGTCGAGCGTGGAGATCCGGCCGTCCTCGCCGGTCAGCCACACGTGCGGGGCGCGGTGGCCGGGGCGGGCCGTGGGGACGTAGTCGCGGTAGGGGTCCTCCACCGCGGGGGGCGGCGTGCCGTCGGGGACGACGGCGGACGAGTCGTAGTGGTGGCCCAGGACCAGGCCCTCCGAGCTGCGCCGGTCCGCCTGCCGCCGGAGGGCCTCGTCCATGGGCAGCAGGCCCCCCATCATCTGCCGGGTGATCAGGGCGTTGGTCAGGCTCTCGTCCACCGTGCGGGCGGCGATCGGGCGGCGTTCGGCCTCGTACGTGTCCAGCAGCCCCTCGCCCGCCTCCCCGCGCAGGACGGCGGCCAGCTTCCAGACCAGGTTGTGCGCGTCCTGGATGCCGCAGTTCATGCCGAAACCGCCCTGCGGGGTCGCGACGTGGGCGGCGTCGCCGGCCAGGAAGACCGGGCCCGCGCGGAAGGCGGTGGCGACGCGTGCCTGCTGCAGCCACGGCATGACGCCCAGGAGCGTGACCGGCAGATCGGGCACCCCCACGGCGGCCCGTACGGCGCGCAGGCACACCTCCTCGGTGAAGTCCTCGGGGCTGCCGCCCCTCTCCGGGTCGTACCCCGTCTGCACCATCCAGCGCAGCCCGTGGTCCACGGCCTCCACGGCGCACGGCGGGTCGGTCAGGAAGGACAGCGCGGCCCGGCGGTCGGCGGGCAGGAAGCCCAGGTCGGCCTCGAACATGATGCTGATCATGTGGCCCAGCGGAGGCGGTCCCTCGGTGGCGATGCCCAGCGACTCGCGGATCCCGCTGCGGCTGCCGTCCGCGGCCACCAGGTAGCGGCACCGCACCAGCGTGGGCTCGGGGCCCTCGACCAGCGCCTCCACGCCGGAGTCCGTCACGGTCATGCGGGTCATGGCGGCGCCGAAGCGCACCTCGGCCGGCGTCGCCGACGAAACCGACGACGCCGGCGCCCTGGCCAGCCGGCGCAGGACGACCTCCAGCACGTCCTGCGCGCACAGGTAGGTGTAGGTGGGGCTCTGCGGGGTGTCGCGCTCCAGCTCGGCCGCGGCGCGGACGAAGTCGCCGGCCGCCAGCGAGCTGCCCACGCCCACCGCGAGGTACTCCTCGCGCGGCATCCCCACGCTCTCCACCTCGTCCTGGATCCCCCACGCGCGGAAGAGTTCCATGGTCCTGGTGGTGATGAGCCGCGCCTTCGGGAAAACCGACGTTCCGGAGTGGCGTTCCACCAGCAGGGTCGATATTCCGTGGCGGGAAAGCTCAATGGCGGCGCAGAGTCCCACCGGTCCGCCGCCGACCACCAGGACTTCGATGTCGAGCTCTTTCATGCCGCCCAGCGTTATGCAGCGGAATTGCCGGGTCAATGCGGAGATAATCGCATGATACAGACGTGATACACCTGCTCAGTAGTTTCATTCACGGAAGATCCAGATAAGTCGATCCGGTGATTGCCGAATTCCTGGAGACCGTGATGCTGTTTGCGCAGGGAGCCGTGGCGCTGGTGACCGGCGGGTCGCGTGGAATCGGCCGGGCCGTCGCGCTCGACCTGGCCCGTGAGGGCGCCACGGTCATCGTCAACTACGCCCGCTCCGAGAGTGATGCCAAGGACGTCGTCGCGCGGATCGAGGACGAGGGCGGCCGCGCGACGGCGGTCCAGGCCGACGTCACGGACGAGGAGGCCGTACGGGCCATGTTCCGTGGTGTGCGGGCCGACCACGGGCGCCTGGACGTGCTGGTGACCAGCGCCGGCATCACCTCCGACCGCTACCTGGTGGCGATGGGGCTGGAGCAGTTCCGCGCGCCGATCGAGACCAACCTCATCGGCACGTTCCTGAGCTGCAGGGAGGCGCTGCGGCTGATGCAGCACCAGCGCAGCGGCTCCATCGTGACGCTGTCGTCCTCCAGCGGGCTCGACGGGGGCTTCCCCGGCCAGACCAACTACGTGGCCTCCAAGGGCGCGATCGTCGCGTTCACCCACGCGCTGTCGAACGAGGCCGCCCCCCACGGGGTGCGGGCCAACGTCGTGTGCCCCGGATTCGTGGCCACAGACATGACGCGCAAGGTCCCCGCGGACCTCAAGAAGCAGTACGAGTCCCGTATCCGCCTGGGCCGCATGGGCCGTCCCGAGGAGATCGCGTCCATCGTGAGCTTCCTGGCCTCGGCCAAGGCGTCGTACATGTCCGGATCCGTGGTGGTCGCGCATGGCGGCGGCCTCGGCTGAGCGAGACAAGGAAGGCCTCCATGACCATCGACGAACTGCGCGCCAGGGCCGCGGAACGGCAGCAGACGTGCTCCCAGATCAAGAAGATGATCGTCTCCCGGCTCGACCTGGAGATCGACCCTGACTGGATCACCGACGACCAGCCGCTGTTCGGCCGCGGGCTCGAACTGGACAGCCTCGACGTGCTCGAACTGTACGTGGCCATCGAGGCCGAGTTCGGCGTGGCGCTCTATGACAGCGACATGGCGGGGTTCGGTTCGGTGTCGCGGCTGGCCGAAGAGGTCAACCCGGCGCTACGGGCGGTCTCCGCATGACGACCGCGGAGACGGCTCCGGTCACGGAACTCCCGGCTGTGGAGCTTCCGGCCGCGGAGCTCCCGGCTGCGGAGCCGGGCAGGGCGCCCGCCGTCGTCCGGCTCTCCCACGACCAGGTGCGGCAGCTGCTGCCCCACCGGTGGCCGATGCTGCTGCTGGACCGGGTCGGCTCCGTGGTGCCCGGGGTCAAGGGCACGGCCACCAAGAACGTGGCGGGGACCGAGCTGTGGTTCCAGGGGCACTTCCCGAACGAGGCGGTGCTTCCCGGCGTCGTGATCGTCGAGGCCATGGCCCAGCTCAGCGGGGTGGTCTTCGCCCTGGCGGGGGCCAGCGAGATCAGCTACCTGGCCGGGGTCAGGTCGATGCGGTTCCGCCGCCCGATCGTCCCCGGAGACCAGGTCGTCCTGACCGCCGAACGGACCGCGGGCACCGGCGGGTTCGCCGAGTTCCGCGTGTCGGCGCGGGTGGACGGCCAGGTCGCCGCCGAAGGAAACCTCACGATCGCCGATCCGGCGTCGCAACGTACCGCGCGAAAGGTGTGATCATGGCAAGCGTCCTCGCGACCGAGCATCCGGAGGACACCGCGTACGGCGAGGTGGGTGATGCCACCGTGCCGCTGCGTTTCTCGTCACTCGCGGAGGAGTACCGGGTGCTCAGAGACCGTGCCGTGGTCCTGGACCTCGGAGGGCACGGCCTCATCGAGATCACCGGATCCGGCGGTGTGGACTTCGCGCAGCGCGTGCTGGCCCGCGACGTGGAGTACCTCACCTCCGATCGCTGCATGATGAGCCTCGTCCTGGACGAGGCCGGGCAGGTCGTGGACCAGGTCCTCGCCTTCGGGCGGGAGGACGGGATGCTGCTGGAGAGCTCCTGCGGCGCCGGCGGCCGTCTTCTCGAGCACCTGCTGGCCCGGGTGGAGGAGGACGACGACGTCCGGATCACCGACCGCTCCGGGGACCTGACCGTCATCGGACTGGAGGGTCCGTACGCGTGGGGCGTGGTCGGGCGGCTGATCGACGCCGAGCTGGCGTCGCTGCCGTTCGAGTCGGTGGTGGACACCGCCTGGGACGACGTGGAGATCGTCTTCGCCCGTACCGGCCTCACCGGCGAGTACGGCTACCAGATGATCGTCCCCATCGAGTCCGCCGCCGCCCTGTGGCGCAGGTCGCTGGAGCATGCGCAGGCGGCGGGGCTGGAGGCGCTGGAGCTCGCGATGCTGGAGGTGCGCCAGCCCGTGCCCCGCCACGAGGTCACCCCCGGCGCGTCCGTCATCGAGATCGGCGCCAACTGGCTCGTGGACATCACCAAGGACGGCTTCGTCGGCAAGGACGCGGTGGTGGAGGCGTTCGAGGCCGGCGGCGGGCGGCGCACGGTCGGCTTCACCGGCTGCTCCGGCGTCCCCACCCCGGGCACCCGCGTGCAGGCCGGCGGCGAGGACATCGGCGAGGTCGTGTACGCCGTGCACAGCGTCGGCCTCGACGCCACCCTCGGCCTGGCCCGCGTGTCGGGGGACCTCGCCGCGGCGGGCCTCGAACTCAGCGTCGGCGGGCTGCCCGTGACCACGCTGACCAGTCCCTACATCGTGCCCAAGAGCTGGAGCATTCCGATCATCTGACCGGCCGGTGCCGAGTTCCGGTGCCGAGTTAAGGAGGGCAAGCATGGCGCTGCGGCCCGTCGTGGTCACCGGCCTGGGCATCATCTGCGCGGCCGGTCGCGACCCCGCCGAGTTCTGGCGGCGGCTCACCGCCGGCCAGGGTGGTCTCACCCCCATCGAGGACGAGGCGTTCGCCGTCTTCACGGCCCGGTACGCGGGCCAGGTGCCGGACGCGTGGATCGACGAACGGCTTCCGGACGACGACCGCGACGACGACCGGACCGCCAGGCTCGCGCTCGTCGCCGCCCGTCAGGCGCTCGAACAGGCCGGCCTCGCCGGCCCGCCGGGGACGGGAACGGCCGGCCGGCCCGCGGCCGGCCGGTTCGGGATCATCCTCGGGAAGTGCCAGGCGACGCCCGACGCGGCGGGGCGCTACCAGCCTATGCACCGCACGGGCGACGTGGTGGCCGACCGGCTGGGGCTGCTCGGCCCGCGCGTCCTGGTCTCCACCGCCTGCGCGGCCGGAGGCAACGCGGTCGGCCTGGCCAGGGACAAGATCCTCACCGGCGAGGCGGACGCCGTGCTGGCCGGCGGCGTCGACCCGCTGCTGTTCGGCACGTACGCGGGCTTCGCGGGACTGCAGGCGCTGAGCACCGGCCCCTGCCGCCCGTACAGCAGCTCCGACGGTCTCAACCTGGGCGAGGGCGCGGCGTTCCTGCTGCTGGAACCGCTGGACCTGGCGCTGGCCAGGGGCGCGACCCCGCTGGCCGAGGTGGCCGGGTACGGCCTGTCCGCCGACGCCTACCACGCCACCGCCCCCGACCCCACCGGCCGCGGCGGGGCCAGCGCGGTGCGGCGGGCCCTGGCCGACGCCGGCCTCACCCCCGCCGACGTCCACTACGTCAGCGGCCACGGCACCGGCACCCCCGCCAACGACGCCATGGAGGCCAAGGTCATGCGCCTGGTCTTCGGCGAACGTGCCGGGCAGGTTCCCACCAGCAGCATCAAGTCGTTCGTCGGCCACACCCTGGGCGCGGCCGGCGCGGTGGAGGCGGTGGCCGGCGTGCTGGCGCTCCAGCACGGCGCCGCCCCGCCCACGATCGGCTTCGAGGACGAACCGGCCGCGAGCGACCTGGACTTCGTGCCCAATACGGCGCGGCCGATGACGATCGACACCGTCGTCTCCAACAACTACGCCTTCGGCGGCAACAACGTCTCCCTCGTGCTGACACGGCCCCGTGACCCGCGCCCGTACGACGCGCTGCCGCGCCGTACCGCCGTGATCACCGGCCTCGGGCCGGTGACCGGGGCCGGCGCCGGGATCGCCGAGGTCGCCGAGGCGGTCGCCGCCGGGCGTCAGGAGCCCGGGAGGCCGCCGTCGCTGGACGGGCGCACGTACGCGCCGCGCTCGCTGTGGCGGCACATGAACCACCTGTCGCGCATGGCCATCGCCGCCTCCCGCCTGGCCTGGGAGGACGCCGGGCTGAAACTGCCCAGGAAGGCGCTGGACGACGTGGGACTGGTGTTCGCCACCGCCGCCGGGTCGGCGGAGAGCACCGGCGGGTTCGACGAGAGCATCGCGCTCAACCCGAACAAGCCGGCCGTGCTCAGCTTCTCCAACGTCGTGCTGAACGCCACGGGAGGCGCGGTCTGCCAGACGCTCGGGCTGCGCGGGCCGACCACCACGATCTGCAACGGCGGCGCGTCGGCCTCGATCGCCCTGGACTGCGCGCTGGAGATGATCCGGGCGGGCAAGGCCGAGGTGGTCCTGATCGTCGCCGCCGACGAGACGACCGCGTCCGCGCCGCCGGAGGATCCGCCGGTCCCGTACGGCGAGGGCTCACCCGCGCCCGTGCCGGGGTCGGCGGCCGTGGCCTTCGTCGTCGAGTCGGCCGAGCACTGCGCGGGCCGCGGCGGCCGGGCGTACGCGACGGTGACCGCCACCGCCCACACCCCCGACACCGGCACCGACCCCGACCCCGACCCCGGCACCGGCACCGAGGCGGTCCTCCGGGCCCTGACGGCGCTCGGCACGCCGGAGCCGCCGGCGGGGGCGGGACCGGCGGAGCTGGTGATCGGCGCCGGGGCCGGGGCGCCCGAGGACGGCGCGGAGGCCGGCGCCGTGCTCGCCCGCCTGCCGGGCGCGCTGCTGACCGCCTCGGCCGGGCTGACCGGAGACTGCCAGGCGGCCACCGGCGCCATGAACATCGTCCTGGCCGCCCTGGCCCTGCGCGACCAGGTCGCCCCCGCGCTGACCGGGCTCACCGCGCCCCGCGCCGGTGATCTCGCCTCGTACGTGACCAAGCCGGACCTCCCCGGCCCCGTGCGCCGCGCGGTGGCGCTCACCGCGGCCCCCGGCTCGGTGCGCGGCGCGACACTGCTGGAGGCCCTGTGAGCGCGCCCCCCTTCGACGTGGCCGAGACCGACCGGCTGCTGACCACCACCCGGTCCGTGCGCCGCCGCCTCGACCTGGAGCGGCCCGTCCCCCGCGAGGTCGTCGAGGAGTGCCTGGAGGTCGCCGTCCAGGCGCCCACCGCCAACAACCACCAGAACTGGCGGTGGCTGGTCGTCACCGAGCCCGCGGTCAAGGCGCGGCTGGCCGAGATGATCCGCTCGTCGTGGCAGTTCCACCTCAACGACATCTGGGTCAGGGCCGGACGCCGCCGCAACGACCGGCAGGCCCGCCGCAACCACGACTCCGCCCAGGCGCTCACCGAGACGATCGCCCGGGTTCCCGCGCTTGTCATCCCGTGCGTGCTGGGCCGCCCGCCGGACGTCGCGGCCATCAACGCCGCCTGGCGCGAGCGCATGGCGGACAAGGTCTCCGAGGACCCCGGCCACGAGGTCCAGCACGGCGAGACCCGGGCCAGCATCTTCTACGGCTCGATCTTCCCGGCCGTCTGGTCCTTCCAGCTCGCCCTGCGCAGCCGGGGCCTCGGCAGCACCATCACCTGCCTGCACGTCCCCCACGAACGCGCCGTGGGACGACTGCTCGGCATCCCCTCCGGGGTCACGCAGGTGTGCATGATCCCGGTCGCCTACACGGTCGGCACCGACTTCCGTCCCGCCGACCGCCACAGCGCCAAGGAGCGCACCTACTGGGAGAGGTGGGGGACGTGACCCGACGACCCGAGGACCCCGACGTCGTGATCGTCGGCGGCGGCATCTCCGGCGCGTCGGCGGCCTGCAGGCTGGCCGCCGGCGGGCTGTCGGTGGTGCTGCTGGAGAAGCAGGACGCCTACCACGACCTCGTACGCGGCGAGTGGCTGGCGCCGTGGGGGATCAGAGAGGCCCAGCGGCTGGGCGTGTACGACTGCTTCTCCGCCGGCGGCGGCTGGGAGATCCGCGAGTGGATGACCTGGGACGAGGCCGTCACCGAGGACGAGGTCGAGGCCGTGGACATGACCCGGTTCATCCCGGGCATCGGCGGGCCGCTGTCCTTCCCCCACCACAGCGTCTGCGAGCTCATGGCCGAGCAGGCCGTGTCCTCCGGAGCGCGCCTCGTCATGGACGCCTCCAGGATCGGCGTCACCGCCGGGCCGCGGCCGGCGGTGACGTACCGGACGCCCGAGGGCGACCACGAGCTGCGGCCCCGCATGGTGCTCGGCGCGACGGGGCGCGGCAACACCGTCGGACGCCAGGTCGGCGCCACCATGCGCAACTCCATGCACCACTGGGGCGGCGGCATGATGGTCGAGGGCCTGGACTCCTGGCCGGCGGACGTGCAGGCCATGGGCACCGAGGGCGACGTGATGTTCATGGTCTTCCCGCAGGGGTACGGCCGCGCCCGCCTCTACCTGAACTTCCCCGTCGCCAACAAGCACCGCTACCGGGGGCCGGGCGGCGTGGAGCGGTTCCTGGCCGCGTTCGAGCTCGACTGCCTGCCCGACCGGGGCAAGGCGGTCGCCGAGGCGGTGCCGGCCGGGCCGCTGTCGGTGTGGCCGTCGGTGTCCAGCTTCCCCGAGAGGTCGCCCGTGTTCGAGGGCGTGATCCTGATCGGCGACGAGGCGGGCAACGCCGACACCGTGCTCGGCACCGGCCTGTCCTGCGCGATGCGCGACTCCCGCACGGTCTGCGACATCCTGCTGGCCTCCGGCGACTGGTCGCCCGAGGCGTTCGCCCCGTACGTGGAGGAGCGGAACTCCCGCCTGGAGCGGCTCCACTTCGGAGCCTCCATCATCAGCAGGCTGCACGTCGAGTTCGGGCCGGCGGCCGTCGAGCGGCGGCGGCGGGTGCGCAGGCTCATGGCGAAGAACTTCGCCGCGCAGGTGACCGGGCTGCTCAACATGGTCGCCCCGGAGGACGTACCGGAGTTCGGCTTCAGCGAGTTCTTCGCTGAACGGCTGTTCAGGGAGACGGCATGACGGAGAAGAAGTTCGTCCGCGTCAACGACGTGGACCTGGCCTACGTGGACGAGGGCGAGGGTGACGCCGTCATCCTGCTGCACGGCTTCCCCGACTCCTCCTACCTGTGGCGGCACCAGATCCCCGCCCTGGTCGAGGGCGGCTTCCGGGTCATCGCGCCCGACCTGCGCGGCTTCGGCGACTCCGGCAAGCCGCAGGAGGTCGAGGCGTACGGCATGCAGACCATCGTCAACGACGTCGTGGCCCTCACCATGAAACTCGGCATCAAGCGGCCCCACCTGGTGGGCCACGACTGGGGCGCGGCCATCGCCTGGATGTACGCCTTCCTCATGCCCCGCCGCGTCGACCACCTGGCGGTGCTCTCGGTCGGGCACCCCGGCGTCTTCGCCACCCCGTCGCTGGAGCAGCGCGCGGCCTCCTGGTACATGCTCTTCTACCAGTTCCCCGGCGTGAGCGAGGAGCTGCTGCGGCGCAACGGGTGGCGGCTGTTCAAGGAGATCATGGGCCGGGACGGCGACTACGACCGCTACCTGCGCGACCTGGCCAGGCCCGGCGCGCTGACCGCGGGGCTCAACTGGTACCGCGCCAACCGCTCGCCGGCCGCCGAGCTGCGTCCGGCCCGCCCCTTCCCGCCCGTGCTCGCGCCGACGCTCGGCGTCTGGGGCGCCGGGGACAAGGCGCTGCTGGAGGAGGGCATGTCCGCCTCCGGCAAGTTCGTCAAGGGCCCCTGGCGGTACGAGCGCGTCGAGGACGCCGGCCACTGGCTGCCCCTCGACGCCCCCGACGAGGTCAGCAAGCTGCTGCTCGGCTTCCTCGGCACGGAACAACCCGCGCACGAGGAACGGCGTCCGCGCCGTCGCCTCTAGCCGCCCCGGAAAGGTGTGCATCGCATGCTCGGCTATCTCTTCCCCGGCCAGGGGACCGTCCGCGTCGGGATGGGCGCGTGGCTGCGCCGCCGTCCCGCCGCCCGGGAGCGGCTGGACCGGTTCGACGCGCTGCTGACGCGGCCGATCTCCCCGCTGTGCGCCCGCGGGCCCGAGGAGCGGCTGGTCGCCACCGAACACGCCCAGGTGGCGGTGACGGCCTGCAACCTGGCCGCGCTGGCCGTCCTCACGGAGGAGGGGTACGAGCCCGCCGTCGTGGCCGGGCACAGCGTGGGCGAGCTGAGCGCCCTGCACGCGGCCGGGGTGCTGACCTTCGACGACACGGTGCGGCTGGTCGCGATCCGCGCGCGGCTCATGGCCGGCGTCGGGCGGATCGGCGGCATGCGGGCCGTGATGGGACTTCCCGTCGAGGAGGTGGAGGACCTGGCCGCGTCCGCGTCCGAGCCGGGGGAGCCGGTCGTGGTGGGGCTGGAGAACGCGCCCGGGCACGTGGTGGTCTCGGGGACGCCGCCCGCGCTCGACCGGCTGGCCGCGCTCGCCGTCACCGCCACCAAGATCGTGACCCTGCGGGTGGGGAACGCCTTCCACTCGCCGCTGATGGCGGAGGCCGTGCCGGAGTGGGCCGAGGCCGTACGGAGGGCGCCGATGCGTGAGCCGCGCGTCCCCGTCGTGCCGAACGTCACCGGCGAGCCGGCCACCGACCTCGGGACGCTGCGGGAGGCCCTGATCGAACAGCTCACCGGCCGTGTCCTGTGGACGCGTACGGTCGCCGCGGTCGAGGCCGTCGCACCCGGCGTGGAGGTGGGCGACAGCAAGGTGCTCGCCGGCCTGTCCCGGCGCGCGGGGGCCCGGTGCCTGAGCATGGCCGACCCGGCCACCCTCCGCCGCCTCGCCAAGACGGTGGCGGCGTGAACGGGCGGAGCGGCGGCGTGACGCCGAACCGCTGGGGGAGCGCCGTGGTCGGGTACGAGGGGTTCACGCGACCTCACGAACTGGTCGGCGCGATGCCCCTGGAGGAGGTCTTCACGCCCGCCGAACGGGTCAGGTCCGCCGACGGGCGCACCCTCCAGCACTGGGCGGGACGGCTCGCGGCCAAGCACGCGGTGCTGCGCCTGCTCGGCATGCGGCCCACGGCCGAGCGCCTGGGCCAGGTGGAGGTGCTGCCCGTGCCCACCCCGGCCTGCCGCGGCGACGCCGCCTGCCGCGACATGCATCCCCCGTCCGTCCGCCTCACCGGCCGGCTGGCCGGGCTCGACGGTCCCGGCGCCCGCATCCGGGTCTCCCTCAGCCACACCTCGCGCCGCGCCCTCGCCGTCGCCCTCCGCGCCCCCCGCCTCCCCGAGGACGAGGAGGACCGGTGACGGACGCCAGGAAGACCGCGGAGGAGCACCTGCGGGCGTGGTGCGACGGCGACCCCGAGGCCGTCGCCGCCGCGGTCGCCTCCTATGCCGACCCCGACTCCGGCGGGACGCTGGCCGGCCCGGCGCTGGCCGCGCACGCCGCCGCCGTGCTGGCGCGCTTCCGCAACCTCCGCTTCGAGACCGGGCGGGTGGCCGGGGACGCCGACGCGGCCGTCGTCTCCTGGACGCTCACGGCCGACCACCGCGACGCCTACCTCGGCATCCCCGCCACGGGCGGCGCCGTCACCGTCACCGGCACCGACCTGGTGACCGTCGGCGCGGACGGCGCGCACGTGCGGCGCGACTTCGACCGGCTGGCGCTGGCCGCGGGGCTCGGCTACGGCGCGCGGTTCGTGCCCGAGTCCGACGGGACGCGCGAGTTCGGCGTGAGCGCCCGCGCCGCCACCGGCCGCACCGAACGCCCCGGCGCGCTCGTCCTCACCTGGCTTGAGGTACGCGACGACGCCGAGGCGGCCGACGTGGACCTGCTCAGCGTGGAGATCGTCAAGTCCCTGCGCGCGGCCCGCGGCTTCCTCGGCGTGACCACGTTCGACATCGGCGACCGCAAGTACACGCTGAGCGCCTTCGACCGGCCCGAGTCCGTGCGCGCCGTCCACGCCCGGCCCCACCAGCGCGCCGTGCGCCGCTTCTTCAAGAGCGGCCTGTGCACCCGCGTCCACACCAGCGTGTGGCGGCCGATCCACGCCCGCGACTACGCCCGCTGCCCCGGCTGCGCGGCGGTCGTCGTGGCCGGCGCGGACGCGGCCTGCCCGTGCGGCTGGACCCCCGGCGACGCACCGACCCTGTGAGACCCGCCGAGCGATCGGAGACCCCGATGTTGGAATTCACCGCCGAGCACCGGCCCGGTGACCGCCGGCCGGCCGTGGTGTTCATGTCCGCGCTGTTCGCCGGCGGCTGGATCTGGGACCACCCCTTCCGGCGGCTGTCCGAGGACGGGTGGCCGGTGCTGCGCACGAACGAGGCCATCTGCGCCCTCGACCGCCAGGTGGCCGGGTCGATCGAACGGCTCGGCGACGCGCTGCTGCGGGCCTGCGACGACGCGGGCGTCGAGGACGCCGTGGTGTGCGCCAACTCGCTCGGCGGGCTGGTGGCCATCGACCTGGCGGGACGCCGTCCCGACCGGGTGCGGGGGATCGTCGTGAGCGGCGCCCCCGGCCTCACCCCCGACCCCGACGTGGGACTGAGCTTCGACCGGCGCGCCAGCGTGCGGCCCTTCGGGGACGACTTCGGCGAGCGCATGGTGGCCGCCCTCTTCCACAGTGGGCGCAGCCACTTCGCCCCCGAGCGCATGGCCGAGGCGGGCGCCCTGCTGGAGCGGCCGGAGGCCATGGTGAGCATGGCCCGCAGCCTCAAGGCCACCCGCCGGTACCAGGTGAGGCCCGCGCTGGATCGCGTCCGCTGCCCCTCCCTGTACGTCTGGGGCCGCCACGACCGCATGACCCCCGTCGCCCCCTGGCTGGACGTGCTGGCCGGCCGCCCGGACGCGGAGGTCCTGGTCGTCGAGGACAGCGGTCACATCCCCATGGTCGAGTGCGCCGAGGGATACACCGCGGCCCTGGAACGCTTCGTCACCCGCCGCGCCGGAGCCCTCACATGACCCCCCGGACCCTCCCGGTCGCCGGCGGGGACGCGCTCGCCGTCTTCCTCTCCCCGCCCGCCGTCGCGCCGCCCGCTCCCCGGTCACGTGCCGCCCGCCCGCCCGCGGGCCGGCCGGACGCGCCAGCCCTGCTGATGGGGGTGGACATCGTGGAGTGCGACCGGCTGGCACGGGCGATGGCGCGCGGCGGCGAGGTGTTCGCCCGGCACGTCAGCACGCCGGACGAGCTGACGCTGGGGCCGGGGGTGGCGGCGTTCTCCGTCAAGGAGAGCCTGATCAAGGCGGTCGGCGTCCGCCCGGCCGGATTCAGCTGGCACGACTTCGAGGCGCTGCCCGATCGGCCGCCCGCCTGGGCCGCGGCCCTCCTGGACGAGGCGGCGGCGGAACTGGCCGACGCCACGGGGGTGTCCCTGACCGGTGGCGCCGCCTACGCCGTGCGCGGCGCCAGCGCCAGGGCCGCCGCCGTCCGCCTCGGGCCCGGCGTGCCCGTGGGAGCCGCCCGGTGGGGGGAGAGCCAGGGGTTGTTCGCGGCGCTGGCGGTCGTCTACGCCCGGACCGTCCACACCCAGGAGGAAGGGATGCCGTCATGAGGAGAACCGTCCAGCCGGGAGAGCCGATCCAGCGGGCGCTGGACGAGGCCGGTCCCGGCGCGCACGTCACCCTGGCGGAGGGCGTCTTCGCCGGGAGCGTCTGGATCCGGCACCCCGGCGTGACCCTCACCGGGGCGGGCGCGGGCCGGACGATCCTGGAGCCCGGCGAGGTCACGCCGTCCGGGGCGCCGCCCCTGCACGACGCCGCCGGGGACGTGGTCAACGGCGTCACCGTGTACGGCGAGAACCTCTCGAACGTGCGGATCGAGGGGCTGACGGTGCGCGGCTTCTCCGGCGCGGGGGTCTACGCGCACTCCGTCGCCGGCGTCACGGTGCGTCGCGTCGAGGTCGTGGACAACGACGTCTGGGGTGTCTACCTGCGGGAGTCCACCGGCTGCCGGATCATGGACTGCCGGGCCCGCGGCAGCCGGTACGGCGGTGCCGCCCTCAGCTTCTGCCCCCTGTCCGACCACCTGGTGGCCGGCAACGAGTCCTGCGCCAACGCCTTCGGCGTCTTCGTCGACAACTCCTCCGGCGTCAGGGTGCTGCGCAACGCCTGCCACGGCAACGCGGTCGGCGTGCTCCTGCTCAACCAGGTCTACGAGGGCGAGCCGCCGGGCGGCGTCACCGACTGCCTGGTGGCGGGCAACGACCTGTACGGCAACGACCTGGCCTCCGGTGCCGGGCCGGACGGCCTGGGCGCGGCGGGCCCGCCGATGTCCGGCGTCGGCCTCGCGCTGATCGGCACGAGCCGGGTCAGCGTCGTGGACAACCACATCCACGACAACCACCCGGGCGGCGAGTCTGTCATGGGCGCGGCCTTCGTCATGGGCTCGTCCAAGGACTGGGGCGGTGACGACACCCTGGACACCCACGTGCTGTGGAACCGCGTGCACGGCAACACCCCGCTGGACTACCAGCTCGGCGTGGACCCGGACCGCCAGGTGTCCGCCGCCAACACCGCCGACAAGGGCGACCCGGCCGACGCGCGGGGCTGGGCGATATGACCGGGCCCACGCCGGCGACCGCGCCCACGCCGTCCACCCTGGCCACGCCGCCCGCGCTGTCCTGCCACGGCCTGGGCAAACGCTACGGCGACGTCCACGCCGTCCGGGACGTCGGCTTCGACATCGCGCCCGGCGAGGCGTACGGGCTGCTCGGCCCCAACGGCGCGGGCAAGACCACCACGATCTCCATGCTCGTCGGCCTGCTCCGTCCCGACACCGGTCACGTGCGCGTACGCGGCGTGGACCTGGCCGACGACCCCATGCGCGCCAAGGCCGGGATCGGGTACGTCCCGCAGGAGATCGCCCTCTACCCGGAGCTGACCGGCCGCGAGAACCTGCGCTTCTTCGGCCGGCTGTTCGGCCTGCCCCGCCGCGAGCTGGCCGGGCGCATCGACGAGGTGCTCGACCTGGTGGGGCTGACGGGCCGCGCCGACAGCAGGCTCAAGACGTACTCGGGGGGCATGAAGCGGCGCATCAACATCGGGGCCGCGCTGCTGCACCGGCCCGAGGTGCTGATCCTGGACGAGCCCACCGTGGGCGTGGACCCGCAGAGCCGCAAGGCGATCCTGGACGGCGTCGAACGCCTGGTCGGCGAGGGCATGTCGCTGCTGTACACCTCCCACTACATGGAGGAGGTCGAGCGGGTCTGCGACCGGGTGGCGATCATCGACCACGGCCGGATCATCGCCGAGGGCACCCGGCGCGAACTGATCGCACTGGTCGGCGGCGCCGACAAGGTGGAGTTGTCGCTGGAGGGTGACATGGAGACGGCACTGGCCAAGCTGCGCGCGGTCGAGGGCGTGATCGAGGCGGCCATGACCGGCGACACGTCGATCCGGCTGCTCGCCGAGGACGGGCGGCACCTGCTCCCCGCGCTCATCACCGCCGTGGACGGCTGCTCCACCGTGACGGCCGCCCAGGTCATCGAGCCCGACCTGGAGGCCACGTTCCTGCACCTGACCGGCTCCACCCTGCGGGACTGACCATGTGGAGAGCATTCGCCGCGGTGAGCGCGCTGGAGTTCCGGACCCGGCTGCGCGACGGCACCGCCCTGGTGATCGCGCTGATCGTCCCGGTCACGCTGGCCACGCTGTTCAGCGTGGTCCTCGGCGGGGACGACCCGCCGCTGCGGGCCACGGTCGGGTTCGTGGACCTGGACCGCGGCGAGTTCCCCGCCGGTGTGCGCCGCGAGGTGATGGCCTCGGAGGAGCTGAAGGGCGTCATGACGCTGCGCGACCTGCCCGGCCGGGAGGAGGCGGACCGCGCCCTGGACGCCGAGGAGATCGGCGCGGCGATCGTCTTCCCCGCCGGTTTCAGCCGCAGCGTGGGGGAGGGGAACGGCGGCGACGTGGCCGTCCTGACCTCGCCGAAGTCCCCTCTGGCCGGGGTGGTGGCGCGGGCGGTCGTGGACCGCATCTCCGCGCTGGTGGACGCCAGGACCCTGGCGGTGCGCGCCGTGCTGAAGGCCGGGGTGCCCGGCGACGAGGTCAAGGAGCTGGTGGAGCGCAACGGGGCGGCGGGACCGTCGCCGGCGCTGGAGGACGACCCGATGTCCGGCGGCAAGGTCGACCTGTCGGTCCACTACGGCTCCGGCATGGCGGCGCTGTTCGCGTTCTTCGTGGTCGGGGCGTCCTTCCGTGGCCTGCTGACCGAACGAAAGCTCGGCACGCTCGACCGCATGCGCGCCGGGCCGCTGGCCGCGTGGGTGCCGTTCGCGGGCAAGGCCGCGGTGGGGTTCGCGCTGGCGCTGGTCAGCGTGTGCGTCACCTGGGCGGCCTCCGTGCTGGTGTCCGGCGCGACCTGGGGGGACCCGCTCGCCGTGTTCACGGTGCTGCTGGCGCACGTGCTGGCCGCCGCGGCGATCACGATGCTGGTGGCCTCCCGGGCGAAGACCGACGCCCAGGCGGACGGCGTGATCATGGTGGTGTCGTTCGTCATGGCCTTCCTCGGCGGCAGCCTCGTGCCGATGTACAGCCTGCCCGGAGTGCTCCAGGCCGCCGCCCTGCTCACCCCCAACGGCTGGACCTCCACGGCGCTGACCGAACTGGCCGGCTCCGGAGCGGGCCCGGCCGCCGTCGCCGGGCCCGTCGCCGTGCTGTGCGCGATCACACTGGTCGCCGGGGGCCTGGCCGTACTCGGGATGAAGAAGGGAACGCTGCTGTGAGCCCACGCCCCGTCCTGGCCCTGGTGGCCGCCAACCTGCGACGGCACACCCGCGACCGGGTGGGGCTGTTCTTCATGGTGATCATGCCGTTCGTGTCCATCGCGTTCGTCGGCATGGCCATCGGCAACGGCACGGGACGCCTGCCCGTCGGCGTGGTCGCGCACGGCTCCGACCCCGTCACCGCCGCCCTCCTGGCCGAGCTGGACCGCCGCCCCGACCTGGAGGTCACCCGCGTGGAGTCGGCCGCGGACCTGCGCTCCGGCGTGCGGTCCGGCGCGCTGGCCGCCGGCCTGGTCGTCCCGGACGACCCCGCCCGGCTCCGGCTCGTCGTCACCGAGGTCAACGGCAGCGGCATGGCCGCCCGCAGCGCCATCGACGTGGCCGTGGGCCGGGTGGCCGCCGTGGAGGAGGCCACCCGGGCCGCCGTCACCGCGGGCGCCACGCCGGCCCAGGCCGCCGCGTACGTCCGGCAGGCCCAGGCGGAGTCCGGCCGCGTGGCCGTCACCGGCGGGTCCGCGGGCGCCGCCGACCCGCGCGGTTTCGCCTACACCGCCCCGGCCAACCTGCTGCTGTTCACCTTCATCAACTCCATGGCCGTGGCCGCAGCCCTGGTCGAGAGCCGCCGGCTCGGCATGCTCCAGCGGGCGCTCACGGCTCCCGTCCGGCGGGCGTCGGTGCTGCTCGGGGAGGCGCTGAGCCGGTTCCTCGTGGCGCTCGCCCAGGCCGTGCTGGTCGTCGTGGTGAGCGCGCTGGCGTTCGGCGTGACGTGGGGCGACCCGCTCGGCGTGGCGGCGGTCGTGGTGGTGTTCTCGCTGGTCGCGACCGGCGCCGCCCTCCTGGTCGGCACCCTGCTGAACGCGCCCGACCAGGCCCCCGCCGTCGGCCCGCCGCTCGGCGTGGTGCTGGGCATGCTCGGCGGCTGCCTGTGGCCGCGCGAGTCGTCCGGCGAAGTGATCAACACCATCGGACACCTGTTCCCGCACGCCTGGGGCATGGACGCGCTGCTCACGCTCGCCCAGCCGGGCAAGGGCCTCACGGCGGTGCTGCCCCAGCTCGCCGTACTGGCCGGGATGGCCGCCCTGCTGCTGGGCGCCGCCCTGGCCCTGTTCCGCCGCCGAGCGCTGTCCGCCGCCTGAGGAGGAAAGATCATGACGTTGATGTCGTTCACCCGGGACCACGTGATGGACGTGTACCGCTACGCCGAGAGCAAGGGCGCGATCGAGGCCATCGAGGTGGCGGCGGCCGACCTCGGCATCGGCGTGGGGGAGATGCGGGAGGCGGTGCGCCATCTGACGGACAGCCACCTGCTGCGGCCGGACGACGGCGCCGGCGCCGTCGAGCGGTACGCCCCGGTCGACCCGGAGCTGGCCGCGGCGTCGCTGGTGTCCACCGTGGAGCGCGAGATCTACCGGCGGCGGGAGCTGCTCGACCAGATCAAGGAACGGGTCGGCCTGGTGGAGCAGTCGCCGGGCGCGTCCCAGGGCACCGTGGACTACCTGGCGGGGACCATGGAGGTGCGCGGCTTCCTCAAGACGGCCGGCGACGCCTGCCGCGACGAGGTCCTGGTGCTCCAGGGAGGCGGCGTGGTCGAGGACATGGCGGAGACCTACCTCGGCCTGGTGACCAGGGGGGTGACCGTCCGCATCATCTGCCAGCACCGCAACCGGGCCGACGTCGGCACCAGGATGCGGATGAAGCGGCTCACCGACGCGGGCGCCTCCGTCTACACCGTCAGCCACGTGCCGCGGTCGGCCATCGTCTTCGACCGCTCGCTGGTCGTGCTGTTCGGCGCGGACGACGCCGAGGCCAGCATCGCCCGCGTGCACAACCAGGGCGTCATCCAGTTCTTCCTCGACCTGTTCAACCACCTGTGGGAGATGGCCACGCCGCTGGAGGGCATCGACTTCGGCTACTCGGGCGTGGCCGACGACCTCCAGCAGTCGATCGCCGCCCTGATGGCCAAGGGCTACACCGACGAGGTGGTGGCCAGGAAGCTCGGCATGTCGGTGCGGAGCTGCCGCCGGCACATCGCCACCATGATGCGCGATCTCGACGCCACCAGCCGTTTCCAGGCCGGAGTGCAGGCCGCCAGGAAGTACCTCACAGCGGGGTGACCTCCTCGACTCCGGCGGGCTCACCTCCGACCGGGGTGAAACCGGCCGGCGTGAGAGCGGCGGGCTCGGAACCGACCGGCCTGAGACCGGCGGGCTCGGAACCGACCGGCCTGAGACCGGCGGGCTCGGAACCGGCCGGGGTCACCCTGTCCAGGGCCACGCCGGCCAGCGCGCGGGCCCGCTCCACGACGGTCTCGACGCCGAGTGTCAGATCCTCGAACGACATGCGCGGGTCCAGGCACAGCCGGACCGAGCTGTTGGCGTCCTCGGGGGAGAGGCCGATGGCGGTCAGGACGTACGAGGGCTCCTGGGAGCCGGAGTTGCACGCCGAGCCGGTGGACAGCGCCACCGACCGCAGGCTGGAGACGAGGCTCTCACCGCGCACGCCGGGCAGCACCACGTTCAGCACGTGCGGCACGCTCACGTCCGGGTCGCCGTTGACGCGCAGCCCGGGGAACCCGGCCGTCAGCACGTCCAGGGCGACGGCGCGGAGTTCGAGTACCCGCCGCCACTCGGCGTCCCAGCGCCCGGCGGCCAGTTCGCACGCCTTGCCGAGGCCGACGACCAGGTGGGTGGGGACGGTGCCGCTGCGGAGCGCGTGCTGGCCGCCGCCGTACATGATCGGGCGCAGCCGGTGGCGGATCTCCGGCCGCACGTACAGCGCGCCGACGCCCTTGGGACCGTGGATCTTGTGGGCGGACAGGGACAGGGTGTCCGGCTCCGTGTCGCGCACGTCGATGGGGATGCGGCCGGCCGCCTGCGCGCCGTCCACGTGCAGCAGCGCGCCCGCCTCGTGGCAGAGCGCGGCCATGGCCCGCACCGGCTGCACGGCTCCGATCTCGCTGTTGACCCAGGCGGCCGTGGCCACCCGGGTGTTCAGATCGAGCAGCCCGGCCAGGTGCCCGAGGTCGACCTGGCCGCTCGGGCGCACCCGCATGGTCCTGGTCCCGACGCCGCGGGCGGCCAGCGCCTGGCCGACGGCCAGCGACGACTTGTGGTCGGTGGGGCAGAACACGCCGTTGACCGGGGCGGTGTCACCGTGGGCGAACACGCCGAGCAGGGCGATGTTGTTGCTCTCGGTCGCGCCCGAGGTGAACACGATCTCGCCGGGGCCGGCGCCGATCAGCCGGGCCACCGACTCGGCCGCGGCGTCCACCGCGCGCCGTGCCCGCTTGCCCATGGCGTGCGGCGACGAGGGGTTGCCGTACTCCTCGCGCAGGTACGGCATCATGGCCTCCAGCACCTCGTCGTCGACGCGGGTGGTGGCGCAGCCGTCCAGGTATATGGGCTTCATCGGGGATCACCGCCGGAACGTGCTGACGGTGACGAGCTTGTCGTAGATCTCGTCCTCGGACATCTCGCCGCTGCCGCCGGGATCGGCCACGACCACCCGCATGCCGGGCAGGTCGTACAGGCCGAGCGCGATGTCGACGCCGGTCTCCACCGGCCGCAGGCACTCGCCGGGCGCGAAGATCAGCAGGTTGCGGTGGCCGGCCCTGTACACCTCCGAGACCATCTCGGTGATCTCGCCCGCGCAGCCGGTGACGCCGCAGCTGATCAGGGTGCGGTAGTTGCCGTCGGCGTCCAGGAAGGCCACCTCGGTGTCGTTCCGGCCGGTGTCGAGGTAGCGCTTCTCCAGGCGCCCCGCCTTGACGAGGCGGTCGGCGGCCTTCTGGAAGCGGTACTTCAGCCAGGTCTCGGGGAAGGCCAGGGGGTGCTTGCGGCTGGGCAGCACGCTGTCCCCGTTCAGCCCGGCCTCCCGCAGCGTCTTCTCGTAAGAGGACGGCAGCGCGGACATGCCGGTGAAGAACTCCGCGCGGAGCTCGCCGGCCGGGCGGCCGCCGGCGGGCACGTACTGCCAGTCGTTGATGAGCAGCAGCAGCCGCACGTCGGCGCCCGCCGCGGCGTAGCTCCGGAGCAGCTCGGCCGACATCCGCCACGTGTAACCGGGGAAGATGCCGACGCGGCCGGCGACGCGGCGGCGCATGGTCTCGTCGTGCTGCTCCTCGATGACGCCGGGCGTCAGCCGGCCCGTCTCCGGGTCCTCGAAGAGCATGAAGTGACCACCCATGATGACCAGGTCGCCGAGGTCGGCGGCGGGCAGCTCGCGGTCGATGGTCTCGCGTAACTCCTGCTCCGAGGCGACCAGGCGGCGGCTTCTGACCACCTGTTGTCCGTTGAGGGTCTGGGACATGACGTTCACTCCCTGTGACTGGGAATAGGGGTGGTGGAGTTCTGCGGGACGGGGGTCAGGCGGGCGGCCAGCGCGCCCAGCGGTGTGGGACCGGCGAGCTGCTGGAGGGTGAGTCCCCGCCAGCCGCGGCCGCTCAGCTCCGCCAGTACCCGCGGGATGCGCAGAGCCCGGCCTCCGGCCAGCGTGTAGCTGTCGGACGGGTCGACGCCGGCGAGTCCGTGCGCGTCCCGCACGGCCGCCAGCAACGCCTGCACGGCCTCGTCGGCGGGTGCAGAGGGCGGCGTGGTGGGCATGGCGGACGCGGTGGCCGTCTCCGGGGCGAAGGGCACCAGGGATGCCAGTTCGGTGAGCCGCAGGTCGTCGCCGGCCGCCAGCACCAGGCGCTCCATGCCGCGCAGGAACCACTCGACGGCGCCGGCGTCCATGACCGACGACATGGCGTGCAGGGAGAGCGAGACCGCGTCGCGCCACTCGTCGATCCGCAGGTACGTGTCCAGCCCGCAGTATGCCCACGACTCCGGGACCGGGTTCCAGGTGAAGGCGGTGCGCCGCCCGCCGTACTCCTTGGTGCGCTGCTTGATGAAGTTGAGCTCGGAGCTCAGCAGCACCGGGCCGCCGCGCCGCGACCCCTCGCGCGAGACCATCTCGACGATCTCGTCGTAGGGGACGTAGGCGTGCTCGCGCGCCCGCGAGAAGCTCCCGGCCACGCGGCCGAGCAGCTCGCCGAAGGACGGGTCGCCCGCGCAGTCCACCCGGACGAGCGTCGGGGAGAACATGCAGGTCATCACGTCGGGGAAGGGATGCGTCTCGCGGTTGCTGACGAACGACAGGAACCCCGCCGAGTCGCCGCCGGTGTAGATCGCGGTCATCGCCGCGTACGCGGCGACGTGCACCAGCGACGGCCACACTCCGTGCCGTCCCGCGGCCGTCCGGGCGGCCCCCGGCAAGACGGGCGAGACCAGCGTCGCGTGCCGGGCCGGGGGGCCGTCGCGCTCCGCCCGCCGGCGGGCGAAGGGATCGAGGGGGAGGCGGGTCACCTCCTCCTGCCAGTGCGCCATCGCCCGCGCCGCCGTGATCGCCGCGTCCGCCGACGCCTCGTGGCGGGCCAGGTCGGCCGGCCGGTTCCGGACGGGGGACAGCGCGGCCGGGCGGCGCGCGGCCATCCCGGCGGCCTGCGTACGCAGTTCCCGCTTGATCTCCCCCAGTGTCCAGACGTCCACCGCCAGGTGGTTGAACACCAGCACGCACGCCTTCGGCGCGCCCCCGGTGGTGACCAGGCAGGCCCGGATCGGCCACTCCCCGGCCGGGTCGAACGGGCTGCGGGTCAGTTCCTCGACCGTCTCGACGGGTCCGGGGGTGCCGTCCCGCTCCGTGGTGACGACCCGGACAGGCAGCGGGCGCGGCGGATCCACGTGCTGCCCGGGCTCGGGGTCGAGCCGGTACGTCGTCCGCAGGATCTCGTGACGCCGGGTCAGATGGGTGAGGATGGCCTTCGCCTGGGCGACGGTGATCCCCGAGGGCACCTCGAAACGCAGCACCACGTGCGTTTCGTGCTGGTGCTCCGGAGGAAGCTGATGGACGCGCAGCCACATGTAGCGCTGCCCCCAGCACAGGCCTGCGGATTTCATGAGACGTTCACCTCGGCGGATTCCATGAAACCGGACATCTCGAGGATTGGGCTTCACCGCGTGTCCGGCAATGGTCACGCGATGACCGGTTCGGCGGCGGAGAACCTGTCAGCAGGGGTCGCTTGACCGGGGCCCCTGTTTTTCGGAAACCTCTTTTCAAGGGGATGATTCCGTGAGATGAGGACACCTCGCCATGCTGGAAATACCCGACAGCTTCAAGAGCCTTCTGAGAATCCATCTGCCGTACGCGGACGCGGAGCGGCTGACCCCGCAGGACCAGCTGGGCGCGCTCGGCCTCGACTCGATGGGCGTGGTGCGGCTTCTCGTGGACGTGGAGAACACCTACGGGGTGGAGCTGCCCGACGACCTGCTGAACGAGTCCACGTTCAGGACGGTCGGCTCCCTGTGGGGCACCCTGTCGTCGTGCCTGACGCCTCCGCCCCTCTGACGCCCCGCTCGCCGGCGCCGCCACCCCATCGGGCGGCGGCGCCCCGTACCGTGTCCGTCTCGGACCGCGTCCGCCTCAGACGGTGTTCAGGGCGGCGGCCGTGGCACGGCGGTCGACCTTGCCGTTGGCGTTCAGCGGCAGCTCGTCCAGGATCGTCACCGAGCGCGGCACCATGTAGCCGGGCAGCACCTGCGCCACCCCCCTGACCAGCGCCACGGGGTCCAGCCCCGTCCCCGTGCAGGCCGCCTCCAGGCCCAGCTCGCCGTCCCGTCCCCGCACCGCCAGCACGACCGCCTCCACCACGCCCGGCCGGTCCCGCAGCGCGGCCTCGACCTCGCCCGGCTCCACCCGGTGCCCGGAGATCTTGACCTGCTGGTCCAGCCGTCCCAGGTGAACCAGCGTGCCGTCGCACCAGGCCACCCGGTCACCGGTCCGGTACCACAGGTCCGGCGCGACGGTCCCGCCCGCCGTCGCCGCGTCGCGCGCCGCCACGCCGTCGAAGCGGGCGAACCGTCCCCGGTTCACACCGGGGTCGGCGTACCCGGGGAAGCGCTGCACGCCGCGCAGCAGCAGCTCGCCCTCGGCGGCCGGCCGTCCCCCGCCGTCCACCACCAGGTACTCGACCCCCGGGTACGGCGTCCCGATCGGCACCGTCCCGTTGGAGGTCTCCGGCCAGCGCCCCGGGTCGGCCGGAAGGCGGTATTCGGTGCAGCTGATGGTCAGCTCCGTCGGACCGTACAGGTTCTCCAGGACGCTCCCCGGGGCGGCCGTCCGCCACGCCGCGGCCTGGGGCAGCGTCAGCGGCTCGCCGCAGAACAGGCTCCACCGCAACGACGGCATCGCGCCCGGCGTCAGCCGCCGCAGCCGCATGGCCAGCGACACCACCGACGGCACGCTGAACCAGTGCGTCAGCTCCTCGCGGGCCACGAAGGCGACGGGTTTGAGCAGGTCGTACGGTGCCGGCACGACCAGCGTCGCCCCGCTGCCCCAGGCGGCGAACATGTCGAACACCGACAGGTCGAACGTCAGGTCGAACGTCTGCGACAGCCGGCAGCCCGGACCCAGCTCGTAGCGGGGGACCACGTGCGACAGGTACGCGTCCACGCTGCGGTGGCGCAGCGGCACGCCCTTCGGCACACCCGTCGACCCCGACGTGAACAGCACGTACGCCAGGTCGTCCGGGCCGGCCGGAAAGGCGTCGGGCACGGCGCGCGGCGGGGCGTCCAGCCGGTCCAGGCTCACCGCCAGCGTGGCGGCGGGCAGCACGGGCGGCCGGAGGCCGGCGTCGGCGAGCACGAGGCCGGGCCCCGCGGCCGCCGTCACGGCGCGGTTGCGCGCGGCGGGCGCGGACGGGTTCAGCGGCACCGCGGTGGCGCCGAGCCGCTGGATCGCCAGGTAGCCGGCGTAGGCCAGGAGGCTGCGGGCCGCGTACAGGCCGACCCTGGCGGGCGGCTCGCCGCAGGCCGCGACGATCTCGGCGGCCAGCCGCCGGGACAGCGCCTCCAGCTCGGCGTAGGTGTGACGGCCGCCGCCCACCTCCAGCGCGACCCGCTCACCGTGGCGGGCGGCGGCGTCGGCGAACCACCGGTGAAGGGTGCGTTCCATGGCCTCTCCAGGACTCAGCGGGGCGGCTCTGGCGGCTCGGGCGGGAACAGCGACGGCGGCAGGTCGCCGCGTGCGCTCCACAGGTCCTTCAGCGCGCGCCCCGGATCGGTCGCCGCCAGCCGTACGCCGTCGGCGATCGTCCGCATGATGTCGGTCATCGCCCCGGCCGGCAGCACGTCGGGGTCGGCCAGCATCAGCACGCTGGTGCACCCGCCGCGCACCTCCACCCGCACCCGGAACGCCTGGCCGTACTGCTGGGCGAGCGGTGTCCAGGCCAGCGAGGCCGGGGTGGGGTCGTGGGGGTCGCTGGGGCGCCGGTCCACCTGGATGTAGTTGAACCAGGCGCGGAACAGGTGGTTGACCCAGCAGTCGTGCTCCGGCCGCTCGCCGTGCCCGGCCGCCGTCTCGGCGATCCTGTCGAAGTCGTAGGCGGAGTGCCGGTACGCCTTCGCGCTCGCCCAGTGGAGCCGCCTGACGTGCTCGGCGATCGTGGACCGCGGGTCCACGGCCGTGACGAACGGGATGAGCTGGTTCATCGTGCCCACGTTGTGCTGGTCCTCCGGTGCGAACCGGTTGGAGGACATCAGGCTCATCGTCACCCGGTCCACGTCCAGGTGGCGGGCCAGGCCCGCGGCCACGAACGCCATCACCACGGCCGGGGCGGTCACCCCGTGCCGCCTGCCGGCCTCCGCCGCCAGCCCGCCCAGGCCGCGTGACCGCAGCGTCAGCTCCAGCCGGTCGCGTTTCACCTTCGCGGGCAGCGTGGGCAGGACGTCCATCAGGCCGTCGTCGAGCACGCTCCGCCAGTAACGCTCGGAGCCCTCCTGCCGGGGCCGCCACGACTCCTCCCGTTGCCGCCGCGCCAGCTCGCGCGGCGGGGACCCCACCGGCGCGGTCGCCCGCGGGTCGGCCGTCAGCGCCCTGAACTGGTCCTGAAGGTGGTGGATCGACCACAGGTCCACGATCAGGTGGGAGAACGACAGGCACAGGTACATCGGCTCGCCCCGCGAGCCGACCAGCCGGCCGCGCCAGTTCAGCGCGTCGCTCATCGCGAACGGCACCGTCACCAGCTCGGCCTTCGTCCGCTCGTGCTCGGCGGGGTCGGTGACGATCCGGTCGATCCGCTCGATCGGAAGCTCGACGTCCTCGTGGACGTGCTGCACCGGCCGGCCGCCCCGATCCCGGTAGGTGGTGCGCAGCACCTCGTGCCGGTCCACCAGCCGCCGCAGCGCCTCGTCCACCCGCTCGCCGGAGAGCCCGCGCAGATCCCAGGTGGTCGGCAGGTTGGCCTCCGCCAGCCAGTCGTCCGGATACCGCTCTATTTCCCGCCAGCTGAAGAGCTGGCCGTTACTGAGAGGCGCCTCGACGGACATGTGATCTCCTCCGCAGCTTTCTCCGCCTGCCATTCTCCGCGGACGAGAACGATCGGGGTCAAGGGCGGAGCCGGTGGCCTCCGGTGGCCAGAAGCGGTGGCAACTACATGTCGGCGATCCGGGAGTGTGCCGGGACGGAACGCAACCTTAAAGTCGCAATGGATTAAGTCATGGCCGCGTTCCAGATCGGCTGTCGAGTAATTATTCGGAGCCGTTCCCAGGCAAGGCGTCGATACCTGACGCTCCCCGAGGCGTGAAGCTTGAGGTGGCGCATTGATGGCTGGTGAGTCGACACAGCGGGCCGAGAACGAGGGGCCGGTCGCCGTCGCCGTCGTCGGCATGGCGTGCAGGCTCCCGGGAGCCGCCGGTCCCGAGAGGTTCTGGCGGCTGCTGCGCGAGGGCGTGGACGCCGTCACCGAGGCGCCCGAGGGGCGGGCGGCGGAGGGGACCGCGTACCGGCGGGGCGGGTTCCTGGAGGACGTGTACGGGTTCGACCCCGGCTTCTTCGGCATCTCGCCCAACGAGGCGGCGGCGATGGACCCGCACCAGCGCCTGGTGCTCGAACTGGCCTGGGAGGCGCTGGAGAACGCCCGCGCCGTTCCGGCCTCGCTGCGCGGCAGCGCCACCGGGGTGTTCCTGGGCGCCATCTCCAACGACTGGGCGGCCCTGCAGGACCGGATCGGCGGCGCCGGCCGCCACGCCTACACCGGCGCCAACCGCGCCATGATCGCCAACCGGGTGTCGTACGTGCTCGGCCTGCGCGGCCCCTCCCTCACCCTCGACACCGGCCAGTCGTCGTCGCTGGTGGCCGTCTGGATGGCCGCCGAGAGCCTGCGCCGCGGCGAGAGCGACGTGGCGCTGGCCGGCGGCGCGAACCTGAACCTGCTGCCGGAGACCACCGACGCCATCGGCGCGTTCGGCGCGCTGTCGCCCGACGGCCGCTGCCACGTCTTCGACCACCGCGCCAACGGGTACGTGCGCGGCGAGGGCGGCGCGCTGGTCGTGCTCAAGCGCCTCCCCGACGCGCTCGCCGCCGGCGACACCGTGCACGCGGTGATCCTGGGCGGGGCGGTCAACAACGACGGCGGCGGCGAGGGCCTCACCGTGCCCAGCGGCCGCGCCCAGCGGGACGTCATCGCGCTGGCCTGCGACCGCGCCGGGGTACGGCCCGCCCAGGTCCGGTACGTGGAGCTCCACGGCACCGGCACCAAGGTCGGCGACCCCGTGGAGGCCGCGGCGCTCGGAGCCGCGTACGGGACCGCCCGGCCGGCCGGCGACCCTCTGCTCGTGGGCTCGGTCAAGACCAACATCGGTCACCTGGAGGGCGCGGCCGGCATCGCCGGGCTGCTCAAGGTCGTCCTGTCGCTCGGGAACGGCGAACTGCCCCCCAGCCTCAACTTCGAGTCCGCGCCCCCGGAGATCCCCCTGGGCGACCTGCGCCTCCACGTCGTCACCGAGACCCGGCCCCTGCCCGGTCCCGTGGTCGCCGCCGTCAGCTCCTTCGGGATGGGCGGCACCAACTGCCACCTGATCCTCGCCTCGCCTCCCGCGCGGGCCTCCGTCCCGGGTTCCGCGCCCTCCTCCGGTACGGAGGACGCCGGCGCGGAGGACGCGGGTACGGGGGACGCGGGTACGGAGGACGCGCCCTGGACGCTGTCGGCACGGTCGGAGGGAGCGCTGCGGGAGTGGGCCGCGCGCCTCACGACGCCGGCCGCGGATCCCGGCACCGGCCCGGCGGACGTGGCGCTGAGCCTCGCCCGGACCCGTACCTCCTTCGAACGCCGCGCCGTGGTCCTCGCCCCCGACCGCGGCACCCGCCTGTCCGCGCTCCGGGCCCTGGCCGCAGGGGAGCCGCACGACGCCCTCGTGACCGGCACGGAGACCGCCGGCGCGCGTGCCTTCGTCTTCCCCGGACAGGGCTCGCAGTGGCCCGCCATGGCGCGCGAGCTGATGACGGTCTCGCCCGTGTTCGCCGGACGGCTCGCCGAGTGCGCGGACGCGCTGGCCCCGTTCACCGGCCTCGACCTCCTGGACGTCCTCCGCGAGCGCCCCGGCGCGCCCGGCCTGGACCGGGTGGACGTGGTGCAGCCCGCGCTCTGGGCGGTCATGGTCGGCCTGGCCGAGGTGTGGAGGTCCCACGGCGTCGAGCCCGACGTGGTGATCGGCCACTCCCAGGGGGAGATCGCCGCCGCGGTCGTCGCCGGCGCGCTGACCCTGGACGACGCCGCCCGGGTCGTCGCGCTGCGCAGCCGGGCCATCGCGGGCATCGAGGGCTCCGGCGGCATGATGTCCGTCGCGGCCGGCCTCGACGCGGTGGAACGGGCGATCGCGGACCTGTCCGCGCCCGTCACCGTGGCCGCCGTCAACGGCCCGCGCTCGGTCGTCGTCTCCGGTCCCCGCGAGGCGCTGACCGCCCTCGCCGGCCGTCTCGCCGACGTCTCCACCAAGGTCATCCCGGTCACGTACGCGTCCCACTCCCCGGAGGTCGAGCGGGTACGGGAGGAGGTCCTGCGGGACCTCGCCCCCATCCGCCCGCGGAGCGGCGCCACCGTGTTCGTCTCCACGCTCACCGGCGAGCCGATGGACACCGCCGATCTGGACGCCGGCTACTGGTACCGCAGCCTGCGCAGCCCCGTCCGCTTCGCCGAGGCGGTGCGGACGGCGCTGGACGGGCGGGACCACACGTTGTTCGTCGAGTGCAGCCCGCACCCCGTGCTGGTGACCGCTGTGGAGGAGACCGCGGAGGCGGCGGGGCGGGACGCGGTCGCGGTCGGCACGCTGCGCCGCGGCGACGGCGGACGCGACCGCCTGCTGCGGTCGCTCGCGCAGGCGTACACGTGGGGCGCCCCCGTGGACTGGTCCGGACCGTGCGGTGAGGCCCGCCTCGTGGACCTGCCGTCCTACCCCTTCCAGCGCCGCCCCCGCACCTCCGCCCCCGCCCCCGCCGCGCGCCGCCCGGCGGCCCTGACCCCGTCCGCCGGGGAGGCCGTACCCGAGCAGGCCGGGCCCGTCCGCTCCAGGGGCGAGCTGCGCGACCTGGTGCTGTCCGCGACCGCGCGCCTGCTGGGCTACGCCGGCGCGTCCGACATGGAGCCCGGCCGTACGTTCAAGGACCTGGGGCTGGAGTCGGCGGCGGCCGTCGAGCTGCGCGACCGGCTGCGCGCCGCGACCGGGCTGCGGCTCCCGACCGGCCTCCTGTACGACCACCCGACGCCCGAGCGTCTCGCCGCGCACCTCCACGAACTGCTGACCGGCGGCGCGGCCGAGCCGACGGCCGAGATCCGCGGCGGCGGCGACGACCCGATCGCGGTGGTCGGCATGGGCTGCCGCTACCCCGGCGGGGTGGCCTCCCCCGAGGACCTGTGGCGGCTGGTCGCCGGCGGCGCCGACGCGATCGGCGAGTTCCCCCGGAACCGCGGCTGGGATCTCGACGCGTTGTCCGCCACCGGGCCGGACCGCTCGGGGACCAGCGACACCGGGCACGGCGGTTTCGTCTACGACGCCGACCTGTTCGACGCCGCGTTCTTCGGCATCAGTCCGCGCGAGGCCACGGCGATGGACCCGCAGCAGCGGCTGCTGCTGGAGATCTGCTGGGAGGCCGTGGAGGGGGCCGGGATCGACCCGGCCGGGTTGCGCGGCTCGCCCACCGGCGTGTTCGTCGGCGCCATGGCCCCCGACTACGGCCCCCGGCTGCACCAGCCCACGGGCACCGCGGACGGCCACCTGCTCACCGGCACCGCGCTCAGCGTCGTGTCCGGTCGCGTCGCCTACACCCTGGGACTGCGGGGACCGGCCGTCACCACCGACACGGCCTGCTCGTCGTCGCTGGTCTCGATCGTGTTCGCCGTGCAGGCGCTGCGGCGCGGGGAGTGCTCGCTGGCGCTGGCCGGCGGCGTCACGGTGATGTCCAGCCCCGGCATGTTCGTCGAGTTCAGCCGGCAGGGCGGGCTGTCACCCGACGGCCGCTGCAAGTCGTTCTCCGCCTCGGCGGACGGGACCGGCTGGGCCGAGGGCGCGGGCGTGGTGGTGCTCGAACGCCTCTCCGACGCCCGCCGCAACGGCCACCCCGTCCTCGCCGTGATCCGCGGCGGCGCCGTCAACCAGGACGGCGCCAGCAACGGCCTCACCGCCCCCAGCGGCCAGGCCCAGCAGGACGTCATCCGCCAGGCGCTCGCCGACGCCGGGCTCGGTGTCGGCGACGTCGACGCGGTGGAGGCCCACGGCACCGGAACCAGGCTGGGCGACCCGATCGAGGCAGAAGCCCTGCTGGCCACCTACGGAACCCGTCGTCCGGCCGGCCGTCCCGTGTGGCTCGGTTCGATCAAGTCGAACATCGGTCATACGCAGGCCGCCGCGGGGGTGGCGGGTGTGATCAAGGTGGTGGAGGCGTTGCGGCGGCGGGTGTTGCCGCCGACGTTGCATGTGACGGAGCCGACGCCGCATGTGGATTGGTCGGTGGGTGAGGTGCGGTTGCTGACGGGGTCGGTGGAGTTGGCGGGTGGGGGTGCGGTGCGTGCGGGGGTGTCGAGTTTCGGGATTTCCGGGACGAATGCGCATGTGATCGTGGAGGGTCCTCCGGCTGGGGAGCCGGTGTCGGCGGCGGTGTCTGTGCCGGTGAACGGCGGGCCTGTGTCGGCGTCTGTGCCTGTCTCTGCGGGCGGGCCGGTGTCCGCGTCGGAGTCTGTGCCTGCGGGTGGGCCGGCGCTGGTGGGCGGGTCGTTGGTGTCGGGGGACGGGTCGTTGGTGTGGGTGGTGTCGGCGAAGAGTGCGGGGGCGTTGCGGGCGCAGGCGGGGCG